>NZ_JACHDP010000001.1:1913053-2550738 GCF_014201145.1 Micromonospora parathelypteridis
TCCAGCAGCGGCTGGCCGCGCAGAACTTCGTCCGGCTGGCCCGGCACCTGCTCGGGCTGCGCTACGAGGGGCAGATGATCCAGGTCGACGGTCGGCAGGTGAAGGCGGGCGCCTTCCCCATCTCGATCGACACCCAGGAGATGGAGCGGATGGCCGCCGACCCGGCGATCCAGGCCCGGGCCAAGCAGATCCGCGCCGAACTCGGCGACCCGAAGACGATAATTCTGGGCGTGGACCGGCTGGATTACACCAAGGGCATCGAGTTGCGACTCAAGGCCTTCCGCGAGCTGCTGGCTGACGGAAAGTTGACAGTCCCCGACGCCGTCATGGTGCAGGTGGCCACTCCCAGCCGCGAGCGCGTCGAGCACTACCAGGCACTTCGGGTCAAGGTCGAGCGCGAGGTCGGCCGGATCAACGGCGAGTTCGGCAGGGTCGGCGTGCCGGCGGTGCATTACCTGCATCAGTCGTACAGTCGCAGTGAGCTGGCGGCGATGTACGTTGCTGCCGACGTGATGATGGTGACCCCGCTGCGAGACGGAATGAACCTGGTGGCGAAGGAATACGTAGCATCACGTGCCGACCAGGGTGGCGCGCTGGTGCTCAGTGAGTTCGCCGGTGCCGCCACCGAGCTTCGCCAGGCATTTTTGTGTAACCCGCACGACCCGGACGCGGTCAAGGACGCCCTACTCCGGGCAGTGCACGTGGAGAAAACCGAGGCACGCCGCCGGATGCGGACAATGCAACGTCACCTGCGTACCCACGACGTGGGCCACTGGGCCAAGTCTTTCCTCTCGGAGCTTGGAGTTTCCGAGGCGGAGGCCGAGTGAACACGACCGTCAACGATGGAGCGGCAATGGCCACCGGGGTGATGGACCCGGAGCTGCGCGCCGCCATCGGCCGGATCGCCCGGGTCCCCCAGCTCCTGATCGCCTGTGACTACGACGGCACGTTGGCGCCGATCGTGGAGGACCCGAGCACGGCCGTCCCGCTGCCCGAGTCGGTGGCCGCGGTCCGCGCGCTCGCCGCGCTGCCGCAGACCACCGTGGCGGTCGTCTCCGGCCGGGCTCTGCGCGACCTGGCCGCCCTCTCCCGGCTGCCCAGCGAGGTGCACCTCGTCGGCAGCCACGGCTCCGAGTTCGACATCGGCTTCGTCGAGCGGCTCTCCCCCGAGCTGGTCGCGGTCCGCACCCGGGTCCGGGACGCGCTGCGCGAGATCGCCGCCGAGCACCCGGGCATCCGGCTGGAACGCAAGCCGGCCAGCGTCGCGGTGCACACCCGCGGGGTCGACCCGCAGGTCGCCGCCGCGGCCATCGAAGCGGTCCGCAACGGCCCGGCCACCTTCGACGGCGTCACGGTGACCCAGGGCAAGGAGGTCATCGAGCTTTCCGTCGTGGCCACCCACAAGGGCACCGCGCTCGACCAACTGCGGACCCAGCTCGCCTCCAGCGCGGTGCTCTTCATCGGCGACGACATCACCGACGAGAACGCGTTCGGCCACCTGCACGGTCCCGACCTCGGCATCAAGATCGGCCCTGGGGACACCCAGGCCGGCTACCGGGTGGCCGACCCCCTGGAGGCGGCGCGCGCGCTGGCGCTGCTGCTGGAGACCCGACGGCACTGGCTGTTCGGCGAGCGGGCGGTGCCGATCGAGCGGCACTCCATGCTCGCCAATGGTCGTACGGTCGCTCTGCTCACTCCCGAGGCCAAGGTGAGCTGGCTCTGCCACCCCAAACCGGACTCGGCGGCGATCTTCGCCGACCTGGTCGGTGGCAGCCCGGCCGGTCACTTCAGCGTCGCCCCGGAACGCGGTGGCATCCCGCTTGGTCAGCGCTACCGCTCCGGCACGATGACCGTGGAGACCCGTTGGTCCGGGCTCACCGTCACCGACTGGTTGGACAAGCCGGCCCGGGAGACCGTCCCGGACGCCCCGGCGGTCGTCACCGGCGACTCGACCCTCGTCCGGGTGCTCACCGGCAGCGGCAAGGCCCGGGTGGAGTTCGCGCCGAGGCCCGAGTTCGGCCAGGTGGCCGTGCAGTTGCAGCCGCTCGGCGACGGCCTGCTGGTGCTCGGCTCCAACGAGCCGGTCGCGCTCTACTCCCCCGGCGTGCAGTGGGAGGTCGTCAACGACGGCGGGTACGAGACCGCCAAGGCGGTCGTCGACCTCTCCGCCGCCGGTGGGCAGGTCGTGCTGGAGCTGCGCTTCGCCACCCACAGCCTGGAGCACCACCGGGTGCCGATCCACGAACGGCAGGCCGCCGCCGAGCAGCCGTGGAAGGACTGGGTGGCCTCGCTGCGGCTGCCGTCCACCGCCCGGGACCTGGTGGCCCGCAGCGCACTCACCCTGCGCGGGCTCTGCCACGAGGCCACCGGCTCGATCCTGGCCGCGGCAACCACCTCACTCCCCGAGGAGTTGGGCGGCGTCCGCAACTGGGACTACCGCTACTGCTGGCTGCGCGACGCCGCGCTGACCGCGCGCGCTCTCGTCGACCTGGGCTCCGTCGAGGAGGCCGAGGCACTGCTGCGCTGGGTGGACGGTTGCATCGAGCGCACCGGCGGCCACCCGGAGCGACTGCACCCGCTTTACACCATCGACGGCTACGAGCTGGGTGCCGAAGCGGTCATCGACACGCTGCCCGGGTACGCCGGCTCCCGGCCCGTCCGGGTCGGCAACCTCGCCAACCACCAGCTGCAGCTGGACGTCTTCGGCCCCATCGCCGACCTGATCGCGGCCGTCGCCGACGCTCGGGGCTCGGTCCGCGACGACGAGTGGCGGGTCCTGGAGAACATGGTCGAGGCGGTCCGCCGTCGTTGGCACGAGCCCGACCACGGCATCTGGGAGGCCCGGCTGCCACCTCGGCACCACGTCTTCTCCAAGGTGATGTGCTGGATGACCGTCGACCGCGCGCTGCACGTGATGCGTGAGCACGGCGGCGAGGACCGGCCCGAGTGGAAGGACCTGCGCGACCGGATCGGCGCCAACGTGCTGGAGCACGGCTGGCACGCCGACGTCGAGGCGTACAGCGTCGCGTACGGGGACGAGGACATGGACGCCTCGTCGCTCTGGATCGGGCTCTCCGGCCTGCTCCCGGGTGACGACCCGCGCTTCCTGTCCACCGTCCTGCGGATCGAGGCGGACCTGCGCAGTGGCCCGGTCGTCTACCGCTACCACTGGGACGACGGCCTGCCCGGCCGCGAGGGCGGTTTCCACATCTGCACGGCGTGGCTGATCGAGGCGTACCTGCGCACCGGTCGTCGCACCGATGCCGAGGAGCTGTTCGCGCAGATGGTGCTCACCGCCGGCCCGACCGGGCTGCTCCCCGAGCAGTACGACCCGCTCGCCGAGCGCGGCCTGGGCAACCACCCGCAGGCGTACAGCCACCTCGGTCTGATCCGCTGCGCCCTGCTGCTGGACAACATGCTCAAGCAGTAGTCGACAACTCGCACGAAGACGGGGCCGGAGCGCACACGCTCCGGCCCCGTTTGTCCGGCGCTGATCGACAGCACATCGGCGATCCGCAGCCACGCCCTCACCCGTCGAGTGCGCCCACCACGTCGCCCACCACGACGACGGCGGGTGGGCGGATGTCGGCGGCGAGCGCGTCGGCGGCCACCGCGCCCAGGGTGGACCGCAACGCTCGCTGGGTGCCGGTCGTGCCCTCCTGGACGACGGCGGCCGGCGTCTGCGGTGACCGACCGTGCGCGATCAGGGTCTCGGTGATGGCGCTGAGGTTCTTCAGCCCCATCAGGATCACCAGGGTGCCGCGCAGACCGGCGAGAGCTTCCCAGCGCACCAGCGACGCCGGCGAGTCGGGCGCCGCGTGCCCGGAAACCACGGTGAACTCGTGCGCGACCCCCCGATGGGTGACCGGGATCCCGGCTGCGGCGGGGGCCGCGATCGAGCTGGTCACCCCGGGGACCACGGTCACCGGCACGCCGGCTTCGGCGCAGGCCAGCAACTCCTCGCCACCCCGGCCGAAGACGTACGGGTCACCCCCCTTGAGCCGCACCACGAAAGCGCCAGCCAGGGCACGGTCGACCAGGATCCGGTTGATCTCCTCCTGTCCCCGGGACGGTCCGTAGGGGATCTTCGAGGCGTCCACCAGCTCGACGTCCGGGCGCAGCTCGTCGAGGAGCAGGCCGGGCACCAGCCGGTCGGCGACCACCACGTCGGCCTCGGTGAGCAGGCGCCAGCCCCGCACGGTGATCAGCTCAGGATCACCCGGCCCCGCCCCCACCAGCGCCACCCGCCCGGTCTGCCGCCCACCGATCGTCCCGGTCGAAGCGTCGGGCCGGCCAGCGATCCCATCCGGTGCCAGGCGGACGGCGAGCAGGTCGCGGATCGCGTCGCGGACGGTCATCGCCCGACGGGGGTCACCGCCGCCGAGCACCGCCACGGTGACCGGGCCGTGGCGGGTCACCGCCGGGGTCCAGGCGGTGGCGGCCGTCCGATCGTCGGCCCGGACGCAGAAGATCCGCCGCTCGGCGGCGGCGACGCTGACCGACTCCGCCGCCTCGGGGTCGTCGATCGCGACCTGGACCAGCCACGCCCCGTCCAGGTCCTCGGGGGTGAACCGGCGTGGCACCCAGCGCAGCCGGTCGGCGTCGGCACGGGCGCGCAGCGCCGGGGTCAGTTCCGGTGCCACCAGCAGGACGTCCGCGCCGGCGTCCAGCAGCGCGGGCACCCGGCGGGTGGCGACCGCGCCACCGCCCACCACGACCACCCGCCGCCCGTCGAGCCGCAGCCCGAGAGGGTACGGATTGGCGCTCACGCCGCATCCCCGAGCCGGACGGCTCGCTCGCTGCGCGTGGTCACTTCTCGGCCACCCCGGCGGAGTCGAAGGTGGCCACCTCGTGCAGCACCCGGACCGCGCCGGTGACCACGGGCAACGCCAGCAGCGCGCCGGTCCCCTCGCCGAGGCGCAGCCCCAGGTCGATCAGCGGGTCGAGGCCGAGGTGGCGCAGTGCCGCCGTCGCGCCCGGCTCGGCCGAACGGTGCCCGGCGACCATGGCGCCCACCGCGTCCGGGGCGAACGCGGCGGCGGCGAGCGCGGCCGAGACCGCGATGACGCCATCCAGCAGCACCGGTGTGCGGCGGGCCGCGGCACCCAGGATCAGCCCGGCGAGCGCGGCGTGCTCCAGGCCACCGACGGCGGCCAGAACGCCGAGCGGGTCGGCCGGGTCAGGTGCGTGCCGGGCCAGCGCGGCCCGCACCACGGCGACCTTGTGCGCGTACGTCGGGTCGTCGACCCCGGTGCCCCGACCGGTGGCGTCGAGTGCGTCGGCGCCGGTGAACGCGGCGATCAGCGCGGCGGCCGGGGTGGTGTTGCCGATGCCCATGTCCCCGCTGAGCAGGATGCCGGCTCCGGCGTCGATCAGCTCGTCGGCGATCCGGATGCCCGTCTGCACCGCCGCCAGCGCCTCGTCCCGGGTGAGTGCGGCGGTCACCGCGAGGTCGCGGGTGCCCCGGCGTACGGACGCGACGACCAGTCGGGGCACGGACGGGTCCAGGATGGCTGCCTCGGCGGTGGGCTGCGCGGGCAGCGGGATGGCCACACCGACGTCGACGACGGTGACCGAGGCGCCGGCCTGCCGGGCGAACGCGTTGACCACCGCCCCGCCGGCCAGGAAGTTGCCGATCATCTGCCCGGTGACCTCCTGCGGCCAAGGGCTGACTCCCTGGGCGTGCACTCCGTGGTCGCCCGCGAAGATCGCCACTGCGGCCGGCTCGGGCAGCGGTGGCGGGCAGGCCCCGGCGAGGCCGGCGAGGCGTACCGAAAGCTCCTCCAGCGCGCCCAGCGAGCCCGCCGGCTTGGTCAGCCGGCCGTGCAGCTCACGGGCGGCGGCCATGGCCGTCTCGTCGGCCGGGCGGATCGCCGCGATCGTGGTTTCCAGCATCATGCCTCCATGGTCTCGCGCAGCACCTCGATGAAAGCGTCGGTGGTGATTCGATCGCGCACCGCCACCCGCAGCCAGTCCGGGCCGAGGCCGGGGAACGTGTCGCCTCGGCGCACCGCCCAGCCCCGCTCCCGCAGGGCGGCCCGGATCGGGGTCGCGCCCGGCAGGTGCAGCAGGACGAACGCGCTGGCGGGACGACCGACGACGCGTACACCGGGCAGGTCGGCGAGGCGGGCGACCAGGTGGTCGCGGTCGGCGGCGAGGTCGACGGCGATCGCGCGTTCGGCCTGGACCGCGACGTCGGTGGCGCAGGCCGACGCGGCGGCCAGCGCGGGTGTGGAGACGGCCCAGAGCGGCTGGACGGCGGCCAGCCGGGTCAGCAGCTCCGCAGCGCCGAGCAGATAGCCGATCCGTAGGCCGGCCAGGCCCCACGTCTTGGTGAGGCTGCGCAGCACGAGCAGACCGGGTAGGTCGCGCCGCTCGGCCAGCGACTCCGGTTCGCCGGGGTGCCCGGGGGCGATGGTGGTGTCGGCGAACGCCTCGTCGACCACCAGCACCCGGCCGGGGCGGGCCAGCGCGGCCACCGTCTGCGCCGGGTGCAGCACCGAGGTCGGGTTGGTCGGGTTGCCGATCATCACCAGGTCGGCGTCGGCGGGCACCCGGGACGGGTCGAGCCGGAAGTCGTCGGCGGGGTCCAGCAGCACCCGCTCGACCGGGTGCCCGGCGGCCCGCAGTGCCGCCTCCGGCTCGGTGAACTGGGGGTGCACCACCACCGGACGGCGAATGCCGCGGAGCGCCTGGGCGATCAGCACGAAACCCTCGGCGGCGCCGGCGGTGAGCAGCACCTCGTTCGGGTGACGGCGGTGTCGGGCGGCGACCGCCGCCCGGGCCGGCGCCGCGTCCGGATAGCGGGCCAGGTCGGTCAGGGTCGCGGCGATCGGGTCGGCCAGCCAGGCGGGCGGCCGCGCCCGACGGACGTTGACGGCGAGGTCGATCAGGCCGGCGGTCGCCTCCACGTCGCCGTGGTGCGCGAGGTCTGGCTCGGCCCCGATGGGCAGGGCGAGCGTGCTCGGCTGATCAGGCATGTCCGCGATCCTGCCGGGAAGGTGGCCGGTCGGACAGTCGATCTCGGCGTAAGCCGCGTCACCACCCGGCGGTTTAAGAGTTCTTCTCATGTACGAATCGGAAATGTCATAACTTTTAACCGTGAGCAACCGACCCCTTGCTGCCGCTGGTCGACTCGTCCCTCTTCTCCGCGCCGGACTGATCGCTGGAATCGTGATCGCCGCCGCCGCGTACCCGCTGGTCGCCCTCACCGGGCTCGGCGCGAAGGCCACCGCACACGCGGTGGAACAGAAGACCAAGCTGCTGACCACCGCCCTGCCCGCCGAGACCTCCTACGTCTACGCCCCGGACGGCAAGACCGTGCTGACCATGTTCTACGAGGAATACCGGCAGTACACCAAGTTGTCGGACATGTCGCCGAACATCCAGCAGGCGATCGTCGCCGCCGAGGACTCCCGCTTCTACCAGCACCATGGCGTCGACCCGAAGGGCGTGGCCCGCGCCTTCGTGGCCAACGCACGGTCCAGCGGGGTCTCCCAGGGCGCGTCGACCCTGACCATGCAGTACGTCCGGATGGCCCTGCGGGACAGCGCGAGCACGCCCAAGGAGGTCCAGGAAGCCACCCAGCAGACCAGCCTGCGCAAGGTCAAGGAAATGCGGATGGCGCTGGACCTGGAGAAGGAGATGAGCAAGGAGCAGATCCTGGAGCGCTACCTGAACTCGGCGTACTTCGGGCACCGGGCGTACGGCATCTACGCGGCCAGCGAGATCTTCTTCTCCAAGACCCCGAAGGACCTCACCCCGGTCGAGGCGGCCACCCTCGCCGGGCTCGTCAAGTCCCCATCGGAGTACGACCCGGCCGACTCCGACCAGAAGGAGGCCACCGGGCGGCGCAACTACGTGCTGGACCGGATGGGCCAGCTCGGCTACCTCTCCCCCGACTCGGCAGCCGCCGCCAAGGCCGAGCCGATCCGACTGAAGCTGACCACCCCGCCGCACGACTGCGCCGCGGTGGCGGACAAGTACAACAGCTGGGGCTTCGCCTGCGACTACCTGAAGAACTGGTGGAGTGCGCAGCCCGCGTTCGGGGAGAACCGGCTGGAACGGATGGACAAGCTGCGCCGGGGCGGCTACCGGATCGTGCTCAGCCTCGAGCCGAAGATCCAGGAGGCGGCGGAGAAGAACGTCGGCACCAAGGAGGCCACCGGCAGCCCGTTCGCCAACGGGATCGTGGTCTCCGAGCCGGGCACCGGCCGGGTGAAGGCGATGGCGGTGAACCGGACGTACTCGCTGGACCTGGCCGAAAACCCGCAGAGCTCCAATCCCGAGGCCGGGCCGAAGGTGAAGGCCAACTACCCGAACACGGTGGCGCCGCTGCTCGGCGGCGGTGACCTGGCGGGCTACCAGGCCGGGTCGACGTTCAAGATGTTCCCGATGCTGGCCGCGCTCGACTCGGGGATGACACTCTCCACCTCGTTCAACGCCCCGTACCGCTACCGGTCAGCCGTCTACGACGGCTGGGCGCCCTCCAACGCGAGCGGCGCGATGACCGGCCAGCAGACCATGTGGTCCGGCTTCGGCAAGTCGGTCAACACGTACTTCGTGTGGCTGGAGGAGAAGGTCGGCGCGGACCGAGCGGTCCGATTGGCCGAGCAACTCGGGCTGCGCTGGCGCACCGACGTCGACCGGGATCACGCGTCCCCGGACAAGGCGAAGAAGTGGGGCGCGTTCACCCTGGGCGTCTCGGACGCCACCCCACTGGAGATGGCGAACGCCTACGCCGCCATCGCGGCCGACGGCCGCTACTGCGAGGCGATCCCGGTGCAGGCGATCATGAACCGGGACGGCACACCGGCCACGTACGCCACCCCCGGTGGCATCCAACGTGAGGTGGCCAAGCCGCGCTGCCGGCAGGTGGTCAGTGCGGACGCCGCTCGGGCTGCCACCGACGCCGCCCGCTGCCCGACCGGGGACACCCCGGCGCGCGGCGGCTGCGGCGGCTGGTCCACCGCCGACAGCGTGCGGGGCACGGTCGGGCGCCCGGTCGCCGGCAAGACCGGTACCACCGACAGCACCCGGTCCGCCTGGTTCGTCGGCTACACCCCGGAGTTGGCCGCGGCGAGCTTCATCTCCGACCCGGACAACCCGTTCAACGCAGTCGGTGACGGGCAGTCCCAGATCCCCATCAAGGCGGTGGCGGAGACCCTCCGCGACGGCCTGAAGGGCCAACCGACCCGCCAGTTCACCCCGCCGTCGGACGCGATCGTCGGCTGACCCGGAGACGGTGACGCAGCGCCGGGCCGATCACACCGACACCTCGCCGGGCTCTGCGGGCACCACCTCGGCCGCCGCCGCGGCGACCAACCGGGCCGCCGTGGCCGGATGACCGGCCCAGTACAGGGTGAGCTGCGAGGCGTGCACGTTGCGCCAGACGAAGCCCTCCGGCGCGCCACCATCCCAGCTCCACGCCGGGCGCTGACCGGCTCGGGGGGTGAGCACCGCACGGTGCGCCTTGTGGCCGACCAGCACCGTGCCCTGGGCGGCGACCACACTGTCGGTCTGAGCGGTCGCCTCCCGGTAGCCGGCCACCAGGCCGTCCCGGCTGACACCGACCGCGTCCAGGACACCGCACATCGGCAGCCCATCCAGCTCCCGGGCCAGCCAGAGCAGCCCCGCACCCTCGGCGATCACAGGACGCCCGGTCCGCGCCAACTCGGCCACCGCGATGCACAGCCGCCGATTGGCAGACAACTGCTCGGCGTACGCCTCGGGCAGCGCGCCCCCGACGACCAGCGCGCGGGTGCCGACCGGCAGCGCCTCGTCACGCAGTGGATCGACGGTGACGACCTCGGCGCCGGCCGCCCGCAGCAACTCGGCGGTCTCCGGGTGGCTGAAGCTGCCACCCGGTCCACCGGCCAGTGCCACCAGCGGCCGGTCCGCCGGGACGATGAACGCGCCGAGGGCCTCCTCGGGAGACCAGGCCGGGGCTGGCAGCGGTGGGGCCGAGCGGGCCAGCCCGAGCAGCCGTTCCAGGTCGACCGTGGCGGCGACGGCCTCGCCCAGCCGACGTACCGCTCGGACGGCGTCGGCGGACCCGTCGACCACCGGCGCCACACCGTGCCGCCGTGACGGCAGCACCGCCGGCAGGTCGTGGCGACGCAGCGCGCCGTAGACCGGCACACCCACGTCGTCCAACGCCTCGCGCAGCATGGCCTCGTGCCGGGAGGACGCCACCCGGTTGAGGATCACCCCACCGAGCCACAACTGCTCGTCGTACGAGCGGAAACCGTGCACCAGGGCCGCCACCGACTGACCCATCGCAGCCACGTCGACGACGAGCACCACCGGGCTGCGCAGCGCGGCGGCGGCGGCCGCCGTGGACTCCTGCTCGGGGCGGCCGCCGACCGAGTCGTACAGGCCCATGCTGCCCTGCACCACGGCGAGCCCGGCACCGGCGGCGCCGTGCGCCACCAGCGGGGCGAGCCGGTCGACGCCGACCAGCCGGGGATCGATCGCCCGACCGGGCCGACCGGAGGCGAGGCCGAGGTACGCGGCGTCGACGTGGTCCGGCCCGAGCTTGAACCCGGCGACGTCGACCCCCCGCTCGGCCAGGGCGGCGAGCAGCCCGATCGCCAGCGCGTTCTTCCCGTGCCCGGAGGACGGCGCGCTGAGCACCAGGCGCGGCACGACGGTCATCATCGACTCCTCGCGAGCGGCGGCGGGTACGCGACGGGGACGACCGGGGCCGATCCGTCGGCGTGACGATACCTGTCCGGCTGGAGACGCGAGCACCGCCAACCGGGGCCGGCGGCGCGGCCGGTGGCGCGGTTCTGGCGCGGTCCCGGCCCGGTCCAGGTCAGTGGCGCCGGTCATACGGGTAGCCTCGGTGCCGTGTACCGGTTCCTGCTGAGCCCACGTTGGCTGGGCGCCCTCGCGCTGACCCTGGTTGCCGCCGCCGTCATGGTGTTCCTCGGCAACTGGCAGCTGGACCGCTACCGGGGGCGTACCGAGGTCAACGAACGGATCGACGCGGGCCAGCGGATGCCCCCGGCGCCGCTGGCCGACGCGCTGCGCGCTCCCACCGGTGGCGCGGGGACGACGGGCCCGGCCCCCGCCGAGGACAAGGTCTGGACCCGGGTCACCGTCACCGGCCGGTACGACCCGACGAACACCGTGCTGGTCCGTGGCCGGACGGTGGACAGCCGGGTCGGCTTCGAGGTGCTCACCCCGCTGGTGCTTCCCGACGGCACAGCGCTGCTGGTGGACCGCGGCTGGATCCCGCCGGCAGCGGGTGGGGCGACCGCCCAGCCTGCCGTGCCGGCAGCGCCCACCGGCGACGTGACGGTGGTCGGTCGGGTGCACGAGACCGAGAGCGGCGCCGGCGCGGTGGCGCGGCGCGAGGGGCGGCTGGAGATCCGGCGAATCGGGGTGTCGCGGCTCGCCGGCGAGCTGCCCTACCCGGTCTACGGCGCCTACATCCTGCTGGACGAGCAGACCCCGTCGGCCGACCCGTTGTTCAAGGCGGTACCGGTCGGGCACGCCAACAACTGGCAGAACTTCGGCTACGTCGTGCAGTGGTGGCTCTTCGCGGTGATGTCCCTGTTCGGCTACGGCTGGGTGGCCCGCCGAGAGGCCCGTCGCGCCGCCGGTATCGGCGTCAACCCGGCTCCACTGGACCGGGCGGCCGAGCCGACGCCGAGCGCGTCCGCCTGACCGAGGCGCCGGCCCGGGTCCCAATCGGACACTCGGGGGCATGCGGGACGACAGGGCAGCCGGTAGTCTCCGCCGCGTGTCGATCTCGCGTTGGAGGTCTCGGTGAGTTCGGATCCAACCGCCCCGCTGCCGGAGCCGGTGACCCAGCCGCAACCGCCGATCGACCCGTGGACCGCCCAGTCGTCCTCCGCGCCGCTGCCGCCGACGACGCCGTTCCCGACCCTGCCGCCGCAGGCCACTACGCCACCGACCCCACGGCCACCGGCACCGTTCTCGGCACCACCGGCACCACCGTTCTCGGCACCACCGGCACCACCGTTCTCGGCACCACCCGCGCCGCCGTTCTCCGGCCCGCCCGGGCCGCATTCACCGCCGCCCGGCGGGGCGTGGCCGGCACTCGGGCCGTACCCGCCGTCCCCGGTGTCGGCGCACCCGGCATCGCCCGGTTTCGCCGGGCCGGAGGTGGTCGCGGTGCAGATCGCCGAGATCACGGTGAGCCCGCCGGTCATCCGCACGCCCGCCGGGGTGCTGCCGTTGGCCGGGGCCACCTGGCATGTGGCCGACTACTGGCAACGCGAGGAGAAGGTGGCGACCTGGGCCCTGGTCTGCGCGATCGTCGGCTTCTTCTGCCTGGCCTTCTTCAGCCTGCTCTTCCTGCTGGTCAAGGAGACCCGGCACCACGGCACCGTGCAGGTGACGGTCACCCACGGCTATCAGCAGTACGTGGCCCGGATCCCGGTCAGTGACCAGGGCCAGGTGCAGCACATCAACAACCAGGTCAACTACGCCCGGTCGTTGTCCGGCCGGTGACCGGGGCTGGCGTCGCCGTCAGCCGGTGACGCGGCCGGCGTGGATGGCACGGACGGCGTCGATCGTGTCCGCCTCGGCGGCGGACTTGTCGTCGCGATACCGCACCACCCGGGCGAAACGCAGCGCCATCCCCCCGGGATAGCGCGAGCTGGTCTGCACCCCGTCGAAGGCGATCTCCACCACCTGTTCGGGGCGAACCCGGACCACCCAGTCGCCGCGCTCCACGGCGAGGTCGAGGAATCGTTCGGTCTGCCAGCGCAGCAACTCGTCGGTGAGGCCCTTGAACGTCTTGCCGAGCATGACGAAGTCGCCGGTGTGCGGGTCGCGCGCACCCAGGTGCAGGTTGGACAACCAGCCCTTCCGTCGGCCACTGCCCCACTCGACGGCGAGCACGACCAGGTCGAGGGTGTGCCGGGGTTTGACCTTGACCCAGGCGGCACCGCGCCGGCCGGCGTCGTAGGGGGCGTCCGGTGCCTTGACCACCACGCCCTCCTGCCCGGCGTCGAGCGCGGCGGCGAACGCGGCGGCGGCCTGCTCCGGGCCGTCGACCTCCATCCGCCCGACCAGCAGCGACGAGTCCACCGCACCGCCCAGGGCGGCCCACCGCTCCCGGCCGGGCAGGTCGATCAGGTCCTGGCCGTCGAGGTGCAGCAGGTCGAAGAAGTACGGAGTGAGCACGGTCGCGCCGGTGCTGGCCGCCGCGGCGAGCACCGCCGGGGCGACAGGTGTGCGCCCGGTGGTGCTGGGGGTGGTGCGTCGGGCGGCCCGGCTCGAGGTCTGCTGGAACGGCAGCGGCCGGCCCGTCGCGTCCAGGCCGATCGCCTCGCCGTCGAGCACCAACTCCCGGCCCGGCAGGGCACGGACCGCGGCGACCACCTCGGGCACCCGGGCGGTGATCTCGTCGAGGCTGCGGGTGAAGACGGCGATGTCGGTGCCGGAGCGGTGCACCTGGATGCGGATGCCGTCGAGCTTCACGTCGACCACCGCCGGCACGCCGGTCGCGGCGAGGGCCTCGTCGACTGAGGGGGCGCTCTGCGCGAGCATCGGCGCCAGCGGCCGGCCGATCTGCAGGCCGAACCCGGCCAACTCGGCGGCCCCACCGGCCAACGCGGCCACCGCCACGGTCCGCAGGTCACCGGAGAGCAGCAGGGCCCGGCGGACCACCGCCACCGGCACCTCGGCCGCCCGGGCCACCGCGTCGGCGAGGAGCCCGGCCTGGGCACCCTGACGCAACTCACCGCCGAACAGGGCGGTGAGCAGGCGCTGCTCGTCGGCCGTCGCCGCCGCGTAGAGGGCGCCGAGCAACGCCCGACGCCGACCCTGCGAGCCCGTGCCACGCACTGCGGAGATCTGCTCGATGGCCGCGTCGACGGCGGCCACGGTCAACGTGGGCTCGGCGGCCGGTGGCGGCAGGTCACGAAGGCTGGCGTAGCCGACCCCGGTCTGCCGTTGGCGCAGCTCACCGGCGAGATAGCCGGCGCCGGGCTCGACCTCGCCCGGGTCGAGTCGGCGCAGCGCATCAGCGAGCAGCTCCACCTTGGCCCGTCGGCCACTGGTGGCGGTGACGGCGGCGGAGGTGGCCGCCAGGTCGAGGAAACGCACGTCGCTCATCCTGCCAGTCACCTCCGACACCGCCCGGGCATTGCCGTGCCCGGGCGGTGTCGGTGGGTGCCGCCCGCTCACGCGGACGACGGGTCAGGCGGAGACGGGCTCCTCGATGCGCAGCCCCCGGGCGCGGACCTCGCCCGCGACCCGGGAGAGCACCGAGTCGAGGGCGACCAGGGCAGCGGAGAGCTCACCAAGTTGTTCGTTGAGCGTGTCCTCGGACCACGCGGAGACGTCGACGTCTCCCAGTGCGCTGACAGCGGCCCCCAACCGGGCCATCACCTCGTTCGTACTCATGTTCGAAAGGCTATAACAGCCGGCCGTCCGACACGCCGTAAACTCCCAGATCAGACCCAAAGTTGCCGTTCCGACACCTAACTGCCCGCTGCCGCCACATTGCGCAGCAGCAGCGCCTCGGCGAGGCAGACGCGGGCGAACTCTCCCAGGTGCAGACTCTCGTTCGGGCCGTGCGCCCGGGCGTGCGGGTCCTCCACCCCGGTCACCAGGATCGCCGCCTTCGGGAACATCTCCTGGAAGGTAGCGATGAACGGAATCGAGCCGCCGACACCGATGTCGACCGGGTCCGTGCCGTCCCACGCGGTACGGAAGGCCGAACGGGCGGCATCGAACATCGGCCCGGACGCGTCGATCACGCACGGGTCGCCATCGTGCTCGAAACTGACCGTCACCTGGGCGCCCCACGGCGCGTGCTGCTCCAGGTGCGCGCGCACCGCCGCGTACGCCCGCTTGGGGTCGTCGCCCGGGGCGAGACGGATGCTGAGCTTTGCCTTCGCGGCCGGGACCAGGGCGTTCGGCGCCTCACCGGTGGCCGGGGCGTCGATGCCGAGGACCGCCAGCGCGGGCTTCGTCCAGAGCCGGTCGGTGATCCGGCCGGTGCCGATGAACTGCACGCCCTCGGCCAGCCCGGACTCGGCCCGGACCCGGTCCTCCGGGTAGTCGACAGTGGCGCCCTCCCGGCCGACCAGCCCGTCCACGGCCACGTCACCGGCATCGTCGTGCAGCGTCGCCAGCAGCCGGACCAGCGCGGTGAGCGCATCCGGCACGGCACCGCCGAACATGCCGCTGTGCACCGCGTGGTCCAGGGTGCGGACCTCGACGAAGCAGTTGACGATGCCCCGCAGCGAGGTGGTCAGCGCCGGTACGCCGATGTCCCAGTTGCCGGAGTCGGCGATCACGATGACGTCGGAGGCGATCTCGTCGCGGTGGTCGACCAGCAGTTGCTCCAGCGAATCGGAGCCGTACTCCTCCTCGCCCTCGATGAAGAGGACCACGCCGACCGGCAGCGCGTCGCCGTACGCGCGCAGCGCCGCGACGTGCGCCATGATGCCGGCCTTGTCGTCGGCGGCGCCCCGGGCGTAGAGCCGGCCGTCGCGCTCCACCGGCTCGAACGGGTCGGACTCCCAGAGCGACCGGTCGCCGACCGGCTGGACGTCGTGGTGGGCGTAGAGCAGCACGGTGGGCGCACCGGGCGGGGCTGCCCGACGGCCGATCACCGCCGGCTGCCCGCCGGAACGCACGATGTCGACGTCGAGGCCACAGCCGCGCAGCAGCTCGGCGACCGCCTCGGCGGAGCGTTCCACGTGCGAGTGGTCGAAGCCCTCGAAGGCGATGCCGGGGATACGGACGAGGCGCTCCAGGTCGGCGCGTACGCCGGGCATCTCCCGCTCGACGGCGGCCCGCACCTCGGACTCGGACATGATCGGTGAGGTCATGACCGGCATCGTATGCCGGCCTTACCGGGGCGTGCTGGCGGAGCCCGTACCGTCACCGCCTCCCGCGGTGCCCGCGCCCGCGGTCGCACCAGGCGCGGCCCGGCCGGCACGGTGCGCGCGACCGGCGGCCTCGGTGGCGGCATCCATCCAGGAACGGGCCCGACCGGCGGTGCCGCCCACCCACTCGCCGACGTCGCTCGCGCCGTCGCCGAGCCGGCGCAGCAAGCCGACCAGCGGGTCAGTGGACCGGCTGAACTCCTCCCGGTACGACTCGGCAGCCGCCTTGATCTCCTCCGAGACGCTGGTCGAGCTGTCGTCGTCGCGGCGCGGATAGTCCCCGGCCAGCACCCGCCCGTACGCGCCGGAGTCGATCCACTGGCGCAGTTGGGCCGCCCGCGCCACCGGCACCGGGTGGGTGCTCCACGCGGTCATCCGGATCTTGTGGAGGCTGTCGCGCAGGTCCCCACCACCGGCGTACTCGGCGGCCTGCTCCAGGAACGCGGTGGTGTCGATCTGGGACAGGTCGCCGCCGCCGGCGAGCTTCATCAGCAGCCGCAGCGCGGCGGCGGGGTCCTGACCGGCGAGCAGACCGGCCCGGTCGGCGGAGAGCTCCGCCTTGCGCCACCACTCCAGCATCGCCGCGATGATGGCCCGCAGGGCGATCGCGCCGACCGGCAACCAGCTCAAATTGGCCGCCCACCGGGTGAGGATCATGAGCATGGTCTTGTAGACCGCGTGCCCGCTGCCCACGTGCCCCAGCTCGTGGCCGAGCAGGCAGCGCAGCTCGTCCTCGTCGAGGTGCTGCACGCAGGCCGAGTTCAGCACGATGAACGGCCGGTCCAGACCGACCGCCTCGGCACCCAGCCAGGGCGACTGGGTCACGTACAGCTCGGGCAGCTCGGCCACGTCCAGCACCGCCGCTGCCTCGGTGTAGCGCTGCCACACCGCCGGATACTGCCGATGGTCCACCCGGATGCCGGAAGCCAGCACGGACAGTCGGAAGCCGCGCTCGTTCCACATGCCGAAGAACGCCCGCACCACGTCGTCGAACCCGCGCAGCTCCCGCAACGCGACCAGGGCACCCCGGTCGGCCGGATGCTCCCAGGCCCGCGAACTGATGCCGGTGAGGGTGATCCGGCGTCGCGCGGGCGTGTCCGTTGCCGACATGATGAGTCCCCCGTTCGCTGCGGCCTGGGCCATCTCGCTTCGGCCTTCTCGCACGTGCTTCTCGCATCGTGCCGTAGCCGGTGACGGACGTCCATGCCCCACTCAGCGGATGCGCACGTAGTACCGGTCCGTGTCGTGCGGCAGTGTCGGCGCCCCGTCCACCAGCAGGTCCGCGCGGGACGCGGTGTCGTCGGCGGCGAAATGCGCCCGCTCGCCGGCGTGCCAGCGACGCAACTCGGGCAGGATCTCCGGCCCGTCCCGCGCCACCGCACGGGCCAGCCGCAACGACGCGGGCGCGGTGACGAACACGGCCAGGGTCAGCTCCGGCCGGACGACGGCACGGGCGGCGCTGACCCCCTCCAACACCAGCACCGGCGCCACCGGCACCGGGACCGGCCGGGACAGGAAGCGTTGCCGCACCCAGCTGTAACGCCGGTAGGCACCGGGCTTCCCTTCCCGCAACGGGGCAAGCACCCACTCGTCGAGCCGGGGCCAGAAGGTGACCTGATCGTCCCAACCGTCGAGCAGGTCGTCGGTGTGCACCACCGGCGGCCGGCCACCCGACCGCACCGCCAGGGCATCCGCGAGACGCGCGGCGAACCGGCTCTTACCCGCGCCGCTCGGCCCGTCGACCGCCACCAGCCGGGTCCGCCCCAACCGCGCCGGGCCCGCGAGCACCCGACGAGCCAATTCGGCGTACGCCTCGACGACCGCCACGGGAAGCCCGCCCGACCGCCCCTCGACGCCTCCGCCGTCCCCGGCCTCGCGGCTTACTGCCGGCCGGCCAGGGTCGGGGGTCAGCGCAGCCTCCCCGGCCTCGCGGCTTACTGCCCGCCAGCCGGGGTCGGGGGTCAGCGCAGCCTCGCGTGGCACATGGCTGAAGTATGCCGCCGCCACCACAGGTCAGGGTGATCGACTCCAGATCCCCGATGTGGCGGTATCCCGATGGCCGGACACCGCCACATCGGCGAAGCGGAGTGGATCACGTGGATCAGCGACCAGTGTGGGCCGGATTGACCCGTCCGGCTGACCACCCTGACCAGGCATCGTCACGTCCGGGGGAATTGGGGCGGCGACGGGTGACGCGCGGCCCGTTCGCCGCCCGGGGTGCTACCGAATCGGCATGATCGGGTGGTGCTCCGAGACGTGATGAGCCCCGGTATCGACGCCCTGCTCGAACAGGCCCGCGCCGGGCTGCACCGACTAACTCCGCAGCAGACCGTCGAGGCGGTCCGCGGCGGCGCGCTGCTGGTCGACACCCGTACCGAACCGCAGCGCCGCGAACAGGGCGACCTGCCGGGGGCGGTCGTCATCGACCGGACCGTGCTGGAGTGGCGGCTCGATCCGGCCAGCGCGTGGCGGATCCCGGAGGCCACCGGCTACGACCGGGAGATCGTGCTGGTGTGCCGGCAGGGCTACAGCTCCAGCTTGGCGGCCGCCAGCCTGCAGACCCTCGGGCTGCGTCGGGCCACCGACATGATCGGCGGCGTCGATGCCTGGCTGGCCGCTGGACTCCCCACCACCGACCGCCCCGCCGACATCCGCCCGTAATTCCCCACCGCCCAGGCCGATCACCCGCGCCTGAATCCCCACCGCCCGGCCGCCCGGCGCGGTGGGGCTACTGGGACGGTGGAGGGCCGGGTGGGATGAACGGGAGGCCGGGCGGTGGGCCGGTTTCGATGAGCCGCCAGAGGGCGTCGGTGTCCAGGTGTTCCTCGACGAGGTCGCCGAGCAGGTCGAGCGAGCGTTCCCGGGCGGCGGCGAAGCTGGTTGCCGGTGCGACCCGGAAACCGGTACGGCCGGCCAGGCGAGCCGCTTCGGTGAGGAACCACCGGCGGAACTCGTCGGACTCGAATGCCCCGTGCCAGTGCGTGCCGTGCACCGCGCCGAGCACGGCTCCCTCGCCGGCACCGTCGTCGCTGGTCAGTAGCGGGGTCAGGGTGGGGTCGGCCTGCGAGACGTACCCGTGGTGGATCTCGTAGCCGCGCACCGGAAGGTCGCCGTGGGCGGTGCCCACCGACTGCCGGACGGTCTTGCGGGGATCGAAGGTGATTTCGATGGGCAGCAGGCCAAGCCCTGGCACGCTGCCCCGTCGACTCTCCACCGTGTCGTGGATGGCGCGGCCGAGCATCTGGAAGCCGCCGCAGAGGCCGAGCAACGGTTTGCCGGCCGCAACGTGTGCGGCCACCGCGTCGGCGAGACCGGTTTCGCGTAGCCAGGCGAGGTCGGCGACGGTGGACTTGGAGCCGGGCAGGACGACCAGGTCGGCGGCGGCCAGCTCGGCCGGTTCGATGGTGAGGCGTACGCGGACGCCCGGCTCGGTGGCCAGCGCCTCGACGTCGGTGGCGTTGCTGATCCGGGGTAGGCGGACGACGGCCACGTCCAACCACTCGGTGCCGTACGGGGACGCGGGCCGGCCGAGCACGCGGCCGTAGGCGAGTGAATCCTCCGCGTCGAGCCACAGGTCCAGTGCCCAGGGCAGCACTCCGTACGTGGGGCGACCGGTGACGTGACGCAGCATGTCCAGCCCCGGCTGGAGCAGCCCGAGATCGCCGCGGAACTTGTTGATCACGAAGCCGGCGATCAGCGCCTGGTCGGCCGGGTCCAGCAGGGCCACGGTGCCGAACATCGAGGCGAAGACACCACCCCGGTCGATGTCACCGACCACGATGGTGGGCAGGTTGGCGTGCCGGGCCAGCCCCATGTTGACGTAGTCGCCGGCCCGCAGGTTGATTTCCGCAGGGCTGCCGGCACCCTCACAGATCACCACGTCGTACGTGTCGCGCAGTTCGGCGAGCGCCGCGTACGCGGTCTCAGCGAGTCGGGGACGCAGGTGCCGAAAGGTGCCGGCGGTGATCGTGTCGACCGCCTCGCCGAGAAGCACCACCTGACTGGCCAGGTCGCTGCCCGGCTTGAGCAGCACCGGGTTGAATCGTAGGTCGGGTGCGAGCCCACAGGCCGCGGCCTGCATGGCCTGGGCCCGCCCGATCTCGCCGCCGCGCCCGTCCGACCCGACGACAACCGCCGAGTTGTTCGACATGTTCTGCGCCTTGTACGGCGCCACCTTCACACCTTGGCGGTGCAGCCAGCGGCAGATGCCGGCGGTGAGCACGCTCTTGCCGGCGTCGGAGGTTGTGCCCGCGACCAGCAGCCCGCCGCTCATCGCCTGCTCCCCCGCCCCGCTCCGACAGCTCTGCCCGTCCTGACCAGCCCACTCGGGCCCGCGACGGCACCGAGACAGCGGCGGCTCACGGCTCCGACCAGGCGGCCGAGGGTCACCGGGTACGCGGCGGCCAGGCCAACCGCGGCCAGCCCGACCGCGCCGGAGATCCGGGCGGCCCGCTTCAGGTGGCGCGCCTCCGGGCGGGGGCCGTCGCCGAGGAACGGCCGCACCTCGGAGCGCCCGAAGTAGACGTTGCGGCCACCGAGGCGGACGCCGAGCGCACCGGCCATCGCCGCCTCGCACTGGCCGGCGTTGGGGCTCGGGTGGTCATTGCGGTCACGCCGCCACACCTGCCAGGCCCGCTGCCGATCCCCGTTGGCGACCGGTGCCACGGCGATGGTGAGCAGCCCGGTCAGCCGGGACGGCACCAGGTTGAGGACGTCGTCCAGGCGCGCGGCCGGGGTGCCGAACCGCGCGTAGCGCGTCGACCGGTGCCCGACCATCGCGTCGAGGGTGTTCGCGGCGCGGTAGCCCAGCAGCCCGGGTAGGCCGGCGACCGCGCCCCAGACCAGCGGGGCCACGACGGCGTCGGAAGTGTTCTCCGCGACCGACTCGACGGTGGCGCGGGCCAGCTCCGACTCGCCCAGCGTCGAGGGGTCCCGTCCGCAGAGGTGGCCGAGGCGACGCCGGGCGGCAGGCAGGTCACCGTCACGCAGCGTCCGCCCCATGACGGTGGCTTCGTGGCGCAGTGTCCGGCCGCCGAGCACGGTCCACGTGCCGACGGCGACCAGCGCCGCCCGGGTCACCGGCCGGTGCCGGGTAGCCGTCGCGGCGACCGCCCCGAGCAGCACCGGCCCGCCCACGGCCAGCGCGGTGAATGCCGCGCCCGCCGTCCGGTCCGGCCGGTAGAGGCGGCGCTCCAGCGCACTCGCGGCCTGCCCGAAGCCGGCCACCGGGTGCAACCGGCGTGGATCTCCGAGCAGCCTGTCCAGCGCGTACCCGGCAAGCAGCCCCACCGCATTCGCCACCGGCGCTGTCCGTCGCACCCGCACCACCTCCGGCCGGCCAGCCTAGACGAGCACCCCGTGAACCAGCCCGGCCCACGGTGTTCCAGCGATCAACGCCTCGGGGACGGCCGCGACCGCCGCCCGCCTTCTCCAGCCGGGTCTCCGCCGTCACCTGGGGTGACGACGCTGGTCGCGTCGCCACCCCACCCCCGTCGTGCCGTGTGGTGTCGTGCCGCCGAAGCACCCGCGACATGCGCGGGACCTCAGGCAGCTCGGTCACCGCCCGACCTGCGATGGTCGAACCGAACGGTCACGCCGGTTGTGGAACCCGGCCCCGGCCCCGCCGCCCCCGACCGGACGGCACAGGCTCCGGCCGACCCTCGTCCGGCACGGGCCCCAACTCGTCGTCCAGGTCCGCGTCGGTGTTGTCGTCGAGGTCTTCCGCAGTTGGAAGGGCCAGCTCGTCGGCTTGCTCGGTTGGAATGGCCAGCTCGTCGTCGAGGCCCGGCGGGAGGTTGCCCGGCCCGATCAACCCGCCGTTCGGGGTGCCATCGCCGTCTCCCGGGCCGTCGACGAACGGGCCGTCGACGAACGGGCTCGTTCGCAGCGCCGCGTAGTCGGGCAGCTCGAAGTCGTCGTCCAGCGGGCGGTCGTCGGGGAGTACGGGCGCGTGCCCGGCCGGCACCGGCTCGGTGGGCTCGCCGTGCACCCGACTCTCGGCTTCCGCGTCCTCCACGGCGCTGGTCGTCATGGTCGGCCGGTTGCGCAGGAACCGGGCCCGGCCCCGGGACAGGTCGTGACCGACGGCGACCGCCTCCAGCTCGTAGAGCGTGCGGTGGTTGCCGGCGTCGTCGGTCCAGTCGCGGGTGTAGAGCCGGCCGCACACCACCACCGGATCGCCGACCATCACCGAGGCCGCCACGCCTTCGGCGAGCTTTCGCCAGCAGTTGACGCGGACGCGGAGCGAGTTGCCGTCGACCCACCGGCCGCTGTCCCGGTCGAGCCGGCGGGCGGTCGAGGCGACCTTGAAGTTGGCCACCAGGGTGTTGCTCTGGGTGGTACGCCGCCACTCGGGCGTTGTCAGCACATTGCCGACAATTGTTACGTAGGTGTCGAACATCGTCCCTCCAGGGGGATCGGGGCCTGCCAGCGCGAGTCGACTCGACACCGAGCCTGTGCGTTGAGCGCGACCACCGCCAGCGCCCCACCCCCGACCTGTGGACGACGAACCCACCTGTGGACAACGCCCTGATCACGCCCTGATGTGGTACGGCGAACCACCCGGCTGGGCGTCGGCGGTTTCCGGGGCCAACCAATCTGGGTATGCACTTGATCTACGCACCACCGACAGCTCCACGTCGACGAGAGGTCAGCGCCATGATGATCACCAGAATCGGCTCCGCGAACGCTTCCGGGGCGCGGCGATGAGCGCCGTGGCGAACCCGGCCACCGTCGCTGAGTGCCTGCGGGTGGGCGCCGGGTTCTCGCAGGGCGACCGCAACTGGATCGCCGAGCAGTTCGTCACCCTCGACGCCCGGTTGGCCAGCTTCCACGCCGACGCCACCGAGCTAGAGGTGTCGGTCAAGGACCGGGAGGCCCGGGGCCAGAAGGTCACCCTGGAGTGCTGGATCGCCGGCCGGCAGAAGATCGTCACGACCTCTGCGGAGGAGGACCTGCACGCCGCGCTCAACGACGTCCGCGACGACCTGCGTCGCCGACTCAACGACGCCAAGACCCGCCAGGAGCCGCGCCACAACAAGCACCTGCGCGACCTCCCACAGCCCCAAAACGAGCAAAACCCAACCAACGGCGAGGACCCCCTCCCCGCCGCCGACCCCACCCGGGCAGACGCAGAAACGGCATAACCCACGCCCCGTCCCCGCGATCTTGCACTTTCGGACCGCGAAACGCGGCTATCGCCCGTTATGCCGCGACAGCAAGTGCAAGATCGCGGGACGGACGGGGTGGGTCAGAGCAGGGGCTACCGTTGGGTAGGTTGGCGGCGTAGCGTCGCGTTCGTGGAACCGGACGTGTTGGGACCGCCGTACGAGCGGCAGACGATCGACCTGGGCACCGATGACGAAGGGCCTGTCGTCGCGACCCTGGTCCGGCGTCGGGCCGAGCGCCCCACCGGGCGGGCCGTTCTCTACGTGCACGGCTTCGTCGACTACTTCTTCCAGACCCACCTGGCCGACTTCTACGTCGAGCGTGGCTGGGACTTCTACGCACTCGACCTGCGCAAATACGGTCGCAGCCTGCTCCCCGGCCAGACGCCGAACTTCTGCCGCGACATCAGCGACTACTTCCCCGAGCTGGACGCCGCTGCCGAGATCATCCGCTCCGACGACGGACACGACACCCTGCTGGCGATGGGCCACTCCACCGGCGGCCTGATCCTCTCGCTCTGGGCGGACGCCCGCCGCGACACCGGCACCATCGACGGCCTGGTGCTCAACAGCCCGTTCTTCGACCTCAACGCCCCCTGGGCGGTGCGCCGACCCCTCGCGGCCGCCGCGTCCCGGCTGGGCCGCAGGGCGCCGCACCGCATCCTGCCGTTCGGGCTGGGCACGGTGTACGGCGAGAGCATCCACACCGACCACCGCGGCGAGTGGACCTATGACCTGGCGTGGAAGCCGCTGGCCGGGTTCCCGGTCCGGGCCGGCTGGCTGAACGCGATCCGCACCGGTCAACGCCGGCTACGCGCTGGTCTGGACATCCAGGTGCCGGTGCTGCTGGCCTGCTCGACCCGCTCCTACCGGGGCACCAAATGGCACGACAACGCGACTCTGGCCGACGCCGTGCTGGACGTCGAGCACATGGTCCGGTACGCGCCTCGCCTCGGCCGCCACGTCACCCTGGCCCGCTTCGACGGTGGGATGCACGACCTCGTGCTCTCCGGCCCCGCCGTACGACGGAAGGTCTTCGACGAGGTCGGTCGCTGGGCCGAAGCGTTCCTCGCCGCCGGTCCCACCGCCCCGGCCGACGCGGCTACCGTCGACGCGGCAGGTGCGGCGACGCCCGGCGGCTGACCGGTGAGCGGGTAGGGGCTCAGACGTCGCCAGGCGTTGCCGGAAGGACGGCACGGATCCGGTCGAAAGTCGCCACCGGATGACCGCCGACGCCGGGTAGCACCAGGCCCAGGCAGTACAGCGACACCTCCCCGGCGGTGTCAGCCTGGACGACGAAGACCGGCGCGCCGACGTACCCCGGCGGCAGTTCCGTCGTGATCCGCACGTCGTCCCCGTCACGGACCACCCGCTCGATCGCCACCTCCAGCGGGCGCGACCCGTCTTCGCGTACCCCATGGGCCAGCACGAAAGCTGAATCGGCGTCGGCGCCGAGGCGGGCGACCACCTCGGGCCCGGCGGCGATCCCCGCGGGCACCGGCTGGACGCGCCACCGCCAGCCGCCGTCGCCGGCATACCGGTGCAGGCCTGCGGTCGGCAGCACCGCGACCCCGTCGCCCGGGAAGCGGGCCCAGCCGGGCACGATCTCGGTCGCGGAGACGGCAGCCGGCGCGACCCCGGCCGGTTCGGTGACGCTCGCCCGCAAGCCCAGCTCACCACCCGCCGCGCCGACCAGGTTGGCCGCCGTCAGCAGCGACTCCCCCACCGGGTCGTCCCCGCCCTGAAAGAAGAACGCGGTGCCGTGAACCTGCTCATCGTCGACCGACGACCGGTACGGCAGGATGGCACGACCGACGATCTGGCACAGCTCGTAGGCGACATCGTTCTCGGCGTCGGGATCCAGCAGCACCAGCCAAAGGTACGGTCCGTGGCCGGGGCGGTCCGTGGGAACCCAGATGCTCGGCGCGCGGTCGCCGTGAGACCCTGCTCGGCAACGTGGACGCGGGCACCCTTTTCGCCGCCGGGCAGCAGGACGGCGGTACCCTCTGGGCGCAACATGCACGCCACACGCGCCCGTAGCTCAGCGGATAGAGCAGGGGACTTCTAATCCCAAGGCCGCAGGTTCGAATCCTGCCGGGCGCACCCATCTCACCGCAGGTCAGCGGGCTGCGCTACCGAGAACCCGGTCGGGAGTCAACCGAACCACCACCCGTACGACGTCCGCTGGCAACTGCCGGTACTCCTCGCCCGCGCCCGGGCCCTCGTACTTCTCGGCCAGCTGAGCCGCCACCGTCCGGCCGATGTCCTCGGTCACGCTGACCCGGCCGCGTACCTCGATGTACTGCCCGGCGTCGTTCCGGTCGACTACGGTCAGGCTCGCCCGCGGTTCGCGCCGCAGGTTCTTCTCCTTGCGTCGGCCGGACTCCGTCGAGATCAGCACGTCGTCGCCGTCCCGAATGACCCACACCACCGAGGTCTGCGGACCACCATCCGGGTTGACGGTGGCGAGCACCGCAGGGTTCGGGCCGTCTACGAGTACCCGGGCGTTGTCACTGAGCGTCGCGGTCATCGTGCGAGGGTAGCGGGGGCGCATCAGGTCGGATCGGGCCTTGCCATGCCGTTCTTCGTTACTCACCACCGGCGCGCCTCACGTGGAGTCAGTGCGCTGATAGCGTCGGGCGGTGTCGATGTTCCGCAGTCCTCAGGTGATCCTGTTCAGCGAGGACGTCTCCCGCGCCGCCGAGTTCTACGTCGGTCTCGGCTTCACCGAGACCTTCCGGGTGCCGGTCGAGGGCGAGCCGATCCACATCGATCTCGTGCTCGACGGCTACAAGATCGGCATCGCCTCGGTGGCCTCCACCCGCGATGATCACGGGCTCGACCCCGTACCTCAGGGCCAGCGGGCCGCGGTGATCCTCTGGACCGACGACACCGCCGGCGCGTACGCCGAACTCACGGCGAACGGCGCTCCCGCCCTGGCCGCACCACACCGATGGCTCGATCGCCTGCTGATCGCCTGGACGGCCGATCCGGACGGCAATCCGATCCAGATCGTCCAGCAGCAATAACGACCTCACGGGTGGCGGCGGCGGGGCATACGTGAGATCGATAGGGCTTCGCACAGCCAACTACCGTGGGCGAGAACAACCTGCCTACGGGAGGTGCCGTGGTCAAGCGCTACCGACGTCGCTCGCGAGCGACGGCACCTTGGAGCACCGGGCAGCCAGTTGACCCGGTGGGGCGGAAACTTCGCAGTCGATGGCGTCCCGGCTACTGGCTCCGACACCCCGCCTTTGGCCTCGCCGCCGGCGTACTGATGGCAGGTGTCCTCGTGGCCTGCGGCTTCGGCAACTTGAATCACCGCAACGACATGGTGGAGCGCGGCGAACGGGCGACCGGGGCGGTGCTCGAACAGCACGGCCGGCAGTCGTTGGTGTCGGTCCACTTCACCACTCGAAGCGGTGCGGAGGTCACCACCTGGGTCGGCCACTCGATCTGGGACGCGCCGAGCGTCGGGGAGGAGATCGACGTGATCTACGATCGGGCCGACCCGATCGGAAGTGCCTACGTGGCGGGTGACGAACCGGGTTTGCTGTCCCCAATCCTCTTTCTGGGTGGCGGCCCGGTGCTGGCGCTGGCGTACGCGTGGTGGCTGCGGCGAAGCTGGAATCGACTGCGCAGCGGGGCGGAGTCGTGGCGCGGCCGCCACCCGGTACCCCGGCTCGGCGCAGCACGGTAGCCGCGCCGGAGAGGGCTCACGGAGACAGGTGACGCTACGCTCCGCCCGAAACGCGAGCTGACGGCGTGGAGGAAGCGTGGGGTACGAGCTGCACATCACCCGAGCCGCGGAGTACTACGACAGCGAAGAGCACCCGATCGCTCTGGACGAATGGTTTTCCTACGCGGAGAACACTCCGGCGCTCACGGTGGGCGGATGGATCTGGTGGGGCGAGGATCGCCACCCCTTCTACGTGTACACCTGCGCCGATGGAAGCGTTGTCTCGATGACCTGGTTCGAAGGCGCCATCGACGTCAAGGGGCATTTCGGCGGCGACGCCTACCGGGAGTTTGGCAGCTTCGCCGAGGACCTGCGGGCCGACCTTCAGGGCGACGACGGCGAGCGATACACGGCGAGCGGTGTCCTTCCCCCCGACAACTAGAAGAGGACTCCGCCGCCCGCCGAGGCGCTGGGGTAGTCGCTTCCGGCGCATCCGCAGACGACCACACCTCGTCAGGCTCAGCGAGAAAAGCCCGCCGGGTGTCTACAGGTTGGCCGACCTACGACGTTAATTAGGGCGTGACGTTCGAGGAGTACGCGTTCGCTCGCACTTCGGCGCTGGTGCGGCTCGCCCGACTGCTGACCGATGACGAGCACCGAGCCGAGGACCTGGTTCAGGATGTTCTGGCCAGGGCGTACGCCCGCTGGGGGCGTATTTCCCGGACGGATCGGCCGGACGCGTACGTCCGTCGGATGCTCGTCAATGCCCACAACTCGTGGTGGCGTCGGCGCAGCAGCCGGGAGATCTCCGTCGCGGCGGTGATCGATTGGGCAGGCGCCGAGGACGAGGCCAGCGTGGTCGCCGAGCGCGATGCGCTGTGGCGGCTCGTCTGCGATCTGCCGGCGCGTCAGCGCACGGTGATCGTTCTTCGCTACTACGAGGATCTTGACGACACGATGATCGCCGAGATCCTCGGCTGTTCGTCCGGCACAGTTCGCACACACGCGAGGCGTGCCCTGGCGGCGCTGCGCAAGCGGCAGGAAGCACCGACCCCCGCACGGGCAGGAGAGTACTGATGTTCAGCGACCTCGATCAGCAGCTCGCCGCAACACTCAAGCAGCGCGCGGGTGGTGACGTCGACCCGGCACCGATCGTGGCACACGCCCGTGATCACGGTCGCCGGCTTCGACGGCGTCGCCGCGGTCTGATCGCGGGGGGCATGGCAGCAGCGTGCGCCGCCCTCACCGTGGCGGTCTTGGCGGTCCCGCCCGGACGGACCCCCGATGACGCGGTCGTGCCAGCCGCGGCGTTCCGGCTGCCGGAAGCGTCGGGGCAGCCCGGCGCCATCGCACGCCCCGAGGATGTCGGTGCCGATCCTGGCGTGGTGCACTTCTCGGCCGACGCGTTGGTCAGCGGTGCCGACTCGGCGACGTGGCGCGCCGGGCGCGGCATCGAGAGCGTCGAGTTTCGGGGCCCGACCGGCCAGGCCCGTTTCGCGTTGGCGCGCAGCGAGGCATCGCTGGACGGGCTGCAACAGACCTTGTCCTCCGCGGGACGACCGCAGCCACCGACCGCGGTGCTGGTCGGAGGCCGCCCGGGGGCAGCCTGGTTCGATCCGTCCGGGGACCAGAAACTGTGGTTCGTCCGCTGGCAACCCGCTGACGGCCTCTGGGCCCAACTGGACTCGTACGCGGCCACCCGCGACGACGCGATTGGCGTGGCGGGCCGGGTCCGGTTCGACGATGCCCAGCGCTGCGTCGTGCCGTTCCGCCTGGAGTCTCTGCCGCCCGGCGGGCGGCTGCTCGAATGCTCGGTCACGCTCGGCGATTCGGAGCGTCGTCCCTTCATCGATGGCTCACTCGTCGTGGGTGACGGGTCGGGTCGCTGGTTGACGGTTCGGGCGCAACTCGTCACGAACGGTTACGAAGCCCGGTCCGGGGATCTCGTCGCGGGCGACTACCGGGCACGCCGCCAGGGAAGCGACGTGCTGGAGATGGTGGTCGAACCATGCGTCGTCGAGGCGTTCCTCAAGGGGTGGGGCAACGGTTACGCCGAGTCGGACGGCCTGGTGGTGCTCGGCGGGTACCGGCCGGCCCGCGACTTCGGCCGCCCTGACACGTGGTGACACCGGCAGCAGCCGACAAGGCACCGCGTCCGGACCGAGAGATGATCTCGGCCCGGACGCGGTGTATAGCGATGACCTCCGTCAGGAGGCGTACGCCTCGAGTTCCACCACCCGCGAGTAGCCGGCGGTCTCGTTGCTGGCCAGCGTGACGACCCGGAACGCGGTCGCGGTGACCGGCGTGAAGGTCGAGCTGACCAGGCCGGCGACGTTGCCGCGTACCTGGGCGACGGTCTGCCAGTCCTCGCCGACCCGCACCTGGACGTCCCAGTCGCGCAGGCCGTACCTGGCGGCCGGGTACTTGGTGGAGTCGAGCGTGTAGACGTCGACCCGGCCGATCTTCTCGGGCTGGTCGAACGTCACCTGGAGCCAGTCGGGGAAGGAACCCTTGTTCGCGTCGTTCCAGCCGGTCGTGGTTGCCCAGTGGTTCGAGTCGCGGTCGCCGTCCACCGCACCACACGCCGGGTAGGTGGGCAGGTTCTCCGAGGATGCCGTCACCGGCACGTACCTGGCGAGGTTGCCGGTGGTGTCGACCGGTCCGGGCGCGACCTCCACCGGCACCGACAGCCGACGCTCACCGGACCGGACGGTGATCGTGTATTTGCCGGGGGCGGTGCCCCGGGGCGCGGTCACCGTGATCGGCACCTTGAGCGTGTAGCCGGCGGGCAGGTAGCTGGAGACCAGGTTCCTGGACAGCGTCAGCGGCGCCTTCACCTCAAGGAACGCGTCGGCGTAGACGTCCGAGCGCCCGGTGTTGCCGAACTGGAGCTGGAAACCCTGGTTCGCGCAGGGAATCGGGTTGACCTGCACCAGGCTGACGTCGGAGGCGAGGCTCAACCGGGTCGGGGCGGGTCGGCCGGCGACCGCGGGGGCCGTGCCGCCGATCGCCACCAGGGCGATGACGGCACCGGCGACAGCGGCCTTTCGGCCGCGGGACAGGCCGACGAGCCGGCGCCAGAGAGTACGTGTCATGGCTTTACCCCTCATGCCGCGTGCAGGCCGGGATTGCCGGCCTCGACGGTGAACGAGCTGATGGTCTTGACGGGCGCGTCGTTGCGGTCGACGTACGGCACCGCCCGGTAGTCGGCTCGCAGCTCACGCTCGGTGAGCCGGACCCTGAGGTAGCCGCGCCGCTCGTTGACGAGCTTCAGGTGCGGGTTGCTGTCGAGGAACTTCTGCCCGGTCGCGGAGATCTCGCTGCCGTTGCCGCCGCTGCTGATCGACGACGCCACGAGTTCCACGCCGTACGTCTGCGAGGCCGGGTCGGCGAAGTCACGCTTCATGTCCAGCGCGTACGCGGCGTGCACATCGCCGGTGAGTACGACCGGGTTGCGTCCCCGCAGCATGGCGAGCCCGTCGAGGGTGACCTTCTGCTCGGCGGCGTAGCCGTCCCAGGCATCCATGTTGTACAGGTCGCCGGCCGTCGGGTCCTGGTCCATCCGGCTCATGATCACCTGGTTGGCGAGCAGGTTCCAGGTCGCGTGGGAGGTGCGGACGCCGTCCAGCAGCCAGCGTTGCTGCTGGGCGCCGGCGAGGGCACGGGCCGGGTCCCGCCGCTCCTCGGAGTCGACCTTCCAGCCGTCGCTCGAAGCCTGGTCGGCGCGGTACTGACGGGTGTCGAGCACGTTCAGCTCGGCCAGCCGCCCGAAGGTGAACCGGCGGTAGAGCATGTAGTTGGGTCCCTGCGGGGCCGGCGAGCGCAGCGGCATGTGCTCCCAGTAGGCCCGGTAGGCGCTGGCCCTGCGGACCAGGAAGTCCTCGACCGGGGCGTTGGTCCTGGAGATCAGGCCCGCGTAGTTGTCCTGCACCTCGTGGTCGTCCCAGGTGGGAATCCACGGTGCCGCCTGGTGCGCCGCGCGCAGGTCGGGGTCGGACTTGTAGAGCGCGTACTGGAGGCGGTACCGGTCGAGCGTGTCGGCCTCGGTGCGGAACTGGCTCGGCACCGGCTCGGCGAGATTGCGCAGCCCGCCGGAGGCGGAGATGCCGTACTCGTAGATGTAGTCACCGAGGAACACCACCGCGTCGACGTCCTCGGCGGCGATGTGCTGGTGGGCCGTGTAGTAGCCGTCCGTGTAGGCCTGGCAGGAGGCGACGGCGAAGGTGAGGTGGTCGACCCGCTGGCCGGGTGCCGGGGTGGTGCGGGTACGACCGACCGGGCTGAGGTACCGGCCGACCTTGAAGCGGTACCAATACTGCCGGCTGGGCTGCAGGCCGCGCACGTCCACGTGCACGCTGTAGCTGTACTCGGGTCGCGCGGTCGCGCGTCCGGAGCGGACGATCCGCCGGAACCGCTCGTCGGTGGCTACCTGCCACTCCACCTCGACGGCGTGGTACGGCATGCCGCCCAACGGCTCGTACGGTCGCGGCGCCAACCGGGTCCAGATCACCACCGCTTCGGGCAGCGGGTCGCCGGAGGCGATGCCGAGGGTGAACGGGTCGTCGTGGAGCTTGTCGGTGGCGGCAGCCGCGCTCGACCCACCGGGCAGGTTGGTGGCGAAGGCGAGCGCCGTGGCGGCACCGGTCACGGTCAGGAACCGCCGCCGCGCCAGACGGGCTGCCGGTCTGGGGTCTTCCACTGGGATCACGCGCAGGGTTCCTCTCGAAGGGACACGATTTGTCCTGCAGTCGTTGATCATTAAGTGGTAGCCAGATGACAGGCGGATGGCGGCCCGTTGAGCACGGCGTGGACCGAGGCCGACATCCACCCACCAGAAAGCCGGTCAGCCGGCTCAGATGGGCCCCAGCAGGGTGGCCAGAATGTCGTCGCCCTGGCCGAGCTGAGCCCCGCCGGTCGTTGGCACGATCAGGAAACGTCGACAGCCGTCGAGTTCCACGTACCGTTCGGGACCGGCGCCGTCCAGCGGGCGCAGCACCGCGAAGCGGGATGCCGGGGTGGCACAGTCGACCACCGCGCGGCGGTTGGCCAACGCCCGAAGCACGCCCGCCTGGCGCTCGGCCGGGAGCGGCCCGCCGTACACGAAATCACCCGCCGGTTTGCCGCCGCCCTGCTGGGACGCGGGCACCTGGTAGACGCAGAGGCGCATCGGCCCGGCGGCCGGCGGTATGGCCGGCCCGGGCGTCGCGGGGCGTCCGTTGGTGGTCTCCACCCACACCATGTCCGCCCACCGTTGCGCGCATCCGGCGGCCTCGGCCGCCGGGGATCCGACCGGCCCGACGGTACGGGTGTCCACCGTGGTCCACTGCGACCCGTCCAGCGCGGCGAGGACCTCGGGGCGCGGTCTGCCGCAGGAGGTTGTCGGCAGGTACGGGCGCAGCCAGCGTCCCCGGTCGTCGACCAGGGCCAGCCATGGCGGGACGACCATGTCGAGGGTGCAGATGTTCTCGCCGCGCGCCCGTTGGTTGGGCAGGCGCAGCGCGGCGAGCAGCGCGGCGATCTCCTCGGCGCGTCGCTCGGTGGCGACCTGCTCCTGACCCCCGTTGGGGCCCGGCCGGATCTGCCGCCCGCAGATCACGGCGGCGACCGGGCTGAACGCGGGGTCGATGCGCCCGATCCTCGGCTCGGGCTCGGCCGGTGTCGGCGTCTGCGTGTTCGGCAGCGACAGGACGCCTCCGGCGTGGGGCGCCGCCTTGGCGCAGGAGGTCCACGTCTCGACGATCTGGGCCGGGCCAGGCTCGTTCTCGACGCCCGGCCCGATGTTCGTGCCACCGCAGCCGCTCAGCACCACGCCGAGCAGCGCTGCCGCCAGTGCCGATCGGCCCGCGCGCATCCGGCTCACCACCTCTCCACCCGAAGATGGGACGGACGGTGGACGCTCCCGGTTCCGGCGCGCCAGACGGAACCGACGCCCGCTGTTCGGCGTCGTAGCGGGGTGGACAGACGACGTGCCGCGGTCCTCAGCGTGACCGCGTTGCTTGCCGCGACGGGATGCACCGGGCCGAGCGACGTGCGGGATTCCCCGCCGGCGAGCGCATCGGCGAATCCCCCATCGAGCGGCCCCACCGCGCCCACCGTCCGTCTCGTCGAGGAACACCTGGCGGATCTGCACCTCTGGGTGAGCAACCAGTCGTTCAGGGACGACCCGGTCGTCCTCACGGTGAGCATCGACGGCACCGAGATCGTCGATCAACGCTTCACGGTCGGAAGCCAGCACAACTTCGTCCTGTTCCCGGTGAAGGTGCCTCCCGGCGGGCACGTGGTGCGCGTCGTCTCGGGCACGGGCGTCGACTTCCAGGAGAGGTTCACGATGCCCGAGGGAGGGCGCCGGTACGCGGCGATCGGCTATGTGAACGCCGTGGATGACCGTGGTCGGGCAATCGACTGGTTCTTCCGGTCCACCCCGATCGCGTTCGCCTGAGCGACCGGCGGCGTGACGCGGGCGACCAGCCGGGACGCCGCCGGCCAGGTGCGGAGCGCCCGCCGGCAGAATGGCCGAATGGCACATCTGGGACTTGTCGCGCTACTGGTCAGGGAGTATGACGAGGCGATCGACTTCTACGTCGGCGACCTCGGGTTCGAGTTGGTGGAGGACACCGCCCGTCCGGACGGTTCACGTTGGGTGGTGGTCCGCCCAGCGGGCGCTCGGGAGACGGCGTTGCTGCTGGCCCGAGGAAGCACCGCCGAGCAGCAGGCCCGGGTCGGCGACCAGACCGGCGGGCGGGTCGGGCTGTTCCTCCACACCGAGGATTTCGCCCGGGACCACGCCCGGATGGTGGCCGCCGGGGTGCGTTTCCTGGAGGAGCCGCGGCACGAGGCGTACGGTTCGGTAGCGGTATTCGTCGATCTCTACGGCAACCGGTGGGACCTGCTCCAGCCCGCGGCCTAACATGACGATTCTGCGACACATCGCGCACAATGGGTGATCACAGCCGATCAACCGTGTTATTCTCCGACGTCGATCTATGCCGCGCGGACCCGGACCGGGTCGTTGTCGGAAGGACACTTCCCGATGCCGGCCGTTGCCACCCAACCCGTGCCGCCGCCGCCCACCCTGGACAATCCGGCTGGTGGCGCGCTCGGCCTCATCTTCACCACGATGCCGGCCCTGCTGCGGCTGACCTGTGGTGTGATCGGCGCGGCGGTGGCCCTGTCGGTGCACGGCCCGCCGGTCGAGCCTGTCGTGTTGCTGCCGGTCGTCGCCGCATTGACCGCCTGGTCGGTCTGGTACGCGCACCGTGCGTTGCGTCATGGCATCAACCCGGCCCTGGTCGCCGCTGACGTCGCGATAACCGCGGCGACCTGCCTGCTCATCCCCGTGCTGGTGGCACCGGGGGTGCTGCCCGGCGAGGGCAGTTGGATCGCCGTGCTGGCCAGCACCACGGTGATCAACGCGCAGGCCACCGCCCCGGCGCGCTGGTCGATCCCGGCCGGGTTGCTCGTCGTCGCCGCGTACGCGACGGGCGCACAGGCGGCCGGCAACTCCACCGAGGCTCGGGCGCACGCGGCCACGCTGCTGGTGCAGACCGCCTGCACGGCCATGATGGCGACGGTGATGCGCCGACGGATCGGCCGCGCGGACCGCGTGTTCGTCGAGCATCAACGGTTGACCCGGGAGGCGTTGGTCGCACGGGCCGCCCGCGACGCCGAACGCCAGCAGAATCGCGACCTGCACGACACGGTGCTCGGCACGCTCACCATGGTGGGGCTCGGCGCGGTGGCCGGCCCTTCCGCCGCGTTCCGCGACCGGTGCGCCACCGACCTGCGTACCCTCGTCGCGCTCACCAACGTCGGCCCGGTGGCCGGCGACGGCCCGGTGCCGTTGGACGGGCGGTTGCGGGCGGTGGCGGGCCGGCTGCCCGAGCTGTCGGCGCACCTGGACCTGGAGTCGTGCGCGGTCCCGGCCGGTGTGGCCGACGCGATCAGCGAGAGCACCTACGCGGCGCTGTCCAACGTGGTCCGCCACGCACCGGGGGCGCGGGTCACGCTGCGGCTGAGCCGGGACGCGATCGGCGTCGCGGTCGAGGTCGCCGACGACGGCCCCGGCTTCGACCCGACCACCGTCCCACCCCACCGGTACGGGTTGCGCGAGTCGATCCGCGGCCGGATGGCGGCGGTCGGTGGGCGGGCCGACGTGCAGTCGGCAGCCGGAGCGGGCACCCGGATTCGCCTGGAGTGGCCCGGTGTCGGCTGACCTCGGCGCCCCGGCGCACCCCATCCACGGACCGGAGGCTCCGGAGCGGACCAGCGTGCCCGCACCCCGGCAGCCGACGTCCGCGGCCGGGCTCGCCGCTCCGGCTGCCGTGGCGCACGCGTCCGACCGGGGTGCCCGGATCGTCGCCGTCGCCATCGCACTGGCCTGGCACGTGGCGATCGGGTTGCCGGCGGTGCTGGCCGCCCGCGCGGAGCTCGGCGCACCGGCGGTGGTGCTCGGCGGCTGGGCACTGGTCGCGGTGGCCGGCGCGGTGGCCGGGGTGCGGCTGCTGCGCGGCTCGCCGCTGCCGCCGTGGCCGCTGGCCGGGCTGCTGCTGGCCGTCGACGTGGCCGTCTTCGTCGCCGTCGGCGACCGGCAGTTGTTCACCGCCGCCAACTGGGTGTGGGGCACGCTCGGTTGGTTCTTCGTGCTGGCGCTGTGGGGTCGCCGGGTGGTGGGGCTGATCGCCCTGCTGACCACGCACGCGGTGATCGCGCTGATCGCCGTGCTCGGGCACGGCCCCGACCCGGCCGACGTGGCCCGCTACGTGATGTACGTCTACGGCACGTTCTCCCTCCCGGTGGCGGTGTTCGTGGGCAGCGCGGTGATCGTCAGCCTGGCTCGGGAGCGGGCCGCGGTCTCCGCAGCCGGCCATGCGATGGCTGCGGAGCGGGATGCCGCCGAGCGGGCCCTCCGGGAACGCCGGGACCGGCTCACCCTGGTCAGCTCGGCGGCCGGGCGGGTGCTCGGGGAGTTGGCAGCCGGCCAGGTCGACCCGGACGACCCGGAGGTGCAGCGCCGGTGCATGTTGGCCGCCGCCCGGCTGCGCCGACTGATCGCGGAGTCCGACGACGTGCCCGACCCGCTGCTGCACGAGTTGCGGGCCGCCGCCGACCTGGCCGAACGCAATGGTCTGCCGATCGACCTGGTCACCATCGGCACCCCGCCGCCGCTGCCGGTGGAGATCCGACGCCGGCTGGCCGACCCGCTCAACGGCATCCTCGCCGACGCCCGGGGCTGGGCGCGACTGACCGTGGTCTCCGGTCCGGACGAGGTGGTGGTCAGCCTGGTCACACCGGACCGGGAGGGGCCGGAGGCCACCGGCCCGCCCCCCGGGGAGCACGACGACGGGCAGGTAGAGCACCTCTACGAACGGGACGGAAGCATCAGATGGGCGCAGACCCAGTGGCGGCGGTGACCGGCGACCGGCCGATCGGGGTGGCGATCGTCGACGACCACCCGGTGGTGGTCGACGGCGTACGCGCCTGGCTCGCCACCGAACCACGGCTGACGGTACTGGCAACCGGGGACGACCCGGACGAGGTGCTGCGGGCGGCGCCGGACGCCGACGTCGTCCTGCTCGACCTGCGGCTGCACGGGCGGATGGCGCTGGACAAGTTGGCCGAGCTGAGCGCCGCCGGGCGGCGGGTGGTGGTCTACTCGGAGCACACCGACCCCGCGACCATGCTCGCCGCGCTGGACGCCGGGGCGGTGGCGTTCCTGGCCAAGCACGAAGGTCGGGAGCACTGCGTGGCGACCGTGCTGGCCGCCGCGAGCGACCGGCCGTACGTGCCGCCCGCGCTGGCCGGGGCGATGGTCGGCGACCCACGGCCGGACCGGCCGATGCTGTCCGACAAGGAGCGGGAGGCGCTGCTGCTCTGGTTCCAGTCGATGTCCAAGGCGTCGGTGGCCCGTCGGATGCAGATCAGCGAGCACACCGTGAAGCAGTACGTCGACCGTGCGCGGATCAAGTACACCCGGGCGGGGCGGCCAGCCGCCACGAAGGCGGCATTACTCGCCCGCGCGATCGAGGACGGCCTCGTCCGCCCGGAGGAGATCGGCATCTACCGGTCACAGGCGACGCACGACCGGCCGACCCCCTAACGGGCGTCATGACAGCCGTCTCCCGATCCGCCAGGCTTCACAGCACAGCCATCTGACCGGGAGGTCGTGACGATGCACGCCGACGCGTCCCCCTTCTTCATAGCTCCCCACCGGTTCGACGCCCCGGACGACGATGTGGGGCCGACCCTGGATTACCGCTACAACCTGCGTCCCGTCCCCGGCGAGCGGGTGCTCGGGCGGCACCGGCTGCTGGTCGCGGGTTACCTGCTCGGGCCCACAGAGACGCGGCGCGGCTGGCAACTGCCCGAGCAGGTCTCGGTCACCGTCACCGACCAGCGGATCTGCTGGGTGGGTAGCGGCTCCCAACTGTCGCTGGTCGTCGACGACACCCCACGGTCCCGGCCGCCCGCCCGCCTCAACGGCCTGATGAGCGGGCAGATCCGCTGGCAGTGGCCGTCCCGGTTGGAGCTGCCGGCCGCCGAGCAGGACGCGGCGGCGCAGTTGCTGATCGTCTGCGACGCGTTACGCACCATCCAGCAGCCGGCCCTGGCCCTGGACGGGCCGGCCGGTGAGGTCGCCGCGCTGGCCCGGCAGGTCCGCCGGGCGGTCGCCATGTTCCGGCTCACCCGCCCTCAGCTGGTCGACCTGTCGGCGCAGGAGCGCGACGTGCTGCTGCTGCGGGCCGGCCCCAGCCTGCTCGCCGGGGACACCCGGGTCACGCTGCCCGGCTCGCTGCCGGTGGAGTTCCACTCCCGGGACGACTACTACCGCTCAGGGCCGGAGCCGACCCCGTGGAACGGGCTCGCAGGCGGCGCAGCATCCGGGCATCGGTGAAACCGACAGTTCGCGCGGCGGCTTCCACGGTCGTGCCGTGCCCGATCAGGTGCTCGGCACGCTCCACCCGCAGCAGTTGCTGGTAACCGAGCGGGGTGAGCCCGGTGGTCGCGCGGAACAGCCGGGTCAGCGTCCGTTCGGCCACGCCGCCGGCGGCGGCCAGATCGGCCAGTGGCAGTGGCTCCGCGTACCGGCTGTCGATCAGGTCCTGCACCCGGTGCACGGAGTCCGACAGGTGGGAGCGGTGCCGCATCATCGCGCTGGCCTGCTGCTCGTGCCCGTTGCGGCGGGCGTAGACGACAAGCGTGTGGGCGATCTTCGCGGCGATCGCCGGGCCGTGCCGGGTGGCCACCAGGTGCAGCGCCACGTCGATGCCACTGGCGATGCCGGCCGAGGTGACCACCCGGTCGTCGACCACGTACAGCACGTCACGGGTGACCCGGGCCGCCGGGTGACGGCGGGCCAGGTCGTCCTGCACCTCGTGGTGGGTGGTGCAGCGGCGGCCGTCGAGCAGCCCGGCCCGCCCGAGGGCGTACGCCCCGGCGCAGACGCTGGCCACCGTGCCGCCGGCCGCGTGGTGCTCGGCCAGCCGCCGCAGGTCGCCGGGCGACACGGGCCCCTCCGGCCCGTGCGCCGCCGGCCGCCAACCGGGCACGATCACCAGGTCGTCCGGGGCCAACTCGGGCCACTGGAGTTCGGCGACCAGCGGTACGCCCTGCACCGTGGGCACCTGCTCCCGCTCGGCGACGTAGTGCAGCTGATAGTCGTAGCCGAGGTCGGCGGCACTGGAGAAGACCTGGGCCGGCCCGGCGAGGTCCAGCAGGTGCAGTTGCGGGACCAGCAGAAAGACGACCCGGGTCATCGCGTCAGCTCCGGGTGCCGGCGAGGATCGCGCCGGTCACCTCGTCCACGGTACGGATGGTCGCGAAGCGGCCGGCCAACGCGTACTCGGTGCGGGTGACGATCTCCTCGTTGGTCAGGGTGCGCGGGTCGGCGAGGATCTCCTCGACCGTGGCGGTCTCCGGCACGTCCCAGTGCGGGATGGGGAAGGTCAGCGTGGCGTCGGTGACGAAGGTCATCCGGTAGCCGAGGTCCGAGCCGACCCGGGTCGTGGTCTCCACGCACTGCTCGGTGCGGATGCCGCAGACGGTGATGTCGAGGATGCCGGCCTGGGTGAGCTGCTGCTGGAGATTCGTGGTGGTGAACGCGTTGTGCGCGGTCTTGACCAGCGTCGGCTCGCCCTCGGCCGGCACCAGCCCCTCGATCAGCCGCACGTGCCCGAGTGCGGGGTCGAACAATCCGCCCGTGCCGGGCTCGGAGTGCAGGACCCAGACCACCAGGTCGCCGCGCTCCCGGGCGGCGGCGACCAGCCGTTGGACCTGACCGACCATGTCGGGGTTGGAACCGTACGCCCAGATCGGGCGCTGACGGAAGGATTCCTGAACGTCGATCACGACGAGTGCTGCTCTGCTCATGACTGAAGATCCTGACCGGAGAACGGACGCGCCGGCAGACACCATCATGCCCGGGTGCGGAACGATCCGGCCAACTCGTCGTCAGGCGCTGGCGGTGCGGCGCTCGTCGGCGGCGTCCAGAGCGGCGGCCTCCTCCGGCGTGGGCGCGCTGCCGCCCAGGTGCGCGGGGAGCCACCAGGTGTCGTCCGGGCCGGCCGGCGCGTCCGGGTACTCCCGCTGGGCCCGATCGACGAGCGCGTTGAGCCGGGTCTTCAGCTCGGCGTCGAGCAGGTTCGGGTCCGGGAAATCGGCCGGGTTGATCGGCTCGCCGATCAGAACGGTGATCGGCGTGTGCCGGCGGGTGAGCGTGCGCGGGTGACCCTTGGTCCAGAGCCGCTGGGTGCCCCACAGCGCGACCGGCAATACCGGCACCTTCGCCGAGCGGGCCATCCGGATGGTGCCGCTCTTGAGCTCCTTGACGGTCAGCGACTGGCTGATCGTCGCCTCGGGGAAGACGCCGACGACCTCGCCGCGCTTGAGCGCGGCCACGGCGGCGCGGAACGAGGCCGCGCCGGCCTGCCGGTCGACCGGAATGTGCCGCATCCCCCGCATCAGCGGCCCGGAGATCTTGTGCGTGAAGACCGACTGCTTGGCCATGAACCGAACCAGCCGACCCGACGCGTTCGCACCCAGACCGGCGAAGATGAAGTCGAGGTAGCTGACGTGGTTGCTGGCCAGCACCGCCCCGCCGGTGCGGGGAACGTGGTGAGCGCCCTCAATGGTGATCTTCAGGTCGAGAAGGCGAAACAACGTCTTGGCGGTGGCGATAACGGGCGGGTACACGAGCTCCGGCATCCGCAGAATCTACCCTGCCCGGCTGGGTGGCGACCGGCGGCGGCGCGGGCTGCGCGCCGCCGCCGGTTCTGCGGTCGCTTCGATCAGTCGGCGAGGTTGTCCAGGTCGAGTCGGCCCCGGGCGAAGGCGTCCATCCGACCCCAGCGACCCGGGATGTCCAACACCTCGATGCGGCCCATCCCCACCGGCAGCCGCGGCTCGACCGCCAGGTGACCCTCGTGCGGCTCCAGACCGAGCATGGTGCGGAGCAACAGCAGCGGCGTACCTGTCGACCAGGCCTGCGGGCTGCACGCCGTCGGGTACTCCACCGGGAACTTGGTGAGCTCCCGCGGGTAGCCGCCGAACGCCTCCGGCAACCGGCCGTCGAAGTAGGTGGCCGCGTCCAGGATGCCGCTGGCGATGGTCGCGGCCTCCTCGGCGAAACCGTAGCGGCGCAGGCCCCAGGCGATGAACGAGTTGTCGAACGGCCAGATCGTGCCGTTGTGGTAACCGATCGGGTTGTACCGGGCCTCCCCCTCGGCGAGCGTCCGCACGCCCCAGCCGGTGAAGAGTCGCGGCCCCACCAGGTGCTGGGCGATCTTCTCCGCCCGCTCGGGCTCGACGATCCCGCTCCACAGCAGGTGGCCGATGTTGGAGCTGAGGATGTCGCACTGGCGGCCGTCCGGGTCCAGGGCCAGGGCGTAGTACTCGCCGTCGTCCACCCACCAGTCCCGGTTGAACCGCGCCTTCAGCTCCGCCGCCTCCCGCTCCAACTGGTCGGCGAACTCCGGGTCGTCCCAGAACTCGCGAGCCATCCGGGCCGCGCGGATCTTCGCGTCGTACGCGTACCCCTGCACCTCGCAGGTGGCCCGTGGGAACGGCGGCAGCGTGCCGTCGGAGTAGGAGATCGAGTCCCAGGAGTCCTTCCAGCACTGGTTCTCCAGGCCGGTTTCGGTGTTGCGGCGCTCGTACCAGATGTAGCCGTTGCCGACCAGGTCGGCGTAGTTGTCGATCCACCTCAGCGCCGCCCGTGACTCCTGCTCCAGCTCCTTGACCAGCGCCACGTCCCCGGTCCACCGCTCGTACTCGTCGAGCAGCACGACGAACAGCGGCGTCGCGTCCACCGAGCCGTAGTACGGCGAGTGCGGCTGCTCCTCGAAGGCCGCGGTCTCGCCGTAACGCATCTCGTGCAGGATCCGCCCCGGGTCCTCGTCCCGGAAGTCGTCGAACCGGCTCCCCTGCAGGGACGCGAGGATGCGCAGCGTCGTCTTCGACAACTGCGGGGTGAACGGCAGGGTCTGCAGGCAGGTGAGGATGCTGTCCCGACCGAACATGGTCATGAACCAGGGCAGGCCGGCGGCCGGCAGGGTGGCGCCGCCCAGCGACAGGGGCGAGAAGCGCAGCGCCGCCAGGTCGATCAGGCTGCGCCGGTAGGTGCTGGCCACCCGGCCGTGCTGACTGTTGACCTTGGGCGCGTCCGCGATCCATTGCTCCAGGTCGTGCTGCAGGGCAAGCCGCTCGGTGCCGTGCACGCGCAGTCCGAAACGCAGATCCCGGCCGCCGGGCCCGACCGCCTGCGTCTGGACGTCGATGGCGGCTTCCCACTGCTCGTTGGGTTCCAGATGGACGGTGTACGCGAAACCCTTGCTGTCGTAGCGGGCCGCCATCGACGAGGAGATGATCGTCTCCCGCTGGAAGTTGCCCCGGCGATAGCCCAACCGCAGCCGGTCCGGCTCGACCTCGGTGTAGATCTCGCCCTTCTTGTTGAGGATCTCGTCCTTGACCTGGAACAGGTCGGCGAAGTCCGACGCCGCGTCCATCCGGACTTCCAGCTCGACCGGCTTCTCGTCGTGGTTGAGGATGGTGAGCTGCTCTCGGAAGCTGCCACCCACCGCGCGCTCCCGGATGATCGACAACTTCGCGTCCACGTAGTGCGTGGCCATCCCCGGGACGAGGAAGAACCGCGACTCGAAGTACTGCAGGTCGTCGTAGGAGAGCGAGTTCAGCCGCTCACCGTTGACGGTCAGCACCCAGGTGGACAGGAACCGGGTGTCGATGGAGAACAGCCCGGTCGGCTCGCTCGGAGTCGCCTCGATGTCGCCGGTGTCCTCGCAGACGACGAACGTGTTGCCGTCCAGGATCCGGACCGTGTTGCTCTGCCCCATCAGTGCACCTCCCCCGCGAAGCGGCGACGAGGCCCCCGGGCGTCCGGGGAACTCGGGAAGATCCGCTCCACCTGCACCACCAGCCGGGCGTCGCCGGTCACCGTCATGTCCCCGCGCAACAGCGCAGCCAGGCCGTGCTCACGGCCCGCGGCGATGTCGTCGAAGAGGACCGGGCTCGCGCCGATCACCGTGTCGGCTTCCTGGTCCTCCTGACTCACCTCCAGCCGGCCGCGGTCGATCCTCAGCAGCCAGTGCCGGGTCTGCGCCCCCTCGTGCAGGTCGATACGCAGCGTCCCGGAGGTCTTCGCCAGCAGGGGCTCGTACCCCCGCCGGTCCAGATCCTCGAAGAACCTCGTGGTCGCGTCCACCATCGGGTCCACTCCTCCCAGTTGCCGGGCCCGGGATCCCACTACCGCGCTCAAGTCGCGCGGACGGCCGGCGTTGCACACGTCCCCGCACGGGTCCCCGCCGCCTCCCCGGTCAACCTCGCCCGGATCGGGTGAGTGAACTCGGCACCGGTCTGGTCCGGACATCGCAGCGCCGGCTCCCCCCGCATCGGGGAGAGCCGGCGCGCGCCCGCGGCGGACGGTCAGTTGTTCGGGTCGTCGGCGCTGATGTCCGCGAGCACCGACTGCGGTTCACGCTCGACGGCGAGGTCACCCATCGACACCAGGCCGACAAGGCGCCCGTCGTCGATCACCGGGAGCCGGCGTACGGCATACGTACGCATCAGATCCGCGGCGGCCACCACGTCGTCGTACTGACTCACGGTGATCACGTCGCGGGTGGTGATCTGGCTCAGCCGGGTCGAGCCCGGGTCCATGTTCTCCGCGACACCTCGGACCGTGATGTCCCGGTCCGTGACGATGCCGACCACACTGTCGCCGTTGGTCACCACCACGTCACCAATCGCGCTGTCACGCATCTCCTGCGCGGCTGCGATGAGCGTCTCGTTGCCGTCCATCGTCACCAACCGGGTCGTCATGAACTCTCCGACCGTTGTCATGGTGCTCCCCTCTCGGTGTCGGCACGGCCCGTCTACCCGGCGCTCGGGAGCAGGTAACGCTGGCGGGCCGGCGCCTATCCGTGGGGGTGCCGCAGGCTCCGCAACTCGTACAGGCCACTGCTGGTCATGGCATAGAAGATCGGCAGCAGCAGGAAGATCACCAGCGCGAAGAGCGGACTGGCCAGGAATCCGACGAGGATCGCCAGCGCGTACCCCAGGACGCCGGCCGCGGCTCGCGCCCGTTCCATGGGGAAGAACCCACCCGACACGGTCTCGTCCAGCAGATCGTGATGTCGAGCCAGGTAGTGGTACAGCCCCAGCCAGGTCACCGAGAGCAACCCGCCGACCAGGCCGTAGAGGGCCACGCCGGTCCGCTGGTCCGACTGGTCACCCTCCCGCAGGGCCTGCGAGAGGACCGAGGTGGCGAACGGCACCAGCGCGGTACTGAACAGCACCGCGAGGTTGTACCACTGGAGGCCCTTGCCGCTGCTGGTGACCCGGTTGAAGGCGGACCGGTGGTTCAGCCAACTGACCGCCACGAACACGTACGACGTGACGTAGGCGAGGTACGCCGGCCACTGCTCGAACAGCGCGTGCAGCAGCTGACCGCGCCCGACCCGAGGTGGCTGCAGATCGAGCACCAGCAGCGTGATGATGATGGCGAAGACACCGTCGCTGAACGACAGCAGACGGGAGGTTTCCCGGCGCAGGGGCGGGCCGCCGGGGCGGGCCTCGTCGCTGGTCGTGTCGGCGCCCATCCACCCCTCCCCCGACGTTCCGTGGCGGCCGAGTCGGCACGGGAGGGCGGTATACCCGTCGACGGGCGCCGCACCCACCTGCGGCCGGCACGCCTCGGCCCGCCGCCTACCGTGGGCGGATGATGCCGGGCGAGGGCGAGTTGCGGGAGCTGATCAGCGGCAGCGGTTGGCTGACCCGGGCGTTGACCGTGGTGCGGGACTCCGGGCTGCCGGACGCGTGGATCGGCGCGGGTGCCCTGCGCGATCTGGTCTGGGGTGAGCGGTACGGCGACGGGTTCGACCCGGCGACGGTCCGGGACGTGGACGTGGTCTTCTTCGACCCGACCAGGCTCACCCCCGACGACGACCATCGAGCCACCGCCCGACTGGCGGCGGCCTGGCCGGAGCCGCAGTGGCAGGCCCGCAACCAGGCGGCGGTGCACACCTGGTACGCGGCGAAGTTCGGCGGCGACCCGATCGAGCCGTACCGCAGCGTGGCCGAGGCAGTCGCCACCTGGCCGGAGTACGCGACCGCGGTCGCCGTCCAGCTGGACCTGGCGAACCGCCTCAGGGTCTGCGCCCCCTACGGCCTGGGGGATCTGCTGGGCGGGATCTGGCGGCACAACCCGGCCCGGGTGGACGTGGCCCGGTCCCGACAGCGGTTGGCCCGGCACCGGCCGGCGCAGCGCTGGCCCGGGGTGACCGTGATCGAACCGGGCTGACCGGCAACGACGAGCGCGTCAGCCTCGGGGTGGCATGCCGTAGATCCGCTCCACGTGCAGCCGCAGCACCAACCGTCCCTCGTCGACCATGGCCTGGCGGTACTCGTCCCAGTCGGGGTGTTCGCCACTCAGCGCCCGGTAGAGCGCCACGAGCTCCTCGACGGTCTCGTCGCCGGATTCGACGGCCGGGGTGGTCAGCTCGGCGCGACCCTCGACCACCGCGTACGCCCAGCCGTCGTCGCTGGCGACGTGGAAGCTGGCGCGCGGGTCGCGGCGCAGGTTGGCGGTCTTGGCCCGGCCGTCGGTGACGGACACGCGGATCAGGCCCGCGGCCCGATCGAAGGAGTAGACCACGGTGGAGAGCTGTGGCCGCCCGTCCCGCTTGATGGTCGCGAGAACGCCCATCGAGCGCTTGGCGACCAGATCCGTCAACGCCTGCTGGGTACGGTCATCCGGCACGTTTTCCTCCAGGTGGGACGGTCGGCATCGTCCTATCCAAGCACGACCGGTCGACCAGGAGCGGGCCCCTCGAACGGGACCCGGGCCCTCGCCGACGTCGACGAGGGCCCGGTGACGGCGACGGTCAGCGACGCTCGGCGGCGACCAGCTCGGCGATCTGCACCGCGTTCAGCGCGGCACCCTTGCGCAGGTTGTCGTTGGAGCAGAACAGGGCCAGCCCGTACTCCGCGGTTTCGTCGGCCCGGATGCGCCCCACGTAGGTCGGGTCCTGCCCGGCGGCCTGCAACGGCGTCGGCACGTTGGTCAGCGCCACCCCGGGCGCGTCGGCCAGCAGCTCGTGGGCGCGCTGCGGGGTGAGCGGCCGGGCGAACCGGGCGTTGATCTGCAGCGAGTGGCCGGTGAAGACCGGCACCCGGACGCAGGTACCGGAGACCAACAGGTCGGGGATCTCCAGGATCTTGCGGCTCTCGTTGCGCAGCTTCTGTTCCTCGTCGGTCTCGAACGAGCCGTCGTCGACGATCGAACCCGCCAGCGGGAGGACGTTGAAGGCGATCGGCTCGGCGAACGAGCGCGGCGCGGGGAACTCCACGGCCGACCCGTCGAAGGCCAGCCCGGCCGCGTGCTCGGCAACCTTGCGGACCTGCTCGTCCAGTTCGGCGACGCCGGCCAGCCCGGCACCGGAGACCGCCTGGTACGTGGAGACGACCAGGCCGACCAGACCCGCCTCGGCGTGCAGCGGACGCAGCACCGGCATCGCGGCCATCGTGGTGCAGTTGGGGTTGGCGATGATGCCCTTCGGGCGGTCGAGGGCGGCGTGCGGGTTGACCTCGGCGACCACCAGCGGCACCAGCGGGTCCATCCGGAACGCGGAGGAGTTGTCGATCACCACGGCGCCGGCCTCGGCGACCCGGGGGGCCAACTCCCGGGCGGTGCCCTTACCGGCCGAGAAGAGCACGATGTCCAGCTCGGAATAGTCGGCGGTCGCCGCGTCCTCGACAGTCACCTCGCCGTCGCGCCACGGCAGTGTGCGCCCGGCGGACCGCGCCGAGGCGAACAACCGCACCTGCTCCGCTGGGAACTCCCGCTCCGCCAGCACCCGCCGCATCACGCCACCGACCTGGCCGGTGGCCCCCACAATGCCGATCCTCATGCCCGCGAGGCTACCCAGCCCACCCCCACGAACGGGACCCCTTTCCCACCGCCCGCGTCCGGCATCACACCCACCCCCCGACCCCCACCTCGTTGATCATGAAGTTATCGCCGCGACACGCCGTGCCAGGTGACAACAACTTCATGATCAACGGGGGCGGGGGTGGTGGGTGGGTGGTGGGGTTAGGCGATCAGGTCTCCTAGGGCGGCTGCCGTTAGTTCGTCGCGGATGATGGCGGCGTCGCCCTCGATGACCAGGGTCAGCGCGTCCGGGTGCAGGTGGGTGGCCGCCGCCGCGGAGACCTGGTCCACGTCGGCGGCGAGCAGCGACTCACGCAACCGGGCGTGGTAGTCGTCCGGTAGGCCGTGCACCACCAGCGTGGTCAGCGCGGCGGCGATTGCCCGAGGGCTCTGCAACTCGACCGAGAGCTGCCCGGCCCGCCAGGAGCGGGCCACCGCCAGCTCGTCCTCGGTCACCCCGCTGGCCTGGGTACGGTTGATCTCGCCCACCGCCTCGACCAGGGCCGGCACGGTGACCGCGGTCTGCACCCCGGAGCTGACCGCGAACCGACCGAACCGCCGGGACGAGGCGAAATCACCCCGAACGCCATAGGTGTAGCCGTGCACCTCGCGAAGCAGGTGGTTGAGCCGGGACGTGAACGCCCCACCGAGCACCGTGCCGGCGAGCGTCATCGGCACGTGGTCGGGGTGCGCCCGGTGCGGCGACGGGTGGCCCAGCCGCAGCGTGGACTGCACCGAGCCGGGCCGGTCCACCAGGATGATCCGCCGGCCGGCGTGCAGCGGCACCTCGATCGGGCCACCCCGCTCGGCCGGGCCGCCACCGGTGCCGGCGAACGCCGCCGCGGCGAGCGCGTCCAGGTCGATCCGGTCCAGGTCACCGGCGACGATCAGGGTGCCGGGGCGCAGGAACCACTCGGAGTGGAAGACCGTCACGTCCTCCACATCCAACCCGGCGACCGACTCCGGGTCGCCGTGCATCGGGCGTCCCCAGCGGTTCTGGGCACCGAACAGGTCCGCGCGCAACGCGGCGTCGGCGCGGGGACCCGGGTTGGCCCAGTCCATCCGCAGCGCGGTCGCCTCGTCGTCACGGACCCGGCGCACGTCGGCAGGGTCCAGCCTGGGCGTCCGGACCGCCTCGGCGAGCAGTTCCACGGCCGCGCTGAGGCGGTCCACCGGGATCACCACGCTGGCCTGGAACGAGTCCCAGTCCAACCCGGTCGACAGGGCGGTGCCGAGCCCTTCGACAGCGAGCGCGTACGCGGCGGCGTCCCGCTGCGCGGTCCCCTCCTCCAGCGCCTTGGCCAGGACCCCGGACAGGCCCTCCTTGCCGATCGGCTCCTGGCCCGCGCCCACGTCGAGCAGCAGCAGAGCAACGGCGAGGTTCTGCCCGGGCAGGTGCGCGGCGACGACCTGACCGCCGGCCACGGCGCGGCGAACCACCGGCGGGAACCGGTACGGGCGTGCGGCGCCCGGGCCGGGACGGTCGGCGATCAGCGTCATGAGGTCTCCTCGGGCAGGTAGGTCAGGATCACCCGGTCGGTGGCGAGCACGTCGGCGGCGGCCTCGGCGATCTGCTCGGCGGTCACCGCGAGCAGGGCCGGCAACTGGTCCACGATGCGGGCCGGGTCACCGAACTGCGTGGCGTACCGGCCGAGCAGGTCGGCCCGGCCGTCCACCGTGGACAACTGACGCCACCACCCGGTGCTGAGCATGGCCTTGGCTCGATCCAGCTCCGCGGCGGTGACCGGCACGGTGGCCAGCTCGTCGACGACCGCGGCCAGCCCTTCGGCCAGCCGCTCGGCGCTCACCCCGGCGCGGGCGGTGGCGGTGGCGATCAGCGGTGCCGGGGCGTGCGCGAGGTCCACCCCGTACGCCCCGACCAGGTCCGGCTGGGCGATCCGTTCACCGTCGGCGAGCCGCTGGTAGAGCCGGCTGCCCCGGCCGCTGCCGAGGACGGTGGCGAGAACGGTGATCACGTTGTAGCCGGGGCTGCCGAACGGGTAGCTGCGGTGGGCGATGTACACCCGGGGTGCCGGCACGTCGGCGCTGACCGACTCGATGGCCGTCTGCCCGGTCGCCGGCACGCTGCGGCCGTCCGGGGCCGGCGGGATGTCGTCGCGTGCGGGCAGCGCGCCGAAGTACTTGTCGGCCAGCGCGAACACGTCGGACGCGGTGGCGTCACCGACGACGGTGAGCACCGCGTTGTTGGGCGCGTAGTAGGTCTGGTGGAACGCCTGGAAGGTGGCGAGGTCGGCGGCGTTCAGGTCGGCCATCGAGCCGATCGTCGCGTGATGGTACGGATGCCCCTGCGGGTAGAGCAGCGGCAACAAGCGCAGCCAGGCGTCCCCGTACGGAACGTTCTCGTAGCGTTGCCGGCGCTCGTTCTTGACCACGTCCCGTTGGTTGTCCAGCGTCTCCTGCGTGAGCGCGGGGACCAGGCCGCCCATCCGGTCGGCCTCCAACCAGAGCGCCAACTCCAGGTGCTCGGCCGGGACCGTCTCGAAGTAGTTGGTCCGGTCCGGGTTGGTCGTGGCGTTCAGCGAGCCGCCGGAGCCCTGGATCAGCTTCATGTGCTCGGTCTTCGCCACGTTCACCGAGCCCTCGAACATCAGGTGCTCGAAAAGATGGGCGAAGCCGGTCTGCCCGGCGGGCTCGTGCCGGGAGCCAACGTCGTACCAGAGGTTGACGGCCACGGCCGGCGCGGTGCGATCTTCACTCACCACCACGCGTAGGCCGTTGTCCAGTCGGGACGTCTCGATGGGCCAGGGGTAACCGCTGTCGGGCATGCCCCGACGCTATCCGATCTCGCGGGCGGAAAGGTGACGTGCGGTCGGTCGGCGAGCCGGCCGCGAGGCATCGAGGCCGTCGGTCGGGGTACCGGAGGGCAATGACCGTCAACCCGCCACCGTCCCGGTCCGCCGGCCGGGACGCCACCGCCGTCGAACGTGCCAGCGCCGCGCTCGGTCGGCGGCGCCGCGGCCGCCTGCTGCATCCGGCCGGTCGCTCGTTCGTCGGCGAGACGGTCATCTGGGGTACGCCCGGACCACCCACCGGGGTCGGTCTGCTGGACGACCCCGGTCGGTACCGGACCACCATCCGGCTCTCCAAGGGCACGCCCACGCCCGGCAGTTGGCCGGACGTGCTGGGCCTCGCCGTGCGCCTGCACCGCGACACCGGCCGACCGTTCGACCTGCTGGTCAGCTCCAGCGGCGCGGCCCCGGTGCTGCGGAACCTGCCGCTGCCTCGGCGCCGCTTCACCGGGACGTACAGCACGATCATCTGCTACCGCGCGGGCCCGCGCCGACTCTGGCTGGCGGCGCTGGTCGACCCCGACTCGGTCGACCTCGGCCGCAGCCTGGCCACGGTGGCCGCCGCGACCCGGACGGACACGCCGCGCCTGGTGCTCGCGGTCGCGTCCGCCGTGGGTCCGTGGCGGCCGGTCGGGGAGGTCAGCATCGGCGCCCAGCTCGGTGCGGCGGAGGACGCCGCGCTCGCCTTCGACCCGGTGCGCAACCTGCCACCCGAGCTCCGGGTGGCAGGTCCGCTGGCCTGGCTGCGGGAGCAGACCTACCGGGGGTCCCGCCGGGCACGCGGGGCAACCGTTCAGTCCGGCGGCTCCACCGCCGCCACCGTCTGATCCGAGGTACGACGTTCCAGCACCGTGTCCGGCGCCGCGTTCTGGTCCGCCGCACGGATGTCCGATTCGGTGAGGATGGCCTCCGCCTGCGCCTCCGGGTCGTCGCTGCCCACCGCGGCTTCCTCGGGTAGGAGGTGCGCCCGGGACTCGACCCGGTCCTGATCGCTCTGCTCGTCTGTCATGGCACCCCTGTTACCCCGACCTCGCCTTCGGCACGCGGTGTTCCTGGCGCGGCCTTCGGCACGCTGTGTTCGTCGCGCGCATCTTGGGACGACTGCGGATTAGCCCGCCCGGTCGGGTACGCTGGCCCGGTGACGCGTTCCTATCGATGGTTTAGACAGCCGGCTCGCAAGCCGGTGACTTCACCATGAACTGACGTCACCACGGACCGAGCCGGCTGGGCAGGAGCTGTCGCTCCTGCCCTTTTGCGTACGAGCAGCCGGCTCGTCCCGGGCACCGGCCCCGGGCACGGTCGGCGAAAGGATGCCCACCGTGACGACCCCGGAGACCGATCGGGTCAGCGATCAGCGGATCGACCGTGTCGTGCCGCTGACCACGCCCGCCCTCCTGCACCACGAGTTGCCCCTGGAAGCCCCGCTCGCCTCGGCCGTGCTCACCGGCCGTCGCGCGGTGAGTCGCGTCCTGGACCGCGAGGACGACCGCCTGCTGGTGGTTGTCGGACCCTGCTCGGTCCACGATCCGGCCGCCGCGCTCGACTACGCCCAGCGCCTGCGCGTCGCCGCGGACCGGCTCTCCGACGACCTGCTGATCGTCATGCGGGTCTACTTCGAGAAGCCCCGCTCCACGGTCGGCTGGAAGGGTCTGATCAACGACCCGGGCCTGGACGGCAGCGGGGACGTCAACACCGGCCTGCGGCTGGCCCGGGCGTTGCTGCTCGACGTGCTGCGTGTCGGCCTGCCGGTGGGCTGCGAGTTCCTCGACCCGATCACACCGCAGTACATCGCGGACACGGTGGCCTGGGGCGCGATCGGTGCCCGCACGGTGGAGAGCCAGGTGCACCGCCAGCTCGCCTCCGGCCTGTCCATGCCGATCGGCATGAAGAACCGCCCGGACGGCAGCATCGGCACCGCCGTGGACGCGATCCGCGCCGCCGGGGTGCCGCACGTCTTCCCCGGCATCGACTTCTCCGGCACCCCGGCGATCATGCACACCCGGGGCAACACGGATGGTCACCTGGTGCTGCGCGGCGGAGGCGGTCGGCCCAATTACGACGCGCAGTCGGTTGGCGGCGCGCTCGACCTGCTCCGCGCGGCGGGGTTGCCGGAGCGGCTGGTGATCGACGCCAGTCACGCCAACAGCGGCAAGGACCACCGCAACCAGCCGCTGGTCGCCGCCAACGTGGCCGCCCAGCTGGCTGCCGGCCAGCGCGGGATCACCGGCGTGATGCTGGAGTCGTTCCTGCTGCCCGGTCGGCAGGACCTCGACCCGACCCGGGAGCTGGAGTACGGCCGGTCGGTCACCGACGCCTGCCTCGGCTGGGACGACACCGCCGAGGTGCTCGACCACCTGGCCTCCGCGGTGAAGGCTCGCCGGGCCACCCTGCCGACGACGGTGTGACGGCCGCCACCAAGGCGCGCGGAACACGGGCGGGGGTCGGCTCGTTGACTGGGGTGTCGGTGTGTCCAGTGTCCCCGGGCCTCACCTAAATAGCCTTCGCGGAATACCGTCCGGCTGGAGCCGCGCAGTGCCACTCGCCGAGAGGCGACCTGCACACCGACACCAGCGCCGCCCCCGGCCCACCGGCCGGGGGCGGCGCTGTCTCTACGCCCGCCCGACTGGCTCGGCCCGAGGCTCCCCCCGCGCAGGCGGGTCAGGCGCGTGACGTTTGACCGATTCCGGCCCGGGTAGCTGATCGCGTGACCGACGACGCATCCGTGGCCGGCGAGCCGGACACCCGGGCCATCGACGACCTGCTCGACGACATCTACCGGGCGCAGGAGCGGGTCGAACAGGCGGAGATCTACCGCCAGGCGGTGGCCGCCGAACTCCCGCCGGACCTGCTCGCCCGCATCGACGCGCTGCCCGAGGGCGAGTACGCGGTGGACGAGGCAAGCGACCTGCTGGGCGGCTCCATCGGCTGAGCGGCTCCATCGCGTGAGCGACCGCAGAAGGGACACCGACATGACGGACCACGAGGACCACGACGAGAAGGTGTCGGCGCTGGGTCAACCGCCGAAGGGCAGGGACACCACGCCCGAGCCGGACTTCGCCAACGAGCACGACCGCACCGCCGTGGATCGGGACATCATCACCGGGGCGGACGACGACGAACGAGAACCGGAGTCGCCGCACGGCTGGTCCGGCATGCAGCGCTGAGGCGTACACGCAGCGGGGGCCGGCATTCGCCGGCCCCCGCTGCCGTTCCCTGGAGTCAGTCGTCGTCGTGCCCACCCTCGGCGGCCTGCTGCGCCGTCGCGTACGCCATCTGCAGGAAGTCGGACGCGGCGACCGCCGTCAGCGCGGTGGCCACCAGCCGGGTCAGCCGGGGCGCGAGCACCAGTCCACCGGTCAGCCCGGTGGCCACCCAGACCGCCAGGCAGAACGGGCAGCTCAGCAACTCGCCGATGGCGTGCCGGGTAGGGCTGCCCGAGTCGCGGACCTGCTCCATCACCTCACCGCTGCCGATCGGGCGGTCGTAGCGGGTGAACGGCGCCCGCAGCGGGCTGGTCACCGCGTCCTTGGACAGCAGCCGGCTCAGCTTGTGCGTGGCGATGGAGAGCAGCACCACGTCGGACGGGGCGGGTCGCTCCGGCACCGGCCGACCGGTCGCCTTGACCAGGCCGGCGAGCGCCCCGGTCACGCCGGCGTAGGCGCCCATCGCCACCAGGTAGCCGCCGAGCGGTCGGTGTTCGTGCGGCGCGTACGCCCGACGCAGCCGCGTCGCCTTCTGTCGCAGGCCAGTGTCGCTCACCGGGTCTCCTCGTGTCGTGTGGTGGGGCGGGAGCGGCGTCCCGCGCGGCCGACTCAGCCGGCCTGGAGGTTGTCGGCGACCTCGCGTGCCAGGTTGGTGAGCGCCTCATCGGCCAACTGGTCCGGGCCCGGCCCGCCCGACCCGTCGGCCAGGTCGAGCTGGATCCGGGCACCGCCGGAATCCGCCGGCTCGACCCGGATCTCGGCCGTCCAGTCATCGGCGTCGCCGTCACCCCATCGAGCCCGCAACTCCTCGCCGCTGATCTCGGCGGCGGGGCTGCCGTCGCCGCGCAGCGGCTCCGGCAGCCAGGCCGAGGCTCGGTCGGGGTCGGTGGCCGTGTTGAAGACCACCTCGGGTGGCGCGGACATGCCGCGCACCGCGCGCGCCGCCATCAGGAGTCCCGCAGACGGCTGGGGTCGACCTCCCGGCCCGGGTGGCGGGCCAGGTACTCGGTCTCAAGTTCCGCGGTCCGCCGCAGGTGGTTGGCGAGCGCGGAGTCCGCCGCGTGCCGCAGGGTGTCCAGGCGGGTGCGGTGCAGGCTGTGCATCTCGCGGATCAGATCCTCGTCGGTCAACTCCGTCGGGTCGATGCCGAGCAGGTCGCCGTCGAGATCCGTCGTGCCCGCCGGGTCGGCCAGGTGATCGCCGCCCCACTCGGGCACCCGCTGCTCCGGGCTCATGTCCGTGCTGCCGCTGGACGCAAAGCCGTCCTCACGTACCGATCCGGTCATCATCGCCCCCCTTGATCTCGTTTGGGCTGGCGTCTAGACGAATGCCCAGGCGTGGTGACGCCAAACCATCCCCGCCGCGCGACAGCTACGACACGGTGTCGGAGACCGGCGCCGCCCCCGGTACCCTCGATGCCATGAGGCGGCTCTGGACCCCGACGTGGATCGCGCGTCACGTGGCCATGGTCGTGCTGGCCGTGGGCTTCCTCGGGCTGGGCTGGTGGCAGGTCAGCCGGGCCACCGCGGGCAACAGCCTGAGCTGGGGGTACGCGGTCGAGTGGCCGATCTTCGCCGGCTTCGTGGTCTACGTCTGGTGGCGCGAGGTGAAATTGGCCCGCCGCAGCGCGGACGAGGCCGACGCGCCGCCGACGGATCCGGCCGACGCGCCGCAACCGGCTGTCACCGCAGGATCCCGACCGGCGGTACGCCGACCGGTGCGGGTGTCCCGGGTGCCGGCCACCGGCGACGCCGTCGAGGACACGGACCTGGCCGCCTACAACCACTACCTGTCATGGTTGAACGCCAATCCGGGCGCCCGGCCCGGTGACTATCCCGGCTGAGCCGGGCTTGGAAGGACGGACGAAGGTGGGCGCTGCCCTTACCCGGTACCGCGTGATCGCCTGGATCGTGGGCGTGGTGCTGATCCTGCTGGTCGTGATCGGCATGCCGCTGAAGTACGTGTTCGACAACGCGGTCGTGGTGGAGACCGTGGGGCCGGCGCACGGCTTCCTCTACATGATCTACCTGGTGGCCGCGTTCGACCTCAGTCGCCGAGCCGACTGGCCGCTGAAGCGGATGCTGCTGGTGATGTTGGCCGGCACCGTGCCGTTCGTCTCGTTCTTCGCCGAGCGCCGGGTCAGCGCCTGGTTGGCCGCGCCGCAGGAGGCACGGGCTCCGGAGCCGGTCGCCCGCTGAGCGGCCGGCGGGCCGACGCCAACTCGGCGCCGGCCCACCGTCGTCGGGTCAACGGCTGGGCCGCCACGGGTCGGCCGACGCGAGCGGGTCGACCCAGCCGCCGTACCGGTTGACTTCCCGGGCCCGTAACAGCGCCCGGGTGACCTGGCCGAACTGCCGCTCGTCGTCGGCGCTGAACAGCAGCACCTCGGCTCCCCGGTGCCACCCCCACAGCTCGTGCGGCGGCGGGCGCCAGCGATCACCGACCAGGGCCAGCGCGGCGGGAAGCAGCAGCACCGCGCCGAGGATGAGGTACGCCCCGGCGGTCAGGTGTTCCAACCCGCCGGTGAAGCCGAGCAGCAGCGCGACACCGCCGAGCATGCTGGCGGTGATGACGACGGCCCGGACGGCGATCCGGTCGTGCGGGCCTCGGGTGGTACGCAGATGGGTCAGGTCGGCGATCCGGTAACTGGTTCGGCCGACGGTGAACCGGTCGACGGTCACGATGATGCCGGGCCGCGCGTACAGCAGGGTCGACCGGGCACCCGGCACCGTTCGCGGCGGTCGCACACTTGCGCCTTCACGATCCACGGTTCCTCCCGCGGGGGACGGTTGGCCGGTTGACCCGCTGGTGACAAACGTCGCTATCTGCCGACGGGATTCCCGGCTCCGGCCTTCATTGTGTTGTGGCCCCGCCAGCCGGCCTGGGCATTTACGAACTCTCGACAGCTCCCCCAAACCGGTGACATCGCCGAGAAACAGCATCCATTTCCACTTTTTCCGGTTATGGCCGGCAGGAATCCGGCGGCATACGCTCGGAACGACGAAGGTCTCATATCGCCCATTTGCCCACGAAAAGGGCGTCCAATCCCGTCGCACCAGGTGTCATCAACGCCACCCAACGCAGGGACACGACCCGCCTCTCCCCCAACTTTCGCCCCTGCTTCAACTGCGAGCGACATCCGTCCCGGGTTAGGTTGAGCGAGCCGGTCCGGCCCAGTGCCGTCCGCCCGGGTGGCCCCGGCCGGTGTCGCCGAGGGCGTCAGCAGCCCCGGCGGCCGTGGGAGAGGGGCCTTTCGCTCTTGTCATCCCTGAGAAACCTGCTGCGCACCGTGGCGCTGGTCGGCATGTCGGCCGCGCTGATCGCCCCGACGGCGGTGGCCCACGCCGAGCCGTCCCCAGCCGACCTGACCCGCCGGATCGAAACGTCCTCCACCGAGTTGGAACGGGTCGTCGAGTCGTACAACAAGCTGCGTGAGGAGATCAAGACAAACGAGGCCGCGGTGGCCCGATTACGCTCCCGCATCGGCCCACTGGAGCAGCAGGCCCAGCAGAGCCGGGCCGATGTGGCCAAGTTGGCCAACACCGCGTACAAGAGCGGCGCTCTGCGCACCGCGGACGCCCTGCTGCGTCCCGGCGGCCCCTCCGGGCTGCTGGACCGGCTTGGCACGCTCGACCAACTGACCCGCAAGCGGCAGGAGCGCATCTCCGGCTTCACCGCCGACCAGCGGCGGCTGCTCGACGAGAAGGCCGGCCTGGACGCCACACTGACCCGGCAGGCCGCGCAGGCTCGTCAGCTCGCGGCCGGCAAGAAGCAGATCGAACAGGACCTGGAGAAGCTGTACGAGCTGCGCCGGCAGGCGTACGGGGCGGCCACCGAGCGACCCGAACCCAAGGCAGCGGCGGCCGAGGCCAAGAACGTGCCCGCGGTGGCCGGTGACGCCGGCGCCGCTGTGCGCTACGCGTTCGGCGCCGTGGGCAAGCCGTACGCCTGGGCAGCCGACGGGCCGAACGGCTACGACTGTTCCGGGCTGACCTCGGCGGCTTGGCGGGCGGCCGGGAAGTCCCTGCCGCACAACACCCGCATGCAGTGGAGCGCGGTGGCCCACATCGGCCGGGGCGACCTACGCCCGGGCGACCTCGTCTTCTACAGCGGGCTCGGGCACGTCGCCCTCTACGTGGGCGACGGTCAGGTGATCGACGCGCCGAGCGCCGGTCGCAACGTGCTCAAGCGGGGCATGAACATGATGTCCATCCAGGGCTACGGCCGGGTTCGCTAGGAACGACCGGATACGGCGAACGGCCGGCGTCCCCCTATCGGACGCCGGCCGTTCGCCGTCATTATTACCAGGTCAGGCTGCCTGCAGCCCCTCCGCCCGGGCCAGCTCACGCAGCCGGCCGAGGGCCTGGATCTCGAGTTGCCGGATCCGCTCGCGGGACAGCGAGAACCGGGACGCGACCTCGGTGAGCGAGTGCTCCCGGCCGTCCTCCAGCCCGTAGCGGGCACGCATGATGCCGGCGGACCGGTCGTCGAGGTGGTTGAGCAGCCCTTCGATGCGCTGCCGCTCCAGGCCGCTGAGGACGATGTCCTCCGGCGACGGCGCGTCACTGTCGGCGACCAGATCGCCGAGGTTCGTGTCGCCGTCGTCGCCCACCGGGGTGTCCAGCGAGACGGTGTCCTGCGACCAGCGGCGCAGCTCGTTGACCCGCTCGACGGTGACGCCGAGGGAGGCCGCGATCTGCTCCGGCTCCGGGTCGGCGCCCAGCTCACGAGTCAGCTGCCGGGCCACGTTGCGCATCCGGTTGACGTCCTCCACGAGGTGCACCGGCAGTCGGACGGTGCGCTCCTGCTGGGCGATCGCCCGGCTGATCGCCTGACGGATCCACCAGGTGGCGTAGGTGGAGAACTTGTATCCACGCTCGTAGTCGAACTTCTCGACCGCCCGGACCAGGCCGGTGTTGCCCTCCTGGATGAGATCCAGCATGGGCATGCCCGAGCGCACGTAGCGGCGGGCGATCGAGACGACCAGTCGGAGGTTGGCGCGGATGAAGAGGTCCTTAGCGCGCTCCCCCTCGACGACCAGCCACTCCAGGTCGGCCCGGTCCCTACCGGTGGGGACGGCGTCCTCACCGAGCAGGTGCTCGGCGTAGAGGCCGCCCTCGATAGCCTTGGAGAGTTCGACCTCCTTGGCGGCGTCCAGCAGTGGCGTCCGGGAGATCTCGTGCAGGTAGACGCCGACCAGGTCGCGCTCCTCGGCAACCTCGTCGGTTCGCATGCCGATGTTCTTGTCCACGTTGCCCACGGTCCCCTCGCTCGCGCCGGTTGCCCGGTTCCTTGCCATTCCCCACGTCCGTCAACCCCTGGTAACTTCTGCTGTGCCCACCGGTGCTGACACCTACACAACAGATGAGACGTGTCGGGGATTCCATGTCGTGAGTCGAAAGTGTCACGAATGCCTGAGTAGTAGCTGAGAGCACGGTCCATGTTTGCTGTCAGCACCCGCCGGGTGGCTCGCCGCTGGGCACCACGTACGGGTTACCGCACCATGGCAACACCGCCCGCCGCGGGGGCACAGCGACCCGGGTCACCACCACGCTGCGATCCTGGTCACTGCCAGATACGCACCGGGGGACCGGTCGGTTCATCCACGGGAGTGTTATTACCCCCCGGCCAGATGAACAATCCGAAGCCCCGTTCGCTTCCCGGGGCGTGTGACGCTAGGTGGCGAGCAGGGCGAGGGCCCCGCGCACCTGGTCGGCGGAGCGGGCCAGCGCAGCCCGGGCGGCCTCGACCTCGGCACCGGAAACCAGGGAGACAAGCGCCGTCTTGAGGTCACCGTCCGCCTCGGTGAGGGCTCGCCGGGAGACCTCCTCCGAGCAGCCGGTGGCCTCGACCAGAATCGAGATCATTCGCCCGCGGAGCTTCGCGTTGGTGGCCACCATATCGATCATGAGGTTCGAGTAGACCCGCCCCAGTCGCACCATGACAGCGGTCGAGAACGCGTTGAGCACCAACTTCTGCGCCGTGCCCGCCTTCATCCGGGTCGACCCGGTGACCACCTCGGGTCCGGTGTCCACCCCGATGAACACGTCCACCGACCGGGCGGCCTCCGCCTCCGGATTGGCGCAGAGCAACACCGTCGAAGCGCCCTTGGCGCGGGCCGCGGCGAGCGCCCCGAGGACGTACGGGGTGCGTCCGCTGGCCGCCAGACCAACCACCAGGTCACCGGCGCGCACACAACTGGCTGCCTCGACCGCGCCGCCCCGGTCGTCGTCCTCGGCGTCCTCCACGGCCCGCAACATGGCGTCCGGGCCGCCGGCGAGGTGTGCGCAGAACCAGTGCCGGGGCGAGTTGAAGGTGGGGGCGAGCTCGGCCGCGTCGAGGACACCCAGCCGGCCGGAGGTGCCGGCCCCGAAGTAGTGCACCCGGTGACCGCCGAGCAGCGCCGCGACCGCCAGGTCGACGGTGGTGGCGATCTCGTCGAGCACCGCGGCGACCGCCGCCGGCACGCGCCGGTCCGCCTCGTTGATGACGGTGAGCACGTCCCGGGTCGACATCAGGTCGAGGTCGGCGCTGAGCGGGTTACGCCGTTCGGTGGGTGCGCCCACCCGGACCGTCGGGCGGGCGGGCGGTGCTGGCATGTCCTCGTCCGGCTCCACCGCACCGGCCGTCATGCCCGCCTCCGGTTGGCACCCACCCGGTGCGACTGGACCGCCTCGGCTGTCGCTTCGAGGGCCTTGCGGGCCCGGGCCCGGTTGCGGGCGGCCACCCCGACGAAGAGGCAATCGACCACGGTGAGCTGGGCCAGCCGGCTGGCCGTCGCGCCGGAGCGGTAGGTGGTCTCCCGGGCCGCCGTGGTCAACACGAAGTCCGCCACCTCGGTGATCGGCGAGCGCGGGAAGTTCGTCAGCGCCACGGTGACGGCACCTCGCGTACGGGCCTGCTCCAGCACCTCGATGACGTCGGAGGTGGTGCCGGTGTGCGAGATGCCGAAGGCCACGTCTCCCCGGCCGAGGAGCGCGGCCGAGGTCAGCGCGGTGTGCACGTCCGGGAAGTAGAAGGCGATCCGGCCGATGCGGTGCAGCTTCTGCTGGAAGTCGGAGGCGACGAAGCCACTGGCGCCTGCGCCGTAGATGTCGATCCGACCGGCGCCACTGATCGCCTCGACGACCTGCTCGCAGGCGGCAGGGTCGAGTTGTTCGGCAGTCTCCTCGACCGCGCGGGCGTCGTTGAAGGCGATGGTGGCGATGATCTGGGCGAGGTCGGCGCCGGGCGGGATGTCTCCGCCGACCACCCGGGCGTCCGGCGGCTCGATCCGGCGGGCGGCCTCGGCGGCGAGCCGGATGCGCAGTTGGGGGTAGCCGTCCATGCCCACCGAACGGCAGAACCGGATGACTGTCGCCTCGGATGTCTCCGCGGCGGTGGCGAGGTCGGTGATGGTCCGCCGGGCGGCGGCGGCCGGGTCGGAGACGACCAGCCGGGCAACCCGCTGTTCGGCGGGCGACAGCGATGGCAACAGCCCACTGATGTGGACGATCAGCCCACCGGGCTCCTGACTCGCAGAAATCTTCGGACTCTTCGCCACGGGTGAAACTTACTTTCACCAAGCGTAAGCGTCAACTATGACAGGCCGGGTGGGGATGCAGTTGCCGGCCGGAATCACCGGTCCCGCACAGCCTGCCACTCCCGCAGTACCGCCGCCTCATCCGCCGGGTCGAGTCCACCCTGCCGTACGTCGGCCGGGTGTGCTCTCATCCAGGACGCGGTCGCCCGAACGGTGTCGGGTAGCGGACGGACCGCCAGACCGGCGTGCAGAGCCGGTCGGGCGTCCCGGTCCATCAGGCCGCCGAACTCCGGCAGCCGCACCCAGAGCGGCAACGCCCGCTCCCCCGACCACTCTCGCACGTCGTGAGCGAGCAGGAACTCCTGGTCGACCCAGGTGAGGACCGGATCGGCGACGCCCAGCCCGGCGGCGACGCCGTTCAGCAGATCGGCCCGGGACATCGCCGGCCCGATGCCGTCGTACGTGCCGCCGAGGCGGGTGTCGGCGGCATGCAGCAACCAGCCGGCCAGATCGGCCACGTCCACGAACTGCACTCGGTCGCTCGGCCGGCCAGGCGCCAGCACCTCCCCACCGGCCGACAGCCGACGAACCCAGTACGGGAAGCGGTCGCTCGGATCCTGGGCGCCGACGATCAGCCCCGCCCGGCAGATGAACGAACGGTCCACGCCCATCCGCTCCCGGACCAGCCGCTCGATGCTCACCTTGCACTCGCCGTACCAGCGGTGGTCCGGCCCCACCGGACCATCCACGTCCGGCGGGGCTGGTGGCAGCACCGGTGCGTCCGTCGCGGCCTGACCCGGGGTGGTGTTGTCCGCGTACACCGAGATCGTAGACACGAAGGACCAGTGTCCGACGTGGTCGGCAAGCGCGGCGAGCGCGTACCTGGCGTGACTGATCTGGCGGGTCACATCGACCACGGCGTCGAAGCTCTCGTCGGCGAACTGCACCAGCGCCTCGGGATCGTCACGGTCGACCGGCACGAACCGGACCCCGGTCGGCGCGACTCCGGACACTCCCCGGGCCGCACAGGTCACGTCGTGGCCCTGGTCGACGGCGAGCTGAGCCACCGTCCGGCCGAGGAACCGGGTACCACCGAGAACAAGGATCCGCATCCGATGATCCTGCGCTGCCGACGGGTGTTTCAGCCAGCCGCTCTGCTCTCGGCAGAGCGCCGGCAGCGGGCCGCCGAGAGGTTCCGGACACCCGAGGCACTAGCGTGACGCGCATGGCGGAGCGCAGCGTGTTGGTGACCGGAGGTACCGGCGGGCTCGGCGGGGCGGTCGTCGCCGCGTTCGTCGAGGCGGGCTGGCGGGTGGTCGTACCGGAGCGGCAAGCCCGGCCCGGCGCGGACCCGGCTGCGGACGGGCTGGTCCGGCCTGTCGCGGACCTGAGCGATCCGGCGGGCGCGGCGCGTGCGGTCGAGGCCGCCGCCGGGGAACCGGCGGCGCCGCTGCGGGCGGTGGTCAACCTGGTCGGCGGGTACGCCAGCGGCGGGCTGGTGCACGAGACGCCGGTCGAGGAGTTCGAGCGGATGCTCACCGTCAACCTGCGGCCGACCTACCTGGTCACCCAGGCCGCGCTGCCCCACCTGGTGGCGGCCGGCGGCGGCGCGGTGGTCTGCGTCTCGGCCCGCGCGGCGGTCGCCCCCTTCCCCGGCGCGGCCGGCTACGTGACGGCCAAGGCGGCGGTGCTGGCGTTCGCCAACGCGGTCGCGGTGGAGTACCGGTCGCGCAACGTGCGCTGCAACACCGTGCTGCCCAGCGTCATCGACAGCCCGGCGAACCGGGCCGCCCAACCGAACGCCGACCACTCCCGCTGGGTGGCCCCGGCCGAGATCGCGCCGGTGATCCGATTCCTCGCGTCGGCCGAGTCGGCCCCGACCAGCGGCGCCACCGTCCCGGTCTACGGGCGGGCCTGAGCGGCCAACGGGTCACCATCACCCTGCGCCGGCCCGGGGGACGGCGGCAGCCAGGTCCCCAGGTACGCCTGGATCTGGTCGGTCACCTCCTGGGCCGGGCGGCCCGCGTCCACCACCACGAAGCTCGGGTACTCAGGCAGGGCCCGGTAGGCGGTGTCCGCCGCGGTCAGCCAGCCCATCGTCTCGTGGTCGGTGCCGCGCTCCTCGATCCGCCGGTACGCCTCCGCCGGGTCGACGGTGAGCAGGAAGGTCACCTCCGGTTTCGGGAACAGCCGATAGCCGGCCCGGGCGAGCCGCTCCCAGCGCTGCCCGCCGTGCGCCCGGATGCTCGCGTACTGGCAGGCCGAGTAGCGGTCCATCACCGCCGTGCGGCCGGTGAGCAGGCAACTGAGCAGGGCTGCGGCGATGGCGAGCCAGCGCAGCACGGACTCCACCGCCAGCACGCCGTCGCGCCCGACGAGCCGTTGCGCGTCCGGCCGCCCGAGCCGGTGGGCGAGGCGGCCGAGCCAACGGCGCCCGCTGGCGTTGCGGCGGTACTTCGCGGGGCGGCCGGCGGCCGTCAGCGCGTCGGCCAGCCGGTGTGCCTGAGTGGTCTTGCCCGAACCGTCGATGCCGATCAGGGCGACGGTGCGCAACCGGGCCCTGCCGCGTCGCATCCCCGATGATCTGGCCACCCTCCACAGGTTATCCGACCCATGCACCGGGTCCGTGAGGTTTGTGGTGTTTCATCCCTGTTGACGCCCGACCGCGACACAACCAGGTGTGGCCGACCGTAATGCCGGGTACCGGAGTCTGAAATCCAACCGCCGGTCCACCGACCTGACGACGGGAGAACCAGATGGCTGAGCGCGGGGACGAGAGTCTGGTGCACACCCTCAAGAAGGTCGCCGCCGTGCTCAAGCAGTCCGAGATCCCGTTCGCCCTGGGCGGCAGCTTCGCCGTGTACGCCCACGGGGGCCACTCCAGCGAGCACGACGTCGACTTCCTGATCCGGGAGGCCGACGTCGAACAGTCGCTGGAGGCCCTGGTGGCCGCCGGCTTCGTCGCTCAGCGCCCACCGGAGGACTGGCTGGTCAAGGTCTTCGACGACGACCGGATGGTGGACCTCATCCATCGGCCGATCGAGACACCGGTGACCGAGGAGACGTTCGCCGACACGGTCATCCGGCCGGTGGACGCGATCCACATGCCGGTCCTGTCCGCCACCCAGCTCATGGTGCACAAGCTGCTCAGCTTCTCCCAGCACTACTGCGATTTCGCCCGCGGCCTGCCGCTGGCCCGGTCGCTGCGGGAGCAGATCGACTGGGAAAGGGTACGCAAGGAGACGCAGCACTCGCCGTACGCGGAGGCGTTCCTGGTGCTGCTGGACCGGCTGGAGGTGGTGCCGGCCGTCGGCACCCAGCCAGGAGAGGGGACATCGTGACCCATCATCGCGACATCGGCGCCGGGCCACCGGACGAGTACGTCGAGGCGGAGATCCAGAGGCTGCTCGCCGAGGATCCCGCCGTCGCCGAACAAGGGATCACCGTGGTCCGACGAGAACGCGCCCTCGTGCTCTACGGCGAGGTGGAGAGCCCGCACCGGCGTGCGGAGATCCTGCGCCGGGTGTCCGAGCGCTTTCCTGACGTGCCGATCGCCAGCGACATCGGGGTGATCCGCGCCCAGGCGCCCACGGAGATCGAGCAACTGCCCTGAGGGAGGTTCCATGGTGATCCGGATCGCCGCGGTGGGTGACGTGCATCTGGACGAGGACGTGGTCGGCCGGTTCCGACCCGCGTTGGAGGAGTTGCCGGAGTGCGCCGACGTGCTGCTGCTGGCCGGGGACCTGACCCGGCACGGCACCGAGGCCGAGGCGCGCTGCGTGGCAGAGGAGTTTGGTGGGTTGGCCGTGCCGGTCGTGACCGTGCTGGGCAACCACGACCACCAGTGTGACCAGGTGCCACAGGTGGTCAAGGTGCTCGAGGACGCGGGCATCACCGTGCTGGAGGGCAACGGCGTGGTGTTGGACTGCGCGGGTGGCCGACTCGGCATCGCCGGCGTCAAGGGCTTCGGCGGCGGATTCGCCGGGCGCTGCGCGAGTGACTTCGGCGAGCCGGAGATGAAGGCGTTCGTGCGGACCACCACCGACAGCGCGGACAGCCTCGGCGCGGCGCTGCGTTCACTGGACTGCGACATGCTGGTGGCGCTCACCCACTACGCACCGGTGCCGGACACGCTGGCCGGCGAACCGTTGGAGATCTACCCGTTCCTCGGGTCGTACCAGCTGGGGCAGGCGATCGACTCCGCGCCCACCGCGCTGGCCCTGCACGGGCACGCGCACGCCGGCACCGAGCGCGGCACGACCCCCGGAGGGGTACGCGTACGCAACGTCGCGCACCCGGTGATCAAGCAGGCGTACAGCGTCTTCCACGTTGGCGATCAACTTGACACCGACCAGGTTTCCCCGATCGGCCAGTCGGGTATTCAGAGGTCATGGAGCTGATTCTTTGGATTCTCGCAGTCGTACTCGTGGTCGCCGGCATTCTCGCGCTGTTCCGCCGGCAGATCCTGTGGGGCATCGTCCTCATCATCGTCGGGCTGTTGGTCGGCCCGGGCGGTGTCAGCATCTTCAATTGACGTTCGCACCTTGTAACACCGGGACCCGCCGGGGTCGCCGCGACCAGAGCTTCGTCCTCCCGACAGGAGCACCGGTCGCAGCGGCCCCGGCGCTTTTTCGCGGGCGCTCCCGCCTCCTGATCCCGGCCTCGGTCCGACCGCAGATGCCCCGTTGAGCCCCTGTAGAGCTGCCCCAGACCTGGGGCAGTGGGGCACGGGCGTCGCGATGGACGCGATGGACGCGATGGACGCGATGGACGCGATGGACGCCTGGGTCACCTTCGCCGCGCGGTGAACCTGTCGATCTGGCGGCTGGACACCTGACGGCCTGGTCTCCGGCGGGCGCTCGCCCGCCGGAGACCAGCGTCGCGCCCGCTCAGCAGCGGGGCACGCCGGGGATGTAGCCGTCGTGGCCGGTGTACACGTACGCGTCGGCGATGTACCTGCCGGAGCCGATCCGGTCCCAGATCGAGCTGGTGCCGTACGTGCCGGTGACCGTCGTGCCACTGGTCTGGCAGGCGATGGTCACTCGGGTGCCGTCGGCGACGGTGCCCACCGAGGCGTACCCGGTGCCGGGGCCGGAGCGGACGGTCAGCGGGGTGCCGCTGGTGTCGACCGTGCCGTTGCCACTGCCCGAGGAGCACCCGTTGTCGCTGCTGTAGCTCTTGGTGCCCCAGTACAGGGCGAGGCCGCCGTTGAACCGGACCTGGATGTCGCCGCCGTTGAGGCGCTGCTCGTAGTGCAGGTGTGGGCCGGTCGAGCCACCGGTGCTGCCAACCCAGCCGAGCACCTTGCCGTAGCCGACCGTCTGCCCGACCGAGACGTTGAAGCCGTTGAGGTGGGCGTAATAGGTGCTGTAACCGCCCCCGTGGTTGATCCGGACGTATTTGCCGTAGCTGGTGCCGCCGAGGTCGGTCACCCGGTCGACGGTGCCGGGAGCACTGGCCACCACCGGGTCGCCGAGGTCGTCGGTGCGGTTGAAGTCGACGGCGTACGCCGGGCTGTGGTTGGACCTGGTCTGCCCGGACCAGGACTGGCCGCACGGGAACGGCACCTTGAACGTCGGCGCGGCCAGGGCCGGGCTCGCCGGCGTCAGTACTCCCCCGACGAGCAGACCCGTCACCAACAGGCTGATCCACCGCTTACGCATGCAGCTCCTCCTATGTCGAAAACCTTCGATGTGGTGCCCTCAGCCTGACAGATATCGTCAATCTTCGAAAGGGTCCGAGATCCGGTCCGGGAGCGCGCCCACGAGGCGGCCTTGAGGTTTCCGGATTGTTACTCGCTCGTGTCTGACTGGGGGTGGACCGGATCGGATGCAAGCGCTTACATGTGTGCACGCCCAATCGGACCGGCGACGGGTCACCAGCACGACCGCGCCGGCTAGGAAGGAGGACGGCATGGCGGTCTTTACCAGACCACGCCAGGCCTTCGTGATCGCCGGTGTACTCGGGCTGGCGCTCAGCGCCACTGCTTGCGGTACCGGTGACGACAAGAAGAGCAACAACGCGGGCTCGGCCGAGTGCGCCGCATACGACAAGTACGAGGGTCACGACGGCAAGAAGGTCTCGATCTACGCGTCCATCCGTGACGCCGAGGCCGACCTGCTCAGGAATTCCTGGAAGTCGTTCGAGGACTGCACCGGCATCGAGATCGACTACGAGGGCAACGCCGAGTTCGAGGCGCAGCTCCCGGTCCGGGTCGACGGCGGCAACGCGCCCGACCTGGCCTTCGTGCCCCAGCCGGGCCTGGTCAAGCGGTTCGCCGACGCCGGCAAGCTGAAGTCCCTCGGGGCCGACACCAAGACGATGGCCGAGCAGAACCTGCCGGCCGACTGGCTGAAGTACGGCACCGTCAACGGCACCCTCTACGGTGTGCCGCTCGGTGCCAACGTGAAGTCCTTCGTCTGGTACTCGCCGAAGCTCTTCAAGGAGAAGGGCTGGACGGTCCCGACCAGCTGGGACGACCTGATCAAGCTCAGCGACACGATCGCGGCGAGCGGCATCAAGCCGTGGTGCGCCGGCATCGAGTCCGGTGACGCCACCGGCTGGCCGGCCACCGACTGGATCGAGGACGTGATCCTGCGTACGCAGGGTCCCGAGGTCTACGACCAGTGGACCACCCACGCCATCCCGTTCAACGACCCGCGGATCGTCGACGCGGTCAACCGGGCCGGCACGATCCTGAAGAACGAGAAGTACATGAACGGCGGCTTCGGCGGGGTGAAGAGCATCGGCACCACCGCCTTCGGTGAGGCCGGCCTGCCTGTCACCACCGGCAAGTGCGCCATGCACCGGCAGGCGTCGTTCTACGCCAACCAGTTCCCCGAGGGCACCAAGGTGGCCGAGGACGGTGACGCCTTCGCGTTCTACTTCCCGGCCATCGACACGGCCAAGGGCAAGCCGGTGCTCGGCGCGGGCGAGTTCGTCGTCGGCTACACCGACCGCCCCGAGGTGCAGGCGGTGCAGACCTACCTCGCCTCGGCCGAGTACGTCAACAGCCGCGCGAAGCTCGGCAACTGGGTCACGGCGAACAACAAGCTGGACATCGCCAACGTCGCCAGCCCGATCGACAAGCTCTCGGTCCAGATCCTCCAGGACAAGAGCGGCATCTTCCGCTTCGACGGATCCGACCTGATGCCGGCAGCCGTCGGTGCGGGGACGTTCTGGAAGGGCATGGTCGAGTGGATCAACGGCAAGGACACCGCGTCGGTGCTCCAGGGCATCGAGAGCAGCTGGAAGTGATCTGAGCGGTGGGCCGGTCCGCAGCCGCGGGCCGGCCCACCGGCGGATCTGGACCTGGGAGGGTCGATGGAGTTCGACTTCGCGGAGGAACAGCCGAAGTTCCTCATGCTGATGTACGGGCTGATCGCTTTCGTCGTGGTGGTGGGCGGTCTGCTCCTGCTTCTCGACGTGGTGCCGGCCTGGTTCGCTCGGCGCCGGGAGGCGCAGCTGGTTGCCGCGTCCGCCAGCGGTGCCCCGCTCCCCCGCCGACGCAGGCAGGGGGAGGGACTCTTCGCGCTCTTCTTCCTGCTGCCGACGCTGCTACTGCTCACGGTCGGGTTGGTCGTTCCGGCCATCCGCACCACGCTGCTCTCCTTCATGGATGCGGGCAGCACCAACTGGGTGGGGCTGCGAAACTACGGCTGGATGTTCTCCGACGACTCGATCGTCCGGGTCCTGATCAACACCCTGGTCTGGGTCGTTCTGGTCCCGCTGATCGCGACCGGGTTCGGCCTCATCTACGCCGTACTGGTGGACAAGGCCCGGTTCGAGGCGGTGGCCAAGTCACTGATCTTCCTGCCGATGGCCATCTCCTTCGTCGGCGCGAGCATCATCTGGAAGTTCGTCTACGCCTATCGCGGTGAAGGCGACCAGATCGGTCTGCTCAACCAGATCGTGGTCAGCCTGGGCGGCGAGCCGAAGCAGTGGCTGCTCGAATCACCCCTGAACACGCTGCTGCTGATCGTCATCATGGTCTGGATCCAGGCCGGTTTCGCCATGGTGGTGCTCTCCGCCGCGATCAAGGCGATCCCCGGCGACATCGTCGAGGCCGCCCGGCTCGACGGCGTCAGCCCGTGGCAGATGTTCTGGCAGATCACCATGCCGAGCATCCGGCCGGCGCTGATCGTCGTGGTGGTGACCCTCACGATCGCCACGCTCAAGGTCTTCGACATCGTCCGGACCGCGACCAACGGCAACTACGACACCAGCGTGATCGCCAGCGAGATGTACAACCAAGCCTTCCGGTACGGCCAGAACGGGCAGGGCTCCGCGCTCGCGGTCTTCCTCTTCATCCTGGTCATCCCGGTCGTGATCTACCAGATCCGCAACCTCCGTCAACAGCGGGAGGGCTGAGATGACGACCGCAACGCCGACCGTCGCCGCCGGCACCCAGAAGACCGACGGCACCCCGTCCACCACCGCCGGCCGGGTCCGTAAACGGCTGAACAGCCGTACCGCGACGCTGGTCTCGATCGTCATCGCGGTGGTCTGGACCGTCCCGACCTTCGGTCTGTTGATCTCCTCCCTCCGACCGGAGGACGAGATCAAGACGACCGGTTGGTGGACGGCGTTCACCAGCCCACAGTTCACGTTGGAGAACTACCAGCAGGTTCTCTTCGGACGGTCGTCGTCCTCCGGGCAACTCGCCAGCTACTTCATCAACTCGCTGGCGATCACCGTTCCGTCGGTGCTCTTCCCGCTCGCCTTCGCGTCCCTCGCCGCGTACGCGCTGGCCTGGATCAAGTTCCGCGGCCGGGACTGGCTCTACATCGCGATCTTCGCGTTGCAGATCGTCCCGCTGCAGATGGCCCTGGTGCCACTGCTGAAGTTCTTCTCCACCGGCGTCACCCTCGGCGGCGTCACCCTGATGCCGGCCTGGGACCTGGTCGACGAGCAGAAGTTCGCGCAGGTGTGGTTCGCGCACACCTGCTTCGCACTCCCGTTCGCCGTCTTCCTGCTGCACAACTTCATCTCGCAGCTGCCCGGGGACCTGATGGAGGCGGCCCGGGTCGACGGGGCCACCCACCCGAAGATCTTCCGGACCATCGTGCTGCCGCTGATCACCCCGGCGCTGGCCGCCTTCGGCATCTTCCAGTTCCTCTGGGTCTGGAACGACCTGCTGGTGGCGCTGATCTTCGCCGGTGGCGGCAACGAGACCGCCCCGCTCACCGTCCGGCTCGCCGAGATGGCCGGCACCCGGGGCAACGAGTGGCAGCGGTTGACCGCCGGCGCGTTCGTCTCCATCGTCGTACCGCTCATTGTCTTCCTGTCCCTGCAGCGCTTCTTCGTGCGAGGTCTGCTCGCCGGCAGCGTCAAGGGCTGACCCGCTCGTCCACCGTCGCCCGGCCCCTCGGGCGGCGGTGGACGAGCCGGGCACCGAGCGGGGGAACCGTGACGAGGATCGATGATGTCGCCCGGTTGGCCGGGGTATCCACGGCCACCGTCTCGCGGGCCCTGCGCGGGCTTCCGACGGTCTCGGCCGCCACCCGGCGCAGGGTGCTCGCCGCCGCCGAACAGCTCGACTACGAGGTCTCACCGAGCGCGTCCCGGCTCGCCGGTGGCCGGACCGGCACCGTCGCGGTGGTGGTCCCCCGGATCACCCGCTGGTTCTTCAGCACCGTCGTCGAGGCGGTCGAGGAGTACCTCCACCAGTCCGGCTACGACCTGCTGCTCTACAACCTGGGCGGCCGGGAGCAGGTCCGCCAGCGGGTCCTGCGTACGGCCAACCTGCACAAGCGGGTGGACGCCATCATGCTCGTCGCCACACCACTGCGGCCGGCCGACCTGACCGCGCTGGCCAGCCTGGAGCTGCCCGGCGTGACCATCAGCTCGGGGAGCAGGGTGCCCAACTGGCCGTGCGTACGGATCGACGACGTGGCGGCCGCCCGGGCCGCCACCCGGCACCTGATCGACCTCGGCCACCACCGGATCGCGCACATCTCCGGCGACCCGGACGACGAGTTGGCCTTCACCACCCACCTCGACCGACGCCGCGGATACCAGGCGGAGCTTCGCTCCGCCGGCCTGCGGCCCGACCCGAGCCTGGACGTCGAGTCCACCTTCACGATCGACGGCGGCAACCGCGCCGCCGCCGAGTTGCTGGCCCGCGGCGAGCCGCCGACCGCGATCGTCGCCGCCTGCGACGAGATGGCGATGGGCGCGATGACCGCGGTGCGCGACGCCGGGCTGCGGGTGCCGCAGGATGTCAGTGTGATCGGCATCGACGACCACGATCTGGCCGGCGTGCTCGGGCTCAGCACCATCGCCCAGCCTGCCGCCGAGCAGGGCCGGTTGGCCGCCCGGATGCTGCTCGACCCGCTCGGCGCCAGCCCGCTGGGAGCGACCGTGCGACAACGGAGCACCGGTTGCGACACGCCGGTGATCCTGCCCACTCGGTTGGTGGTCCGGGACTCGACCGCACCGCCCCGGGCACACTGAACCCACCACCCACAGCTCGATACGGGAGAAGACCCTGAACACCGATCCGACGCAGCAGAACCCCTCCGGTCACCCGATCACCGGTTGGTGGACCGAGGCGACCATCTACCAGATCTACCCCCGTTCGTTCGCCGACTCGGACGGTGACGGGATCGGTGACCTGCCCGGCATCACCGCCCGCCTCGACCACCTGGTCGAGTTGGGCGTGGACGCGGTGTGGCTTTCGCCCTTCTACCCGTCGCCGCAGGCCGACGCCGGCTACGACGTGGCCGACTACCGCGACATCGACCCGCTGTTCGGCACCCTCGCCGACGCGGACAAGCTGATCGCCGAGGCTCGTTCCCGCAACCTGCGGGTGATCGTCGACCTGGTCCCGAACCACACCTCCTCGGCGCACCGCTGGTTCCAGGCAGCGCTGCCGGCCGCGCCGGGCAGCCTGGAACGGTCGCGGTACATCTTCCGAGATGGCCTCGGCCCGGCCGGTGACCAGCCGCCGAACGACTGGCAGAGCGTCTTCGGCGGCCCAGCCTGGACCCGGACGGTGGGCCCCGACGGGCAACCCGGCCAGTGGTACCTGCACCTGTTCGACACGGGGCAGCCGGACCTCAACTGGGACAACCCCGAGGTGCACGCCGAGTTCCTGGACGTGCTGCGGTTCTGGCTGGACCGTGGGGTGGACGGCTTCCGGGTCGACGTGGCGCACGGCCTGATCAAGCAGGCCGACCTGGCCGACTGGCAGGAGCCGCAGGAGATCCTCTCCGGCAACGAGGTCGACAAGCCGCGCCCGCCGATGTGGGACCAGGACGGCGTGCACGAGATCTACCGGCAGTGGCGGCAGGTTCTGAACAGCTACCCCGGCGAGCGGGTGCTGGTCGCCGAGGCCTGGGTGGAGCCGGCCGAGCGGCTCGCTCGCTACGTCCGCCCGGACGAGATGCACCAGGCCTTCAACTTCGAGTACCTGCTCGCCGCGTGGACCGCACCGGCCCAGTACGCGGTGATCACCCGCTCGCTGGAGGCGACCGACTCGGTCGGCGCGCCGACCACCTGGGTGCTGTCCAACCACGACGTGGTGCGGCACGCCTCCCGGCTCGGCCTGCCGATCGGCACGGTACGGCCCAACGGCATCGGCATCGGCGACCCGCAGCCGGACGCCGCGCTCGGCCTGCGCCGGGCCCGGGCGGCCACGCTGCTGATGCTCGCCCTGCCCGGCTCCGCGTACCTCTACCAGGGCGAGGAGCTGGGGCTGCCCGAGCACACCACACTGCCCGACGAGGCCCGGCAGGACCCGACCTGGGCACGCAGCGGGCACACCCAGCGCGGCCGGGACGGCTGCCGGGTGCCGATCCCGTGGGAGGCCGACGCCCCGTCCTACGGCTTCGGCCCGACCGACGCGAGCTGGCTGCCGCAACCCTCGCTCTGGGCGGAGTACGCGCTGGACCGCCAGCGCGACGTGCCCGGCTCGACGTACGAGCTGTACCGGGCCGCGCTCCGGTTGCGCCGTGCCCACGGGCTGGGTCGGGGCACCCTGGAGTGGGTGCCCTCCGGCGACGAGGTGCTGACCTTCCGCAACGCGGGGCTGACCGTGCTGACCAACTTCGGTGACGCCCCGGTTCCGGTGCCGGCGGGCGCCGAGGTGCTCGCCACCAGCGCACCCCTGGACGACGACGGCGCGGTCCCGACCGACGTGACCGTCTGGCTGCGCGGCTGACCGCAGATCCGACCGGCCCATCCCGTCGACCCATGCTCCCGAGCAGGCCGGCGGGGTGGGCCTGTCAGAGGCGGTCGGCGCGGGCTTGCAGCAGGTCGTGCACGTTGTCGATGTCCGCCGGCGAGGTCCGTGAGGCGAGCCAGTACATGACGCCGGTGGGTATGAAGAAGAGCTGGAACGCGGCCAGCCCGACCGCGAAGTTCAACGGCGGCGGGAATGCCGCTCGCAATCCCTGGAACGCCACCCCGACCAGCCCGTTGCCGGCCGCGCGACCGACCCCGTTGACCAGGTTGCCCAGGCTGTAGACCGTGCCCCGGTGCTCCGGCGGGTTCACGTCGGCGATCAGCGCGAACCAGTTCGGCGAGTTGGCCGAGGTCAACGCGAGCGCGACGATCGCGGTGAGCAGGCTCAGCCCCACCGACGGCTCGGTGAACACACTGGACAGCACCGCGCCGACCACCGCGCCGCCGCTGGCGCCGTCCGGCACGTCGATGGTCACCGGAACGAAGAACAGCACCAGGTAGAACGGCAACGCCGCGAGGATGCCGACGGCGGCGACCAGGGCCCGCCCTCTCGGCGTACGCCGTTGCACCGCGTCACCGATCAGCCCGCCCACGATGGAGAGCACCCCGCCGAGCTGGAACAGCGTGGCGAAGACGCTGCCCACCACCACCGCGGTCGACGTCGAGTAGCCCTGGGCCTCGGCCCGCTCGGCGAAGAGCACCGGCAGCCACACCAGCGACCCGAACGCGGCCTGCGCGGTCAGACCCTGCAGGATCAGCCACCGGTTGGTCCGTCGGGCCAGGATGCGGGGCAGGTCGGCACGGCTGATCCGATAGTCGTACTCGGCGCCGGCGTCCAGCCTGTCGGCCAGCTCCGGCTCGCTCTGGCCCCGCCGGATGTCGTACGTGAACAGGTAGGCCAGGGTGGCGATCAGGCCGACGCCGGTCAGGGTCAGGAACGGCCGCCGCCAGTCGGTAGCCCCGAGCAGCCCACCGACGAGCGTGCCCGCCAGGGTGCCGACCCCCTGGGAGAGGCCCCAGAAGCTCATCACCAGCCCCCGCCGGGTCGGTGAGATCAGATCGGTGACCACCGAGAAACCCACCGAGCCGACCGCGCCGAGACCGACCGCCGCGACCAACTGTGCGGCCAGGAACGTCAGGTAGCCACCCGCGAGCGCGCTGCCGCCGGTGCCCGCCGCCCAGACAAGCGTGCCCACCATGAGCAGCGGCTTGCGATTGGTCCGGTCACCGACGTACGCCCAGCCGACCGCGGCGACCGCGCTGACCAGGAAGCTGACCGCGGTGACCAGACCGAGCAGCCGCCCCGACACGTCGAAGGCGTCGGAGATCGGGCCGTACAGCGGCGGGACCAGCCCGATCGCCACATTGTCCAGCGAGGCGAGCAGCACGAACACCACGACGCTGTACAACCGGTGCCCCGGGCCACCGCCCCGGCCGTGCCCGCCACTGGTCACCGTCATGACGGGCAGCCAACCAGACTCCGCTGCGGAGGTTGTCACGCGGGTGGGTGCCGGTCGACTTCCACCGGCACCCACCCGCGTCGATCCCGAGTCTCAGCGTCGGTCGAGGACCAACCCGCGAGCCGCCGCGTACCGGTCGCGCACGGCGGGGACGGGCTCGGCCGCGTACTCCTCGGTGCCCTCGACCGCCCAGGTTGGCGGCGTGGGACCGCCCAGGGCGACCCAGGCGGCCTGCCGGGCGGCGCCGTCGGCGACGTACTCCCCGGCCGGCGGAACGACGACCGGGCAGCCGAAAACCTGCGGCGCGATCCGACGCACCGCGGCCGACCGGGCTCCGCCGCCGACCAGGATGACCCGGCGGACCGTGGCACCCTGCGCGGTCAGTGCGTCCAGGCCGTCGGCGAGCGCGCAGAGCATGCCCTCCACGGCAGCCCGCGCCAGGTGCGCGGGGGTCGACGTGCGCAGGGTCAGCCCGTGCACCGCGCCGGTGGCGAGCGGCCGGTTCGGCGTCCGCTCACCCTCCAGGTAGGGCACCATGACCAGCCCGTCCGCTCCGGCTGGGGCGGAGAGGGCCAGCTCGGCCAGCTCGTCCAGGTTGACGCCGAGCATCGCGGCGGCGGCATCCAGCACCCGGGCCGCGTTGAGCGTGCAGACCAGCGGCAGGAAGCGACCGGACGCGTCGGCGAAGCCCGCCACTGCTCCGCTCTCGTCGGCGGCCGGCACGTCGGCGACGCTGAACACGGTGCCGGAGGTGCCGATCGAGACGACCACGTCACCCGGGCCGGCGCCGACGCCGAGCGCGGCGGCGGCGTTGTCCCCGGTGCCCGCGCCGAGCAGCGCGCCGCCCGGCCCACCCAGCCCGTCGGCCAGCTTTCCCGCCGACTCCCCCGGACCGAGCACCTCGGGCACCACCAACTGTCGGCCGAAGCCCCGCTCCAGCAGGTCCGGTCGGTAGTCGCCGGTGGCTGGCGACCAGTACCCGGTGCCACTGGCGTCACCCCGGTCGGTGCGCAGCGCGCCCAACCCCGGCGCGCCGGCCAGCCGCCAGGTCAGCCAGTCGTGCGGCAGGCAGACGGCGGCCACCCGGGCTGCCAGCTCCGGCTCGTGCGTGGCCAGCCACCGCAGTTTGGTGATGGTGAAGCTGGCGACCGGCACACTGCCGGCGGCCTCGGCCCAGAACCGACGCCCGACCGCGCCGCCGCCGGCCTCCTCAACGAGATCGGCGGCGGCGTCGGCGGATCGGGTGTCGTTCCACAGCAGTGCCGGGCGGACGACCCGGCCGTCCTCGTCGAGGCACACCATGCCGTGCTGCTGGCCGGCGACGGAGATCGCCGCCACGTCGGCCAACCCGCCGGCCTGGTCGACGGCGCTACGCAGCGCCTGCCACCAGGCTTCCGGATCGACCTCGGTGCCGTCCGGGTGTGGTGCCCGGCCCTGCCGGAGCAGGGCACCGGTCTCCGCGTCCCGGATGACCACCTTGGAGGACTGGGTGGACGAGTCAACGCCTGCGACCAACGGCATGGCGGGGCCTCAGCGGGCGCCGAGCAGGTGCTCGACGGCGAGCTGGTTGAGCCGGACGAAGGCGAAGCCCCGGGCGGCCACCGCGTCGACGTCGACATCCTCGAACGCGGACCGGTCGGCCAGGAACTCGTCGTAACCCTCACCCGCGCCGAGCGTCGGCGTGTTCAGGTCGCCGACCTTGCTGGCGGCGAGCGCCTCGACCACCTCGGGGTCGGCACGGAACGCCGCTGCCCGCTCCTTGAGCAGCAGGTAGGTGCTCATGTTGGCGGCCGCCGACGCCCACACCCCGTCCATGTCCTCGGTCCGGGAGGGCTTGTAGTCGAAGTGCCGGGGGCCGTCGTAGGTCGGGCCGCCGTTCGGGCCGCCGTTCTCCAGGAGGTCCACCAGGGCGAACGCGTTCATCAGGTCGCCGTGGCCGAAGACCAGGTCCTGGTCGTACTTGATGCCGCGCTGGCCGTTGAGGTCGAGGTGGAACAGCTTGCCCTGCCAGAGCGCCTGGGCGATGCCGTGGGCGTAGTTGAGCCCGGCCATCTGCTCGTGGCCGACCTCCGGGTTGAGGCCGACCAGCTCCGGGTGGGCCAGCTGGGAGATGAAACCGAGCGCGTGCCCGATGGTCGGCAGCAGGATGTCGCCGCGCGGCTCGTTGGGCTTGGGCTCCAGGGCGAACCGCAGGTTGTAGCCCTTGTCGATGGAGTACTGGGTGAGCAGGTCAACGGCCTCGCGGTAGCGGTCCAGGGCGGCGCGGACGTCCTTGGCGAGGTCGTACTCGGAGCCCTCGCGGCCACCCCACATCACGAAGGTGCTGGCACCCAGCTCGGCGGCCAGGTCGACCTGACGCAGCACCTTGCGCAGCGCGTAGCGGCGGACGTCGCGGTCGTTGCTGGTGAAACCGCCGTCCTTGAAGATGGGGTGGGTGAAGAGGTTGGTGGTCACCATCGGCACCACCAGGCCGGTCTCGTCGAGGGCCTTGCGGAACCGGGCGATGTGCTGATCGCGGGTGGCGGCGTCGGCCCCGAACGGGATCAGGTCGTCGTCGTGGAAGGTGATGCCGTACGCGCCCAGCTCGGCGAGTCGGTGCACTGCCTCGACCGCGTCGAGCTCGGGGCGGGTCGCGTCACCGAACGGATCGCGGGCCTGCCATCCGACGGTCCAGAGCCCGAAGGAGAACTTGTCGGCGGGAGTGGGACGGGGTGCCATGAGCGACCTCCGGGGTGGTGTTGTCCGCTATTTGTTCAGCCATTGAATTATTTGCCCGCCGTATGGCACTGTCAAGGGGTGAGCCTCACCCACGCCCCGGCCGGCGCAGTCCGTCAGGGCAGTCTGCGCGAGCTCAACCTCGCCCTGGTGCTCGGCCGGATCGCCGCGGCCCACCGACCTCCGTCCCGAGCCGACCTCGCGACCGCGACCGGCCTGACCAGAGCCACCGTTTCCGCGGTGGTCGAGGACCTGCTCGCCGGCCGGTTGGTCAGCGAGTCCGACCCGGCACCCCGCGCTGGCGCCGGCCGCCCGGCACGCGGGCTGGTCCTCGCCGACCAGGGGCCGGCCGGGCTCGGCCTGGAGGTCAACGTCGACTACCTGACGGTCTGCGTGGTGGACCTCGCCGGCCAGGTCCGGCATCGCACCGTGCACCGGGCCGACCTACGCCCGGTGGCCCCCGCAGACGCCCTCGCCCGACTGGTGGAGATGGCCGGGGCGGCCCGCGACGACGCTGCCCAGCAGGGCCTCACCCTGATCGGGGCCGCGCTCGCGGTGCCCGGCCTGGTGGACGACACCGGGGTGGTCCGGCTCGCACCGAACCTCGGCTGGCGGGACGTGCCGGTGCCCGCGCTGCTCGCCGAGCATCCTCCGCTGATCGAGCAGGTGCCCGGCATCCCGGCGCTGGTGGTGGACAACGAGGCCAACCTCGCCGCACTCGGCGAGCTGCACTCCCGGCCGCCCGGCCCGTCCAGCTTCCTGCACATCTCCGGAGAGGTGGGCATCGGTGCCGGCATCGTGCTGGATGGGGCACTGTTCCGCGGCGTCCGCGGTTGGAGCGGCGAGATCGGGCACCTCCCGGTCCACCCCGAAGGCCGTCCGTGCCGCTGCGGCGGGCAGGGCTGCCTGGAGCAGTACGCCGGCCAGGAGGCGATCGTGGCCGCCGCCGGACTGGCTCGGGCGGAGCTACCCGCGGACACCGCGACGGCGCGGCTCGCCGAGCTGGCCGAGGCCGGCGACGCGGACGCGCTGCGGGCGCTGCACGACGCCGGGACGGCACTCGGCGTCGCGGTGGCCAGCGTCGTCAACCTGCTCGACCTGGACACCGTGGTGCTCGGTGGCGGTTACGCGGCGCTGGCGCCCTGGCTGTGCCCACCGGTGCTCGCCGAGATCGCCGGCCGGGTGCTCACCGCCGCCTGGTCGCCGGTCACGGTCCGGCCGTCGACGCTCGGCGCGGAGGCCGCCGCGGTGGGTGCCGCCGGCTCGGTGGCCCGCCGAATCGTCGCGCAGCCCGCCGGCTGGCTGTCCGTCTGTGGGTCGGCGCCGGTGTGATCGACGGGTGATCAGGCGGTCCGCGCCACCGGTGGGTCCCCGGCCGGCCAGTCCCGATTGGTGCCGATCGACCGTTCCGGGCCGCCCGACGGGCCCGCCCACACCGTGCGGGTCTGCCGGTCCGGATCGACCGACCAGTCCCTCGATCGCACCGTGGGCCGGTCCGGGTCGTCCGGCCAGTCCCCCTGCCCCGACTCGCCCGCCGCCGAAGCGCTCTGCGCCTGCTGCCGGCGAGCGCTCTCGTCGAATTCCCGCATTCCGCTCAGCAGCGCGTCCCGGCCCTCTGGGCTCATCTTGGCCAGCACGGCGGCGAGCTGCGCCTGACGGTCGGCCCGCAGCTCGGCGAGGAGTCGGCGGGCCTCCGGGGTGAGGTGCAGCGCGATCTCCCGCCGGTCGAATCGGCCCGGCTCGCGCTCCAGCATGCCGGCGGCGACCAACCGGTCGCAGAGACGGCTGGCGGAGCTGAGCAGCATGTCGAGCCGGGTGGCGAGCCGACGCAGGTTGATCCCGTCGTGCTGCTCCACCACCATCACCGCCCGTAGCTGGGCACCGGAGACGCGGTTGGCCGTCCCCTCCCGGGCGGATTCCCAGATGCCCAACAGGGCAGCGGCCGCCTCGTCCAGTTCGGCAGCCATACTCTTCTCGGGGTCCGTCGGACCGTTCATCTCGGTCATGGTGGCCCGAGACTACTCCGAGCCCACTGGTCGTCGAGCTTTCAGCAAGGGAGTGACGATGAGCGAACCGGTCAATCAGGCACGACGTGCCCTGAACGAGACACCGGCGGACCGGCTCGTCGGTGGTGTCGGGGATGTGCTCGTCCGGTCGTACGGGATCACCGACGTCGAGCTGTACCAGGTCGACTACCGGCTCTCGGAACTCCTGCCGCTCACCGAGGGTGATCCGATCACGAGCCCCGGGCACCCTGCCTGGCGCGCCTTCGACCACCAGTCGCCGACCCTCACCGACGGCACCGCCTGGTTCCCGGTCACGATGCGTGGCGAGCGTCGGGGGGTGCTGTGCCTGTCGCCCGTGCCGGACGACCGGGAGGTCCTCGCCGCGCTGGCCGAAATCTCCACCGCGCTCGCCCACGAGTTGGCGGCGGTCTCCGCCGGCACGGACGTCTACCGGGCGGCACGGCGCGCCCAGCGCCTCACCCTGGCCGCCGAGATGCAGTGGGACCTGCTCCCCGGCCGCAGCCGGATCCGACCCTCGTTCAGTCTGGCCGGGCAGTTGGAGCCGGCGTACGCGGTGCGCGGCGGCAGCTTCGACTGGTCCGACGACGGGCAGCGACTCTGGTTGTCCACCATCAACGGCAGCGGTGAGGGTGTCGCCGCCTCCCTGCTCACCTCGTTGGCCACCCACGCGCTGCGCAACGCGCGCCGGGCCGGGCTGAGCCTGGCCGACCAGACCGCCCTTGCCGACCAGGCGCTCTACGACCTGTACCGGGGCGAGCAGCACCTCTCCGCGTTGCTGATGGAACTGGACCTGCGTTCCGGGACGATGACCGTGGTCGACGCCGGCTCACCCCGACTGGTCCTGCTGCGCGACGGCGAGGTCACCGAACAGCCCCTGGAGGCGCAGTTCCCGCTCGGCATGTTCGAGGCGACCGACTACCACGAGCAGAAGTTCCCGCTGGAGCGTGGCGACCGGATCTTCGTCGTCAGCGACGGGGTGCTGGAGGCCACCGGACAACACGTGCGCTACGGCGAGACGGCACTGGACCGCTTCCTACGGCGTACCGGGCCGATGGCGCCGCTGGACGCCGTCCGGTCCCTGATCGGCGACCTGCGTGCGTTCGTGGCCGGTGACCTGGTCAACGACGCCGTGGTCGTCTGCCTGGACTGGACCGGCCCGCAACCCTGACCGACGGTGGGTCAGTACGCTCCGCGGCCGTTCAGGACCGCGCCGAAGGTCTTCCACAGGATGGTGAGGTCGGCGGCGAGGGACCAGTTCTCCACGTAGTAGAGATCGAGCCGGATGCCGTCCTCCCAGCTCAGGTCGGAGCGGCCGCTGACCTGCCACAGGCCGGTCATGCCCGGCTTGACCAGCAGCCGCCGGGCCACGTCGCCGTCGTAGCGGGCCACCTCCGAGGGCAGCGGCGGGCGAGGCCCGACCATGCTCATCTGCCCCAACAGCACGTTGACCAGCTGCGGCAACTCGTCCAGGGACCACTTGCGCAGCAGCCGGCCGACACGAGTGACCCGAGGGTCCTGGCGCATCTTGAACATCAGGCCGTCGGTCTCGTTGCGCGCGGTCAACTCGGCGAGCAGCGCGTCGGCGTTCACCACCATGGTGCGGAACTTGAACACGCCGAACTCATGCCCACCCCGGCCGACGCGGACCTGTCGGAACAGCACCGGGCCCCGACTGTCCAGCTTGATGGCCAGGGCGATCAACGCGATCAGCGGCAGCAGCAGCGCCAGCGCCAGCGACGAGGCGGACCGGTCGACGAGGCCCTTCACCAGCTTGCGCGCACCGCGGAACTCCGGTGCCTCGACGTGGATCAGCGGCAGGCCGGCAACCGGGCGGGTGTGGATCCGCGGGCCGGCAACGTCGGTCAGCGCGGGTGCCACGACCAGATCGACGCCGGTCCCCTCCAACTGCCAGCCGAGACGGCGCAGTCGGGTCGCGGTCAGCTCGCCGGAGGCGGTCACGGCGACAGTGTCCGCGCCGATCGCGGTGGCGGCTTCCGGGATACCTCGGAACGACCCCACCACCGGCACGTCGCCCAGTCGCTGCGCCACCGGTGCGAGCAACGCGTCCGGGATGCACGCGCCCACAACCTGGTAGCCGGCGTACGGCTCGCGGCGCAGCGTGTGCACCAGCTCCAGGACATGGGCGGTGTCGCCGACCACCAGCATTCTGCGGGACCAGCCAGCACCCACCCGGCGGGCCCGGTGCAGGCGCTTGCGGACGGCGAACCGCGCCACCTCCAGCCCGACGATGCCCACCGCGAAGGAGATGCCCAGGAAGACCCGGGAGACGCCGAGGTCGGCGATGTAGCCGATGATGGCGGTCGCACCCGCGAGTCGCAGGCTGGCGGAGCTGACCCGCCGATACTCGTCCGCCCCGTAGCCGATCACCCGGTCGTCGTAGCAGCCGAGCGCCTTGAGCGAGATCAGCCAGGCCAGCGCCAACGCGGGGGCAACCAGCACGTACGGGATCTCCGAGCCGCTCGGATCGTCGTCACCGAAGCGGGTGACGTACCCGATGAGGAGCGCGATGATGAGGACGGTGGTGTCCAGCACCACCAGGACCCGAACGTAGGACCGTTCGTCGGAGCGCGCCACCAGCCCGACACGGCGGCCTTTCGGCTCAGCGGACGTGGCTGGGGTCAACAGGGTCGCCGCGGTCACCGGCCCTCCCACTCTGTACAGGATGGCCCCGGCCAACGGGTCGGACCGGAGGCGGACCGACTGTGCCGGATCATTCGCCATCCTGCCCCGATAACTATGACGGCCGATTGCTTCGGACGTATTGCCGTCACTTTTATTGAGCCTGGGAGCCAAAAAAGGGGCCCGCCCTACCGTCGATCCGGTAGGGCGGGCCCCCTTTTTGATTGAGCGTTGACTCAGCGCGGCGCCGGTGGCCGTCGCGCGATCGCGCTGAGGAAGATGCTGCCGATCTCGCTCGGGTCCTTGGTGACGAAGACATCGCCACCGGTCACCTTCGTGATCGATTCCAGCTCGGCCTTGCTGACGCCCTCGCCGATACCGATCATGATGACCTGTACCGGCCGATCCGGGTCGGCGAGCTGCTTGAGCTTGGCGAGCAGCTGCTGCTGGTTGAGGCCGTTGTCGTCCTCGTTCTCGCCATCGGTGAACAGCACGATCGAGTTGACCCGGCCAGGTTGCCAGTTCTCCTGGACCGCCTGGTACGCGGCCAGCGTGGTGTCGTAGAGGCCGGTGTCACCACTGGAGGGCCTGACGGCGCCGAGCGCCGCCTCCAGTTGGGCCCGCTGGCCGGAGAGTGGCCCGATGGGGACCAGCTCTTTGTAGTCCCGGTTGCCGACCAGCTTGGTGGAGAAGGTCCACAGGCCGATCGACCAGGAGTCGTCGAAGAGGCCGAGGCCGCGGCGGGCCGCGTCAACGGTGACCTCCTCCCGGCTGCGGTTGTTGGCGCTGGGCACCTTCTCCTTCATCGAGCCGGAGACGTCGACGACGGCCAGCATCCGACCGGACTGGGTGGCGATCGACCAGCTGGAGACGACCCGCTGGATGGCGGCCGGGTCGAGGCCACCCGCGGCGGTGCCACCGTTCGCCGGTGCGGTCGGCGCGCCGCCCGACGGGCTCGGCGCACCCTGCGGCGCCTTGAAGCCATCGCCCCAGTTGCCGTCCGGCGCGCGTAGCGACTGCGCCGCGAGCCGGTTGCGGAAGTTGGGGCTGGTGAGCAGCTCGAACAGCACCCGGGCCGCCGACGCCTTGCTCGGCTCGATGCCGGGCAGCACCGCGTACGGGTAGTCCAACGGCATCGGTGCCGGCTCCATGTAGAGAGCGGCGAGCGGGACCGGCGGCTGCTTGCTGTTGTAGGCGATCACGTCTTCTTCGGACAGCGCCGCCGCGCCGAGACCGCTGGCGATGGACGTCGCGTCCTTGGAGGTCGGGAAGCGGGCCAGCAGATCGTTGCGGAGCGACGAGCGCCCGGTGGCCAGTGCCCGAAGCGCACCGACGGTGCTGCGCTGGGCGTCGCCGCCGGCAGCGCTGGCGGCCGCGGTCAGCGAGAGCAGGCCGGACAGGCCGGCCGCGTCACGGGTCGGCTCGACGATCCCGGTGCGCAGCGGCGCGCTGGTGTTGTTGACCTGCTTGAGCAGGTCCGTCCAGTTGAACTTCTTGTCCGGCCAGCCCAGTCGGGCGGCGATCGGCTCGGGCATCGCGACGACGATGGGGCTGCGTGCGATGGATGCGCCGTTGGTCGGAGCGAACGCGGTGGCGTCCTTCTTCAACCGGAGCAGCCAGGTCGAGGAGTCGGGCACCCAGACGTCCGGGCTGACGGCGGTGCCGCTGGCCTGCCCCACACCGGCCAGGACAGCTCCGTGCTTGGCCGCCACCACGGCGGCCACGTCGACCGGGTCGGACGCGGAGACGTCGACCCGGATGCAGGTTGGGCCCACCGCCGCGCCGTCCTTGACCCACTGGGACGCGGCCGCGTCCACGGCGGGCGCGAGCTCGGAGGCGACCGCCACAGCGAGACGGATCTCCCCGGAGCAGTTGGGCTGGATCAACTCCCGATAGCCGAACCACACACCGGTCGTGGCGACGAGCACCGTCGCCGTCCCGGCGGCGGCTGCTAGATGGAGTTTCGAACGCATGCGATGGCGGCCTGCTGACACGGTGACCATCTTGCGTACTAGGTGCCGTCTCTGCCACATCCGTTCGGACTAAAGTTACGGAGGAGAAACAGTTGACCACCTTTTAGCGACGCAGAGTGATACAGCGGCCTCGTGGCGTTGCCGAATCAGTGTCGCCCTCGCATATCGACGGCGGGGTTCACGGCAGCACACACGTCGGGCTCGGCACCGGCACCGGCTCGCCGATCGCCTCGGGGACGCCGGTGTCCGCGTCGCGCCGGAAGACCCGCACCATGTCCGCCCGCTCATCAGCGACATAGATGTGCTGCCCGATCAGCGCGAAGTGCCGGGGCCACTCACCACCGGTGTCCACTTCGGCCACCAGCTCAGGCAGCTCCCCGGCCAGGGTGAAGACCGCCAGGGTCCCCACCCCACGGTTGGCGACATAGAGGAACCGGCCGTCCGGGCCGACCGCGACCTCCGAGGGCTGGACGTGACCGGTTCGCTCGCTCGCCTCGACCCGACCCCGCTGGTGCAACGCGCCGTCGTCGGTCAGCTCGTACGCGGTGACCGAGGCGTCCAGCTCGCCGACGAGGTAGCAGCGCCGACCGTCCGGGTGACGGGCCAGGTGCCGGGGCCCGGTGCCGGGCGCCGTGCGGATCCGCGGCGCACGGGGCACGAGTCGCCCGGTCGCGTCGTCCAGGTCGTACCGGTAGACCGAGTCGGTGCCGAGGTCCACCGCCAAGAGCGGCCCCCGGTCCGGTCCAGGGTTGACCATGTGGGCGTGCGCGTGGTCCTGCCGCTGCGGGTCGGGGCCGTGCCCCTCGTGCACCACCAGGTCGGTGCGCTCGCCGGGCACCCCCTGCGGGTCGAGCGGGAAGACCGCGACACTGCCGCTGCCGTAGTTGGCCGCCACCAGGTGACCGCCGTCGGGCAGCACCGCCAGGTGACAGGGCTCGGCGCCACCGGTCGACCGGCTGCCGAGCGGATCCAGCTCGCCGTCCGGCCCGACCCGCCAGGCGCTGATCTCCCCGTCCGTCAGCTCGTTGACCGCGTAGAGCACCGACTGGGTGGGGTGCCGCGCCAGGAAGGAGGGCGACGGCGTGGCCGCCACGGTGCCGAGTGGGGTCAGCGCCCCGGTCGTCGGGTCACGACGCGCCGCGACGATGCCGCTGCCCCGCCCACCACTCTGCGCGGTGTAACCCCCGATGTGGACGACCTCACCCTGACCACTCACGTCCAACTCCTCTGCCGGCATCCTCCGCTGATCCAATCAGAGGCTGCCCGCATTGCCCGCCTGTTAACCGGCTTTCCAGCCCGGATCTCAGGCCGCCGGCACCGGCTCCCCACGCTGCCGGGCAACGTGCTCGACCAGAGAGATCAACACCATTTTTCCGGACTGCCGGTCCCGGGCGTCACAGAGCACCATCGGCACGTCCGGGTCCAGGTCGAGCGCCCGGCGTACGGTCTCCAGGTTGAAACGGCGGGCGTCGTCGAAGCAGTTCACCCCCACCACGAACGGGATGCCACGCTGCTCGAAATAGTCGATGGACGGGAAACAGTCGGCCAACCGACGGGTGTCGGCGAGCACCACCGCGCCGAGCGCGCCGAAGGCCAACTCGTCCCAGAGGAACCAGAACCGATCCTGACCCGGGGTGCCGAACAGGTAGACCTGCAGGTCGTCGTTGATGGTGATCCGGCCGAAGTCCATCGCCACCGTGGTGGTCGACTTCCCCTCCACCCCGGAGATGTCGTCGGTGCCGATCCCGGCGCCGGTCAACACCTCCTCGGTCTGCAGCGGACGGACCTCGCTCAGGGCGCTCACCAACGTCGTCTTGCCAGCTCCGAAGCCTCCCGCGATGAGGATTTTCAGTGCCAGCGGGATGGTGGTGCTGGTGCCCACCTGGTCATAGCGCACGGAGTCCACTGACCACCGCCTTGAGGATGTCGTCGTCGGGAAGGATGCCGGCGGCCGGCGGCTCGTGCACCGCGACCAGGCCCTCGGCCAGAAGGTCACCGAGCAGCACCCGGACCACACCGACCGCGAGGTCCAGCTCGGCTGCCAGCTCGGCCACCGACACCGGCCGGAGGGCCAACGAGACCAGCCGCCGATGCTCCGGGAGCAGGTGCGGATGGCTCGCCGCGTCGACGTCCGATTCAGCCAGCACGAACGCGACCAGGTTGAAACTGTCGACGGCGGAGCGTACCCGGCCTCCGGTGAGTGTGTACGGGCGCACTACCGGGCCGGCGTCGCCGTCCAGCCACTCGTGCTGCGGCCCGGGGGGCTCAGCCCGCATCACCGGTTCCCACCGACGATCGGGCCGGCGCGGCCAGGCTCTCCCCCACCCGGATGACCAGCATCGCCATCTCGTACGCGACCAACCCGATGTCCGCGTCCGCGTCGCTCACCACCGCCAGGCAGGCACCCTGACCGGCGGCGGTGACGAAGAGGTACGCCGACTCCATCTCCACCACGGTCTGCCGGACCGGGCCGCCGGTCACGTGCCGGCTCGCGCCCCGCGCCAGGCTGGAGAAGCCGGCGGCGAGCGCACAGAGGTGCTCTGCGTCGGAGCGCTCCAACTCGGCCGAACAGCCGAGCAGCAGGCCGTCAGCGGACAGCACCACCGCCTCCCGGGCGGCCGGCACCCGTTGCACCAGCTCGTCGAGCAACCAGTCGAGGCCGGCGCTCTGCTTCGTCGAATGCCGCACTAGGCGTCCCTCTCAGTTGCGGTCGGGGGTTTCGGGGTTCGTCGCCGGGTTGGTAGGGGCCGCCGGATCGGTGTGCTCGGCCGGTGCGGCCGGCTTCGGCGCTGCGGCCGGTGCTGCCGGTTTCGCCGGAGCCGAGGGCGCCGAGGGCGTGATGACGGTGGCGCGTCCGCGAGCCGTGCCTGCCTGCAGGGCGGCCATCACCCGACGCACCTCCTCGGGAGATCGGGGCGTCGGGGCGTCGGTGACGGTCGACCGGCGCTGGGCTGCCGGGGTGTTCCGTCGCACCCGGCGGGGCAGGCCGTCCAGCTCGTCGGCCGTGTCCTCGGGCGACACCGTGTCGCCGAGCCCGACGACCGGCGACGTGTCCGAGGTCGCTGCGCCGTTGGACGGGGCGGGCGGCGCTGCGCTGGCGGGCGAGGCCGTGGACGGACGTGTGCGGGGGCGGGGCACCGTGCCCCGGCGAGCCGTGCGGGCCAGCCGCCGGCCCGGGTCGGCCGACGCGGCAGTCACCGTGGCGGGGTCGGGGCCGGCCGGCGGCTCGGCGGTGACCAGGTCGCTGGGGACCAGCACCACGGCGGTCACCCCACCTTCCCCGGAGGGGCGCAACCGCACCCGTACGTTGTGCCGGGCCGCCAACCGGGCCACCACGAACAGGCCGAGGCGGGCGCTCTGCGCCGGGTCGAACTCGGGCGAGCTGGCCAACCGGGTGTTGGCGGTCTCCAGCGCCGCGGCGGACATGCCCAGCCCCTGGTCGGTGATCTCCAGGACGTACCCGTTGGCCACCTGTTCCCCCGTGACGGTGACCCGGGTGTCCGGTGGGGAGAAGGCGGTGGCGTTCTCGACCAGCTCGGCGAGCAGGTGGATGACGTCGCCGACTGCCCGGCCCAACACGCCGGCCGGCTGTGCGGCGGCGATGTCCACCCGGTCGTACGCCTCGACTTCGGAGATCGCGCCGCGGATCAGGTCCACCATCGCGACCGGGTTCCGCCAGCCGCGACCGGGCGCGGAACCGGCAAGGATGACCAGGTCCTCGGCGTGCCGGCGGAGTCGGGTTGCCAGGTGGTCGACCTGGAAGAGCTCGGCCAGCTCGTCCGGGTCCTCGGCGCGCCGCTCCATCCGGTCCAGCAGGTGCAGTTGACGGTGCACCAGGCTCTGGCTCCGTCGGGCGATGTTGAGGAAGACCTCGTTGAGCCCACGACGCAGGGTGACCTCGTCCACCGCGGCTTGGACGGCGGTGCGCTGCACCTTGGTGAAGGCGCGGCCGACCTCGCCGATCTCGTCGTGGCCGTACTCCAGTGGTGGCGCCTCCCGGGCGACGTCGACCTGCTCGCCACGACGCAGCCGGGTCACCACGTCCGGCAGACGGTGCTCGGCCAGCTCGAGCGCGGCGGTGCGGACGCCGCTGAGCCGCCGGACCAGGGTGCGGCCGACCCGCAGCGCCACCAGCACCGAGACCACCACGGCGACGAGCCCGAGCACTCCGGCGGCGGCGAGCCGCACCAGGATGCGGACCGCCATCGGCACTGAGCGGTCGGTGAGCCCGTCGGCCTCGTCCAGCTCGAAGTCGCGCAACTGCTGTTGCACCGCGTCATGGCTGGTCTGCCAGGCCGCCGCGTCGACCGGTGGCCGGCCGGACCGGTTGGCCAGGACCAGCGCGTCCTGCATCGCGCGCAGCCGGGTGAAGGCTTCGCCCTCGGTCAACCGTTGGTACGCGACCCGGGTGGTCTCGGGCAGGTCGGCCACGGCGCTCTCGGTGAGCCACCGTTGGTTGCCGATGGCCTGCACGAGCTGGGTGTGCTCGCCCTCGGCGAACCGTCCGGCGGCCAGCGCGCCGGCCAGCAGCGCGTCGCTCTGGCCGAGCAACTCCCGGGAGCGGCCCAACGCGGTGAGCGCCAGTGCCTGCCGGTTGAGGTCGGGGTCGGTCAGGGTCGCCATGCCGGCGAACGCCTGGAAGGCCGCGGAGACCATGCCGCTGTAGAGGCCGATCGCGCCGGCCCGGTCCACCTTGCGGTCGTCGATGAAGTCCCGGCCGGCCGGCAGTGCCGCCAGGGCGGTGACCAACTGGTCGACACGGGTCTCCAGCAGGTCGTCCGCGGCGTCGCGCAGGGCTTCCCCGTCGACCCGGCGACGCAGCTCGGCGACCGCCCGATCGGTGCGCTCCCGCTGCTCGGCCAGGGCGGGTAGCTCGGCCGTGCCCGCGAGCTGCACCACCGAGAGCCGGCGTTCCCGTTGCAACTCGGTGACCACGACCTCGCCGGGGCGGCCCAGGTCGTACAGCAGGGTGCGGGCGGAGAGCAGGTCCAGGGCGGGACCGAAGGTCAACGTGGTCGCGAAGATCCACAGCGCCAGGAGCGCGGTCACCGGCGCGACGACCAACGCGGTCAGCTTCGAGCGGATCGGCCAGTCACGGGTTTTCATCAGACCTCGCCCGTACAGGGGTGGCAGGGGGTGCCGGCACCGCCGGGCAACGCGCCGGCCGGCTTCGCGCCCGACGGGAAGCCGGGCACCGGCGCGGGCGCCTTGGGCAGGATACGTAATCGAGGGCCGTTGCACTACCGCCTGTCGCGTCGACATCGACGCTGCGAGATGTGCCGAATGGGCAACGACGAGCGCCCCGCCGGCGGACCGGCGGGGCGCTCGCACTTTCTGGACTGAATCAAGTTAAACGGATCGCGAGGAAAGTACCCCGGATCGGGATTGGCGATCAGTGCGCGGAGGGAATACCAGGTGACGAAGGAGGAGCCCATGTCGCCCACGCAGGTAATCGTCATCGTGCTCGTCGTGCTCGTGATCGTCGCGGTGCTGGCCGTGGCCGCCCGGTCGCTCAGCCGCCGCCGCGCGTTGCGCAGCCGGTTCGGGCCGGAGTACGACCGGGTGGTGGCGGAGCAGGACAGCCGGTCCGCCGCGGAGCGCGAACTGCGCGACCGGGAACGCCGGCACGCCGAGCTCACGCTCACCCCGCTCAGCCCGGAGTCCCGGGCCCGTTACAGCGCCGCCTGGGAGGAGCTCCAGGTCCGCTTCATCGACTCGCCCGGCGAGACGGTGGGCGACGCCGACGCCCTGGTCACCCGGCTCATCGAGGAACAGGGCTACCCGACCGGGGACTTCTCCGACCAGATCGCCCACCTCTCCGTCGAGCACGCCCGCACGCTGACCAACTACCGCGACGCGCACGACATCCACCTGCGCAACTCGCGGGGTGAGGCCAGCACCGAGGAGCTGCGGCAGGCGGTCGTGCACTACCGCGAACTCTTCGCCGACCTGCTCGGCGAGGAGCCCGCCGGCCACCGTACGCCCGAACAGCGCCACCACCCGGACCACGACGCCACGAGCCGCTGAGGAGGCCACCGATGCGCCAGGAAGAGCAGCAGGTGAGCAACGACCATCCGGAGGCCGTCCGCTCCGCGCCCGTTCCGGTACCGCCAGCCGGTGACCGGGCCGGTCGCTCGGACGTCCCCGAGGACGCCCTGGACGACCGGGGCACCTTCGACGACCAGACCGGCGCCGAGGAGCGGACCAACAGCACCGAACGGGACGCCGCGTACGACCCGGCCGACGACGAGCCGGCCGACGACTCCGACCCGCGCCATCGGCGGGACGACCGGTCCACCGACGAGGGTGACTTCAACGAGCCCGGGCCGCTGCCGACGACGTTCGGCGCGACCACGGTGGCCGACGCCGTGGCCGCCTCCGCGCTGGCCAGCCCACGCCCGGAGGATCAGCCGGACCCGAGGGCCGAGCGGACGGCCCAGCCCGGCGACGGTGCCGAGGACGGCGAGCGCGAGGGCCTGCGGGCCGACCCCACGGCCGAGTTGCACCGTCGGGATGCCGCCCCGGGGACCGACCCGGACGCGGTGGCCGCCGGCGCGGCCGGTTACGGCAGCGCGACGCCGGAGATGGTCGATCCGGACGCGGACGGCGAGCCGGTCACCACCGAGGGCGACGGCACGTCGCTGGGGGCCGCCGGAACGTCGCTCCCCGCCGGGTCGACAGTCGCGGCCGAGCCGGCCACGCTCCTGGACACGGACACCGCGCAGGGCTTCCGGGATCGCTGGCGGGACGTGCAGTTGCGCTTCGTCGACGATCCGCATGCCGCCGCCGGTGAGGCGCAGTCGCTGGTGGAGGAGGCCATCCAGGCCCTCTCCTCGGCGCTGGCCGCACAGAAGAACACGCTGGGTGGGTGGCAGGACGCCGGCTCGGCCGACACCGAGCAACTGCGGATGGCGGTGCGTAACTACCGGGACTTCCTGGACCGCGTACTCGGCCGTTGAGCGACCGCACCTGAGGGGCGTCTCGGCCAGTCGGCCGGGGCGCCCCGAATCCGCCCGAAACCAACTCACCCCAGGTACAGACGTGAAACCGTGCATACCGGGCAATAGGGCACGCGCTGCACATCAGCGCGAACTTTGGGACGAGAGGTGACGGGGATGGACGGCGACGGTCTTCGCCTCGACATGAACGGCCTGGACTACCTGATCCTCGCGCTGTACTTCGTCACCGTCCTCGGAGTCGGCTTCGCCGCGCGACGGGCGATCCGGACCAGCGTCGACTTCTTCCTCTCCGGCCGATCCCTGCCGGCCTGGGTGACCGGCCTCGCCTTCGTCTCGGCGAACCTGGGCGCCTTGGAGATCATCGGCATGGCCGCGAACGGCGCCCAGTACGGCGTCATGACGGTCCACTACTACTGGATCGGCGCCGTGCCGGCGATGGTCTTCCTGGGCATCGTGATGATGCCCTTCTACTACGGGTCGAAGGTCCGCAGCGTGCCGGAGTACCTGCGGCTGCGGTTCAACCGCCCCACCCACCTGCTGAACGCGCTCAGCTTCGCCGTCGCCCAGGTGCTGATCGCCGGGGTGAACCTCTACGCGCTGGCCCTGGTGATGCAGGCGCTGCTCGGCTGGCCGCTCTGGACCGCCGTCGTGGTCGGCGCGGCGATCGTGCTGGCGTACATCACCATCGGTGGTCTGTCCGGGGCGATCTACAACGAGGTGCTCCAGTTCTTCGTCATCCTGGCCGGCCTCATCCCGGTGACCGTGATCGGCCTGGTCAAGGTCGGCGGGGTGAACGGCCTGATGGACTCGGTACGCGATTCCAAGCTCGGCGAGGCCGGCCTGCACGCCTGGCAGGACACCGGCAGCACCGCCAACCCGCTCGGCGCACAGTGGCTGGGCATCGTCTTCGGCCTGGGCTTCGTCCTGTCGTTCGGCTACTGGACCACGAACTTCGCCGAGGTACAGCGCGCCCTGTCAGCGAAGAACATGAGCGCCGCCCGGCGTACGCCGATCATCGCCGCGTACCCGAAGCTGTTCATTCCCCTGGTCACGGTGATCCCCGGCCTGGTGGCCCTGGTCACGGTCAAGGGTCTCGGCGCGGAGAGCGGCGACCTGCAGTACAACAACGCGATCCCGCTGCTGATGCGCGACCTGCTCCCCAACGGCGTGCTCGGGGTGGCGGTCACCGGTCTGCTCGCGTCGTTCATGGCCGGCATGGCGGCCAACGTGAGCGGCTTCAACACCGTCTTCACCTACGACATCTGGCAGGCGTACCTCCGTCCCGGGCGGTCCGACGAGTACTACCTGCGGATCGGCCGGTGGGCGACGGTCGCCGCCGTGGTGATCGGGATCGGTACCGCGTTCATCGCGGCCGGATTCAGCAACATCATGAACTACATCCAGGCGCTCTTCTCACTGTTCAACGCGCCGCTGTTCGCCACGTTCATCATCGGCATGTTCTGGAAGCGGATGAGCGCCCTCGCCGGCTTCTGGTCGCTGCTGTTGGGCACCCTGGCGTCGCTGGCGACGTACCTGCTCTACAAGGGCGGCGTGATCGACTTCAACTCCGACCTGGAGGAGAGCTTCTGGGGCGCCGGCATCGCGTTCGTCACGGTGGCGGTGGTCGCCGCGGTCCTCACACCCCTCACCGCCGCCAAGCGCGACGAGGAACTGCGCGGGCTGGTCTACGGCATGGGCGGCGTCGACCTGAAGGGCGACGTGCTCGCCGGGGACGCCGTCTGGTACCGCTCCCCCGTGCTGCTCGGTGTGATCGCGGTCGTGCTGGCCGCCCTCTTCTACATCCCGGTCTTCTAGGAAAGGGGTCGGCAGATGAGCAACGACGGCCAACCGGCGCAGGACCCGCTGATCGACGAGACGCAGGCGGAGCAGCGCCGTTCCGCCGCAGCCCGGTTGTTCGACATCCGTCGGGTGATCGGTGGCCTCTTCGTGGCGTACGGGATCATCGTGACGCTGATCGGCATCTTCGACAGCCGGGCCGAGATCGACAAGGCCCAGGGTGTTCGGATCAACCTCTGGGCCGGGTTGGTCATGCTCGTCTTCGGCCTGCTCATGCTGCTCTGGCAGTGGCGGCGCCCGGCGGAACCGCCGGCCCCCAACGAGCAGCAGCCCGGCGCCTGACCGTCGGACCGCGCGGCATGAGCGCGGCACGAGGGGGTACGCGAGGGAAATCAGGCACCGGGCGGACACAGGAGGCAGCACCATGACCGATCGCGATCGCCAACCTCCGCTGGAGGAGAGCCCGGAGGTGGCCTCGGCGGTGGATGACGACATCACCATCACGCAGCTGCGGACCGGAGGTGGCCCCGACCGGGACACCCCGACCTTCACCGAGCCCCGCGGCCGACCGGACGACCTCGCGCCGGACACCGACGACTTGATCGGCGACCCGTACGCCGCCGGCACCGGGGCGACCGGGACGGGCACCGGCGCTGGCGGGGACAACATCCGCACCGGGAGCGAGCAACCCTGGGAGCCGGAGGATCTGGTGATGGCCCGCGGGCAGGACCTCACGCCGGAGAATCTGGACAAGGCCCGCCGTGACCTGGCCGAGCAGGGCCGGGCGGCGATCGAGCGCACCGTGCCCTGACCGGGCCATGGGGGGGTCCCCGGCCCGACCGTTGACGGTCGAGCCGGGGACCCGGGGAACCTGCCGCCGGCAGTGCCTCACCTACTGCCGGCGGCGGGTGGGTGCGGAGGCGATCCGGTCAGAGCGCCGGGTACGCGTTACGCATGAGCTCCTGGAACTGGGCGGAGAACCACGCGCCGGAGATCGGCGCGTTGGGCAGCGCACCGGTCGCGCTGTTGCCGTTGCGCGGATTGCCGCCGTACGTCGGGTCGCACATCCGGTCGAAGCCCTTGCCCTCTTCGTTGTCGATCAGCTCGCTGGAGCCGTCCGACTCACCCGGGGGCTTCACCCAGACGTAGGCGTCGATGCCGGACTCCGGGTTTGCCCGGGGCCGCTCGCCGATGCCCGCTCCGGACTGGTTGCACCAGTTGCCGGCGTGGATACGGCGGTCGATCCGGCCACCGTTGACGTACGTGTCGACGCTGGTCGTCGCGCCCGGTCCGGTGGGCCGAGCGGAACCGCCCCAGCCGTTGCGGGACGTGTCGATCAGCATGCCGATGTTGGAGTTGAAGCCGACCGAGACCAGCTTGGTACGGAAGGCCTGGGCGAACGACAACTCGTCGACGTAGAAGTTCCAGTCGATCCACTTGGCCTGGCGGACCGACTGACCGCCCACGGTGTCGGTGATCTTCACGTACGGCTCACGCAGCGCCGAGTAGTTCGCCGTGTTGACGATGAACCCGGTGACGTTGTTGACCGTGCTGCCGGAGGCGCCCGCGGCGGTCTTCAGCAGGTCGGCGGTCGGGCCGAAGTTGGTGTCCCAACCAATCCAGCCGTGGTGCGCGGCGTCGATGTAGTTGTAGACGTTGCCGAGGGAGCCCAGCTTCGCGAGGGCGTAGCCGACACCGTTGACGTATGCGCCGTTGGCCTTGACCGTGTCACACATGGCCGTGCCGCCAGCCTGCCCGGAGGTGTTGGTGACCAGGTTCGGCAGCGAGTCGATCTCGATGATGTTGATGATCCGCAGGTTGCGGTACTTCGCGTCGCCCTGGATAGCGGCGATCGGGTCGATGTAGTCGGACTTGTACCTGGGCAGTTCGTCCGGGCCCAGCTCACCGTTGGAGGCGAGCGCGGCGCAGTCCCGGCCGGGCAGGTTGTAGATCACGAACTGGATGTACCCGGCACCCTGACGCAGCGCCTCGTCCAGGTGGTCCCGCACCCCGAAGGCACCGTTCGAGCTGCTGTTAGGGGTGCCGTTGATCGCCGCGATCCGGTCCAGCCAGACGGCGGTGGGGTTGCTGGAGATGCGGCTTCCGCCCGACTCCGCGTTCGCCTTGGCCTTCCACTCCGGGTTCACGTAACCCGGAACCCCGGCGTACGGGTTGTCCACCTTCACACCCGGCGGGGGTGTGGTGGTGGGCGGTCCGGTGGTGGGCGGCGCGGTGGTCGGCGGTGCGGTGGTCGGCGGCGCGGAGGTGGGCGGCGCGGTCGTCGGCGGCGCGGTCGTCGGGGTGGTTCCGCCGTTGCAGACCACGCCGTTGAGGGTGAACGAGGTCGGCTTCGGGTTGCTGCCGCTCCACGCGCCGTTGAAGCCGATGCTCGTCGACGCGCCGGTCGCGAGGTTGCCGTTGTAGGACAGGCTGCGCGCGGTCACCTGGCTGCCGGACTGGGTGAACTCGGCCGACCAGCCCTGCTGCACCCGCTGGCTGGAGTTGGGGAAGGTCCAGCCCAACGTCCAACCGTTGACCGGGTCGCCGAGGTTCTTGATGGTGATGCTCGCGGTGAAGCCGCCGGGCCAGTCGTTGCTCGAGTAGGCGACGTCGCACTGCGTCGCGGCCTGCGCCGCGGTAACCGGGATCGTCACCAACCCGCCGGCGACCAGGACGCCCGCGCCGGCGAGCGCGAGGCCCCGGCGTGGGCCGGATAGCCTTCTCCACACATTCATGCCACTGATCTCCTTGGGCGAGACCGGGCTCGCGTACGGCCCGGCGAGACGGCCCGGTGGGCGTCCTGCACGGACGGCCTCCGGCGCCACGGGAATCTTTGGGGGCGCCCGACCCGGACGGGCGATGGTGGTGGTGGTGGTGGTGCATCACCGGCGCAACGGCCGGTCGATCGGCGGCGGGATGTCGCTCCGGTAACCGGGTGCCCTCGACTGCCTGCCTGCGCGGTGTGGCTCTCCGAACCGCGTTCGCCGATTCTTGCATGGGAGCGCTTCCATGGCAATGCCTCGATGCGTTGCGGCGGGGGTCACCCGTGGACCCGTTTCGGACGTTACCCCCGAGCGGCACGTTACGGGACCGCTGCCGGCGCTACCGGATGAGCGAGGCCGCCGGTCGCGGTGAGCACCGAACGTCGTGCGGCACCCGCAAGGGCCTGCGGCACCAGAGACGACGCTCGGCGCGCTGAAAGCCGCGTAGCACCCCTTCGCCTCTTACCTGACCAAAGGTCAAAACACGAATCTTTCACTTCATAAGTCATGAAACGGTCTAACGTCGGTCTTAGCTCGGTTGTCGCCGGGCTCAGGACAACAGGGATGGAGTGACGCAGGTCATGGCTAAGAAGATGCTCGGGAAGGTCGTTGCGGGCGCCGCGCTCGGCGGCGCGTCGCTCCTGGTGTTCGCACCGGGGATCGCCTACGCCAACGGTCACGACGACGGCAAGGACCACGACGGCAAGGTCTATGCCAAGCCTCACGTGGTCAAGGCCGGCGACGAGGTCAAGCTCCTCGAGATCTGCCCGGATCGGCAGGAGCACGCGTACGTGTGGTCCAAGGTCACCGGCAAGGTCAAGCTCAAGCCGGTGGAGGAAGACCGGGGTGAGGACCGCAAGTGGGGCGAGGAGGAGGACTCCGCCGACCACGACAAGGGCAAGGACGAGCACGGCAAGGACGAGAACGGCAAGGACGAAGAGGGCAAGGACGAGCACGGCAAGGACGACAAGGGCAAGGACCACGAAGGCAAGGACGAGAACGGCAAGGACGAAGGCAGCAAGGACGACAAGGGCAAGGACGAAGGCAGCAAGGACGAGAACGGCAAGGACGACAAGTCCGGCGGCCAGGGTGGCGGCGCAGCCGCCGACGCCTACGAGGACGAGGGCAGCAAGGACAAGGACTGGAAGGGCGAGGAGCACGGCCAGGACGCGGAAGACAACCGCGACAAGAAGGACTGGGAGTCCAAGGACGAGGACAAGAAGGACTGGGAGTCCAAGGACGAGGACAAGTACGGCTCCGACGAGGGCCGGGATTCCAAGCACGAGGACGAGTACGGCTCGGACAAGGGCTGGGAGTCCAAGGACAACGGCTCCGACGAGTACGGCTCCGAGGGCCGCGACTCCAAGGACGAGGACAAGTACGGCTCGGACGAGTACGGCTCGGACAACGGCTGGGAGTCCAAGGACAACAGCTCCGACGAGTACGGCTCGGACAAGGGCTGGGAGTCGAAGGACGAAGACAAGTACGGCTCCGACGAGTACGGCTCCGACAAGAGCTGGGACTCCAAGGACGAAGACAAGTACGGCTCGGACGAGGACCGCTGGGAGAAGGAGCGGGAGTTCGTCTACTACGGCGAGGCCAAGGTCGACAAGGACGCCAAGCCGGGTCGCTACGAGCTCAAGGGCTCGTGCGGCGAGGGCGAGCTCGTCGTGCTGCCGCACGGCGGTGTCGACGGTGGTGACGGTGGCGCCAGCACCGGCACCGACCGTGGCCTTGCCACCGGCGGGGCGACGCTGCTCGGCGCTGCCGCGCTGGGCGGGATCGTGCTGATGCGTCGTCGGCGGACCGATGGTTCGCTCGTCTGACGTGACGACGACACGGGCCGGCGGCCGTCACGGGAAACCGTGGCGTGCCGCCGGCGCGGCCGTCGTCGTCACCATGGCCATGATCGGTGCCGGCATGATCGGCGCCTCCCTGAAGACCACGCCCGCTCCCCGCCCGCCGCAGCCGCTGGCCCAGGCCGGCCCCGAGGTCACCGGGCCGCAGGCCACCGCCACCGACGTCCCGCCGGTCGATGGGCAGCCGCTCGATGGACAGCCGCTCGATGGGCAGCCGGCCGGTCAGGGAGATGCGCCGGCCGGACTGGCGCGCTCCGCACCGACCAGCATCGAGATCCCCCGGATCGGTGTCGACGCGACGATCATGTCGTTGGGCACCAACCCGGACGGCACCGTCCAGGTCCCCCCGCTGGATCAGGCCGACCAGGCCGGTTGGTACGAGCCGGGCGCGAGCCCCGGCGAGACCGGCAACGCGGTCATCGTCGGGCACGTGGACTCGGCGAAGCTCGGCCCGGCCGTCTTCTTCGACCTCGGCGCGCTCACCCCCGGCGACACCGTCACCGTGCGGCGGGCCGACGGTCTGGCAGCCACCTTCAAGGTCGACTCGGTGAAGTCGTACCCGAAGACGGCCTTCCCCACCGAGTTGGTGTACGGGCCCAGCGACCGGCCCAGCCTGCGGGTGGTCACCTGCGGCGGGCAGTTCGACGAGGCCGCCAAGAGCTACCCGGACAACGTGGTCGTCTTCGCCAGCCTGGTGGGGTGACCCGCGACGAACGAAACGCGGTCCGGCCGGTCGGGGTGACCCGACCGGCCGGACCGCGTCCGGCGTACCTGACTCAGGCGGCTGCTCCGGAGGTCCGCACCAGGGTGCGGATCTGGCGTAGCAGCACCGACAGGGCGGCGAGATCCGCCCGCGACTCGTCGAACTCCCCCATCGCCCGCCGGGCGCGGTGGATCGAGGTCGCGTTCGACTGCTCCCACTGCTGCACCCGCTCGTGCGGCGGCAGGTCCTCCGGGGTGGAGTCGAGCACCTCCGCGGTGAGCGCGGCCAGCGCGGCGTACAGGTCGTAGCGCAGCGCCATCCGGGCCAGCGTCTGCCAGCGGTCCTCCCGCGGCAGCAGGGAGATCTTCGACAGCAGCGAGTCCACCCGGAACAGGTCGGACAGCACGAAGTAGACCGAGGCCACCTCGCTGACGTCCCGCCCGCTGCTGTTGGCGGTCTCCACCACGTCCATCAGGCCGAAGCTGTACATCAGCCGGGTCGCCTGCTCCGCCAGGTCACGGGGCAGCCCGCGATCGGTCATCGAGTCGATGTGCGCCGCGATGCCCTGCCGCTCGTTGCCGTAGAACAGGTCTTCCAGCCCCGGCAACAGCCGGGTGACCCCGTCGCGCAGCCGGGTGATCTCGGCCGGCACGTCGATCGGCGAGCGCCGGTTGGAGACCAGCCACCGCACCGCCCGGTCGAGAAGTCGACGGGTGTCCAGGTAGACGCTGGTCTGCAACTCGGGTGCGACCTTGTTGTCCAGCGCCTCGACCGCGTCCCACAGCTCGCGCAGCCCGAACACCTCGCTGACCACCACGTAGGCGCGGATCACGTCCGCGGCACTGGCGGCGGTCTCCTCGACGACCCGGAAGACGAACGAGATGCCGCCCCGGTTGATCGCCTCGTTGACCAGCACCGTGGTGACGATGTCCCGGCGCAGGCGGTGCCGGCCCATCCGGTCGGCGAACCGCTCACGCATCGGTGTCGGGAAGTAGTTGACCAGGACCTCGGTCGTCCATTCCTCGTCCGCCAACCCTTCGGTGAGGATCTCCCGTTCCAGGACGATCTTCACGTACGCGAGCAGCACCGCGAACTCCGGCGCGGTCAGGCCGGATTCGCTCCGAACCGCCAACTCCTCGTCCGGCGGCAGCGCCTCCAGCGCCCGGTCCAACGCACCTGAGCGCTCCAACTCGTTGATCATCCGGCGGTGCACCGGGAGCAGCGAGGCGGCCTGGGCCTGGGCGTTGTTGATCGCCCGAGCCTGGTCGTAGTTGTCCCGCAGCACCAGCTCGGCGACCTCGTCGGTCATCCCGGCCAGCAGTTCGTCCCGCTCGGCGGTGGTCAACTCCCCGTCGGCCACCGCGGTGTTCAACAGGATCTTGATGTTCACCTCGTGGTCGGAGGTGTCCACCCCGGCTGCGTTGTCGATGAAGTCGGAGAAGATCCGGCCGCCGGTCAAGGCGTACTCGATCCGGCCGAGCTGGGTCCAGCCCAGGTTGCCGCCCTCGCCCGCCACCCGGCAACGCAGGTTGCGTCCGTCCACCCGGATCGCGTCGTTGGACTTGTCGCCCACCTCGGCGTTGGTCTGCGTGGACGCCTTGACGTAGGTGCCGATGCCGCCGTTCCAGAACAGATCCACCGGTGCGGTGACGATCGCCTTCATCAGCTCCTGCGGCGACAGGTGTGCGACGTCATCGTCCAGGCCGATCGCCGCCCGGACCTGCGGCGTGATCGGGATGGACTTCGCGGTACGCGGGAAGATGCCACCGCCGGCCGAGATCAGCTCCCGGTTGTAGTCCTCCCAGGAGGATCGGGGCATGTCGAACAGCCGCCGACGCTCCGCGTACGAGGTGGCCGCTTCCGGCTCCGGGTCGAGGAAGATGTGCCGGTGGTCGAAGGCGGCCACCAGCCGGATGTGCTCGGACAGCAGCATCCCGTTGCCGAACACGTCGCCGGACATGTCACCGACGCCGACCACCGTGAAGTCCTGGGTCTGGGTGTCCAGGCCCAACTCCCGGAAGTGCCGCTTGACCGATTCCCAGGCGCCCCGCGCGGTGATGCCCATCTTCTTGTGGTCGTAGCCGGCGGAACCGCCGGAGGCGAACGCGTCGCCCAGCCAGAAGTTGTGCGCCGTGGAGATCTCGTTGGCGATGTCGGAGAACGTCGCCGTGCCCTTGTCGGCCGCCACCACCAGGTACGGGTCGTCGCCGTCGTGCCGGACCACGTCCACGGGCGGCACGATCTGCCCGCTGACGATGTTGTCGGTGACGTCCAGCATCGCGCCGACGAACTCCTGGTAGCAGGCGACCGCCTCGTCCCGGTCGCCCGGCTTCTGCTTCAGCACGAAGCCGCCCTTGGCACCCACCGGCACGATCACGGTGTTCTTCACCATCTGCGCCTTGACCAGGCCGAGCACCTCGGTACGGAAGTCCTCCCGACGGTCGGACCAGCGCAACCCGCCCCGGGCCACCGGCCCGAACCGCAGGTGCACACCCTCGAACCGGGGCGAGTAGACGAAGATCTCGAACTTCGGCCGGGGCGCCGGCAGATCCGGAATGGCCTGCGGGTCGAGCTTGAACGCCACGTACGCCTTCGGCCGCCCGTCGGAGCGCTTCTGGTAGAAGCTGGTCCGCAGGGTCGCCTCGATCAGCGTCAGGTACGAGCGCAGGATCCGGTCCTGGTCGAGGCTGGCCACGTCGTCCAGCGCACCCCGGATCGTCTCCACCAGCTCACCGCTGCGCTGCTGACGCTGCTCGGCGCTGAGCTCGCCCGGCGCGAACCGGGTCTCGAACAGCTCCACCAGCAGTGCCGCGAGCTTCGGGTACGCGACGAAGGTCTGCTCCATGTAGTCCTGGGAGAAGACCGTGCCGGCCTGCCGCAGGTACTTCGCGTACGCGCGCAGCACCACCACCTGCCGCCAGGTCAACCCGCCGCGCAGCACCAGCTCGTTGAACCGGTCCACCTCGGCCTCGCCGCGCCAGGCCGCCGCGAAGGCGTTCTCCACGTGCGGGCGCACCTCGGCCAGCTCGTGGTGCCCCTCGGGCAGCATGAGGCCGAAGTCGTACAGGTAGACCCGACCGTCGATCCGGTCCACCTCGTACGGGTGCTCGTCGACCACCCGGACACCGAGTGAGTGCAGCACCGGCAGCACCGCGGAGAGCATCATCGGTTCGCCGTACCGGTAGACCTTGAACCGGACGTCCATCGCCTCGGCCAGGTCCGAACCGGGCACCCGGGTGCCGGGCCGAGGTGCGAGCTGCTTGCGGAACAGGTGCATCTCCAGCTGGCCGGGCTCCTCCAGCAGCTCCAGCTTCGCCAGGTCCTTCATCGCCTCGTACGGCGTGTGCCCGTCCTTGTAGCCCTCCGGGAACGCGTCGGCGTACCGGGTGAACAGGTGCTTGGCCTGCTCGTCGCCGAGCTTGCGCTCCAGCACCAGCCGGTAGTCGTCGTCCCACAGTCGCGTCGCGTCGGCCAGTTCCTCGGCCAACAGGTCGGCGTCGATCTCGCCCGGCGGCCGGGTCGGGTCGGTGCGGACGATGAAGTGCACCCGAGCCAGCATCGACTCGGTGACGCGGGTGGTGTAGTCCACCCCGACACCGTTCAGCTCACGCAGCAGGATGTCCTGCATACGCAGCCGGTTCTGGGTGGTGAACCGGTCCCGGGGGAGGTAGATCAGGCAGGAGATGAACCGTCCGTAGGCGTCCCGACGCAGGAAGACCCGCAGTTGCCGACGGCCGGCCATCCGCAGCACACCGATCACCGCGTGGTAGAGGTCGTCGGTCTTGATCTGGAACAGCTCGTCGCGTGGGTAGGTCTCCAGGATCTGGATCAGATCCTTGCCGGAGTGGCTGCGCCGACTGAGCCCGGAGCGGTCCAGCACCTCGGCCACCTTGCGGCGTACCACCGGCAGCTCGCGGACGCTGGTCCGGTAGGCGGCCGTGGAGAACAGGCCCAGGAAGCGCCGCTCGCCGATCACCTCGCCGAGCTCGTTGAAGATCTTGAAGCCGATGTAGTCCAGGTACGCCGAGCGGTGCACGGTGGCACGCGAGTTGGCCTTGGTGATGATGAGCAGGCGCTTCTCCAGCACCTTCTCGTGCGCCTCGGGGGTCATCGACGCCAGCGGCCGGGCGTCCGGCGCATCAGAGCGCAGGATGCCCAGACCGGTGCCGAGCACCGCCTCCAACGCCTTGCCGTCGACCGGGTCGGCGGCGTCGCCCCCAGGGGCGTCCACCAACCGGTACTCGCGGTAACCGAGGAAGGTGAAGTGGTCGTGTGCGAGCCACCGCAGCAGCTCCACCGAGTCGGTGATGTCCTTTTCCGGCACTGGTGGGCGGTTTTCCGAGGTACGGGCCGAGGCCAGCTCGTCGGCGAGCGCGAGGGAACGCTGACGCATCTTCGGCCAGTCCTCCACCGCCTCCCGCACATCGGTGAGCACCCGCTGCAACTCACGGCGCAGGCGGTCCCGCTCGGCCGCGTCCCGGACCGGGTCGATCTCGATCCGCATCCAGCTCTCGATGATGTCGCCGGCGATCGCGTCGTCCGGCTCCACGTCCGCGGAGACCTCGGTGAGCCGGCCCAACGGCTCACGCCGGACCACCACCAGCGGGTGGACCAGCAGGTGCACGTCCAGGTGGTACGAGTTGAGCAGCGCGGTCACCGAGTCGACCAGGAACGGCATGTCGTCGGTGACGATCTCGACGACCGTGTGGTGCTGGTCGGCGTGCGGCTCGTGGATCCGCAGCTTCAACTCGCCAGGCACCCGCTGCTGGGCGAGGTCCCGGTGCGCCCGGGCCGCGTCGAGCATCTCCTCTGCCGTGAAGCCGACCAGCTCCTCGTCCGGGGCGAACCGCCAGAAACGGCCGACAAGTGTCGCCGCGTCGTGGTCGTCCCCGGCGAGCGCGACAGCCTGGGCCACCAGGCGCTCCGCGTTGGGAACGGGTTCGTCGAGCTCGGCGTCCTCCACGTCGTCGGCCAACGCCTCGGTGGGCAGACCCAGATCGTAGATTGTGTCGATGCTCGACCCGGTCAGCCCGGTGACTCCCGTGTCGAGTCGGCCGTAGCCGTCCCCGTCGGTCGCCGAATCGAAGCTGTCGTCATCCCGGCCGGAGTCATCCTGCCGGAGGTCGGGTTCCGGTTTGATCGCCGGACGCCGGTCCATCGGTGCCACTCCCCTCGACCCACCGCGTTGTGGGTCACTCTGCCGCTCAGCCTAGGCCTGCCGTTCTGCGCCTTCGTCGGCGGACCACTGGCCAGACGTCCGGATCGGGACTTTGTCCTTTCACCCGTTGCGGGTACGAGGTTGGCCGGCTGCGGGATACCCCGCCACGGGATGTTCATCACACTGGCCCGGCCCGTCTTTAGGCGCGCCCGCACACCTGGGGGACGTTCAGGACGGCGTCGGCGTACTACCGTGCGAGGGCACTCCGAGATCGGAAGGACCAGCTCCATGCCCTTGTCGTACCCCCGGCCCCACCGGCCGAACCCCGTCCGCCGTGTGGCCGCCGCCTTCACCGCGGCCCTGCTCACGGCTGGCGTTCTGGCCGGCTGCTCGGGTGACGACGGGCCGCAGAGCACCGTCGACGCCTTCCTCGCCGGCTGGCGCAGCGGCGATCTCCAGGCGGTCGGTCTGATCGACCCGACCGGCGCCAAGCTGCCGTCGGCCGACGTGGCCCGCGAGATCAAGGAACTTTCCGGTGAGTTCGCGGCCACCCCGCCCACGCTGACGAGTCGCGGCGAGCCGAAGGTCACCAAGGACATCGCGACCGCGCCGATCCGGGTGGAGTGGAAACTGCCCGGTGAGGCCCGCTGGGCGTACGACCGGGAGGTGCGGCTCGCCCACGGCGACGACGACCAGTGGCAGGTGATCTGGGAGCCCCGGGTGATGCACGAGCAGCTCACCAAGGGAGACCGGTTGGCGCTGCGCCGCGACGCCGGCACCCGGGCCGGGGTGCTGGACGCCGCCGGGCAGCCGCTCGTGACCCCCCGCCCGGTGGTCCGGGTCGGCGTGCAGCCGAACGGCGTCACCGACTTGAAGAAGCTGGTCAAGGACCTCGACGCGGCGTTCAAGGCGATCCGCCCGGCGCTGGTCCCCGCCGTCGACCTGGCCGACCTTCCCGAGCGGGTCGCCAAGGCCGAGCCGGGTGCCTTCGTCGAGGTGGTGTCGCTCCGCGAGGAGGCGTACCTCCAGATCAAGCCCCGGATCTACGACCTGCCCGGCACCAAGTTCCAGTCCGACAAGATCGACCTGGCGCCGACCCGCGAGTTCGCCCGGGCGTTGCTCGGCACCGTCGACCCGGCGCAGGCCGACGACATCGCCGCGCACCCCGACCGGTACGTCGTCGGCGACATGGTCGGGCACGGCGGCCTGCAGGGCCGCTACGACGAGCGCCTGCGTGGCGGCACCGGGCTCACCGTGGTGGTCGAGCGTCTCGCCGAGGGCGGCAAGCTGGAGCCCACCGGCACCGAGTTGTTCCGCCGGGAGGCGCAGCCCGGGCAGGCGTTGAAGACCACGTTGGATGTCGCGATCCAGAACGCGGCCGACGGGGCGCTGCGTGCGGAGCCGCGCCGAGCCGCGCTGGTCGCGGTGCGGATCAGCGACAGCGCGGTGCTCGCTGCGGCGAACGGCCCCGGGCCGGCCGGGGAGAATCTGGCCTTCGCCGCCCAGGTGCCTCCGGGCTCCACGTTCAAGATGGTCAGCACACTGGGCCTGCTGGACCGGGGGGCGATCACCCTGGACGGGCCGGTGGCGTGCCCGAAGACCTTCACCGTCGATGGCCGGTCCTTCAAGAACTCGGACAACTTCGAGCTCGGCTCGGTGCCGTTCCGCACCGACTTCGCCAAGTCCTGCAACACCGCGTTCGCGTCGCTGGCACCGAAGCTGGGCGGCGACGGGCTGGCCGCCGCCGGTCGCGCACTGGGCCTGGAAGGTCAATGGGACCTCGGCGTCGACGCCTTCACCGGCAAGGTGTCAGCGAACGGCAGCCAGGCCGAGCAGGCAGCCGCCTCGTTCGGGCAGGGCACCACACTGGTCAGCCCGCTCGCCATGGCCGGCGCCACCGCAGCCGTCGCCCGAGGCCGGTTCGAGCAGCCGAAGCTGCTGACCGACCCGGCGCCGGCCAAGCCGGCCCCGGCGGGCGAGCAGCTCAAGCCAGAGTCGGTCGCGGCGCTGCGCACCATGATGCGCGAGGTGGTCACCAGCGGCACCGGCAGCGCGCTCAAGGATGTGCCAGGCGAGGTGTACGGCAAGACCGGCACCGCCGAGTACGACGACAACCCCGCCCACACCCACGCCTGGTTCGTCGGCTGGCGGGGCGACGTGGCGTTCGCCGTGTTCGTGGAGAAGGGCGGCGCCAGCACGGCCTCAGCCGTCCCGATCGCCGAGCGCTTCCTCCGCGCCCTCCCCACCACCTGACCGACCTGGCACCACGAGCCGCGAGGACCCAGACCCGGCCGGCGTCAGCGCCGGGTCTGGGTCTGGGTCGGTGATCCACACCAGATCGGGACTGCTGACCTCCACCAGATCGCCGACATGGCGGCATCCGCGCGCGTGATCCACACCAGATCGGGACTGCTGACCTCCACCAGATCGCCGACATGGCGGCATCCGCGCGCGTGATCCACACCAGATCGCCGACATGGCGGCATCGGCGCGAGTGATCCACACCAGATCGCCAATATGGCGGCATCCAAGCGGCTGATCCACACCAGATCGCCGACCTGGCGGCATCCAAGCCGCCAGACACCCCCACATCGCCGATACGGTGTCGATCAAGCGCCTCGCGAGGCGGCCCGGGTCCGAGGCCGCCCAGGTCTGAGGTCGCGCAGGTCCGAGGCCACGGGGTCTGAGGTCGCGCGGGTCCGAGGCGGCCCGGCCCAAGACGGCCCGGCCCAAGACGGCCCGGCCCAAGACGGCCCGGCCCAAGACGGCCCGGCCCGAGACGGCCCGGCCCGAGGTCCGACGCGACGCGGTCTGAGGTCGCGCGGGTCCGGGGTGGCTCAGGCGGTGTCGGCGTTGGGGTGGTCGGCGTCGGGCGTGGTCGGCGTCGACCGCCGCAGCAGGCCGGGGCCGGCCGACGCGGGCGGGCCCACCGGTTCGCGCTCGACCGCAGCCGCGACGCCGGCCGGCCCGGGGTGCACCGGCCCGAGGATGCCGAGTGGATCCGACTTCGCGGGGGCCACGCCGCCGAGGGACAGCCGGCTCGCCACGTCGACGTCGCCAGTCGGCTCCGCCGATCGCAGACCCGACTGATCCGCCGCAGGCCCGCCGAACTGCTCGCCGGGATGCTCGACCGGCCGCACGCCGGAAGGCCCACCGACCTGCTCGACCGACCGACCGCCGGAAGGCTCGACCGACCGACCGCCGGAAGGCCCGCCGAACTGGTCGACCAACCGACCGACGGAAGACCCGCCGGAGGGTTCGGCCGACCGCACGCCGAGAGACCCGACGGAAGGCTCGGCCGACCGCACGCCGGAAGAGCCACCGAACTGCTCGACCAACCGACCGCCGGCGAGCTCGGCGTCGGCGGGCGGGCCGGCATCGACGGAGAAGTCGGTCGAGGCGGCCTCGACGTACTGCGACTTGTCGGCGGGCGCGGTTCGCGGACCGTTGGGTCGCTCGGTGGCGGCCGCGGTCCGGCCGTTACCGCGCCTCGGGTTGGGGGCCGGTCGGGCCGACAGCAGGCGGGGCGGCACCGCTTCCGGGGCGGTGACCGGGGCCAGGCCGGCGACCACGGTGTTGACGATCTCGGCCGCGTACGAACCGTCCGGGTCGTAGTCGGGGTCGAAGACGGTCAGCTCCACGCCGAGGCAGTGCGGGGTGTCGACCAGGCCGGCGAGCAGGATCTCCAGCTCGGCGAAGGCGATCCCACCTGGGTCGGGGGCGTCCACGGCGGGCATCACCGCGGGGTCGAGCACGTCCACGTCGATGTGCACCCAGTAGCCCGCGCAGTCGGCGAGCTGCTCATGCGCCCACTGGGCCGTCCGGGCGGCGCCTTCGGCACGAAGCGCGGGCACCGGCCGGGTGGTGATCCCGGCGGCCTGCAGGTCGAGCCGGTACTCGTCCTGCGCGCGGATGCCGAGCACCACCACGTCGATGTCGCGGAAGTAGGGTCGGCGCCCCTCCAGCGCGGCCAGGTCGGCCTGCCCACGCCCGGTGACGAGGGCCAGGTCCTCACCGGCGGCCGCGCCGACGTAGGAGGCGTTGCCGGGGTGCCGGAAGTCGGAGTGCCCGTCGACGAAGACCAACCCGATGCGCCCGCCGACGGCCTCACCGAGGCGGTGCATGGCCAGCGCCGAGCCGAGCAGCACGGAGCAGTCGCCGCCCAGCACCACCGGGAACTCGCCCCGGTCGATGATCGAGCCGATCCGCTCGGCGAGGGCCAGCGAGTAGTCGGCGATCTCCCGGGCGTGGCACACCCCGTCGCCGGGACGCCAGTCGCCCGGGTCGTACCGGGCGGGGGTGACGCAGCCGGCGTCGCGGGCGCGCAGCCGGGCCAGCAGGTCGTGGTCGCGCAGCGCACCGGGCGCCTTGGCGCAGCCGGGGACCGACGTGGGCGTCGGCGGCCGCAGACCGAGATTTGTCGGCGCGTCGAGGACGGCGATCCGGCGCATCATGAGCTCCCGTCCTCGATGGTCGGGCGGGCCGGCCGGAACGCCGGCCCGCGCTGGCGTGCTACGAACTCAGAACAGGGCGCTGGCCAGTGCCCGGCGCGCCGAGGCGACCGCCGGATCATCCGGGCCGGCGATGGAGAAGAGCGAAACCAGGTGCTGGCGGACCGTCTCGCGGTCCTCTCCGGCGGTGCGCCGGACCAGACCGACGAGTCGGGCGTACGCCTGCTCGGCCAGGCCGCTGAGCACCTCGATGTCGGCGGCCAGCAGTTGGGCGGCCACGTCGTCGGGGGCGCTCTCGGCGGCGGCCAGCGCGGCGGCCGGGTCCGCGCCGGCAACCCGGCGAGCCACGCCGACCTGGGCCAGCCCCGCCGTGGCCGCGGCGTCCGCCGGGGCGTCGGCCAGAATCTTCCGGTACGCCTGCTCGGCGGCGTCCAGGTCGCCGCTCATCAGCGCGTCGTCGGCCTCGTCGAGGCGGGGATCCTCCGGCTCGGCGACGGCAACACCGCCGGCCTTGAGCACAGCCTGGATCCACTGCCGCAGCTGCGCCTCGGGCACCACTCCGGAGAAGGCGTCGACCGGCTGACCGCCGACGACCGCGTAGACCATGGGAATGCCCTGGACCCGGAACATCTGGGCGATTCGCGGATTTTCCTGCACGTCGACCCGTGCCAGCACCCAGGTGCCACCACCCTCGGCGTTCAGCCGCTCCAGGACCGGGGCGAACTCGTCGCTCTCCGGGAAGCCGGCCGCGCCGAAGAAGACGATGACGGGCATGGCCATCGACCGTTCGAGCACCTCGGACTGGATGGTCGCCTCGGTGACGTCGACGATGGCGGTGTCACCGCCGGCGGTGGGTGCGCCGGGGGTGCCGTTGGACGGGCCACCCTGCGGGGGTGTGCCGGGGCGGGTACTGGCTGGTGCGGGGCCACGCAGCGTGCTGAGGTCGACCGCGCCGCGGGTGAAGATCGACGAGGTGATCCGTGGGTCGCTCATGGTTACCTAGTCTCGCACGTCAGCCCGCGATCTCAGGTCACCCGCAACCCCGACGTTGCAACTCTCACCCCGCCATCCCAGCCCCACCCCAGACCCCACCCCGCACCCCCGCGATCTTGCACTTTCTGCCGCCGAAACGCGGCATTCGCGCCGTCTGTCGGGACAGCAAATGCAAGATCGCGGGGATGCGGGGCGGGGGTGGGGCGGGGCCGGGGGGGTGGGTTAGAAGCGGGCTGGTTCGCGGTAGGTGCCCCACTCGGCGCGGAGGGCGTCGCAGATCTCGCCGAGGGTGGCTTCGGCGCGGACGGCGTCGAGCATGGCGGGGATCATGTTCTCGTCGGTACGGCTGGCCTCGACCATCCGGGTCACCGCCGCGCGAACCGCGGCCTCGTCCCGGGCGCCCTTGCGCTCGGCGAGCACCCGGCGCTGCTCCAGCTCCACCTCATGCGAGATGCGCAGGATCTCCAGCTCCTTGGCGACCGTACCGGTGTGGCAGTTGACGCCGACGATCTTCTTGTCGCCCTTCTCGAGGGCCTGCTGGTAGACGAAGGCCGACTCGGCGATGTGCCCGGTGAACCAGCCGTCCTCGATGCCGCGCAGGATGCCCGAGGTCATCGGGCCGATCTGGTGCGGTCCGTCCCCGCCGAGCTGCCGGATCCGGGCGAAGATCTCCTCGGCCTCGGCCTCGATCTTGTCGGTCAGCGCCTCGACGTACCAGGAGCCGCCGAGCGGGTCGGCCACGTTGACCACGCCGGTCTCCTCCATCAGCACCTGCTGCGTACGCAGGGCGATCTCGGCGGACTCGTCGGTGGGCAGCGCCAGGGTCTCGTCCAGCGCGTTGGTGTGCAGCGAGTTCGTGCCGCCGAGCACCGCCGCGAGGGCCTCGACGGCGGTGCGTACGACGTTGTTGACCGGCTGCTGCGCGGTCAGCGACACCCCGGCGGTCTGCGTGTGGAACCGCAGCCAGAGGGCCTTCTCGCTGGTCGCGCCGTAGACGTCGCGCAGCCAACGGGCCCAGATCCGACGGGCGGCGCGGAACTTGGCGATCTCCTCGAAGAAGTCGAGGTGCGAGTCGAAGAAGAAGCTCAGCCCCGGCGCGAAGACGTTCACGTCCAGCCCGCGGGAGAGGCCCAGCTCGACGTACCCGAACCCGTCGGCCAGGGTGTACGCCAACTCCTGCGCGGCGGTCGAGCCGGCCTCGCGGATGTGGTAGCCGGAGACCGACAGCGGCTTGTAGCGCGGGATCTCGGCGGCGCAGTATTCCATCAGGTCGCCGATCAGGCGCAGGTGCGGCTCCGGGTCGAAGAGCCACTCCTTCTGTGCGATGTACTCCTTGAAGATGTCGGTCTGCAGCGTGCCGTCCAGCTTGGACAGGTCGGCGCCCTGCCGTTCGGCGGCGACCAGGTACATGCAGAACACCGGCACGGCCGGGCCGGAGATGGTCATCGAGGTGGTGACGTCGGCCAGGTCGATGCCGTCGAAGAGCGCCTGCATGTCGGTGGCGGTGTCGATGGCGACGCCGCAGTGGCCGACCTCGCCGAGCGCCTGCGGGTCGTCCGAGTCGCGGCCCATCAGCGTCGGCATGTCGAACGCGACCGAGAGGCCACCGCCGCCGGCGCCGAGGATCATCTTGTAGCGCTCGTTGGTCTGCTGAGCGTTGCCGAAGCCGGCGAACTGCCGGATCGTCCAGGTCCGCCCGCGGTAACCGGTCGGATACAACCCCCGGGTGTACGGGTACTCGCCCGGCCACCCGATCCGCTCGAAGCCCGGGTACGCGCTGCCCTCGGGCGGTCCGTAGACCGGCTCCACCGGCATCCCGGAGAGCGTGGTGAAGTCCGCGTCCCGCTTGCGCGCGGCGTCGTACCGGGCCTGCCAGCGCGCCCGTCCGGCGTCGATTTCGTCGGCGTCCATGAGCAGGGCTCCTCCTCGGGTCCTCGACATGCACGTCGAGTGTAGAGCCCTTACCTGAACGATCGCTAAGTCAGGCTCTACCCGTGGGTAACCAGGTCAGGCCGTCGGAGCCGCAGGCCCACCCATCGCCACGTCGTCGACCCGGATGTTGACCTCGTCGACCCGCAGTCCGTACGCCTCGACCGCCTCGGTGACCCGGGCACGCACCTGGCTGGTGATCTCCGGCACCGGCTGACCGGCCTGGATCACCAGCACCAGGTTGACCACGGCGGCGTCCCCGGTCACGTGGGCCGAGCAGCCCCGCCGGGCGTCGCCCACCTGATCCAGCCCGACCCGGTCGAGAACCGAGTTGAAGAACCGGGCCACGTCCCCGCCCAGCTCGGCCACGCCGGGAACCGCGCGGGCCGCCGCGACGGCAATCTTCTCGATCACCTCGTCGGAGACCTGCGTCGTCCCGCCGGCCGCCACCGATGCCGTGGTCAGCTCCTGCGTCGCCTCGTGGTCCATAGCCACTCCCCTGCTCCTCGCGCCGGCACACCGCCCGGACCCCACCGCCGTGGGGCGGTGCGAGCCTACAAGGACGAGGTGTCGTCGGGGTGTCCCCGGTGGACGGTCAACGGGCGAGCTGGGCCAGCAGTTCGTCCGCCGCCGTGTACGGGTCGAGGGCGCCCTCGGCGACCTTGGTGGCGAGCGTGGCCAACTCCGTACCGTCGCGCAGTGAGCCGATCCGGGCGCGCAGGGTGCCGAGCGCGATCGCCTCGATCTCGGCGGCGGCCCGCGCCTCCTGGCGGCGGCGCAGCTCGCCGTGCTCGACCAGCCAGCCCCGGTGCTTGTCGATCGCGGCGGCGATGTCGTCGATGCCCTCGCCGCGCGCGGCGACCGAGCGGACCACCTGCGGTCGCCACTGCCCCGGGCCGCGCTCACCGAGGGCGATCATGCCCTGGATGTCGCGGACCGTGGCGTCGACGCCGTCCCGGTCAGCCTTGTTGATCACGAACACGTCGGCGATCTCCAGAATGCCGGCCTTGACCGCCTGGATCGCGTCACCCATGCCGGGGGCGAGCAACACGAGCGTGGTGTCGGCGAGCGAGGCGACCTCCACCTCGGCCTGCCCGACACCGACGGTCTCCACCAGCACCACGTCACAGCCGGCGCCTTCCAGCACCCGGACCGCCTGTGGCGTCGCCGCGGCCAACCCACCGAGGTGCCCGCGGCTGGACATGGACCGGATGTAGACGCCCGGATCGGTGGCGTGGTCCTGCATCCGCACCCGGTCGCCGAGGATCGCACCACCGGTGAACGGGCTGGACGGGTCGACCGCCAGCACGCCGACCCGGTGCCCCTGCGCCCGCAGCGCCCGGACCAGCTCGTTGGTGGTGGTCGACTTGCCCACCCCGGGCGAACCGGTCAGCCCCACGACCTGGGCCTGCCCGGCGTACGGCGCCAGCGCGGCGGCGATCGCCGGCAGCAGCGCGTCGCCGTTCTCCACCAACGTGATCAGCCGGGCCACCGCGCGGGGGTCACCCGCGCGAGCCCGCTCGACCAGCAGCGGTACGTCCCGACTGCGGCGCACCGACGTGGTGCCCGCTGGCGGGACGTGCTCAGCCGCTTCGCTCACTGCGCCTTCTCGACCTTGCCCGGAACGTGGATGATCAGCGCGTCGCCCTGGCCACCGCCACCGCAGAGCGCCGCCGCGCCGGTGCCGCCGCCGCGCCGCTTCAGCTCCAGGGCGAGGGTGAGTACGAGACGCGCCCCGGACATGCCGATCGGGTGTCCGAGCGCGATCGCGCCACCGTTGACGTTGACCTTGTCCGGGCTGATGCCGAGGTCACGGGTGGACTGCACGCCGACCTGGGCGAACGCCTCGTTGATCTCAATGAGGTCCAGGTCCGCGACGCTCAGACCGCCCTTCTTCAGGGCGTGGTTGATCGCGTTGGACGGCTGCGAGTGCAGGGAGTTGTCCGGGCCCGCCACGTTGCCGTGCGCGCCGATCTCGGCCAGCCAGGTCAGCCCCAGCTCCTGGGCCTTGGACTTGCTCATCACCAGCACCGCGGCGGCGCCGTCGGAGATCGGCGACGAACTGCCGGCGGTGATGGTGCCGTCGGGGGTGAAGGCGGGGCGCAGCTTGGCGAGCGACTCGACGGTGGTGTCCGGGCGGATGCCCTCGTCCTCGCTGATCACCAGCGGGTCACCCTTGCGCTGCGGGATCACCACCGGGGTGATCTCGTCGGCGAAGTGGCCGTTCTTCTGCGCGGCGGCGGCCCGCTGGTGGCTGGCCGCGGCGAAGGTGTCCTGCTCCGTACGGGAGATACCGTGCTTGGTGCCGAGCCGCTCGGTCGACTCGCCCATCGAGCAGCAGTCCCAGGCGTCGCTGAGCCCGTCGTGCGCCATGTGGTCCTTGACCACCACGTCGCCGTACTTGTAGCCGGTGCGCTGGCCCATCAGCAGGTGCGGGGCGTTGGTCATCGACTCCATGCCGCCGGCCACCACGATGTCGAACTCGCCGGCGCGGATCAGCTGGTCGGCCAGGGCGATCGCGTCCAGACCGGAGAGGCAGACCTTGTTGATGGTCAACGCCGGCACGGACATCGGCACGCCGGCCTCGACGGCCGCCTGCCGCGCCGGGATCTGACCGGTGCCGGCCTGCAGCACCTGCCCCATGATCACGTACTGGACCTGATCCGGGCTGACCCCGGCACGCTCCAGCGCCGCCTTGATGGCGATCCCGCCGAGCTTCGTGGCCGGAAGGTCCTTGAGGTTACCCAGCAGGCGCCCCATCGGGGTCCGCGCGCCGCTGACGATCACCGAAGCCATGCCTGCCTCCGAGGGGGTGCCGAGCTGTACGCCTTAACGAGTGTTCGGTCAGACTAGCGCCATGGCTGAGAACTCCCCCGCCGAGCCCGGTGCGGACTACGTCACAGACATCGGGCTTCGCAAGATTGACCACGTCGGAATCGCCGTGGCCGACCTGGACGCCGCGATCGACTTCTACCAGCGGACGTTCGGGATGCGCTGCGTACACGTCGAGACCAACGCCGAGCAGGGCGTCCGGGAAGCGATGCTGGCCGTCGGGCCGACCACCGAGGGCGGTTGCGTGCAACTGCTCGCACCGCTCACCCCGGAGTCGACGATCGCCAAGTTCCTGGACCGCAACGGGCCGGGCGTGCAGCAGGTCGCGTACACCGTGGTGGACATCGACGCGGCCTGCGCGGCGCTGCGCGCGCGGGGCATGCGCCTGCTCTACGACGCGCCGCGGCGCGGCACTGCGGACTCGCGCATCAACTTCGTGCACCCGAAGGACGCCGGCGGCGTCCTCGTCGAGCTCGTCGAGCCCGCCGCCGACCACTGACCTCCCGCCCGCCTCCCGCCCGCCGGCCACTGACCCGCCGCGCACGCCGAGAGGCCGCCCGTCCGCCGCGCGGTGATCGACTCCAGATCGCCGATGTGGCGGTGTCCCCAAGGGTGGATGCCGCCACCTCGGCGACGCGGAGTGGATCAACCGCAGCGGCCGCCTGCCCGCCGCCCAAAACCGGCCCGCAAGCACGTCAGTGCGCGGTTGGCGGGGTGGCCGGACACCTTCACGCATCGGCCGATGCAGTTTTTCACAGAGGACTTCCCGGTCTAGCTACCGTTCAGTAACGTCCGGCCCCACAGGAGCGCGACCGGTGCCGGATGTGTCGAATGCCGACATGGCGGTCGTGCCCACCGGCGCCGACGATGGCAGCACCCGGGCCCGTGCGGGTGCGGATGAACCGGAGGTCACCGTGCAGGACATCCTCGAAGCGATCATGGCGGCGGAGGAATCGAACGATCCGGACCGCGAGCTCGCCGGCGTTGCCGGGCTGCCCGTTCCGGAGAGCTACCGGGGCGTGGTGGTCCGCGCCGAGGAGGCCCGGATGTTCGACGGCATGGCCACCCGGGACAAGGACCCGCGCAAGGCGCTGCACGTGCAGGAGGTGCCGACGCCGGAGTTGGCGCCGGGCGAGGCGTTGATCGCGGTGATGGCCAGCGCGATCAACTACAACACGGTGTGGACCAGCATCTTCGAGCCGCTGCCCACCTTCAAGTTCCTCCAGCGCTACGGCCGGGTCTCCGAGCTGACCCGCCGCCACGATCTGCCGTACCACGTGGTCGGCTCGGACGCGGCGGGTGTGGTGCTGCGCACCGGCCCCGGGGTGACCCGCTGGGCGCCCGGCGACGAGGTGGTCGCGCACTGCCTCTCCGTCGAGTTGGAGGACGCGGCCGGGCACGACGACACCATGCTCGACCCGCAGCAGCGGATCTGGGGCTTCGAGACCAACTTCGGCGGGCTGGCCGAGATGGCCGTGGTCAAGGCCAACCAACTGATGCCCAAGCCGCGGCATCTGAGCTGGGAGGAGGCGGCCAGCCCTGGGCTGGTCAACTCCACCGCGTACCGGCAGCTCGTCTCGCACCACGGGGCCAACATGAAGCAGGGCGACGTGGTCCTGATCTGGGGCGCCTCCGGCGGCCTCGGCGGGTACGCCACCCAGATGGCGCTCGGCGGCGGCGCCATCCCGATCTGCGTCGTCTCCTCGCCGGAGAAGGCCGAGCTGTGCCGCAAGATGGGCGCGGAGCTGGTCATCGACCGGGCGGCCGAAGGTTTCCGCTTCTGGAAGGACGAGGAGACCCAGGACCCGGACGAGTGGCGGCGCTTCGGCGAGCGGATCCGTGAACTGACCGGTGGTGAGGACCCGGACATCGTCTTCGAGCACCCGGGGCGGGAGACGTTCGGCGCAAGTGTCTACGTGGCCCGGCGCGGTGGGACCATCGTCACCTGCGCCTCCACGAGCGGTTTCCTGCACCAGTACGACAACCGCTACCTCTGGATGCACCTCAAGCGGATCATCGGCAGCCACTTCGCCAACTACCACGAGGCGTGGCAGGCCAACCGCCTGGTCTCGCTCGGCAAGGTGCACCCCACGGTGTCCCGCACCTACTCGCTGGAGCAGACCGGTCAGGCCGCGTACGAGGTGCACCGCAACGCCCACCAGGGCAAGGTCGGGGTGCGCTGCCTCGCACCCACCGACGGGCTGGGCGTACGCGACGGGGAGTTGCGGGCCCAGCACGAGGACGCGATCAACCGCTTCCGGGGGCACTGACCGGCAGCGCCGGTACGGCGAGCACTGACCGGCAGCGCCGGTACGGGGGCACTGCCCCGGCAGTCGGCCGGACGGATGAACGCTCGATGGCCAATGCGGTGATCGGACATTGTTCTTCCGCTCCCATTAGCGGAAAACCCACCCGGAACGAACAAAGGGCCTCGGGGTAACCCCGGGGCCCTTTTCCGCGTCACGCTGCGTGGCGTCCGACCCGCCCGGGACCTGCCAAGATCGCCGATTGGTCCGGCCCTGCGGATCGCGGCAGTTGACCATGTAAAGAGGGCACGAAAGCTTCGCACCGCTCTTGCGAAGCACCCTGGGGCGTCTGCCAGTATGTCCCAATGCCCCAGCAGCAGTCCTCCCCTCTCGCGTTCTTCGATAACGCGAACTCGCAGCCAGACTTCACCGTCGGCCTGCGCGGTTACAACACTCACCAGGTCGATGACTTCCTCGGCCGGATGACCGCCGCGCTGACCCAGTCCGAGCAGGCCCGTGCCGAGGCCGAGCAGCGGATGAACGACGCCCAGCGTCGACTCCGCCAAGCCGAACAGCGCATGAGTGCGCTGGAGCAGAAGCTCACCGACACGAACAAGCAGCTCGAAGAGAACAGCCGACCCACCCTCTCCGGGCTCGGCACCCGCGTCGAGCAGATCCTCCGGCTCGCCGAGGAGCAGGCCAACGATCACCGCAACGAGGCGAAGCGCGAGTCGGAGGGCATCCTCTCCGCCGCCCGCCTCGAGGCCCGCGAGATCACCGACAAGGCACGTGCCGAGGCCGCGGCCATGAAGGCCAGCGCCGAGCGCGAGGCGGGCAACCTGCGCACCGCCGCCGAGCGCGAGGCCGCCGAGGTTCGGGTGCAGGCCCGCCGTGAGGCTGACACGCTGCGCGCGGACGCCGACCGCGAGACCAAGCAGCTGCGTACCGTCACCGCGCACGAGGTGGCCGAGCTGAAGTCGACCGTCGAGCGGGAGGTCGCCACCCTCCGGGCCACCGCCGAGCGGGAGATCACCCAGCAGCGGGCGAAGGCCGCCCGCGAGGCTGAGGAGAAGCGCGCCGAGGCGACCAAGCTGCTGACCGATGCGCGGGACAAGCGCGACAAGGACCTCCAGGCTCTGGAGCTCCAGTTGGCCGAGCGGCGGGAGAAGTCCGAGCGCGAGGAGTCCGAGCGGCACGCCGCCCAGGTCGCGCAGACCCAGAAGATGGTCAGCGAGGCCGAGCAGCGTGCCCGGGCCGCGCAGGAGCGGGCCAAGGAGATCGAGCAGCGCGCCGAGGCTCGGCGGGTCGAGTCGGAGCGCAACGCCGCCGAGACGGTGGACAAGGCCAAGGCGCACTCCGAGAAGACCCTCAACGAGGCCAAGGCCGAGTCGCAGCGTCTGCTCACCGAGGCCCGCACCGAGGCGGAGCTGACCACGCAGGCCGCCCGCCGCGAGGTCGAGGACCTCACCCGGCAGAAGGACGCGGTCACCTCGCAGCTGGGCCAGATGCTCTCCGGGCTCGCCGGCATCGTTCCGGGGATGCCGGCCGCGGCCGCCCCGGCGGCCAAGCCGGAGGCCAAGAAGGCCGATGGCGGTCAGGAGCGGGTGCCCGCGGAGACCGCTGGCTGACGCGAGGCGTCAGATCGGGGCATCGACGGCGCGAGGTGACACCGGGTGACCGGTGCAACCTCGCGCCGTGTGCGTTTCCCAGCCCGTGGTATGCCGGAAAAAATCCAAGTGAAGTAGCTCGCACAAGGCGCGTCCGTATCGCCCCAGCAGGGCCTGTTGCGTGTGAGGATGGGGGCATGTCGCACGGCGAGGAACTGTTCGCTCTCGGCGGGGACGTGACGACGGAGCCAAGCTTCGAGTCCGCTCTGCGGGGGTACGAGAAAAAACAGGTTGATCGGTATGTCGCGCGTGCCGAGCACGAGATCGCGACCCTCACCAACGAACGGGAACAGGCGTATACACAGATCCACAAGCTCGCCGGTCAGGTCGAGGTGCTCCAGCGCGACCTGACTCTGGTGCGCAAGCAGATGAACGTGGTCGACCGGGCCTCGTTCCGGCACCTCGGCCCCCTGGTCGACTCGATCGTCACGCAGTCCGAAGAGCTGGCCGAGCAGATCCTGTCCGATGCGAATGTGGAGATCGAGGCGCGCCGCGCCGCGGCCGAACACATCATCGAGGAGGCCCGCGAGCAGGCCGCGCGGGCACTGAAGGACTTCGAGATCGCCCTCGCCGCGCGGCGGTCCGAGGAGGAGCGGCACAGCGCCGCCCGGCGGGCCGAGGCGGAAGCCACGCTGCGGTCGGCCAAGGACGAGTCCGCGCAGCTGCGCAAGACGGCGCAGGACGCGCTGGCGAAGGCCCAGCAGGAGGCCACCCAGCTGCGGGACACCGCCAAGGAGATTCACACGCGGGCCCAGCAGGAGTCGACCAAGCTGCGCGAGACGGCCCGCGAGACATTGGCCAACGCCCGCCAGGAAGCCAGCGACCTGCGCGAGGCCGCCAAGGAGGTGCACGCCAAGGCCCTGCAGGAGGCCAAGCGGCTCACCGATACCGCGACCGAGGCCGGCCGCGCCACCCACGCGAAGGCCCAGCAGGAGGCCAAGCAGATCATCGACGACGCGTCGATGGCCGGGCGGGCCACCCGCGCGAAGGCGCAGCAGGAGGCCGAGCGGCTGACCACGCAGGCCTCCGAGGCGGCCAAACGCGGCCGCGCCGAGACCGAGGCGTACGTGCAGCGGATGCGCGCCGAGACCGAGGCTTACGTGCAGCACACCCGGGCACAGACCCAGCAGGAGCTGGGCGCGTGGCGGGCCGGGGTGGAGCAGGAGGTCAACTCGCGTCGGGAGGCGGCCGACCGGGAGCTGGCGCAGCGGCGGGCCACGTCCGAACAGGAGTTCGCCAAGCGCCGCGATGAGCTGGACAAGCAGCACAAGTCCCGCCAGCAGGAGCTGGAGACCGGCTTCACCAGCCGTCAGCAGGAGTTGGAGACGGGATTCACCAGCCGTCAGCAGGAACTGGAGACCGGGTTCACCACTCGCCGCGACGAGTTGGAGACCGAGTACACGGGCCGCAAGAACGAGCTGGAGACCGACTACTCCACGCGCAAGAACGAGATCGAGCAGGGCGCGGCCGGGGTTCGCCAGGCGGCTGAGCAGGACGCGGCGGCTCTGCGCCAGCGATCCGAGTCGGAGGCCGCCGAGCTGCTGAGCCGGGCCGAAACCGAGGCCGGCGACAAGCGCCGCGAGGCCGACGAGCATGTCGCGGCCTCCCGTCGGCAGTTCGAGGAGTACGCGGCCACGACCCAGCAGCACCTGGCCACCACTCAGCAGCACCTGGCGGCCACCCAGCAGGAGTCGGCGGCGGGCCGGCAGCAGCTCGCCCAGGTGATGCTGGAGATCGCTCAGGCCCAGCAGCAGCTTGCGGACCTGCGGCAGGAGACCTGGAAGTCCCGGCAGGAGTCCGACGAGCTTCAGCGGCAGATGACCGAGCTGCGGTTGCAGAGCGTCGCCGGCCCGATCGACGGCCCGACCGCCCCGACCGATGGCGACGGGGTGAGCGGGAGCACGGCCGAACCCGCCGACGCCAAGCAGCCGGTGACCGCCAGCGCGGAGGAGGCCGGGCAGTCGACGACACGGCCGGTTGCCGAGCCGGTGACCACGGTGGACGGTGGGACGGCGAGCGCCGGGGTGGAGGGCGAGCCGACAGTGGCCGCCGTTCCGGGCGAGGGTGGCCGAGGCGCCACGCCCACCAAGATCACTAGCACCGGCGAGAACGGCAAGCGCCCCACCAAGCCGACCACTGACGAGCGCAGCGCCAAGCCCAGCAAGGTCACCATCGAGAAGGACTGACGCCGTCGGGGCGCTCCGATCGCGGTCCGGATCACGCGTGGTCGAGCGCGTACGGTGGAGTTGTGGGCTGAGCGTCCGGCCACGCGGCCCTGCCCTGACGAGTGACATACCTGTGAGTCATATTGATGACTCACAGGTATAACAGGTTTCGGGGGATGTGCCGGGGGCCGACCCCAAGCAGACCCGGGAGGTTCTGGTGCCGCAGCACAGCCCGTCGGGCGACGACCCGGACGTGACTCGCAATCCCCCACCGGCCGCGCCGGCCGAGGTGCCGCCTCCGGTGCCGGTCCCCGCTCCGGGGATCGACCCGGACGAGCCGCCGGCGGTCCCGTCCGGCAAGTTCGGCACGCCGGGGCGGCCGCTGCGCCGCAGCAGCTTCCTGATCGGTTTCACCGGCGCCCTGGGTGTGCTGCTGGCGTACACCCTCTATCAGGGGATTCGCAACGCCGGCGGCATCCTGGTGTTGGTGGTGATCGCGCTCTTCCTCGCGGTCGGCCTCAACCCGGCGGTGGTGCGGCTACGCCGCTGGGGCGTGCCGCACGGCCTGGCGGTGGCGGCGGTCGCGTTGACCGTGGTGCTGCTGCTCTGCGGCGGCGTGGTGGCGCTGGTCCCGCCGATCGTCACGCAGTCGGGGCAGTTCATCGAGCAGTTGCCCAGCTACGTCGAGGAGTTGCGCCGCAATCCGACGGTCAATGACCTGGTGGAGCGCTACGACGTGGTGGAGCGGGTGCAGAACGCGGCCAACGCCGACACGATCGGCCGGGCGCTCGGTGGTGTACTGGGCGGCGCCCAACTGATCTTCGGCACGGTGTTCCGGGCGCTGACCGTGCTGGTGCTGACCATCTACTTCCTGGCGTACTTCAACCGGCTGCGCGCCCTGGGCTACTCGCTCGTGCCCCGGTCGCGCCGGGAGCGGGTGCAACTGATCGGCGATGAGATCCTGGCCAAAGTCGGCGCCTACATGGTCGGCGCGCTGAGCATCGCGGTGCTGGCCGGCGCGACGACCTTCGTCTTCGCGCTGATCGTCGGGCTGCCGTACCCGTTCGCGCTCGCCGTGGTTGTCGCGGTGACCGACCTGATTCCGCAGATCGGCGCCACCCTGGGTGCGGTGATCGTGAGTCTGGTCGGCTTCGCCGACAACCTGCCCACCGGCATCGCCTGCGCGGTCTTCTTCCTCATCTACCAGCAGGTGGAGAACTATCTGATCTACCCGAAGGTGATGCGGCGCTCGGTGGAGGTCAACGAGGTGGCCGCCCTGCTGGCCGCGCTGCTCGGGGTGGCCCTGCTGGGCGTGGTGGGCGCGCTGATCGCCATCCCCACGGTGGCCGCACTGCAACTGATCCTGCGCGAGGTGGTGCTGCCGCGCCAGGAGATCCGCTGACCCGCGGCCCGCGGGTCAGTCGGCCTTGTTCGCCAACGGGCCCGGGACGGGCGTGTCGGCGAACGAGGCCACCGTCCGGTCGGCGTACGCGCTGACGTCGCCGGCCTCCATCGGGCCGTCCCAGGTCGTCGGCAGCGGCACCTCGACGGCCGGATTGACCCGCCGGACGATCTCGTCGAGCACCGTCTCCGCGTCACCCACCCAGAGGTGCTTGGCACCCGGCACCCCGACCACCTCGGCCTGCGGCACCGCGGCGAACCGCTCCCGCGCCTCGGTCGGACGCAGGTAGTCGTCGAACTCCGGCACCAGCGCCGTCAACGGCCGCCCGGAACCGGCCCAGGTGTCCAGGTCCGCAGGGGCCGAGAAACGCAACGGCGGGGAGAGCAGGATCGCCCCGGCGACCGCCGGGTCACAGCCGTACTTCAGGGCCAGGTCGGTGCCGAACGACCAGCCGACGAGCCAGATGCTGGGCAGCTCGGCGAACTCCGCGTACTCGATGGCGGCGGCCACGTCGTACCGCTCCCCCACCGCGCCGTCGAACGTTCCCTCGCTGGTGCCGCGCAGGCTGCTGGTGCCCCGGGTGTTGAACCGCAGCACGGCCAGGTCGGCCAGCGCCGGCAGCCGCCAGGCCGCCTTACGGAAGACGTGGCTGTCCATCATTCCGCCGTGCGTGGGCAGCGGGTGCAGGCAGACCAGGGTGGCCACCGGCGGCCGGTCGGCCGGCAGGGCCAGCTCGCCGACCAGCCGCAGACCGTCGGCGGTGTGCAGCTCGATGTCCTCCCGGCGGCCGGGGAGGATCGACGACGCGCGGATCGCTGTGCTCACCGCACAAGTCTGTCGCGAACTCACCGCCGCCGCCCGCCCAGGCACGAACAGGGTGATCCAGGTCGCTAAGCCGTGGCGCGGGGGCGCCCGGGCGGATCGTCGAGCCGAGGCGCTCCGGTCGGGAGCTCAGTAGCGCGGAGTGCCCCGGCCGCGCTGCACCGCCGGGCCGCGCCGGTCCCGGGCTCGCCAACAGCCGCTGTGCCAGTGCCGCCGGTCGGTCAGGTCACCCAGGCCGTCCGCCGGCCAGGCCACCAGGTGCGCCACCCCGGGCCGGATCTCCTGGTCACAGCCGGGGCAGCGGTACGTCTTGACCGACGCGCCCGCGCCGATCCCGCGTACCTGCCAGGCGCCGTCGGTCCACTGCTGCACCGAGGCGACACCCTGCCGGACCCGGTCGTCGTCCAGGTTGGCGTTGTCGTCCCGGCGAGGGCGATTGCGACGGGGGCTCACAGTCACCAAGCGTACGGTCCGTCGAGGCGGACGGCCCGAGGGCGGTCACCAGGTCGTGGGCTGGTCCAGGTGCTCGGCGACCTGCGCCCCGCCCAGCACGACTGCCGCGTCGTCCTCGGTGTACCCCTGGACCGGCCAGCCGAAGTCGGCGGTCAAGTGTGCCTTGGGGAAGCCGAGCAGCTCGAACTTCCCACTCTGGGAATCGATCAGGGCCAGTTTGCCGCCGATCGTCCGGTTTCCCCCGGTGCGACTGTCGGTGATGCTGGTCGCGTACTGCAGTTCGACCTGAATGCCGCCGGGGGTCGGGCCGGAGACCACCATCTGCACCCCGAACGCCGCCGGGAACGGTGCCACCGTCACCTCGCACCTGCTGATCTGGGTGCCCGCCGGCAGCGCGGTGAGCCGCAGCGGGCCTCCGCAGCGGTGCGCCTGGTCGAGCCGCAGCGCGGCGGCCACGTCGAACAGGTCCCGCTCATCCGCACCGTTGACGCTGGCCCGCGCGTACACCCCGGGTGCGGGTTGCCAGTGCCGCAGCCAGACCATGACGCCGTAGGGCCCCTCGGCGTGCGACACCGATCCGTCGAAGACGCCGTCCTTGACCAGCTCCGGCACCAGCGCCGGCAGGCCCTGGGCGCGCCTGGGCAGCGCGTCGGCGGACGCGGCCAACTCCAGGGTGACGGTGCGTCCACCGACGTCGAGCCGTGCCATCTCCACGCCGCTCTGCACCGACCAGGAGAGGTAGCGGGGCCCGTCCGGGGCGAACCCGAAGTGCAGCACGTCGGGGTCGGCGCCGACCCGGTCGGGCCGGGCGGCCGCACCCGGTACGCCGTCGGCCCGGGGCGGCAGCACGCGCACCACGGGGTCAGCCGGCAGGCCCGGCCCGGGCAGTACGACGCCCGGACCGGATTCGGGCAGTTTCACCGGACCGATGGCCGCGCCCGCGCCGAGCACCGCCACCACCCCGAGCACGATGCCAGCGACGGTGCGTCGACGACGGATCCGGGCGCGGCCCTGGGACACCGCGACAGTCAGCAGCCGGTCGGTGTCCACGCTGCCCTCGGCGCGCTCGCGCAGCGTCTGATCGATCCGCTGGTCGAGGTCGTTCACGGTCGGCTCCCGTTCGTGGCCGGGGCACCGCAGCGCTCCCGGAGGTTGGCGAGCGCCCGCATCGCGTGAGTGCGGACGGTGACCGGCGAGCAGTCCAGGATCTGGGCGATCGTCGCGTCGTCGAGGTCCTCGTAGTAGCGCAGCACCAGCACCGCCCGCTGGCGGTCGGGCAGGCCGAGGATCAGGCGCCACATCTCGTCCCGGTCGGCCGCTTCGCCGCCGAGGTCGCCGCGGTGCGCCCGTTCGGCGAAGGTGTCGACGACCAGCTCGCGGCTCGATCGGCGGCGCCACCAGGAGTTGTTGGCGTTGACCAGCATCCGGCGCACGTACACGTCGGGCCGGTCGGCGCGGGCGATCTTGCGCCACTGCACGTACGCCTGGGACAGCACCTCCTGGGTGAGGTCCTCGGCCCGGTGCTCGTCACCGGTCAGCAACCGGGCGAGCCGGACCAGCGCCGGGCCCCGGCTGCTGACGTACTCCTCGAAGGTCACACCCTGCAGACGCAGTGGGCACCCTCCGGCGTTGACCCGGTCAGCGGTGCGAGTGGTCGCGGAAGCCGCGGCGGGTCTTGCGGCCCAGGTAGCCGGCGGTGACCAGGTGCTCCAGCAGCGGCGCGGGCGCGAAGCCCGGCTCGCGCAACTCCAGGTACAGCTCGCGCTGAATCGCCAGCGCGACGTCCAGCCCGACGACGTCGAGCAACTCGAAGGGGCCCATCGGGTAGCCGCAGCCCAGCTTCATCGCGTGGTCGATGTCGTCGGCCGTGGAGTAGCTGGCCTCCAGCATCTTGACCGCGTCGTTGAGGTACGGGAAGAGCAGCGCGTTCACGATGAACCCGGACCGGTCGCCGCAGACCACGGCGGTCTTGCCGAGCGCGGCGCAGACCGCACGGGCGGTGGCGGTGGCCTCCGGGGAGGTGCGGATGGTGCGGACCACCTCGACCAGCGGCATGACCGGCGCCGGGTTGAAGAAGTGCAGCCCCACCACGTCGGCCGGCCGGTGGGTGGCCATCGCCACGTCGATCACCGGCAGCGAGGAGGTCGTGGTGGCCAGCACCACGCCCGGCTTGCAGATCTCGTCGAGGCTCGCGAAGAGCGCCTTCTTCACGCTCAATTCCTCGACCACGGCCTCGACCACGAGGTCGACGTCGGCGAGGTGGTCGAGCGTGGCCGACCAGCTGATCCGGCCCAGCGCCGCGTCCCGGTCGGCCTCGGTGAGCTTGCCGCGCACCACGCCCTTGTTGAGCGAGGTCTTGACCGCCTCGCAGACCGTCGCGGACTTCTCCATGCCCCGGGTCACCGAGACGACCTCGTAGCCGGCCTTCGCGAAGACCTCGATGATCCCGGTGGCCATCGTCCCGGAGCCCACCACGCCGACCTTGGCGATGGCGCGCGCGCCGTCGCCGAGCCCGGCCTCCGTCGTCAGCGGCGTCGCCTCGTCCGGTACGACCACCGGCGAGCCGGGCCGCTCGTAGGTGTAGAAGCCCCGTCCGGACTTCCGACCGAGCAGACCCGCCGTCACCATCTGCTTGAGCAGCGGCACCGGGGCGTGCCTGCGGTCCCGCCCGCCGCGCCGGTACATGGTGTCCAGAATCTCGTACGCGGTGTCCAGACCGATCAGATCCATCAGTGCCAGTGGGCCCATCGGCAGGCCGCAACCGAGCTTCATCGCGGCGTCGATGTCCTCCCGGGTCGCGTAGTGCGACTCGAACATGCCGACCGCGTGGTTGAGGTAGCCGAAGAGCAACGCGTTGGCGATGAAGCCGGCCCGGTCGTTGATGGTGACGTCGACCTTGCCGAGCCGGGCGCAGAGCGCCTCGACGTCGGCGACCACCTCGGGTGCGGTGACGACCGTGCGGACCACCTCGACCAGCTTCATCACGGGAGCCGGGTTGAAGAAGTGGATGCCGATCACCTGGTTGGGCCGGGTGGTGGCCACCGAGATCTCGGTGACGCTCAGCGACGAGGTGTTGGTGGCGAGGATGGTCTCCGGCCGGCAGATGCGGTCCAACTCGGCGAAGATCCGCTGTTTGAGGTCCAGGTGCTCGGGCACCGCCTCGATGACCAGATCGACGGAGTGCAGCGCGTCCAGCCCGGCCGCGAAGTGCACCCGCTCGTGCAGGGCGTCGCGGTCGGCCGCGGCGAGTTTGCCCTTCGCGACCGCCCGGTCGGTGGAGCGGGTGAGGGTGGCCCGACCGCGCTCCAGCGCCGGCTCGGAGATCTCGACCGCCACCACGTCGATGCCGTTGCGGGCGAAGACCTCGACGATGCCGGCACCCATGGTGCCCAGCCCCACCACACCCACGGTGCTGAACTCGCGCGCCACGACCGGCCTCCCCAGACACTCCGCCCGGCCCCTGAACGGCCGATTAGGTTATGCGCGCGAGTCTGCCACGTGACGTTCGGTTGTCGAGACGCCGTGGCTAATTTCACCCACGACGACGCAGGGCCGCTAGGCGGCGGGCGACGCGGGAGGTGCTAGGCGGCGGGCGACGCGGGGGTGCTAGGCGGCGGGCACGGTGGTCAGTGCCAGCAGCTCCGCGACGAACTCCGCCGGGCGCTCCAGGTGCGGGCTGTGACCGCAGCCGGGCAGCACCACCTCGTGGTACGCGCCGCCGGCCGCCGCGTACCTCTCCAGCACCGCGCGGGTCTGGCCGATCATCGGCTGCGGTGGGCAGGACTCCTCGCCGGGCCAGCCGGGAACGAGACCGAGGGAACCCAGGTACGCCAGGTCGAACAGCGAGGTGTCCGAGACGATGACGTCGGCGTCGCCGCGTACCCAGGTGACCGGAGGTTTGTCGGCGACGGCCACCAGCTCGTCGGCGAGCCGGAAGTGGGTCGGCGCAAGGGCGTTGAGCACCCCGCGCTCGCCCGGCGCGGTGCCCGGCCAGTTCTCCGAGGGCACCGCCGTGCCCGGGTAGTTGTCGTCCCCGGTGGCGGTGGAGAGCACAGTGTCCAGCAGCAGATCCTCGTCGGTGCCCAGCGAGGCGGGATCGGCCACATAGGTGGCTCGCAGGACGGCGCGCGGGCTGGCCGGGGCGTCCGCGCTCCGATCGCCGGCCGCGAGCCGGGCGACGAAGTCCGGGTTCGCCGTGCCGGCGCCGGTGCCGGCGAAGTCGGGGGTGGTCGGCGTGCCGGTCAGGTCGCGGGTGCCACCGAAGCCGTACGGGGAGACCGGTGCCGCGAGCAGCACCGCGTTCACCCGGTGCGGGTGGTCGACCAGCAGTTGCATCGCCACTCCGCCGCCGAGGGAGTGCCCGACCACCACCGGGCGGGCGTTGCTGACGCCGAAGAGCGTCGGGTCGTCCAGCAGGGCGGCCACGTCGTCGGCGAAGTCCCGCAGGCCCCGCCTGGCGTCGACCGGTGCCGTCGCGGAGTCGCCGTACCCCCGCAGATCGGGGGCGACCACCCGCAGCGTCGGCGGCAGGCGCCGGATCAGCGGCTCCCAGAACGGCGCGGACGAGCAGTTGCCGTGGATCAGCAGCACCGGGGTGCCGTCCGGCGGGCCGGCCACCCGTACCGCCTGGGTGATGCCGTTCGCCGTCACGGTCCGCTGCTCGGTTTCCATCCGCGGCATGCTGCCACGCCCGCCTCCGCCGGTCCAGGTGTCCGACAGCCATCCCGGGCGCGGCACAGGTGTGGGCCACGCCCGGGTCGGCGTGCGGTCAGGTGCCGGAAGCGCCCTTGTCGTCGCGAGGCGATGACACGGACCCCTCCGACACTCAGCGGCGGGCGCCCGGAGGCACGGCCAACGGCAGCGGAAGTGTCGGTCGGACGTCCCGCCGGGGCGGGCCGAAGCTGAGCCCCACCGGATCGGTGTGCGCCACCCCTGGGTCGAACAGGCGCAGCTCGGTGCGGCCGAGCCGGATCACGTCACCGTCGGAGAGACGTTCCAACTCGGTGATTCGGCGATCGTTGAGCCAGGTGCCGTTGGTCGAGCCGAGGTCCCGCAGCGACGGGCCCTCGGGGGCCAGCCACACCTCCGCGTGGCGACGGCTCAGATGCGGGTCACCGATGACAACGTGGCCGGTCGGTGCCCGGCCGATCACTTGCGGTTCGACTCGCAGTCGAAAACTCGCCCCGCGCATCGGCCCGCCCGCGACGGTCAACAGCGGTAAAAGCTCCGGATGTTCCTCCATGGACAGTCTGCCCTCCACCCCACACCGTTACTCCGCGCGTCAGCCTGCCACCAGACGGTAATCATCAGTACCGACCGCGCGGTCAGCTCCTCGTGACCTCCCGACCATCCACGGTTCGACGATTCGGACGGGCTACCTCTGTCATCGATGCCCTGAGCTGCACTGATCAACGATCGAGCGAGGCCACGTGACGCCGGTCCCGCCACCCGGGATCGAGGACCTACCGGTGAGTAATCCTCGGGTCTAGACTTCCGCCATGACGGCTGTGCATGTCCCGGGTCTCCCGGTCATCGAGGCGGGTCGGTTGATCTCCACGAGCCCGGCCACCGGCGCTGAGGCAGGCCGCTTTCCGGTCGCCACCGACGCCGACGTGCGGGGGGCCGTCGACCGCGCCCGCGCCTCCGGCGAGTGGTGGGCCGGTCTCGGCTTCACCGGCCGCCGCGAACGGATGCTGCAGTGGCGCGCCCTGCTCGCCAAGCGGATCGAGCAGTTGGCCGAGGTGGTGCACGTCGAGGGCGGCAAGCCGATCGCCGACGCCATCGTCGAGATCGTCACCGCGATCGAGCACGTCGACTGGGCCGCCCGCAACGCCAGCCGCGTGCTCGGCCCGCGTCGGGTGCGGTCCCGGCTCATCCTCGCCGAGTTCTCCGGGCACCTCGAATACCAGCCGCACGGCGTGGTCGGCGTGATCGGGCCGTGGAACTATCCGGTCTTCACGCCGATCGGTTCCGCCGCGTACGCGCTGGCCGCCGGTAACGGCGTGGTGCTCAAGCCGAGCGAATACACGCCCGCCGCCGGCCAGTGGCTGGTGGACAGCTTCGCCGAGGTGGTGCCCGAGCAGCCGGTGTTCACCGCCGTGCACGGCCTGGGCGACGTTGGCGCCGCCCTGTGCCGCTCCGGGGTCGACAAGGTGGCCTTCACCGGCTCGACCGCCACCGCCAGGAAGGTGATGGCCGCCTGCGCCGAGACACTGACCCCGGTGCTGATCGAGGGCGGCGGCAAGGACGCGATGATCGTCGACAGCGACGCCGACCTGGACGCCGCCGCCGAGGCGTGCGTCTGGGGCGGCATGACCAACGCGGGCCAGACCTGCATCGGCATCGAGCGGGTGTACGCCGTCGATTCGGTCTTCGACACCTTCGTCGACAAGGTGGTGGCCCGCGCCGGTCAGCTGACCGTCGGTGCGGAGGGCAGTGACATCGGCCCGATCACCATGCCCCGACAACTCGACGTGATCCGCGGGCACATCGACGCCGCAATCGCCTCCGGCGGGCGTGCCGTGCTCGGCGGCCCGAGCGCGGTGCAGCCGCCGTACGTCCATCCGACCGTGCTCGTGGACGTCCCGGAGGAGTCTGCCGCCGTCCGGGAGGAGACCTTCGGTCCCACGCTGACCATCAGCCGGGTCCGTGACGCCGACGAGGCCATCACCCGCGCCAACGCTCTGCCGTACGGCTTGGGCGGTTCGGTCTTCGGCCGACGACGCGCGGTGTCCATCGCGCGGCGGCTGCGCTCCGGCATGGCCTCCATCAACTCCACCCTGACCTTCGCCGGCATGTCCACTCTGCCGTTCGGCGGGGTGGGCGACTCCGGCTTCGGGCGGATCCACGGCGAGGACGGGCTACGCGAGTTCGGCCGCGCCAAGGCGATCACCCGTCGTCGCGCCCGCTCGCTGCTGCCGTCGATGACCTTCGAGCGGACCCCGACCGACGTGGCCCGGCTCGTCAAGGCAATCAAGGTGATGTACGGGAGGTAGCAAGCGGGCCGATCAGAAGAGCGTCAGCTCGTCCTTCTCGATGCCCCGCAGCTTGTCGTAGTCCACGACCACGCACCGGATGCCCCGGTCGGTGGCGAGCACCCGCGCCTGCGGCTTGATCTCCTGAGCGGCGAAGACCCCGGCAACGGGGCTGAGTAGCGGGTCGCGGTTCATCAACTCGAGATAGCGGGTCAACTGCTCCACCCCGTCGATGTCGCCACGCCGCTTGACCTCGATGGCGACCGCGGCGGAGTTGGCGTCCCGGCAGAGCAGGTCGACCGGGCCGATCGCCGTCATGTACTCGCGGCGGACCAGCGTGAACCCCTCACCCAACACACCAGGGTTGGCGGCCAACAACTCCTGCAGGTGCGCCTCCACCCCGTCCTTGCGCAGGCCCGGATCCACACCCAACTCGTACGAGGTGTCCTGGAAGATCTCCTCCAGGGTGATCCGTAGCTCCTCGCCAGCCTTGTTGACCACCCGCCACACACCGGGGGCCTCCTCCAGCCGACACGGCGGGCTCATCCAGTTCAACGGCTTGTACGCCCGGTCGTCGGCGTGAATGGACACCGACCCGTCCGCCTTCACCATCAGCAACCGGGTGGCCAGCGGCAGGTGAGCCGAGAGCCGTCCGACATAGTCCACCGAGCACTTCGCAATGACCAACCGCACCCGACGAGGGTAGCCGAGCACCCGCCGGTCGCCACCGAGCGGCACTGGCGCGTCGATGCGATGCTGAGACCGTGTTCGAAGTCCTCACCGGCACCGGTCTCGCCGCCTCGGCGGGCCTGAACGCCTACATACCCCTGCTCATCCTCGGTCTACTCAGCCGCTACTCCGACCTGATCGACCTTCCGAGCGGCTGGAACTGGCTCGGCAACGGCTGGGTCATCGTCATCCTGGCCGTACTGCTCGCCGTGGAGGTGGTGGCGGACAAGGTGCCCGTGGTCGACCACTTCAACGACGTGGTGCAGACCGTGGTCCGGCCCACCGCCGGCGGTCTGGCCTTCGGCGCCGGGTCCTCGTCGGAGACGGTGACGGTCAGTGACCCGGGGAGCTTCTTCTCGTCGCACCAGTGGGTGCCGGTCGTCACCGGCGTTCTGCTGGCACTGGGTGTGCACCTGCTCAAGTCGGCGGCACGCCCCGTCATCAACGCGACCACCGCCGGGTTCGGCGCCCCGGTCGCCAGCACCGCCGAGGACGCCACCAGCGTGGTGGTCTCCGTGGTCGCGATCATCCTGCCGGTGCTGGTTCTCGTCTTCCTGCTCGGTCTGGTGGTCTTCATCTTCTGGTTCGTTCGGCGACGCTCCGAACGTCGCCGGGAACGCGAAGCGGCACGCGCCGCGGGCTTCCGCGTCTGAGCCCTGGTGCCCGGCGCGCGGGGTCCGACGCTTCGACCGCCCGCGAGCACGATCGACTTCATATCGCCGATGTGGGGGCATCCCGGCGAACCGATGCCCCCACATCGCCGACGCTGTGTCGATCAGCGGCCGCAAACGCCAGTGCAAGCGCGCGGGGCGGGCGCATTCCGGGTTCCCGGGGGGCGATAAAAGCCTAGGATCGGGTCAAAAGCCTAGAGGAGGTTGGCATGACTGCAGCGTTGGAGATGCCCCGAGTCCAGGAATGCGTGGTCTCCGCGTGCGCGTACAACCAGTCGGGTGACTGCCACGCCTTCGCGATCACGATCGGCAGCATGGATCACGCCCACTGCCACACCTTCGTCGAATCGCCCATCCGGGGTGGGGTGGACGGGCTGGTCGCCCAGGTGGGCGCCTGCCAGCGCTCCGACTGTCGGCACAACGAGCAGTTGGAGTGCCACGCGTCGTCCATCAAGGTCGGCCCGGACAACGATCTGGCCGACTGCATGACCTACGCCGGCCGCTGACCCACCGGAAGCGGGTTCAGGGCAGGTCGTTGGCGCTCCGGATGACCGTCACCAGGTCGTCGATGATGCCGGTGAGGGCGAAGTCCTTCGGGGTGAAGACCCGGGCCACCCCGGCCGCCCTGAGCGTGTCCGCGTCACCGGCGGGGATGATGCCTCCCACGACCACCGGCAGGTCCGCCCGGCCGGCGGCCCGCAGCCCGTCGAGCACGGCGGGCACGGCGGCCAGGTGCGAACCGGAGAGCACCGACAGCCCGACCAGGTCGACGTCCTCCTCCACGGCGGCGGCGACGATCTGCCCAGCGGTCAGCCGGATGCCCTGGTAGACGACCTCGAATCCGGCGTCGCGGGCGCGTACCGCGATCTGCTCCGCGCCGTTGGAGTGCCCGTCCAGGCCAGGTTTGCCGACCAACAGCCGCAGCCGGCCGCTGCCCAGCTCGCGGGCGGTGGCGGCGACCCGCTCGCGGACGGCGGCGAGGCCCGGGTCGCCGCCGCTGCCGGTGGCGCCGGCCAGGCCGGTCGGTGCCCGGTACTCGCCGAAGACCTGGCGCAGCGCGCCGGCCCACTCGCCGGTGGTCACCCCGGCCCGGACGCACTCCAGGGTGGCCGCCATCAGGTTGGTGGTGGTCGCGGCGTCCGCGCGCAGCCGGGCCAGTGCCGCGTCGACGGCGGCCGCGTCCCGGTCGGCACGCCACCGGTGTACGCCGTCAGCGGCGGCGGCCTCGACCGCGGGATCGACCTGCTCGACAGCCTTCGCACCGGTGGCGGTCAGCGGAGAGGGTTCGGTCTCGGGGTACCGGTTGACGCCGACCACCACGTCGGCGCCGGACTCCATCCGACGGCGGCGCTCGGCCAGCGAGCCGACGAGGGCACTCTTGAGATACCCGCTCTCCACGGCGGCGACCACACCGCCCAGCTCCAGCACCTTGTCCAGCTCGACCCGGGCACCGGTGACGATCTCGTCGACCAGCGCGGTCATCACGTGCGAGCCGTCGAAGAGGTCCGGATATTCGAGCAGATCCGACTCGTACGCGAGGACCTGCTGCATCCGCAGCGACCACTGCTGATCCCAGGGGCGAGGCAGGCCGAGCGCCTCGTTCCAGGCCGGCAGTTGCACCGCGCGGGCCCGGGCGTCGCGGGACATCGTCACGCCGAGCATCTCCAGCACGATGCGCTGGATGTTGTTCTCCGGCTGCGCCTCGGTGAGGCCGAGCGAGTTGACCTGCACGCCGTAGCGGAACCGTCGTTGCTTGGCCTCGGTGACCGCGTACCGGTCCCGGGTGATCTCGTCCCAGAGCACGCCGAACGCGCGCATCTTGGCGATCTCCTCGACGAAGCGCACACCCGCGTTGACGAAGAACGAGATCCGCTGCACCACGTCACCCATCCGCTCGGCCGGCACCTGGCCGGAGTCGCGGACCGCGTCGAGCACAGCGACGGCGGTGGCCAGCGCGAAGCCGACCTCCTGCACGGGCGTGGCACCGGCCTCCTGGAGGTGGTACGAGCAGATGTTGACCGGGTTCCACCGGGGCATCTCGCGCAGCGTGTACGCCACGACGTCCGCGGTGAGCCGCAGCGACGCCGCCGGCGGGAAGATGTACGTCCCCCGGGACAGGTACTCCTTGACGATGTCGTTCTGGGTGGTGCCGGCGCAGCGGGCCAGCTCGGCGCCCTGCTCCAGCCCGACGGTGCCGTAGAGGGCCAGCAGCCACATCGCCGGCGCGTTGATGGTCATCGAGGTGTTCATCTCGGCGAGCGGGAGGCCGTCGAAGAGCGCCCGCATGTCGCCGAGGTGCGCCACCGGCACGCCGACTCGGCCGACCTCACCGGTGGCCAGCTCGTGGTCCGGGTCGTACCCGGTCTGGGTGGGCAGGTCGAAGGCGACCGAGAGGCCGGTCTGCCCCTTTGCCAGGTTGCGCCGGAAGAGGGCGTTGGTCGCGGTGGCCGACGAGTGGCCGGCGTAGGTGCGCATCACCCACGGGCGGTCCCGCTCGGGCAGACGCCCCGAAGATGCCGTCTCATCCATGGCTGGAGCTTAAGTTACCGTTCAGTAAAACGGGCTGTGGAAAACCACACAGGTCCATGTCGGGGACGTCTGGGCGCGAAGCGCTCGCAGTGTTGCGCACCGCCACACCCCGGGCACCAGCTCGGCCGGGTCAGGACGCACACTGGACGGCATGGATGACGAGCTGGCCATCTCCGTCCGAGGGCTGCGCAAGGCGTACGGCGACAACGTCGCGGTGGCGGGCGTGGATCTCGACGTCCACCGCGGCGAGGTGTTCGCGCTGCTCGGCCCGAACGGCGCCGGCAAGACCACCACGGTGGAGATCCTGGAGGGTTACCGACGCCGGGACGCCGGCGAGGTCACCGTGCTCGGCACGGACCCGGCCCATCCTGCCGCCGACTGGCGCTCCCGCGTCGGCATCGTGCTCCAGGGCACCGGCGAGTTCGACGAGTTGACCGTGGCCGAGGTGCTCCGACACTTCTCCGGCTTCTACCCCGACGCGGACGACCCGGACAAGGTGATCGAGCGGGTCGGGCTGGCCGGCAAGGCGAAGGCCCGTACGCACACCCTCTCCGGCGGGCAGAAGCGCCGCCTGGACGTGGCACTGGGCATCATCGGGCGCCCCGAGCTGCTCTTCCTCGACGAGCCGACCACCGGCTTCGACCCGGAGGCCCGCCGCGAGTTCTGGGAGCTGATCCGCGACCTCGCCGCCGCCGGCACCACCATCGTGCTGACCACCCACTACCTGGACGAGGCCGAGGCACTCGCCGACCGGGTCGGTGTGATCGCCGGAGGCCGGCTGGTCGAGGTGGCCGCCCCGAATCGGCTGGGCAATCGGCAGGAGGCGCTCGCGACGGTCTCCTGGCGTACCCCGGACGGGACGCTGGAGAGTGCGCAGAGCGCGACGCCGACGGCCCTGGTGGCCGACCTGGCCGCGCGCTACGGCGGCGAGGTCCCCGGGCTCACCGTGACCCGGCCGACCCTGGAGGACGTCTACCTCACCATGATCGGACACGCACGATGACGACCACGACGAAGCCCGCGACGCCGGTCGCCGCGAGCCGCGGCCGCCGGCCGGCAGCAGGCACGCTCGCCCTGCGCCAGGGCCGGCTGGAGATCACCCAGTTCCTGCGCAGCCGGGAGTCCGTGGTCTTCACGATGGGCTTCCCCATCATCATGATCCTGATCTTCGCGTCGATCTTCGGCGGCACGATCGGTGGCGGGGTCAAGTTCACCCAGTACTTCATCACCGGCATGATCGCGACCGGTCTGATGACGGTGAGCTTCCAGAACCTCGGCATCTGGATCCCGATCGAACGGGACCGGGGCGTGCTCAAACGCTACCGGGGCACGCCGATGCCGAAGTGGGTCTGGTTCGCCGGCAAGGTGATCATGGTAGTGGCCATCGGCATCGCCGAGACCGCGCTGCTGCTGGCCGTCGCGGTGCCGCTGTTCGACCTCCACCTGCCGGGTACGGCCGGGAAGTGGTTCACCTTCGGCTGGGTCGCCGTGCTCGGGGTGACCGCCTGCACGCTCTGCGGCATCGCGATCTCGTCGCTGGCCCGCACCGCCCGCAGCGGCTCGGCGGTGGTCACCCCGGTCGCCCTGGTGCTCCAGTTCATCTCCGGGGTGTTCTTCGTCTTCACCGACCTGCCCACCTGGATGCAGCAGGTGGCGGCGCTGTTCCCGCTCAAGTGGATGTGCCAAGGGCTGCGGTCGGTCTTCCTGCCCGAGAGCTTCGGCGCTCAGGAGCCGGGCGGCTCGTTCGAGCTGGGCCGGGTCGCGCTGGTGCTGGGCCTGTGGTGCGTGGTCGGCCTGGTGCTCTGCCTGACCACCTTCCGATGGACCACCAAGCGCGACGGCTGAGCGGTCGACCGGGGCGGACACCCGCCCCGGTCGCCGTGGCTCAGTACGTGTAGAAGCCCTTGCCGGTCTTGCGGCCCAGGTCGCCGGCGGTGACCATCCGCTGGAGCAGCTCCGGCGGGAAGAACTTCTCGTCGGCCGTGTCGGTGTAGATGTTCTTCGAGGCGTGCAGCAGCACGTCCACGCCGGTCAGGTCGGTGGTGGCCAGCGGCCCCATCGCGTGCCCGAAGCCCAGCCGGCAGGCCGTGTCCAGGTCCTCCGCGGACACCACGCCGGACTCCACCAGCTTGACCGCCTCCATCACCAGGGCGGAGATCAGCCGGGTCGTGACGAAGCCGGCGATGTCCCGGTTGACCACCACCACCGTCTTGCCGATCTCCTCGGCGAAGGCCCGCGCGGTGTCCAGCGTGGCGTCGCTGGTCTTGTAACCACGAACCAGCTCGCAGAGCTGCATCATCGGCACCGGGGAGAAGAAGTGGGTGCCGACGACCGCCTCGGGCCGCTCGGTCACCGCGGCGATCTGGGTGACCGGGATGGCCGAGGTGTTGGTGGCGAGCACCGCGTCCGACTTGCAGATCTTGTCCAGCGCGCGGAACACCTCGTGCTTGATCTCCAGCCGCTCGAAGACCGCCTCGACCACGATGTCCGCGTCCGCCGCCGCCTCCAGCTCGGTGGTCGGGGTGATCCGGGCGAGGGTCGCCTCGACCTCGGACGCCTCGATCCGGCCCTTCTCGGCGAACTTCTCCAGTGACTTCCGGATGCCGCCGAGCCCTCGGGTGGTGGCCGCGTCGTCCAGGTCGCGCAGCGTCACCTGCCAGCCGGCCTGCGCTGCCACCTGGGCGATGCCGGAACCCATCAACCCAGCCCCGACGACCGCGAGTCGACCCGCCATCTGCTTCTCCCTCGCTGCGATTGAGTGCCTCACTGCACCCTAGTCGGCGAGCCTGAACGATGACTAAGCGCTCCACACGAAAGGATGTCGGGCGCCCGCGGTGGTCCTGGGGGTGGGCAGTCGGTGACGGATTCACGACTCCGCTCGGAGAACAAACTCCCTCGCGGGTGCATCGAACCCTACGACAACAACCCAGCGGAATTAGCCAGGAGTTCATGATGCGTACCACGCCCTTGGTCGGAACCCTCACCTGCCTTCTGCTCGTCGCCGCGTGCGCCTCACCGACGCACCAGAGCGGCAACGCCGCGCCGGCCGGCTCACCAGACCCCACGACCAGCGCGGCCACCACCGCGACGCCCACGTCGTCCACGCCGTCCGCGCCGTCCACGCCGTCCACGTCGTCCGCGTCGCCTTCGCCGTCCGCGCGGCCGTCGAGCAACCCCACCACCGATTCGCTCGTCCTGGGCCCGAAGGGCATCGGCTCGCTGAAGCTCGGAATGACCCGTCAGCAGGCCACCGCGACCGGAATGCTGCGCCCGTTCGCCATCACGGAGCGCTGTAGCTTTTCATTCCTGCGCGCCGCACCGACCGAAGAGGGGACCGTCACCCACTCGCCGACCCTGGGAATCGCCGCCATCGACGTGTGGCCCGGCATCAGGACGCCCGAGGGTCTGGGCATCGGCATGTCAAGCGCCGAGGTGCTTCGGATCTACCCGGCATACAGGGAGGGGGTCAACGCTGGCTACGCGACGACCCCCGGCAACGACAAGGCCGTCTACCGCATCGCAACGAAGAACGGCAAGGTCACCGCGCTGACCCTGCAGTTCAAGAACCAGGACTGCTACGAGTGAACCGACCCGACCCGGCCGGCCTGCGGCGCCAGCGAGCTGGACAACCGCAGGTCGGCCAGGATCTCGTCGGTCAGGTCGGCGTCGCCGATCTGCTTGATCTGGAGGTAGACGCCATAGCTGCGCTGCGGGACGGAGAGCACCACCTCGCTGAACGAGACCGAGGCGCCACACGAGGTCCATCGCCGTACTCGTGCCTGGTTACCGCCCACGTCCAGGGTCCGGTCGGGCTGCTGGACGCAGGAGGTGTGGCTGGGCAAAGCGGCCCCCGCGCCACCGGCGAGCAGAGCCTTGCTCGCACCGACGAAAACACCGGGTATCCGGCTCGCCGGATCGGGCCAGACGTCAAGATCCGGGGCGACCACCAGACCCGGCGCTTGGCCAGCGGGAAGTCGCAGCACCGCAGGATCCCAGCCGGCGTCCTTCACCTCGCCGGCCCAGCTCGACGGCACGGCGACCGACAGGGCACCAGAGACATCGTGGACGCGTACCCAACCCGACCGTGCCGGCAGGGTGGAGTTGGAACCCGTCGTCGCCAGCAGCGCGGTCAGTGCGACCCCGACGCCGACAACTCTCCTCGACTGCCGCACGAGCCGGCCACGGCCCGTGTCCCGTTCCATCGACGCGATGACCCGACGCAGCTCCTCGAGCATGACCGCGGCGGACGCCCACCGCTGCCGAGGGTCGTGATGCAGCGCGCGTCGCACCAGATCGTCCACGGTGGACGGGACTCCGGGCCGCACCTGAGACGGCCTGGGCAACGACCGCCCGCCCCTGCCGGCGCGGCTGGCCTGGTCGGGAGGGCTTCCGGTCAGCATGTGGTACAGGGTCGCGCCGATCGCGTACACGTCGGCGCGGATGTCCAGGCCTCCGCCGCGGGTGGCCTGTTCGGGCGGCATGTAGCCGGGTGTGCCGGCGGCGATGGTGAAGCCGGACGCGTTCGCGAGCGCCTTGGCCAGGCCGAGGTCGGCGACGAGCACCCGATCGCGATCCGCGGCCGGCTCAAACAACACATTGGACGGCTTGAGGTCACGGTGCAGCACACCGGCCTCGTGCAGCACTGTCACGGCACTGGCGATATCGGCCGCGACGAGCAGGGCCTCCCGTACCGGCATCGGCCCCGAGACGAGCCGATCCGCGAGGGTGCCACCGGCCGCGTACGGCATCACCAGATACGGCCGTCCGTCAGGCAGCTCACCTACGTCGAGCACACGCACGAGCAGGCTGGAATCCGTCCGCCGCATGATCCGCGCTTCCTGCTCGAACCGCTCCCGCAGATCGGCGTGGTACGACCAGTTGTCTGCCAGTACCTTGATCGCCACCGACGCGTCCAGAGCATCGTCGGCGCCGAGCCACACCGTGGCGAACGCTCCGGAACCGATACGCCGCAGAACGCGATATCGGCCGATCTTGTCGGGTACTGACACGCCCGTATTATCACCCCCAAGACGCTGAGGAACGGGGCCTGAGCATGTCAGACGATCTTGAAATCGAGGAGCTCGCCGGCCGCGCCGCCACGGGCGACGCTGCCGCTCTTGACGCGCTGCTGATCAGGATCGGCCCGCAGGTCCTGCGGCAGTGTCTGCGCCTCCTCCCGTGCAGGCAGGACGCCGAAGAGGCGTGCCAGGATGCCCTTCTGCAGGTCGCTCGCAAGATAGACGGCTTCGCGGGCCGGTCGAAGTTCTCCACCTGGCTGTACGTCGTCACGGCCAACTGCGCCCGGCAGACGTACCGAAGCCTCAAGCGCCGGGCCGACGAGCAAACCACGCCGCTGCTCCCGCTCGATGCCGTCGACCCACGCACCACGAGCGTGATCGCGGGCTCCCGGCTCGACCTGCTGGACGCGCTGGAACGGCTGGAGGCTCACCGACCCGAACTGGTCGCCCCTCTGGTAATGCGTGACCTGTGCCAGTTGACCTACGACGAGATCGCCGACCACCTCGCCATCCCGGTCGGCACCCTGAAGTCACGCATCCACGACGCGCGACGGCACGTGCGAGCCTCGCTGAAGGCCGCCTGACATCGCGAGAGCCGCGACGAGCACGGTTGCCGCCAGGGTGGACGTCGGGCGCGTGGACGCACGCGCGGCGTGAAGGTGGAGACCGGAGCTGGCCTCAGATCTCCAGCGACGGCTCCTCCGGAGTGGTGCCCCGCTCGACCGCCACCCCGAGGGCGCGCAGGTCCGCCACGAAGTCCGGATAGCCCCGGTCGACGTGGTGCACGTGGGAGACCTCGGTGACCCCCTGAGCGCAGAGCCCGGCGATGATCAAACCTGCCCCGGCACGGATGTCGGTCGCTTGCACCGGGGCGCCCGACAGCCGATCCCGCCCACGCACCACCGCGTGGTGCCCATCGGTCTTGATGTCCGCGCCGAGCCGCATCATCTCGTTGGCGAACATGAACCGGCCGTCGAAGATGTTCTCGGTGATCAGGGAAGCGCCGTCGCTCACCGCGGCCAGGCCGATCGCCATCGGCAGCAGGTCGGTGGCGAAGCCGGGATACGGCAGCGTCACCACGTCCACCGCCCGGGGCCGGTCGTCCATCCGTACGCGAAAGCCATCCCCCCGGGTCTCCACCAGGCCACCGGCCGCGACCACCTTGTCCAGCGCCACCTCCAGGAACGCCGGGTCCAGCCCCGTCACCGTCACGTCGCCCCGGGTCATCGCGGCGCCGAACGCCCAGGTGCCGGCGACGATCCGGTCCCCCACCGTGGCGTGCCGCACCGGGCGCAGACCGGGCACCCCGGTGATCCGCAGCGTCGACGTGCCCGCGCCGGAGATCCGTGCGCCCATCTGGTTGAGCATCGTGCAGATGTCGACGATCTCCGGCTCCCGGGCCGCGTTGTCGATCGTCGTGACGCCCTGGGCCAGCACCGCCGCCATCACCAGGTTCTCGGTCGCGCCGACGCTGGGGAAGTCCAACACGATGTCCGCGCCGCGCAGCCCGTGCGGGGCAGACGCGATGACGAACCCGTGCTCACCGGAGATCTCCGCGCCCATCCGGGTCAGCCCGGAGACGTGCATGTCCAAGCCCCGGGATCCGATGGCGTCACCGCCGGGGTGGGCCACCCGCACGTACCCCCGGCGGGCCAGCAGCGGGCCGAGCACACAGATCGACGCGCGCAACCGCCGGACCAGGTCGTAGTCGGCGTCCGCGCCGGGCTGTTCGGGCACGTCGATGGTCACCGAACGAGACCGGGCCACCCCACCGCGGGCGACCATCGGGTCGACCGGGTCGTCCGCGTCGAACTGGACGTCGCAGCCCAGCCGGCGCAGTACCTCCCCCATGATCGCGATGTCGGTGATCCGTGGGACGTTCGTGATCACACTGCGGCCCGGCGCGAGCAACGCGGCGGCCATCAGCTTCAACGCCGAGTTCTTGGCACCGACCACGTGCACGGTGCCGGCCAGTCGGGCGTCACCGTGGACCCGGATGACGTCGACATCACTGACCGCCGGATCGCCGGCGTCGCCGGGACCCACCACCACCGGCCAACTGGCGGTGCTGTCCGGGCGCGCCGGGATCGTCAGGTCGGGAATCCGTAGGCTGTGCGTCATGGCCGTCCACCTCACGCGCATCTACACCAAGGCCGGCGATGCCGGCATGACCAGGCTGAGCAACAACGAACAGGTGCCGAAGACCGATCCACGGATCGCCGCGTACGCGGATGTCGACGAGTGCAACGCGGCGATCGGCGTCGCGCTCGCCCTGGGTGGGCTCGACGAGGAGCTGCGGGGCGTGCTGGGGTCGGTGCAGAACGACCTGTTCGACGTCGGGGCCGACCTGTCCACTCCCGTCGAGCCGGAGCCGAAGTACCCGCCGCTGCGGGTGACCGAGGAGTACGTCGAGCGCCTGGAAGGCTGGTGCGACGAGTACAACGCACGCCTGACCAAGCTCGACTCCTTCATCCTCCCCGGCGGCACCGCGGGCGCGGCGCTGCTGCACGTGGCAAGGACCACTGCCCGGCGTGCGGAACGAGCGGCGTGGGCGCTGGTCAGCCACGATCCGGAACGGACCAGCCCGCTCCCGGCAAAGTATCTCAACCGGCTCTCCGATCTGCTCTTTATCCTGTCAAGAACGGCAAATCCGGCGGGAGATGTGCTATGGGTGCCGGGCGGCAAGCGCTGACCGTCGGCGCTCCGCACCACGTCAAGGTGTGCGTTCCCGATCTGGCCGCAGCCACGCGTACCAGGGGAAGCCTCCTGGCCGGCCGGCCGGCCACCTGAGCCGCGACGCCGAGAGCCGGCAAGATCGACTTCATGTCGCCGATATTGCGGTGTCCAGCCGCCCAGATACCGCAACATCGCGGATGTGGAGTCGATCTTGCTGCGTCTCGGCCGTCGCGGCATGGGCTCGGGCCCTACGACCCACGGCCGCGCCAATCACCCGGCCGGGCCGCCGACCCCATGATCAACACAGGGTCGGCGATGTGGGGGTATCCAACCAGCGGAACACCGCAACATCGCCGACCTCGCGACGATCAAGCCCACCCAGCCACCCAAGAACCCAGAACCAACCCCCAAGACCCAGAACCAACCCCAGCAGAGCCAGAACCGTCCCGGTAGAGGCAGAACCGACCCGCGTAGAGGCAGAACCGACCCGCGTAGAGGCAGAACCGGCCCGGTAGAGCCAGAACCGGCCCGGTAGAGGCAGAACCGGCCCCCGTAGAGGCAGAACAACCCGCAACCCGGTAACGGCAGCTGAAGAAAACCCCGCCGGGACTGACGCACAGTGCCCGACGAGGGTTTCCGGGGAGCCCGCCCGGCGCAGGGATCAAGCCTGACCGCCCGGAGCCGGGCGGGCTCCCCGGAAACCCAGACAGCAACCACCGACAGCCAAGACAGCGACCACCGACAGCCAAGACAGCTCAGGCAGCCGGCCAGTCCTGGGAGGCCATACGCGGCGAGACCGCCCCCGGAGGGGCGGCCTCGAGCCAAGAGAGAAAACCGGTCACGGTAGACCGCGCCATGGCGATCTCCACCGGTGCATGGTGACTGGTACAGCGGAGGATCACCCAGTCGGCCGGCATGGAGAGCCGTTCCTGGCCCTCCGGCAACCGGCGGCGCTCGACCGCGAGCCCCTTGCGGGAGAGCACCCGCTTGGGTCGGATCGCGAAGCTGAACATCCTGTACCAGCGCAGCTCGTCACCGGCGAACCGGCCGAAGCCGGGCGACCAGCCACGACCGTCGAGCACGGTCGTGACTCGGACGCTCAGCCGGATGATGCCACCGCTGCGGGTGACCAGAGCTCGCCGAACGAAGAGGGTGAGAAGCGCGCCGAGGATGACGACAACGCCGACTCCGACTCCTTCGACGATCTCCATCCCCGGTGTGGCTCAGCGGCTCTGCGCGGAGACCGGGGTTGCGCTCTCGGCAAGCACGATGACGCCGTCGGCGCTCACCGAGAGGAAGCCGCCGGCCACCTCGTAGGAGATCTGCTCACCGCCAGCAAGCTTGATGCGGACCTGGCCGGGCTCTGCGAGCTGGCCGAGCAGCGGCGCGTGCCCCGGCAGGACACCAAGCTCGCCTTCGGTCGTCCGCGCGACGACCATCTCGGCGTCACCGGACCAGACCTTCTCCTCGACGGCGACGAGCTCGACGTGAAGCTGCTGTGCCACGCTGTCTCCTTGCTGCGGCGATGGATTGCCGAAAGTCTAGCCTGACGCGCGCGCGCTCCCAACGCGGGTGGGGAGAACCGCGTCACGACTACTTGGTCTTGTTCACGAATTCCGGATGCTCCAGCAGGAACGGGTCGAGCTGCTCGTTGTGCAGGGCGGTGAAGAAGTCCGGGACCCCCGCCGAGAACTGCTCACCCAGGTAGGCGCCCCTGCTGTTCTTGAGCTCACCACCGGAGAGTTTGATCATCTGGATGGTGTTGGGGCGGATGTCCTTCAGGGCGAGCCCGAAGTCGACCACGCTGCTGCCCCGACCGTTGAAGATCAGCGACTGGCCAGCGGCGCGGAGCACCTTGTCCAGCTTGATGGGGTTGGCCACCACGTCGGCGCTGAACGCCTGGCCGACCATGGCCTTGACGAACTGCTGCTGGTGTCGCTGCCGGCCGTAGTCGGAGTCCGGAACACCGTTCTTCGGGTAGCGCTGCCGGACGTAGTCCAGCGCCTGCCACCCTTTGAGGTGTTGGTTGCCCTTCTTGTAGATCGCCTGCGGGCCGACGTAGCCCTCGCCGCGCGTATTGCCTGGCCGCGCCTTACCGTCCGGCTGCTTGTGCTCGGACTTCACTTCCCGCTCGACGTACATGTCGACGCCTCCCATGGCGTCGACGATCTTCTGGAAGCCGGTGAAGTTGATGATCGCGCCCGCGTCGAACCGCTTGATGCCGGTCACGTTCTGCACAGTGGTGGCCAGCAGCTCGAAGCCCCGAGCCGCGTCGGGGTTCGCCCCGGGCACCTTGCTGCCGAACGACATGGCCGCGTTGATCTTCGTGGTCTCGCCGGGGAAGTTGGCCTTCTTGAACGGCGGGATGGGCACGTAGAGGTCACGCGGCAGAGAGAAGAGGTAGGCCCGGTCCATCGACGCCGGCACGTGCAGCACCATGATCGAGTCGGCCAACGGCGCTGCCGTCGGCGTACGCGGGTCGATGCCGACCAGCAGGATGTTGAGCGGACCCTTGATGTCGCTCTTCTTGGGCTGGGCGCCCGCCGCCTGATCGCCGAACAGGTCAGCCTTGCCGACCGCACCCTCGTAGCGGGCCATGAGTGCCTCGGTGCCGACCAGCACCGCTCCGCTGAGCACGGTCAGCACGGTGCCGAACACCGTGCAGATCCTGGCCCAGCGCGGCACGCCCCGCCAGACGGACGACTTGCGGCCTCGCTTGCCGGCCTTACCCACGAGCAGCTCCGTTCGTTACGCCCACAGGGAGGAAGACGGGCGCACGTCGTCGAAAGGTTGCAAAGATCAACGCTCGTTCAGGTGAGCGCGCGGAACGACCGTATCTCGGGTGGCACGACACCGACGAGCACGAGTAACGGACCGCGACGATGATAGGGCGTGAAGATGAACAAAAGACTGCCCCGGCATTGCCGGGGCAGTCTCTTTGCTTCGATCGAATCAGGCCGTCAGGCCTTCATCAGCTCCTCGGCCTTGGCCTCCAGGTCCTCGAGACCGCCGCACATGAAGAACGCCTGCTCGGGGAAGTGATCGTACTCACCCTCGCTGATCTTGCGGAACGCCTCGATGGTCTCCTTGATCGGGACCGTCGAGCCCGGCACGCCGGTGAACTGCTCCGCGGCGTAGGTGTTCTGCGAGAGGAAGCGCTCGATCCGCCGGGCCCGGGCCACGGTGATCTTGTCTTCCTCGGAGAGCTCCTCGATGCCGAGGATGGCGATGATGTCCTGCAGGTCCTTGTAGCGCTGCAGGATCCGCTTCACCTCGGTGGCGACCTGGAAGTGCTCGGGGCCGACGAACTCCGGGGCGAGGATCCGGGACGAGGACGCCAGCGGGTCCACGGCCGGGTAGATGCCCTTGTCGGAGATCGACCGCTCCAGGTTGGTGGTCGCGTCCAGGTGGGCGAACGTGGTGGCCGGGGCGGGGTCGGTGTAGTCGTCCGCCGGCACGTAGATCGCCTGCATGGACGTGATGGCCTGGCCCCGGACGGAGGTGATCCGCTCCTGGAGCTCGCCCATCTCGTCGGCCAGGGTCGGCTGGTAACCCACGGCGCTCGGCATACGGCCGAGCAGGGTGGAGACCTCCGAACCCGCCTGGGTGAAGCGGAAGATGTTGTCGATGAAGAGCAGCACCTCCTGCTTCTTCACGTCGCGGAAGTACTCGGCCATGGTCAGCGCGGAGAGCGCCACCCGCAGCCGGGTGCCCGGCGGCTCGTCCATCTGGCCGTAGACCAGCGCGGTCTTGTCGATGACGCCGGACTCGGTCATCTCGGCGATGAGGTCGTTGCCCTCACGGGTGCGCTCACCCACGCCGGCGAAGACCGAGGTACCACCGAAGTTGCGGGCCACACGGGTGATCATCTCCTGGATGAGCACCGTCTTGCCCACACCCGCGCCGCCGAACAGGCCAATCTTGCCGCCCTTGACGTACGGGGCGAGCAGGTCGATCACCTTGATGCCGGTCTCCAGCATCTCGGTCTTCGGCTCCAGGTCGGCGAATGCCGGGGCCTTGCGGTGGATGCCCCACCGGTCGTCGGCCTCGAACGTCTCGCCCTCCTTGAGGTTCAGCACCTCGCCGATCGCGTTGAAGACGTGGCCCTTGACCGCGTCGCCCACCGGCACGCTGATCGGCTCGCCAAGGTCGCGCACCGTCGCGCCGCGAACCAGACCGTCGGTCGGCTGCATCGAGATGGCGCGGACCAGGTTGTCACCCAGGTGCTGGGCGACCTCCAGGGTCAGCGTCTTCTCACCACCGGACAGGTTCACGTTGACATTCAGGGCGTTGAACAGGGCCGGCATGGCGTCGCGCGGGAACTCGGCGTCGACGACCGGGCCGATGACCCGGACCACGCGACCCGTGGCCGTCTTGGTCTCTACTGGTGCAGTCATCACACTTCACTTCCCGACGCGGCAAGCGCGTTGGCGCCGCCGACGATCTCGCTGATCTCCTGGGTGATACCGGCCTGCCGGGCCGAGTTCATCTCACGCGTGTACTTCTCGATCATCTCTTCGGCATTGTCGGTGGCGGACTTCATGGCCCGCCGCCGTGCCGCCGACTCACTCGCCGCCGACTCGATCAACGCCGCGTAGATCCGCGTGTTGATGTACCTCGGCAGGAGCGCGTCGAGCAGCGCCTCCGCCTCCGGCTCGAACTCGTACGCCGGCAGCAGCCCCTCGGAGCGCGGCCGGTCCTCCACCTGCATCGGACCGATGATCTTGGTGACCGGGTTCTGCGTCATCAGCGAGTGGAACTCGGTGTAGACGATGTGCAACTCGTCCACGCCGAGCACCCCGTCCGCACCGGCGCTGCCGTCCGCGTCGTCCGCACCGGCGGTGAACGCCTTGATCAGCGTCTCACCGACGGCACGCGCGTCCTCGAACGACGGCTGCTCGCTGAAGCCGGTCCAGTTCGCCTCGATCGGCCGGCCGCGGAACCGGTAGAACCCGACGCCCTTACGCCCGATGACGTAGAGTACCGGCTCCTTGCCGTCCGCCTTGAGCCGCGCGATCAGCGACTCGGCCATCCTGATCGCGTTGGAGCTGTAACCGCCGGCCAGGCCACGGTCGCTGGTGACCAACAGGACGCCCGCCCGCTGCACCCGCTCGCGCGGAGTGAGCAGCGGGTGGTCGATCCGAGCGTTGGACGCCAGCGCCGTGAGCACACCGGTGATGGCCTGGGCGTACGGCAGGGACGCCTGCACCCGGGCCTGAGCCTTGGCGATCCGGCTCGTCGCCACGAGCTCCATCGCCTTGGTGATCTTCTTCATCGACTTCGCCGAGCGGATCCGTTGACGAAGAACGCGTACCTGGGCCGCCATGGGATCAGCTCTCGGCCGGGCGGTCGGTCGCGCCGTCGCGGAAGCGGGTCACCGTCTCGCGGTTCTCGTCGCCCTCCAGCGGCTGCGCGGCCTGGTCGTTGACCTGACGCTCGTCCTCCTTGCCGAGGAAGACCTGCTTGAACTCGGCGATCGCCGTCTCCAGGGAGCCGATGATGTCGTCGCCCCACTGGTTGTCGGCGATCCCGGCCAGCACACCCTGGTGCTTGTGCCGCAGGTACTGGAGGAACTCCGACTCGAAGCGCCGCACCTCGCCGACCGGGATGTCGTCGAGCTTGCCCTCGACGCCGGCCCAGACGGAGACGACCTCCTCCTGCACCGGGTACGGCGAGTAGTTCGGCTGCTTGAGCAGCTCCACCAGCCGGGAACCGCGGTTCAGCTGGTTCTGGGAGGCCCGGTCCAGGTCGGAGGCGAAGGCGGCGAACGCCTCCAGCTCGCGGTACTGCGCAAGGTTGAGCCGCAGCGAACCGGCGACCTTCCGCATCGGCTTCACCTGCGCGGCGCCACCGACCCGGGAGACCGAGGTACCGACGTTGATCGCCGGACGGACGCCCTGGTTGAACAGGTCCGTCTCCAGGAAGATCTGGCCGTCGGTGATCGAGATGACGTTGGTCGGGATGAAGGCCGAGATGTCGTTGGCCTTCGTCTCGATGATCGGCAGACCGGTCATCGAGCCGCCACCCAGCTCGTCGGAGAGCTTCGCGCAACGCTCCAGCAGGCGGGAGTGCAGGTAGAAGACGTCACCCGGGTACGCCTCACGGCCCGGCGGGCGACGCAGCAGCAGCGACACGGCCCGGTACGCCTCGGCCTGCTTGCTCAGGTCGTCGAAGACGATCAGGACGTGCTTGCCGCCGTACATCCAGTGCTGCCCGATGGACGAGCCGGTGTACGGGGCCAGGTACTTGAAGCCGGCCGGGTCGGACGCCGGGGAGGCGACGATGGTCGTGTACTCCAGCGCGCCCGCCTCCTCGAGCTGCCCCTTGATGGAGGCGATCGTGGAGGCCTTCTGGCCGATGGCGACGTAGATGCAGCGGACCTGCTTCTTCGGGTCGCCGGTGCGCCAGTTGTCGCGCTGGTTGAGGATCGCGTCGAGGGCGACCGTGGTCTTGCCGGTCTTGCGGTCACCGATGATCAGCTGCCGCTGGCCCCGACCGATCGGCGTCATCGCGTCGATCGCCTTGATGCCGGTCTGCAGCGGCTCGAACACCGACTGGCGGGACATCACGTTCGGAGCCTGCAGCTCCAGCTCGCGGAAGCCCTCGTTGGCGATGTCACCGAGCCCGTCGATCGGCTGGCCGAGCGCGTCGACCACACGGCCGAGGAAGGCGTCGCCGACCGGAACGGAGAGAACCCGCTCGGTGCGCTTGACGCGCTGCCCCTCCTCCAACTTGGCGGAGTCACCGAGAACGACGACACCGATCTCCCGGACGTCGAGGTTCAACGCCACGCCGAGCGTGCCGTCCTCGAACTCCAGGAGCTCGTTGGTCATGGTCGAGGGCAGGCCCTCGACGTGGGCGATACCGTCACCGGTGTCGGCGACGGTGCCGACCTCCTCGCGGGAGACGTCGGACGAGTAGGAAGAGACGTAGCGCTCCAGGGCGCCGCGGATCTCCTCCGTCGAGATGGTCAGCTCGGCCATCCTCTGCTTCCTTAAAATTCAGGGGCCCGGGATACCTAGTACCGACCGGTCCGAATGGCGTCTGTCAATCCGGGCGCTGCCGGCGGCGAAGCCGCCCCAACACTGAGGCGGCGAAGCCACCGCATTGCTGGGCGGCGAAGCCACCGCATTGCTGGGCGGCGAAGCCGCTCAGCGCTTCGCGAGCGCGTTGCGGGTCTCGTTGAGGCGGCGCAGGATGGTGCCGTCGTACAGGTCGGAGCCGACCCGCACGCTCACGCCACCCAGGACGTGGGGGTCGACCGTCTGCTTGACGGAGACCTCACGACCGTATATCGCGGTGAGGCTCGCACCCAGCCGGCGCTCGTCGGAGTCACTCAACGGGGCCGCGACGGTCACGTACGCCACCTGCCGGTCGCGTCGATCGGCGGCGAGCTCCACCAGCCGAGTGAGCGCGCCGGTGAAGGAACGCCCTCCGAAGCCGGCGAGCGCCACCTCGACGAGACGGACGGTGACCGGTCGGGCCTTGTCGGCGAGCAGCTCGCGGACCAGCGTGGCCCGCTGCTCGACCGGAGCGACCGGGTCGGCCAGCGTGTTGCTCAGCGCCGACTGACCGGTCACGACCTGGCCGAAGCGGAACAGCTCGTCCTCGACCTCGCCCAGCTCGCCGGCAGTGTCGGCGCTGGCGAGCAGCGCCTCCACGCCCAGCCGCTCGGCGCCGTCGAGCAACTCCGACGGTGCCGACCAGCGGCCGGACACCAGCACCACGAGCAGGTCGAGCGCGTCGGCGCCGATCCGACCACCGAGCATGTCGCCGAGCAGGGCACCGCGGTCCTCGCCGGAACGAGCCGGCTCGGACAGTGCCCGGCGCAGCCGCGGCTCTCGCCGCAGCAGGGACGCCACGGAGAGGATGGCGTCGGCGGTGGAGGCCACCGCCGACGGCTCCGCGCCGCGGACGTACGCGTCGAGGCGCTCGGCCGCGACCTTGTACGACTCCCGGCTGGCGGCCTGCATCAGCGGGCCCCCGTGCTCTCGAGATCGCTCAGGAACCGGTCGACGGTGCCCTTGCGGCGTGCCTCGTCGGCCAGCGACTCGCCAACGATCTTGCTGGCCAGGTCCACCGCGATCGTGCCGACCTCGGCGCGCAGCTCGCGCACGATGGTGGCCCGCTCGGCGGCGAGCGCGTCCTTGCCGGCCTGGATGACCCGATCGGACTCTTCCCGTGCCTTGGCGAGGATGTCCTGTCGGATGCCCTCGGCGTCGGCCCGCGCGTCGTCACGGATCTTGGCGGCGTCGGTCCGGGCCTCAGCGAGCTGGGCACGGTACTGCTCGAGCAGCTGGTTCGCCTCGGCCTGGGCAGCCTCGGCGCGCTTGATGCCGCCCTCGATCGCGTCGACCCGAGCCTGGAACGTCTGCTCCATGCGCGGGAAGACGAACTTCATCAACACGAAGCAGAGCACGGCGAAGGCCACCGAGCCGACCACGACCTCCTGCCAGAGCGGGATGATCGGGTTGTGGGCGGACTCACCACCCTCAGCGGCGAGGAAGTTCATGGTTACCTCCCGGTTGAAGGGCGGAATCACTTAGCCCAGATGAAGCCGAAGGCGATACCGAGCAGCGCGAGCGCCTCGATGACGGCGAAGCCGATCCAGACGTACGGCAGGGTCATCCGGGACGACTCCGGCTGGCGGGCGGTCGACTGGATGTAGGCAGCGAAGACCAGGCCGACGCCGATGCCGGGGCCGATGGCGGCGAGGCCGTAGCCGATGGCAGCGGTGCTGCCGTTGACCTCGGCGAGAACGCTAACGTCCATTGGTGTGGTTCCTCCTGGTTATCACGCGTGACTCTCACGCGGGACGACAACGGTTGGTGCGGTGGATCAGTGCTCTTCGGCGAGCGCGCCCTGCACGTAACTGGCGGTGAGGACGGTGAAAACGTATGCCTGCAGGCAGATCACCAGGAACTCGAGGAAGGTGAGCGCGATGGTCATCACCCAGGAGAGCACCGAGACCGGGGCCAGCCAGGCATTGGCGCTCAGCATCGCGAAGCCGCCGAGCGTGAAGACCAGCAGGAGCATGTGACCGGCGAACATGTTCGCGAAGAGACGCACCGCGAGCGAGAACGGCCGGACGATGAAGGTCGAGAAGAGCTCGATCGGGATCAGCAGCGGCAGGATGTACCAGGGCGCCGGCGGGATCAGCGAGTTCTTGAAGTACTTGACGAAGCCGTGCTTCTTGATGCCGATGTAGTTGAACAGCACGTAGCTGATGATCGCGAGGATCGCCGGGAAGGCGATGTGCGAGTTCGGCGAGATCTGGAAGAACGGGATGATCGCGAACGCGTTCGTCAACAGCACGAAGCAGAAGAGCGTGGTGAAGTAGGGCGCGAACCGCACACCCGCGTGCCCGATCATGTCGACCGCGATGTTGTTGCGCACGAAGCCGTAGATCGACTCGGCGAGCCACTGCTTCTTGGTCGGCACCAACTGCGGCTTCCGGTACGTCGCCAGGAAGAAGATGATCAGGACGCCGACCGCGATCCAGACCATCGCCGTGATCTTGGTAAACCAGATCGAGTCGTGGTCGTTCCACGGCAGGATGCTGGGCAGGTAGAAGTCGTCCACCGTGGGTGGGAATCCCGCCTGGCCCGCTGCCAGAACGTTCGCCTGTCCGAACACCGCGTCCCTTCCTAAGTAGGCGTGCCGAGTCGGCGAACGACCAGGATGATCCCCCCGGCCATACCGAGCACGACGCCGATCCCGGTGGCGACGCCGCCGGTGTCGAGCCACTGGTCAACAAGCCAGCCAATGAAACCCCACACGAGCATGCCTCCGATGAGGTAGCTGAGCGCGGTCCAACCCTGACCGGCGCCGGACGGATAGTCGTCCGGTTCACCGGCGGGACGGGGGGTTTGGTCACCAGCCATGACGGGGCGAACGATATCAGCCGGGAAGACGAGGCTGTGCCTCACCCCCCGCACAACCGTCGTTGTGTGGGCTTCTCGTGGGCGCCGTCGTCTGTGGGCACGCTACTCCCCTTCCGCCCGTCGGAAAATGACCGGAGGCCGACACATTCCCGCGCGTCCGATAGTTGGGACGACCGGCCGATCGGCAGGTCAACTGCGCGACCGACGGGCGTGCACCGTGGTCAGCCACCAGATGTGCACCGCAGTCCACACTGCCACCCCGGCGACGATGCCGAGGCAGAGCGGCACCAACCCGGGCCAGCCGCTCGACGCCACGGCCACCAGCACCCCACCCAGCAGGCTGAACTTCAGCACGTACAGGCCCAGCCCGAGCGGCAGCAGCAACTGCGGGTTGACCTGGTCGGCCCGGGCCAGCACCACCGTGGTCAGCGTGTAGCTGAGCACCGTGACGCCCACGCCGGCCGCCGCGCCGAGCGCGGCCGTCGCACCACCGGTCACCCCGCCCACCACCGCGGCGACCGCGGCCAACGCCGCCGACGCGGCCAGCAACACCGGCAGGTGCCGCAGCCGCCACCGTCGGTCGGTGTCCGGCTCGACCACCCCGGGCTCAGCCACGGGGGTACGCCGGAAACGCCGCGACCAGCTCAGCCACCTCGGCGGCGACCTGGGTCAACTCGTCGGCGCCGCCCGGCGCCCCGGGATCGGTGCGCACGGCGCGGGTGATCAGGGTGGCCACCTGCCGCAGCTCCCCCTCCCGCATGCCCTGGGTGGTGACGCTCGGGGTGCCCACCCGCAGACCGGAGGCCACCATCGGCGGCTGCGGGTCGTACGGGATGGCGTTCTTGTTCAGGGTGATCGACGCTGCGTCGCAGCGGCGTTCGGCCTCGGCGCCGGTCACCCCCAGGTCCCGCAGGTCGATCAGGGCGAGGTGGGTGTCGGTGCCACCGGACACAGGGCGCATCCCCTCGTCGGCCAGCCCGGCGGCGAGCGCCTGGGCGTTGCTCACCACCTGCTTGGCGTACGTCTGAAACTCGGGCTGGGCGGCCTCGCGCAGCGCGACCGCCTTGGCCGCGACCGCGTGCATCAGCGGGCCGCCCTGGGTGAACGGGAAGACCGCCTTGTCGATCCGCTGGGCCAGCGACTCCCGGCAGAGGATCATGCCGCCGCGCGGGCCACGCAGCACCTTGTGGGTGGTGGCGCAGATGACGTCGGCGTACGGCACCGGGGACGGGATCGCCCGGCCAGCGACCAGGCCGATGAAGTGCGCCGCGTCCACCATCAGGTACGCGCCGACCTCATCGGCGATCTCCCGGAATCGGGCGAAGTCGATCAGACGGGGGTACGCGGTCGCGCCACAGATGATCAGCTTGGGGCGGTGCGCCCGCGCCAGGTCGCGTACCTCGTCGTAGTCGATCAGCTCGGTGTCCGGGCGGACCGGGTAGCCGACCGGGTGGAACCACTTGCCGGAGAAGTTCACCCGGCTGCCGTGGGTGAGGTGCCCACCGTGCGGCAGGTCCATCGCCAGCACCGTGTCTCCCGGCTGCACCAGCGCGGCGTACGCGGCCAGGTTGGCGCTCGCCCCGGAGTGCGGCTGGAGGTTGGCGTGCTCGGCGCCGAAGAGCTCCTTGGCTCGGGCGATGCCGATCTCCTCGGCCCGGTCCACCTCGGCGCAGCCGCCGTAGTAACGCCGGCCCGGGTAGCCCTCGGCGTACTTGTTGGTCAGCGTCGAACCGAGCGCGGCCAGCACCGCCGGCGAGGTGAGGTTTTCGCTGGCGATGAGCTGCAGGCCGCCCCGCAACCGGTCCAGCTCGCCGAGGACCACTCCGGCGATCTCCGGGTCGGTGGCTCTGAGCTGCGCGAAATCCGGCCCCCAGAAGGTGCTCGTCTCGGTCTCCACAGCGAACGAGTCTAGGGGGCCGCACACTGGGACCTGTGAGATGCCTCGTCACCGGAGCCACCGGCTACATCGGCGGGCGGCTGACGCCACTGCTGCTCGCCGACGGTCACACCGTGCGCTGCCTGGCCCGCAAGGCGGTGCGGCTGCGCGATGTGCCCTGGGCCTCGGCTGCCGAGATCGTCGAGGGGGACCTGAGCCGGCCGGAGACGCTGCCCACCGCATTCGCCGACGTGGACGTCGCCTATTTCCTGGTGCACTCACTCGGCCGGCCCGACTTCGAGGCAGCGGACCGGACGGCGGCGACGAACTTCGCGGAGGCGGCCCGCGCGGCCGGCGTACGCCGAATCGTCTACCTGGGCGGGCCGGAGCCGGCGTCCGACGAGGAGGTGCCGTCCCCGCACCTGCGGTCCCGAGCCGAGGTGGGCCGGATCCTGCTGGCCAGTGGGGTGCCCACCGCGGTGCTCCGCGCCGCGGTGATCATCGGGTCCGGCTCGGCGTCGTTCGAGATGCTGCGCTACCTGACCGAGCGGCTGCCCGCCATGGTCACCCCCCGCTGGGTCCGCAACCGGATCCAACCGATCGCGGTCCGCGACGTGCTCCGCTACCTGGCCGGCTGCAGCGAGCTGCCGACGGACGTCAACCGGGGCTTCGACATCGGCGGGCCGGACGTGCTCACCTTCCGCGAGATGATGCAGCGCTACGCCCGGGTGGCCGGGCTGCGCCGGCGGATCATCGTGCCGGTCCGGCTGCTCACCCCGTCGCTGTCCTCGCACTGGGTCGGCCTGATCACCCCGGTGCCCAACGCCATCGCCCGCCCGCTGGTGGAGAGCCTGATCCACGAGGCCGTGACGCACGAACACGACATCGCCCGGTACGTGCCCGACCCACCCGGTGGGCTGACCGGCTTCGACGACGCGGTGGCGCTGGCGCTCGCCAAGGTGCGCGACGCCCAGGTGGAGACCCGCTGGTCGAACGCGAGTGGCCCGGACACCCCCGCGGAACCGCTGCCCAGCGACCCGGACTGGTCCGGCGGCACCGCCTACACCGACGTCCGGGAGCGGGTGGTGGACGCGTCACCCGCGGCGCTCTGGCGGGTCATCGAGGGCGTCGGCGGCGAACACGGCTGGTACTCGTTCCCCCTCGCCTGGTCGGTCCGCGGTTGGCTGGACCGGCTGGTCGGCGGGGTCGGGCTGCGTCGGGGCCGACGCGACCCGCACCGCCTACAGGTCGGTGAGGCGCTGGACTTCTGGCGGGTCGAGGAGATCATCCCGGGCGAGCTGCTGCGACTGCGCGCCGAGATGCGGCTGCCCGGCCGGGCCTGGCTGGAGATGCGGGTGTTGCCGGGCGACGGCGGCCGCAGCCGCTACCAGCAACGCGCCGTCTTCCTCCCGCGCGGGCTGAGCGGGCACGCCTACTGGGGCTCGGTGGCCCCCTTCCACGCGGTGGTCTTCGGCGGAATGGCCCGCAACATAGCCCGAAACGCCGAACAAACCCCCTAACCCCGCTCCCCCGTCCCCCCGTCCTCCCAACCCCCGCGATCTTGCACTTTGTGTCGCCGATCTGGGGCCTAAGTACCTTTTGCCGAGACAGAAAGTGCAAGATCGGCGGGGGTTGGGGGCGGGGACGGGGGTGGGGGGCGGTTAGTTGCCGGTGCGGGCTCCGGTTAGCTGGAGGGCGGTTCGTTCGCTCGGCGGGACGAAGTCGCGTACCGGTTGGTCACGCAGGGCGGCGGCGAGCACCGCACCGACCGCGTCCACCATCCGGGCCTGCACCGCCTGACCGACCGCGTCCCGCGGATTGTCCGGGTTCGCCGCCATCGAGGCGACCGCGAGCTGCGGCGTGAACGCCACCACGGTCTCCGTCTCGTACCGTTCCGAACTGCCGGTCTTGCCCGCCACCGGACGGCCGAGCTTCGCCCGCAGGCCGGGTGCGGTGGCACCGTCGCACCGCCCGTACATCGACTGGTCGCCGACCGGGCAGCGGGCCGCGTCGGTGGCTGCCCGCGCCACGTCGGCGTCGAGCGCCTGTCGGCAGTCCGGCTTGGCGGCGTCGACCGGCCGCCCGCCCGCGTCGGTGATCGAGACCACCGGCAGAGGCGCGCACCAGGTCCCCTCGGCCGCCACCGTGGCGTACGCGGAGGCCAGGTCGAGCGGAGTGGTCGCGGCCACGCCCAGGGTGAACGGACCCCAGTTCTTCGCGCCGTAGCGGGCCAGCCGGGCGTCGGACTCGGCCCGCAGCACGATGCCGAGCCGCTCGGCCATCTCCACCACCCGGTCGGCGCCGACCTTCTCGGTGAGCCAGGCGAAGTACGTGTTCACCGACCGGCCGAACGCGCTCCACATGGTGCGGGGGCCGTCCATCGACGACGGGCTGGCGTTCGTCGGGCACCAACGACCGTCGCAGCTCGCCTCCCCGGTCACCGGGAAACGGGTGAGCAGCTGGGTGGGGGCCACGAAATCGGTCGACAGCGGCAGGCCGGCCTCCAGCGCGGCCAGCATGGTGAAGAGCTTGAACGTGGAGCCGCCCTGGTACCCCTCGATCGCACCGCCACCGGCGATCAACTGGTTGACAGTGTTCGGGTGGTTCTTCTGCCCGACCGGGTTGTCCCGCACGCTGTAGTTGCGATTGACCGACATCGCCAGCACCCGCCCGGTGCCCGGTTGCACCACCGCGGTCGGCACCGCCTCGACATTCGTCGGCCGATAGATCTTCAGGACCTGCTCGGTCGTGGCCCGCTGCACTGCGGGGTCCAGCGACGACACGATGGAGAACCCGCCCCGGCGCAGCGTGCGCTGCCGCTCGTCGGCGGTCGCACCGAACGCGGCCTGGCTGCTCCACCAACGGGTGAACCAGTCGCAGAAGAAGCCCCAGTCGTTGTGCGTTTCGGGCACCGCCGTGCAGTCGTTCGGGGTCTCACTGGGCCGTAGCTGCAGTGGTTCGGCCCGCGCCGCCGCTGCCGCGTCCGCCGGCACCTGCCCCGACTCCACCAGCCGCTCCAACACGTACGACCGCCGCAGCAGCGCGCTGTCGGCATCCCCGTTGATCGGGTCGTCGCTGTCCGGTGACCGGACCAGACCGGCCAGCAGCGCCGCCTGGGCCAGGGTCAGCTCGGCCGGGGCCCGGGAGAAGTAGCGCTTGCTGGCCGCCGCGATGCCGTACGCCCCGGCGCCGAAGTAGGCGATGTTGAGGTAGCGGGTGAGGATCTCCTCCTTGTCGAGCTCGCGCTCCAACGCGAGCGCGTACCGCATCTCCTGGAGCTTGCGGGCGGTGGTGATCTCGGTGGCGGCCACGCGCTGCGCCTCGGTCAGCCGGGGGTCGCTGCTCAGCACGTTGCGGACGTACTGCATGGTCAGCGTGGAGGCGCCCTGCCGGGTCTGGCCGTCGCGCTTGTTGACGGTGAACGCGCGTACCACGCCCCGCAGGTCCACCCCACTGTGCTGGTAGAACCGGACGTCCTCGGCCGCCACGATCGCCTGGCGCATCACCGGGGCCACCTCGTGCAGCGGCACGTCCACCCGGTCCTCCTGGTAGAAGGAGGTGATCAGGGTGGTGCCGTCGTTGGCGTAGAGGTTGGAACGCTGGGCGGTTGGCGGCGTGCGGAGCGTGTTCGGCAGCTCCGAGTACGGCGTGGACAGGGCGCTGAAGCCGATCCCGAAGACCAGGGCCACCGGCAGGGCGGCTGCGGCCAGCATCAACCCGGCCAGCACTCCGGCGATCACCACGGTGAGCAGTTTGTCGAGATGGGCCCGGATCATCAGCTCTCCCCGCAGGAGCCGGTCACGCTAGGACCCGTTCAGAATGACCCGGAACGCACCTTTCGCCCCGGGTTTTCCCCAAACCCGGAGGAAACTCGCACGGCGCTCAGGGCAGCAGCGCGCCGGCCAGCGGGTGGACCGTCTCCTCGATCTCGTCAGCGACCCGGCTGAAGCACTGGTCACCGCGACCCCACGGGTCGTCCAGATCGTCGGTCGGCAGCGCCGAGGCGCCCAACCGGGCATCGTGAGCCGCCGCCACCAGGGCCACGCCCCGGGCGTACACGGCCTCCGGGGTCGCGTCGCCGGGCGGCAACGCGGCGGCGTCCACCGCGGCCAGCAGCCGGCCGAACTCACCCAGCACGAACGTGCGGGCCGCCGCGTCCGGCCGCAGCGCCACCACGTACTCCTGCTGATCGGCCGTGGCGGTCAGGATCAGGTCGGCGGCGTCGATGTGGTCCGAGCGCAGCTTGCGCGCGGCGAACCCCTCGACATCCCCGCCACGGCCGACGACCTGCCGCGCCGCCGGCGGGTTCATCTCCTCACCCGCGTGCCAACCACCCGTGCCGGCACTGTGGCTGTGCACCAACTCGTCGGCACCGGCCGGGTCCTGCGCACGCCGCGTCAACCGCTCCCGCACCGCGAGGGCCAGCAACCGCTCCGCCATCGGCGAGCGGCAGATGTTGCCCATGCAGACGTGCAGGACCGTGAACGGGGGCACTCAGACCCCCCGGCCGTCGACGAGATCCGGCACGACGTCACGCAGTTTCTCCAACGGGATCGCGCCGGCCCGCAGCAGCTGCGGCACCTCACCGGTCAGATCCACGATCGTGCTGGGCACCGGGTCCGGGCAGGGCCCGGCCTCCAGGTACGCCCGCACCGAGTAGCTGAGCTGGTCGCGCGCCTCCTCGGCGGTCACCGCGGCGGGCTGGCCGGTCTTGTTGGCCGACGAGACCGCCATCGGACCGGTCTCGCGCAGCACCTCCAGCGCCACCGGGTGCAGCGGCATCCGCACCGCCACCGTGCCCGTCTTGTCGCCCAGGTCCCACTGCAGGCTCGGCGAGTGCTCGACCACGATCGTCAGCGCACCCGGCCAGAACGCCTCCACCAGGTCCCGTGCGGCGCTGGGCAACGAGAAGACCAGGCCGTCCAGGGTGTGTCGCGAGCCGATCAACACCGGGGGCGGCATCTGCCGGCCCCGGCCCTTCGCGTCCAGCAGCGCCTTGACCGCGTACGGGGTGAACGCGTCCGCGCCGATCCCATACACGGTGTCCGTCGGGAGGACGACCAGCTCGCCGTTCTTGACCGCCTCGATCGCCGCAGCGATGCCGCGGTCCCGATCGGCGGGCGACCGGCAGTCGTAGAGCATCACGAGGAGTCAGTCTGCCACGCCGCCCCGATCGGGGCGTGCTGGCCGTCCGCCCGTCGGGACGCGGTGGCGTAGCGAGGGCGTCCGGTGAGGTCCAGATGCTCCATGACGGCGGTGAACCCACCGTCCTCGGCGAGCAGCCCGGGTACCGCCGCACCGTGGGTGTCGTCGTGCTCGACCCCGAAGACGCCACCCGGGCGCAGCAGCACCGCCGCCCGGGTGACGACCGGCCGGATCACCGCCAGGCCGTCCGCGCCGCCGAAGACCGCCTCCGCCGGGTCGTGCCCGGCCACCTCCGGCGGGACCACCACGTCGTCCGGCACGTACGGCGGGTTGCAGAGCAGCACGTCCACCGAGCCCACCAGCTCCGCCAGCAGGTCCGGCGCGGTCACGTCGGCCTCGACCACCTCGATGGGCCGGTCCCCCGCCCCGGCCCGCTCCGCCGCGTTGCGCCGCAACCAGGCCAGCGCCTCCGGGGACCGCTCCACCGCGATCACGCGCGCCCCCGGCAGCTCCTGAGCCACCGCGAGCGCGATCGCGCCCGAGCCGCTGCAGAGGTCGACCACCACCGGGTCGGGCCGGCCCCGGGCCTGCTCGACGCCCCAGCCGACCAGTAGCTCGGTCTCCGGCCGGGGCACGAAGACACCCGGGCCGACCGACAACTCAAGGTGCCGGAACCCGGCCAGCCCGGTCAGGTGCTGCAGCGGCTCGCGCGCGGCACGGCGTCGCGTCAGGCCGTCGAGCCGCGCCACCTGCTCGTCGGTGAGGTCGTCGGCGAGCGCCAGCCGACCCCGTGGCACCCCCAGCACGTACGCGGCCAGCAACTCGGCCTCCGCCCGGGCCGAGCCGACCCCGGCGACGGCGAGCGCACGGGCCGCTCGGGCCACCGCGGCGGACGGCCGGATGGGGCCTGTCCCTTCGGGGGGGTGTTGCGGCAGAGTGGTCACGCGATAATCATGATGCGTCGCGGGCGACGCGACTAACGGGTGCGCCGTGGCGCACACGACAGGAGGTTGGCGGGTGGGCTGGCTCGACCGGGTCGGTGACCAGGTTGATGCCTTGACGCACGCCCGGGCGTTGCAGGAGGCCAGTCGGTCAGCGGAGTCGTACGTCCTGCTGGAGCGTGTGATCCGCACCACCACCGACCCGGCGGCCCGAGCCGACGCGCTGGTGCAGCGCCTCTCCGCGCTGATCAATCTCGGTCGGACCGCGGAGTTCACCCGGGCCATCGAGGAGGCGTCGGCGGCCGTCCGCGACCTTGCCGAGCCGTACCTGCACGGGCACCTCAACGCACTGGCCGCGCTCGCCGCCCACCACCAGGGCGCACTGGACCGCTGCGTCACGCACCTCGTCCGAGCCGCCCGGGCGCTGGGCGCCGTCGAGGACCCGGACCGGGACACCGCCTGGGGCTGGCACGACCTGGCGATGGCCTACAGCTACCTCAGCTTCCACGGGTACGCCCTGGGCGCCATCGAGCGTGCCCGGCAACTCGGGCTCACCGCCGGGATCCCGGAGGAGACGTTCGCCGCCCCGGGCATCCGACTGCGCAACGCCGTGGCACTGGACCACAACGGCGACAGCGACGGCTGCCTGCGGGTGCTGCGGGACGTGGCCGCCGACCTGGCCCGCTTCGTACGCACCGGGCGGGCCAGTCAGCTGCGCCCGAGCAGCCTCGCCGCGTACGGCTACGCGGCGGCCCGACAGGCCGCGCTCGGCGACCAGGTGGAAGCCGACGGGGACGCCGAACCGGCCCGCCTGATCAGCCACGGTGGGGACAGCGCCCGCGCCCGCGACATGCGTCAGCTCGGGCAGGTGTGTCTCGCCGTCGCCGCCGGGCGGCCGATCGAGGCGGTCACCCGGTTGGACACCATCCACGTGTCCACCGAGACACTCGGGGCGGCCGAGCCGGCTCGTCTGCGCAGCATCGCGCTGGCCCGGGCCGGGGACCACTCGGCCGCGCACCGGGCCGACCGGCTGGCGTTCCGGCTCGCGGCCCAGCGCAACGACCGGCTACGGGACGTCTACATCGACGGCATCGCCGCCCGCATCGACCATGAGGAGATGCGCCGCGAGGCGGCACGGTTCGAGGGCGAGGCGTTGACCGACCCGCTCACCGGGCTGCCCAACCGGCGCCGACTGGAGCGCTACATCACCGCCGTGGTCACCCGGGGCGAGCGGGTGGTGATCGGCGTCTGCGACCTGGACGGCTTCAAGGCGGTCAACACCCGGCACGGGCACCACTCCGGCGACCTGGTGCTCCAGCGCATCGCCGGGGTGATCAACCGGGTGATGCGCCGGGGTGACTTCGTGGCCCGCTACGGCGGTGACGAGTTCGTGGTGGTGCTGCCGGACACCGGCATGTCCGAGGCCGCCGAGGTGGCCCGTCGGATCGAGGCCGCCGTCCGACTGGAGGACTGGGAGTCGCTGGTGCCGGGGACCCCGGTCGGGGTGAGCATCGGCTTCGCGGAGGTCTCCGGCGGCAGTGGGCTGCGCGACGCGCTCAGCGTCGCCTTCGAGCAGGCCGACCGAGAGATGCTCCGCGCCAAGTCCCGCCCCCGCGCGAGCTGACCCCCGCCCCGCTGGCGTCGATCAAGCGGCCGAGACCGTCGGCAGCCGACGGGAGCGTGCGGCGTCAGCGCCGGGTGAGCTCGGTGTCGCCGGCGAGCCGGGCGGCGCGGTCGGCCTCGGCGAGAGCGTCCAGCACCCCGTCCAGCTCGCCGGCGAGCGCCAGGTCCAGGTTGTACGCGGTGTAGCCGATCCGGTGGTCGGTGATCCGGTTCTGCGGGAAGTTGTAGGTGCGGATCCGCTCCGAGCGGTCCACCGTGCGCACCTGCGCCTTCCGGGCGTCCGAGGCGGCCGCGTCGGCCTGTTCCTGGGCGGCGGCGAGCAGCCGGGCCCGCAGGATCCGCATCGCCTGCTCCCGGTTCTGCAGTTGGGACTTCTCGTTCTGGCAGGAGACGACGATGCCGGTCGGCAGGTGGGTGATCCGCACCGCCGAGTCGGTGGTGTTCACCGACTGGCCACCCGGGCCGGACGAGCGGAACACGTCGATGCGCAGGTCGTTCTGGTCGAGGGTGACGTCGACGTCCTCGGCCTCGGGCAGTACCAGCACGCCGGCGGCACTGGTGTGGATCCGGCCCTGCGACTCGGTGACCGGGACGCGCTGCACCCGGTGCACGCCGCCCTCCCACTTGAGTCGCGACCAGACGCCGTTTCCGCCCTCCGGCACACCCTTGGTCTTGATCGACAGCGAGACGTCCTTGACCCCGCCGAGGTCGGAATCCTGTGCGTCGATCACCTCGGTGATCCAGCCGTGCCGCTCGGCGTACCGGCTGTACATCCGCAGCAGGTCACCGGCGAAGAGCGCCGACTCCTCGCCACCCTCGCCGGCCTTGATCTCGACGATCACGTCCTTGGCGTCGTGCGGGTCGCGCGGAATGAGCAGCTCGGCGAGGCGCTCCTCCAGCACCGGCACGGACACGGCGATGGACTCCGCCTCGCCCGCGAACGACGGGTCCTCGGCGGCCAGCTCGCGAGCCGCGGCCAGGTCGGCGCGGGCCTGCTCCAGCTCCTCGGCGGCCTTGTGCAGCGGCACCAGCTCGGCGTAGCGACGACCGACCCTGCGCGCGGTGGCCTGGTCGGCATGGATGGCCGGATCGGCCAGCCGCTTCTCCAACTCCGCGTACTCGTCGAGGAGCCCGGCCAGACGCTCGCTGCTCATGCTGCGGATGCTCCTTCGACGGTGCGGCACCGGCCGACCTCAGAGCAGGCCGCCGGACGAGAACGGGGCGGAAAGCGGACGGCGCCCGCGTCCGGCGGAAAACCGGACGCGGGCGCCGAACAAGGAGTTACTTGGCCTTCTTGGCCTGAACCTTGGCGTACTTCTGCTGGAACTTCGCGACCCGGCCGGCGGTGTCGAGAACGCGCTGCTTACCGGTGTAGAACGGGTGGCAGGCGCTGCAGGTCTCGACGTGGATCGCCCCGCCCTTGGCGGTGCTGCGGGTCGTGAACGTGTTGCCACAGGAGCAGCTGACCTCGGTGGTCACGTACTCCGGGTGGATGTTTGCCTTCATCTCGCCTCGGTCCTCTCGTTGGTGGTCGCCGGGTCGCCGTCATCACTCGTCGCGCCGTACGCGACGGGCTCGGGCGTGAACCGGAACCGGTGGCCGATTGACCAGTGTGCCATGGGCCTGAGCCGACCCGGTAATCGGGCCGCACACCTCGTCCGGCATCGTCAACACGTGCCTCCCCGTCCGCATTCCCGTCGCCCAGCGGGGCATTCGCCCACCCGCCGGACCGCCTCCGGGTGGCCCGCCGGTGGTACGTCCGTCGAGCCGAAGGTGCGCCGATGACCCGCCTGATCGCCACCCGGGGACTACCCGCCTCGGGTAAGACGACGTTCGCCCGCACCCTCCAGCCGTCCGTCCTGCGGGTGAACCGGGACGACCTGCGCCGAATGCTGCACGGGGAGCGGCTCTTCACCGAGTGGGCCGAGGCGCAGGTGACCACGGTGCAGCGGGCCCAGGTCGAGGCGTTGCTGCGGGCCGGGGCGGACGTCTGCGTGGACGACACCAACCTGCGCGCGCGGACACTGCGGAGCTGGGCCGACGTGGCCGCCCGCCACGGCGCGGAGTTCGAGGTGCACGACTTCACCGACGTGCCGCTGGACGAGTGCCTGCGTCGCGACGCCGCTCGGCCGACCGCCGACCAGGTCGGCGCGGACGCGATCCGCCGGCTGTACGAGCGGTACCTGGAGGGGCGGACCCTGCCGTTGCCCGTGCCGCAGGCCCGCACCGGGCGCCCCGCCGTCGTGCGCCCACCGTCGAGCGAGCCACCGGAGATCGTCCTGGTGGACATCGACGGCACCGTCGCGCTGACCGTCTCGCGCAGCCCGTACGACATGACCCGGGTGGGCGAGGACCAGCCGAACACGCCCGTGATCGCGGCGGTCCGGGCGATGCACGCCGCCGGCTACGGCGTGGTCTTCTGCTCCGGGCGGGACGCCTCCGCCCGCGCGGCCACCGAGGTGTGGCTGGCCCGACACGTCGCGGTCCCCTACCTCGGCCTGCACCTGCGCGCTCTCGGCGACACCCGGAAGGACGCGGTCGTCAAGCGGGAGATCTACGACCGGGAGGTCCGGGACCGTTACCGGGTGGCCGGCGTCTTCGACGACCGCGTCCAGGTGGTCCAGATGTGGCGAGCCCTCGGCCTCACCGTCTTTCAGGTTGCCGACGGCGACTTCTGAGTCGGCCGGGGAGGGACCCCGGTAACCCGAGGTCCCTCCCCTGACACTCAGCGGGTGAGGGCGATGGTGGCCTCGGCGCGGATGGTGTTGACGGTGACGGTAAGGCGTACGGGGGCACCGGGACGTAGCGCCGTCAGCGTGCCGGTGGCCGGGTCGAAGCGGGCGGTGTGCCACGGGCGCACCCCGGCGGCCGAGCCGACGTGCACCCCCGGCGAGGCGGACCAGTCGGCGCTCACCGGTGCGGCCACCGGCACCGTACGCCCGCCGGGCTGGGTCAGCGTGGCGGTCACCGACGCCGGGGTGCCGACCGCGACGCTGGCCGGGGCGGTCAACGCGAGCCGGTCGGTGTGCGCGTGGAACTCCGCGTCCACCCAGCGTGGCCCCTCGGCGAGCGGGTCACGCCGGGCGCGGTCGGCCTCCGCCGGCGTGACCGGGTCCACGCCGAACTCGGTCCAGCCGGTGAAGCCGCCCTGGTCGGCCGGGGTGGACGGCGTCTTGCCCGAGTTGCCGTTGATCACGTATGGCACCCCGTCCACCCGATCGGCGTGGAAGGTCCCGACGTGCCCGCCCACGAACAGCGCGCCCTTGCCGGTGCGGTGCTGGAAGTCGGCCAGCCACTGCTCCAGCAGCGCCGCCTCCTTGCGGTCGCCGAGCTGGCTGGCCTGCGCCGGGCTGGGGTCGCGCGCCGGGTGGTGGTGCAGGACGACGACCGAACCGACGCGCGGGTCGCTGGCCGCGGCGTCCAGCGTCTCGCGCAGCATCCGCACCTGGTCGAAGCCGCCGCCGCGTAGCGTCCCGCTGGACGAGTTCAGAGTGACGAACCGGGTGCCCTCGTGGTCGAAGACCCGGGAGGTGGCGCCGAAGGCCGCTTCGAAGTTGCTGATCGGGGCGCCCATGATCTCGTGGTTGCCGGGGACGTAGTACCAGGGCAGCGCGTCGCCCAACTCCTCGTCGAGGACCCGCCGGGCCAGCGCGAAGTCGGCCGGATAGGCGGTGTCCACGAAGTCCCCGTTGATCAGGAGGAAATCCGGCCGGGCTGCCTTCACCTCGCGCAGCGTCCGCCGAGCCTGGGCAACCAGGTCGCTGTCCGGATCGGCGGCGACGAACTGGGCGTCGGAGAGCACCGCGAACCGCCAGGGCGCGCCGTCGACCGTGCCGTCGCGGACCACCACCCGATCGGTACGCGGGGCCTCCGCCGGCACGTCCACCGTCGGCGGCACCTTCGCCACCAGGTCGTCGATGATCACCTCGCTGGTGTACTGCGCTGCGGCGTTCGTCTCGGCCACGTAGAACCGGCGCACCCGCACCGGGTACTGCACGCCGGCCGGCACCGCGAACTCCACGTACCGCCAGCCGGTCCAGGTGATCAGCGGGCCGCGCAGCACGTGCTGGGTGTCCTGCGCGTCGTGCAGGTGCAGGCTGGGCCACTCGCCGGTGCCGTTGCCGTGGATCCACATGCCGAACGCCTGCGGCTGGCCGGGCACCTCGATCCAGGCGGGCGGATCGGCGTACGCGGCCCGCGTACCGGTGGACTGGCTGAAGTCGTACGACATTCGCAGGCCGGTGCCGGTGTGCCCCGGCGCTGGCGCGACCGACCCGCTGGCCCGGGCCTGGCTGAACCGCCAGGACCCGGCGTCCTCGAAGCCGGCCACCGGCACGTCGGTCAGCCCGACGGTGACCGGGATGACCGTGCTGGTGCGTCCGACCCGGACCGTCACCAGGCCGGAGCCGGTGTCGCGCAACGCGGTGACGGCGAGGTTGCCGTCCTCGGTCGGCGCGATCCGCAGCAGGTTCCGGTCGTAGTCGAGGGTCAGGTCGGCCGGCTCGATCGGTGCGGTGTTGCCTTCGGCGTCGTACCCGACCACGCCGACCAGGGCGTTGCCGTCCAGGCCGGTCAGCCCGACCCGCGGCACGGTGGGACCGATCCGGGCCAGCGGACCCAGCACGGTGAGACCCAGCGAGCCGGTGGCCCGGCCACGTGACGCGGTGACCGTGCTGGCCCCCGGCGCACCGGCGTGGAACACCCCGTCGCGGTCGACGCGGCCACGTACCGCCGGGGTCGCCCGCCAGGTGGGCGCCCCGGCAGCCGGGCCGTACGTCTCGTCGTAGCCGGCGGCGGTGAGGGCGCGGGTCAGCCCGGGGAAGACACGGTCGGGCCGGCCACCGCGGACCGGTGAGACACCGGGGGCGGCGGTGGGGTCGCTGGTCGTCTCGAGCCAGTAGCCGGTGAGCCGACCGCTGCCCTTCGGCGCGTAGATGGCCAGGCCGTTGGGCACGGCCCGTTCGCTACCGTCGGAGGGGCCGTTCTCCACCTGCACGGCCGGCGCGCCCGGTTCCCGGGCCAGCAGGGTGGACGAGCCGCCACCGTCCAGGTTGAGCGCGTGGTGGGCGCCGAGTTCGGCCATCATCCGGCCCATCTCGGTCTGTGTCACGCCGCGGCTGTCGACCTGACGGCCGTCCACGGTCAGCATGATCATTTTGCGACCGTCGGCGCTGAAGCCGACCGCGGTGCGCGGAGCCAGCGTCGGGTCGGCGATGCTCTGGACGACGCCGTCGCGGACCAGCACGTTGCCGCCGCCGACCGCCGCGTGCAGGGTGCTGCCGTCGGAGGGCTTCGGCCGCCAGGCCACCGTCACCGGATCACCGGCGCGAAGCCCCGCCAGCGCGTCCGCGCCGGCGTCACGGCCGAGCAGCACGGTGCTGCCGGCGACGATCGGGCCGCTGCCGGCCACGTCCGTCACCGCGGCCACCCGACCGCCGGTCACGGTGACCTCGACCACCCGGGCCGCGCCCTCCACCGCCCGCTGCCGGGAGTACGTCCCCCAGAGCTCGGTGAACGCGCCGACGCCGTCGGCCTGCACCAGGTTGTTGAACTGGGTCAGCGCCACCGGCCCGGTGGGCAGGGTGGCGCTGCCGTCGAAGTTCACCTCGATCACCCGACCGAGACCGCTCGCGGTGACCGCCACCGCGTTGCGGTGACCGCCGACCGCGGACTGGATCAGCTCACCGTCGCGGATGCCGACGCCCTGGGCGGCACCGGAGCTGTTGATGTCGAAGAAGTCGCCGTTGACCGCGGCGACCGCGCGCGAGGCGTCCACCGCGTTACGCAGCGGCTCCGCCCGACTCACCGCCCCCGAGTTGACGTAGTCGACGGTGGACCCACCGGCGAGGTCGGTGGTGAGGGCGTCGGCCCGCAACCAGCCATCGGCGTCGTACCTGTCGAAGGAGGTGAGCTGCACGCCCGGCGCGACCGGTCGGGTTGCCTTCGTGGTGTCCAGGCCGCCGGCCGGCTCCAGACCGCCGGCGGCGGTCGGGGCAGTCGCGGTGGCCGGGTCGGCAGCCAGACTGACCGAGCCGGTCGGCCGCGACGACGCGGCCGGCGCGTCTTCCGCGACGGTGGGCGAGACCTCGGACGGCGAGGCCCCGGGGGACGGGGCGGCGGCGAGCGGGGCCGGAGGTGCGGCTGCGGCCGGCAGCGGCGCGGCCAGGGCGAGCAGCGGTGTCAGCAGCAGGACGCCGGTGCGACGGGCGGATCGTCTGCGAGTACGCATGGACGACAGTCAAGCCGATGGTGAATAGAACTTTCAAGACCGACTGTCCAAACCGAAGAAAAACTCCATCCTCGGCACTGGTGCTTGCGGGGTGACATGACGGAGGGGCACGGCCACAGCGGCCGTGCCCCTCCGTCGTCGATCACCAGGAGATGGTTACTCCCCCGGCGTCGACTTCGCGATCTGCATCAGGAACTCGATGTTGGTGCGGGACTGCTTGAGCCGGTCCAGCAGGAGATCCATTGCCGCCTGCGAGTCCAACGAGTGCAGCACCTTCCGGAGCTTGTGGATGATGGCCAGCTCTTCCGGTGCGAGCAGGACCTCTTCCTTACGAGTACCGGACGGGTTGATGTCGATGGCCGGGAAGGTCCGCTTGTCGGCGATCTTCCGGTCCAGCTTCAGCTCCGCGTTACCGGTGCCCTTGAACTCCTCGAAGATGACCGTGTCCGCCATGGAGCCGGTCTCCACCAGCGCGGTGGCGATGATGGTCAACGACCCGCCGTTCTCGATGTTGCGGGCCGCGCCGAGGAAGCGCTTCGGCGGGTAGAGCGCCGTGGAGTCGATACCACCCGACATGATCCGGCCACTGGCCGGTGCCGCCAGGTTGTACGACCGACCGAGCCGGGTCACCGAGTCGAGCAGCACGACCACGTCGTGTCCAAGCTCGACCAGACGCTTGGCCCGCTCGATGGCCAGCTCGGCCACCGTGGTGTGGTCCTGCGGCGGACGGTCGAACGTGGCCGCGATGACCTCGCCCTTGATCGACCGCTGCATGTCGGTGACCTCTTCGGGCCGCTCGTCCACCAGCACCACCATGAGGTGGCACTCCGGGTTGTTGCGGGTGATCGCGTTCGCGATCGCCTGCAGCACCATCGTCTTACCCGCCTTGGGCGGCGACTGGATGAGTGCCCGCTGGCCCTTGCCGATCGGCATGACCAGGTCGATGACCCGGGTGGTCAGGATGTGCGGCTCGGTCTCCAGCCGCAGGCGCTCCTGCGGGTAGAGCGGGGTGAGCTTGTAGAACTCCGGCCGCCGCCGCGCCTCTTCCGGCTCCATCCCGTTGATCGTGTCCAGCCGCATCAGCGGGTTGTACTTGTCGCGCCGCTGGTCGCCGCTGTTGCCACCCTCGCGGGCCGCACGCACCGCACCGGTGATCGCGTCACCGCGGCGCAGGCCGTACTTCTTGATCTGGGACATCGACACGTACACGTCGTTCGGGCCGGCCAGGTAACCGGTCGTCCGCACGAAGGCGTAGTTGTCGAGCACGTCGATGATGCCGGCCACCGGGACGAGAACGTCGTCCTCGCTGACCTGCGGCTCACGCCCGCCGGTGTCGGCACCGGTCTCAGCGCGCTCGCCACGCCCGCGGCGACGGTCCCGGAAGCGGCTGCGCCGACCGCGCCGACCGCCGCCCTCGCCGTCATCGTCGTCGTTGTCCCGCTCCACACGCTCGGCACGCTGACCACGATCATTGCGGTCGCCCCGGTCGCCCCGGTCGTTGCGGTCGCCCCGGTCGTTGCGCTCAGGACGCTCGGCCCGCTCGGTCCGCTCGCCTCGGTCGGCACGCTCCGTGCGGTCGTTGCGCTCGCCACGGTCGGCCCGCTCGCCACGGTCGTTGCGCTCGCCCCGCTCGGCACGCTCGCCCCGCTCGCCCCGGTCGTTGCGCTCGCCCCGCTCGGCACGCTCGCCACGGTCGCCCCGCTCGCCCCGCTCGGCACGCTCCGGACGCTCGGCCCGGTCGCGGCGGTTCTCGCCACGGTCGGCCCGCTCGCCGGCTTCGGCCTCGTCGGTACGCGTCTCAGCCGCACGCGCGGTCTCAGTCGAACGCGCGGTCTCAGCCGCACGCGGCGTCTCCGCCGCACGCGCGTCAGTCGAACGTGTCTCCGCCGCTGCGGCCCGGCTCCGCCGGGTGCGACCACGGCCCTCAGTTTCGGCGGCCGGCTCGGCCGGCGCCTGCTCGGCGCTGCGCCCTTCGGCTGCCGGCCGGTCGGCGGTCTCCCGCACCTCGGCGCGCACCCCCTCACGGGTCGAGGCGGCCGCGACCTCGGCCCGCGGTCGAGGGGTCCCAGCGGCGTTGCCGCCCTGCCGCTCGGAGATCGCGGCGATCAGCTCGCCCTTGCGCATGCGAGCCGTGCCGGAGATGCCGAGCGACGCAGCCAGGCTCTGCAGCTCTGGCAGCAGCATCGCCGACAGACCGGTGCCGCTACGCCGCCGACGGGCGGGAGCGGCGGCGGTGGCATCGCCAGCGACGTTGGAAACATCCGACGTCACGTCGGTGGTGTCGCTCAATGGATTCCTTCCCTCGATAAAGGCCGGGACTGCCCGGAGTCGGAGTTCAGGTGGCCGGGCGGCCTCGGTGCACCCGCCTCGCAAGGACGCGTCGCGGGAGTCTGTGACACAGCAGCCGGTCGGTATCCCGACTCACCAACGTCGGTGAGCAGGTCTCGCCGTCTGCGGCGACCTGTGGAATCTGCGGTGCGGCGTGGGCCTTTGGCAGGGGTGTGACGGGCTAACCGCCGAGAGCTTCGGGGGTGCGCCGCCCCGCAGGAGATCGCGTGCTTCGCGGCTGTGCTAGGTCTAGAGCGTAATCAACTCTTCCGACCTGCGGCAACAGGGTCCCGCTCGGCGTGTCCAAGTCTACCCCGAGCAACCCGCGCGCCGCTGACGTCTATCGGTAACTGCCAGATCTGCCAATCTGTTCCCACTGGGAAGCTCGCCGGAGGCTCGCTGAACGCCAGCACGGTCGGCCCCGCCCCACTGACCACAGCTGCCACACCGGCCGCTCGCAACGCGTTGACCAGGGAAGATGTGGCCGGCATCCCGGCTGCGCGGTAATCCTGGTGAAGCCGGTCGGCGGTGGCCGGCAGCAGCAGAGTCGGGTCGGCGGTGAGCGCGTGCACCAGTAGCGCCGCCCGGCCCGCGGTAAACGCAGCGTCGCCATGCGGCACGGTGGCCGGCAACGCGGCCCGCGCGGTCGCGGTAAAACCTCGCTCCGCCGGAACAAAAACTGTGGGGCGCACCCCGTCGGCGACCGGCAGGGACACCGCCCGGGCCCCGGTCGACTCGGACCAGGCCAACGTGAAACCGCCGAGCAGGCACGGTGCGACGTTGTCGGGATGGCCCTCGATCTCGGCAGCCAGCCGGAGCGCGCCCGAGTCGTCCAGCCGGTGCTCCCCGTCGGTGACCAGCGCGCGGGCCAGCAGCACCCCGGCGACGATCGCGGCGGACGAGGAGCCCAGCCCACGCGCCTGGGGGATCCGGTTGACGCACTCCACGCTCAACCCCGGGGGGTGGGCCCCGAGCACGTCGAACGCGGCTCGCATGGCCCGCACCACCAGGTGCCGGTCGTCGTCGGGCAACTCGCCGGCACCCTGCCCGGTCACCGTGACCCGGACCCCGCCCGACGAGACCTCGGCGGCCACATCGTCGTGGAGGCCGAGGGCGAGACCCAGCGCGTCGAAGCCCGGACCCAGGTTGGCGCTGGTCGCGGGGACCCGGACACGGACCGGCCCAGCGGTGAAATTCGTCGGCACGCGCTCATGCTAGGGCTCGGCACCGACGATCCGGTCCGGTGCCCGCAGCCTGGGACCGCCGGATTCAGGCGGCCGGGTCCGGCACCGGCTCTGCGACCGCGTCGGTGAGCGAGAGTCGGCGGGTGGCGATCCGCCAGCCGACGGCGTACACGACGGTGACCAACCCGCAGCCGGCGAGCACCACCCGTTCGTCCACCTCGTCGACCACCAGGGCCACCGCCAACTGGCTCACCGAGATCGCCAGCGTCGCGAGCATCATGTCGGTGGCGAAGACACGCCCACGCAACCGGTCCGGGACTTCGCCCTGCAGGGCGAAGTTCGACATCACCCAGTTGCTGCCCCCGGCGAAGTGCGCCACGAAGACCAGCAACAGCACCAACGGAAACCACCGTACGAGCGATGCGCCCAGGTAGGACAGGCCGTACAGCGACATCGACAGCGCGAGCCCGGGCAGCAGCCACGACCGGTTGGTGAGCACCCGTCGCATCAGGATCGGCCCCACCAACGCCCCGGCGCCGCGCACGGCGAAGAGCAGGCCGGCACCGAGCGGGCCGACGCCGTACACACCGGCCAGCAACGGGAACACGGTCAGCACGCCGTTGCCCAGGCCGACCGCGGACTTCACCGTGACCAGCGCGAGCACCCGGGGACGGTGACCGATGTAGCCGAGCGCCTCGCGGACGGCGGTCCAGGTGCGCTGGACCGGTAGGTCGGCGTCCCGCGGCGCCTGCAACGGCCGGCGGATCCGCGTGGCGAGGCCCGCGGCCAGCGCCAGGCCCACCGCCGCCACCCAGAAGCAAGCGTACGGGCCGGCAGCGGTGCTGAGCACGCCGCCGAGCGAGGCGCCCACCACGGTCATGGTGCCCCAGGCCGAGCCGGCCACGGCGTTACCGGCGGCCAGCTCGTGCGGTTCCAGCACGTTCGGCAGCGCGGCCTGGGCGGCCGGCGAGTAGAACGCCTTGGCCACCGCGACCACTCCGATCGCGACCAGCGCCAGCCACGCCGTTCCGGCGTCCCGCACGCCGAGCAGCAGCAACACGCCGACCAGCGCGGCCACGTTCGCGACGATCATGATCTTCCGGCGGTCGAAGCGGTCGGCGATCGTGCCGGTGTACGGCAGCAGCAGCGCCACGATGCCGGTGTCCACCGCCAACACCAACGCGCCCCAGACCCCGCTGCCGGTCAGGTGCGGCAGCAGCACCAGCAGCGGCACCATGACGAACCAGTCGGCGCCGAAGACCACCAGTTCGGCGAGGAAGAGATTGCGGAAACTCCGATTGCCGGTAAGGACCGAAAGGGTGGACGCCACGGAGCGGGACCCTACCCGGTCGGCGTAGGGGTCACGCCTGCTCCCAGCAGCGCGGAGACGGTGACGAATGTGAAACCGCGCGCCCGCAGCCCCTCGATCATGGCGGGCAGGCCACGTAGCGCGACCAGCCGTCGCGGCGGTCCCACATCGTGTCCGAGCACGATCGTCCCCGGCCGGACATCGGCCACGACGCGTCGGGCGTGGCCGGCTGGATCACCCGGGAACTCGCGCTCCACCATCTGCAACGACCAGAGCACCAGTCGATAGTTGAGCCGGGCCGCCGCGTGCAGCACCGCCCCACCCAGGTGACCGTAGGGCGGGCGGACCAGTCGGGGTGCGGTCCCGGTCGCGTCGGCGATCGCGTCGTGACTGCGGCTCAGGTCGTCGTACGCCTCGACGGCGTCCATCTGCGCCAGGTCCCGGTGTGTCCAACTGTGGTTGCCCACCTCGTGCCCGGCGAGCCGACCGCGAACCACGTCGGCGTACCGCCTGACCTGAGCCCCGACCAGGAAGAAGGTCGCCGGCACCCGGTGCTGGGCCAGGGTGTCCAGCACCAGCGGAGTCCACTGTGGTGCGGGACCGTCGTCGAAGGTGAGCGCGACCAGCCGCTGCCCGGTCGGCACCGACCAGACGACCGCCAGCGCCCCGGGCGCGAGGCCCTGCTGCTGGTTGACGAGCGTGGCGCTCGCCGGGCCACCGCCGAGAGGCAACCGGCGATGGGCGCTCTGCCATGCCTGCGACGCCCCCGCGCCGACGGCCGCCCCGCCCGCCAACAGGCCGCTCCGGCGCAGCAGATCGCGCCGGGACCACCCGTTCGCGCTCTCGCTCATCCACCCGCCCGCTCTGCAAACACCGCCACGCAGCCACTAAGAGTATGCAAGGCATGACACAAAGTGCAGGTTCAGGTCCTCCCCGTCGGAGTGTCCCGGCCGGTGACGCAGGAACGCCCCCGGCGAAACCCGCCGGGGGCGTTCCTGGTGCTGCTGGTCCTTACTTACTCGGTCGGCTCCGACGGGGGTAGTGGCGAGGTACGGCTACGGGGCAGCCGCAGCACCTCGAACTGGTCCGTGCCCTCCACCAACGCGCCCGACGGGGCGGGTCGTCCGGCCGGCTGTGCGCTCCCGGCCGTCGCCGGGGCGGGCGCACCGCTCGGGACCGCGACCTGGTTCGGGCCCGTCACCTCGTCGGTCTCCGCCACGGTCTCCGCCGGCTCGCCGGAGCGCCGCCGGTTGCGTCGATCCCGCAGCGACTCCTTGGTGTGCTCCACCATCGTGTACAGCGTCGGCACCAGGATCAGCGTGAGCAGCGTCGAGCTGAGCAGACCACCGATCACCACGACCGCCAGCGGCTGCGAGATGAAGCCGCCCTCACCGGTCAACCCGAGCGCCATCGGCAGCAGCGCGAAGATGGTCGCCACCGCGGTCATCAGGATGGGGCGCAGCCGCCGCCGTCCACCCTCGACCACCGCTTCCCGGACGTCCATGCCCTTCGCCCGGTACTGGTTGATCAGGTCGAGCAACACGATCGCGTTCGTCACCACGATGCCGACCAGCATCAGCACACCGATCAACGCCGGTACGCCGAGCGCCGTCCCGGTGATCAGCAGCAGGCCGATCGCGCCGGTCGAGGCGAACGGAATGGAGATCAGCAGGATCAGCGCCTGGGTCAGGCTGCGGAACGTGGCCACCATGATCAGGAAGACGATCGCGATCGCCACCAGCACCGCCAGGCCCAGGTCGCCGAAGGCATCCGCCTGGTCCGCGCTGACGCCCCCGATCGTGAAGCTCGCACCCGGCACGTTGAGGGCGTCCAACCGCTTCTGCAGCTCCGCGCTGGTCGCGCCCAGGTTCGAGCCGGTCGCCGCGCCGGTCACCGACACGCTGCGCTCACCGTCGATCCGGCTTACCTGCTGCGGCCCCTCGCCCTGGGTGACGTCCGCGATGTCGTCCAGCTTGACCGAACCCACCGGCAGCGCCCGCAGCTCGTCCAGCGTCATCGGCGGCTGTGAGCCGAACCGCAGCACCACGTTCTGCTGCTGACCGTCGAGCGCGACCTGACCCAGCGGCGCTCCCCGGAACGCCTGCGAGACGAGCTGCCCCACGGCGGCCTCGGTGAGCCCGGCCCGGCCGGCGGCGACCCGGTCGACCGTCACGTCGACCCGCGGCACCCGCTCGGCCAGGCTCGTGGAGACGTCCTCGACGTCCGGGACGCCAGCCATCGCCGCTCGGGCTTCCTCGGCGGCCCGGTTCAGCACCTCCGGGTCGCTGGCCTGGACGATCACCTCAAGCTGGCTGGTCGACGCCTCCTGCCCGCCACCGAAGCTGATCTCACCCACGCTGGCGCCGAGCTTGTCGAACTCCTTGCGCAGCACCTCACGCATCTGCTTCGCGTCGGTGTCACCGTCGAGCGCCAGGTTCCAGCTGGCGACGTTGTTGCCGCCGCCGCCCCCGAACGGGTTGTCCCCACTACCCGCGGTCACCTGGTACGTCTCGACGCCCTTGGTGCCCGACAGCACCGACTCGGCCTGCTTGGCCGCGGCGTCGGTGGCCGCCAGGCCACTGCCGGCCGGCAGCTCCTGGCTCATGTTGAGGGTGTCCTGGCCAGAGTCGTCCAGGAAGTTGGTCTCCAGCTTCTGGGACAGGCCGAAGGTCGCGAAGAGCACCAACAGGCCGAGACCCACGGTGATCCACCGGGTCGACCGCTTGCGGGTGGCGAACCCGATCACCGGCAGGTAGGCCCGCTGCAACGGGCTGCGCAGCTCCTTCTCCTCCGCAGCGCGCCGCACCGCCTCGTCGTCCACGGTGCCGCCGCGCGGCTTGAGGAACCAGTACGCCAGCACCGGGATCACGGTCAGCGACACCAGCAGCGAGGCGAGCAGGGCCACCGTCACGGTGATCGCGAACGGCGCGAAGAGCTGGCCCACGAACCCGCCGACCAGCGCGATCGGCGCGAACACCGCCACGGTGGTGAGGGTGGACGCGGTCACCGCACCGGCCACCTCGCGGACGCCGGTGACGATGGCGTGCCGCTTCTCCTCGCCGTACTCGAGATGTCGTTTGATGTTCTCCAACACCACGATCGAGTCGTCGACCACCCGGCCGACCGCGATGGTCAACGCGCCGAGGGTGAGCAGGTTGAGCGAGTAGTCACCGATCCACAGGGCGATCAGCGCCACCAGCACGGAGAGCGGGATGGAGACCGCGGTGACCACCGTCGAGCGCACCGACAGCAGGAAGATCAGGATGACGATGACCGCCATCACCAGGCCGAGCAGGCCCTCGGTGGTCAACGACTCGATCGACTTCTCGACGAACGGAGCCTGGTCGAAGACCACGGTCAGCTCCGCGCCGGAGGCGTCCTTCAGGTCGGCGAGCCGGTCGCGGATCTCGTGCGAGATCTGCACGGCGTTGCCGTCCGGCGCGGCGGTGACCGCGATGCCGAGGCTGTCCTTGCCGTTGGTCCGGGTGATCGCGGTGGCAGGGGCGAGCTGCTGCTCGACCGTCGCCACGTCACCGAGGCGGACGGGTGCCGCGCCCGGGGCGACCACGATGCCGCGCAGGTCCTCCATGGTGGCGATCGGCGTACCGACCTGCACCGGAAGGGCCAGCGCGCCGTCGTTCACCGCGCCGGCCGGAACCGCCACGCCGTTCGTCTTCAGCGCCGCGCCGATCGCCGTCGGCTGGATCTGCGCCGCGGCCAGCTTCGCCGGGTCCGGGGTGACCACCACGACGTCGTCGCGGGTGCCGGTCACCTCGACCGTGCGCACCCCCTCGATGCCCTCCAGTTCCGGCACCACCGTCGCGCTCAGCTTCTCAGCGAGCGCCCGCTCGTCGGCCGTGCCGGCCGCGGCCAGTACCACCGCCGGCAGGTCGTCGGTGCTACCCGCGATGACCTGGGGGTCGACGTTCTCCGGCAGCTGGGCGTTGATGCGGCTCAGCGCGGTCTGCATCTTGTTGACCACGTCGTCCAGGTCGGTACCGAACTCGTACGTCACCTGGACGGTGGCCGACCCCTCGCGGGACGTGGAGGTGACCTTGTCCAACCCCGGGATGCCCTGGAGGGCGTTCTCGATCGGCTCGGTCACCTGCGACTCGACGATCTCGGGGCCGGCACCGGGGTAGGCGGCCACGATGAACGCGGCCGGGAACTCGAGCGACGGCAGCAGTTGCTGCTTCAGCGACGGCACGGCGAACGCTCCGAACACCGTGGTCACCACCGCGATGAGGGCAATCAGCCCTCGGTTGGCGAGGCTGAATCTGGCGAGCAGCGACATCGGCCTGGCTCACTCCTGAACGAGAATGCGGGCGGGGATACCCGAAAGTGTGCCGGATCCGATCACTGGAACCCCCGCCGCCCCCACGCCGTCAGGCTGCTCGCGCGCTCCCCGCCGGTACCACCGGTCGCCACCGTGTGTTGAGCGTCACGCGGCCCCGGCCCGCACGAGCGGCGGTGACGCGCTCAGGCGAGGTCGAGGGCGCGGGCGGCGGCCATCGGGTCGTTCGCGATGGTCAACGGCGCCGGCGCGGTGGAGATCGCCCATTCCGGGTCCTTCAACCCGTGACCGGTCACCGTGCAGACCACCGTCGATCCGGGCGGCACCGCACCCGCCGCGGCCTGCTGAAGCAGACCAGCCACGCTGGCCGCGCTGCCCAACTCGACGAAGACCCCCACCTCGCGGGCGAGCAGTCGGTACGCGGAGAGGATCTCCCGGTCGGTCACGGCGGCGATGAGGCCACCGGAGGCGTCCCGAGCGTCCAACGCCTTGGTCCAGCTCGCCGGGTTGCCGATCCTGATCGCGGTGGCGATGGTCGACGGCTCCGGCACCACCTGCCCGGTCACGATCGGCGCCGCCCCGGCAGCCTGGAAGCCGTACATCTTGGGGGCCCGGGTGGTGGCGCCGGCGGCCTGCTCCTCCGCGTACCCCATCCAGTAGGCGGAGATGTTGCCGGCGTTGCCGACCGGCAGGCAGTGGATGTCGGGCGCGTCACCGAGCGCCTCGACGATCTCGAAGGCGGCGGTCTTCTGGCCGTGCAGCCGGTCGATGTTGACCGAGTTGACCAACGCGACCGGGTGGTCCTGAGCCAGCTTCGCGGCGAGCGACAGGCAGTCGTCGAAGTTGCCGTTCACCTGGAGCAGCTTCGCGCCGTGCACCAGCGCCTGGGCCAGCTTGCCCAATGCGATCTTGCCTTGCGGCACCAGCACCGCGCAGGTCAACCCGGCCCGAGCCGCGTACGCCGCGGCGGAGGCGCTGGTGTTGCCGGTGGAGGCGCAGATGATGGCCTTGTTGCCGGCCTCGACCGCCTTGGACACCGCGAGGGTCATCCCCCGGTCCTTGAACGAGCCGGTCGGGTTGGCGCCCTCCACCTTGAGGTGCACGTCGCACCCGATCCGGGCGGACAGCACCGGCGCGGGCAACAGCGGAGTGTTCCCCTCGTGCAGGGTGATGACCGGCGTGGCCGCGGTGACCGGCAGCCGATCCCGGTACGCCTCGATCAGACCCCGCCACATGTCGTTCTCCTCGCCTCTACCGCCGCGCCGACCCGAGCATCAGACCACCTTGGACCAGCCTGCGGGAGCGGTCGATGGCACACCCCGGGTTACCCACCTGGCGGGACGCGCGAGCCGTCCCACCGATGGTTCAACGACTCAGGCGCCGCCTTCGACCCGCAGCACACTGGTCACCGACCGGACAATGTCCAGACCGCGCAGCTCGCCAACGGTCGCGGCGAGCGCGGCGTCCGGTGCCACATGGGTGACGATGACCAGCTCGGCGTCGCCGTCACGACCGGGCGACCCACTCGCCGAACCCTGCCGCACGGTCGCGATCGAGACGTCGTGCCGGGCGAACACGCTCGCCACCGAGGCGAGCACACCTGGGCGGTCGGCCACGTCGAGGCTGACGTGGTAGCGGGTCAACGCCTCGCCCATCGGCCGGACCGACAGGTCCGCGTACGCGCTCTCGCTGGCCGCGCGGACCCCGGCGAGCCGGTTGCGCGACACCGCGACGACGTCGCCGAGCACGGCGCTGGCGGTCGGCGCGCCCCCGGCGCCCCGACCGTAGAACATCAGCTGCCCGGCCGCGTCCGCCTCCACGAAGACCGCGTTGAACGCGTCGCCGACGCTGGCCAGCGGGTGGCTGCGCGGGATCATCGCCGGGTGCACCCGGACGCTGACCGTCTCCCGGCCGGTGGGGTCGACGCCCCGGGCCGCGATGCAGAGCAGCTTGATGGTGCAGCCCATCGCCTGCGCGCTGGCCACGTCCGCGGCGGTCACCTCGGTGATGCCCTCGCGGTGCACGTCGGCGGCGCCGACCCGGGTGTGGAACGCCAGCGAGGCGAGGATCGCCGCCTTCGCCGCCGCGTCGAAGCCCTCGACGTCGGCGGTCGGGTCGGCCTCCGCGTAGCCCAGAGCGGTGGCCTCTTCGAGGGCCTCGGCGAAACCGGCGCCGGTCGCGTCCATCGCGGAGAGGATGAAGTTGGTGGTGCCGTTGACGATGCCGGTGACCCGGTTGATCCGGTCCCCGTGCAGCGACTCGCGCAGCGGGCGCAGCAGCGGGATGGCCCCGGCCACGGACGCCTCGTAGTAGAGGTCGCCGCCGCCCTCGGCCGCCGCCTCGTGCAGGGCCACGCCGTCCTCGGCGAGCAGCGCCTTGTTGGCGGTCACCACGCTCTTGCCGGCGCGCAACGCCTCGACCAGCCAGCCGCGGGCCGGCTCGATGCCGCCGACCACCTCGATCACGACGTCCACGTCGTCCCGCTTGATCAGGCCGAGCGCGTCGGTGGTGAACAGGGACTCGTCGACCGGCAGGTCACCCCGGTCGCGGCCGAGCCGACGGACGGCGATGCCGGCGATCTCCAACGGAGCGCCGATCCGCGCGGCCAGGTCGGCCGACTGCTCGTGCAGCAGTCGGACCACCTCCTGGCCGACCGTGCCACAGCCGAGCAGCGCCAAGCGCACAGGTGACGTCATCCAACATCCAATGCGAGCAGGTCCTCTTCGGTCTCCCGCCGGACGATCAGGCGCGCCTGGCCGTCGCGCACCGCGATCACCGGTGGCCGGGGCACATGGTTGTAGTTGCTGGCCATGCTCCGGCAGTACGCACCGGTGCCGGGCACGGCGACAAGATCTCCGGGCTGCACGTCGGCGGGCAGGAATTCATCCTTCACCACGATGTCCCCGGACTCACAGTGCTTTCCCACCACGCGGGCGAGCATCGGCTCCGCGCCCGAGGCCCGGGAGGCCACCGTCGCCGAGTAGGACGCGTCGTACAGGGCGGTGCGGATGTTGTCGCTCATCCCGCCGTCGACACTGACGTACGTCCGGAGGCCGTCGAGGTTCTTGACCGTGCCGACCTCGTAGAGGGTGAACACGGACGGGCCGACGATGGCCCGCCCCGGCTCGATCGACAGGTGCGGCACGGCCAGGTTCTCCGCCGCGCACTCCGAGTCGACGATCTTGCGCAGCCGCTTGGCCAGGTCCTGCGGTGTGGCCGGGTCGTCCTGGGTGGTGTACGCGATGCCGAAGCCGCCGCCCAGGTCCAGCTCGGGCAACTCCACCCCGCGCGCGTCGCGGATCTGCGACTGCAGGGCGAGCACCCGACGGGCCGAGACCTCGAAGCCGCTGGCGTCGAAGATCTGCGAGCCGATGTGCGAGTGCAGACCGCGCAGCTCCAGCACACCCTCGTCGAGGATCTTGAACGCGGCGTTCGCGGCGGCACCGCCGGCCAGCGAGAAGCCGAACTTCTGGTCCTCGTGGGCGGTGGCGATGAACTCGTGGGTGTGCGCCTCGACGCCGACGGTGACCCGGACCAGCACCCGGGGGCGAACCCCGCGCTCGCGGGCCAGCGCGGTGAGCCGGTCGATCTCGGTGAACGAGTCGACGATGATCCGACCGACCCCGGCGTCCAGCGCCCGGCTCAACTCGGCGGCCGACTTGTTGTTGCCGTGGAAACCGATCCGCTCCGGCGGCATCCCGGCCGAGAGCGCGGTGGCCAGCTCACCTCCGGTGCAGACGTCCAGGTGCAGCCCCTCCTCGGCGATCATCCGGACCACCGCGCGGCAGAGGAACGCCTTGCCGGCGTAGTAGACGTCCTCGGTCGGGAAGGCCGCCCGGAAGTCGCGGCAGCGCGAGCGCAGGTCGGCCTCGTCGAGGACGTACACCGGGGTGCCGAACTCGGCCGCGATGTCACGGACGCTCAGGCCCGCGACGGCCAGCGCGCCGTCCGCGCCACGCGTCACCGACCGCGGCCACAGCGTCGGCAGCAGGGCGTTGACGTCCTCCGGGGTATGCAGCCAGGCCGGCCCCCGGTTGCTGATGTCCGCGTGCAGCGCACCAGCCTCATGAGCCCTCATGTCACATCCTCTCGGGTGCGGAGACGCCGAGCAGGTGCAGACCGTTGGCGATCACCGTGCGGGTGGCGTTGTTGAGCCAGAGCCGGGCGCGGTGCAGGTCGGTGACCTCTTCGTCGCCCAACGGCAGCACTCGGCAGTTGTCGTAGAACCGGTGGTAGGAGGCCGCGACGCTCTCCTCCAGGTAGCGGGCCACCCGGTGCGGCTCACGCAGCTCGGCCGCGGTCGCCACCACCGCCGGGAACTCGGCGAGCGCCTTGAGCAGCTCGTTCTCCTTCTCGTGGTCGAGCAGATCGGGGCGGAACGCGTCAGCGGCGCCCGGCACCAGCCCCACCTCGGCGGCGTTGCGGGCGACACCCGCCGTCCGTGCGGCGACGTACTGCACGTAGTAGACCGGGTTGTCGCGGGTCGCCCGGGTCCACAGCTCGATGTCGATGTCGATCGGGGAGTCGCTGGAGTAGCGGGCCAGCGCGTACCGGGAGGCGTCCACCCCGATCGCGTCGACCAGGTCCTCCAGGGTGATCACGGTGCCGGCCCGCTTGCTCATCCGCATCGGGGCGCCGTCGCGCAGCAGGTTGACCAGCTGCCCGATGAGGATCTCCAGGTTGCGCTCCGGGTCGTCGCCGAAGCAGGCGGCCATCGCCTTCATCCGGCCGATGTAGCCGTGGTGGTCGGCGCCCAGCATGATCACGACCCGCTCGAAGCCGCGCTCCCGCTTGTCCAGGTAGTAGGCGCAGTCCGCGGCGAAGTACGTCCACTCGCCGTTGGACTTGCGCAGCACCCGGTCCTTGTCGTCGCCGAAGTCGGTGGTGCGCAGCCAGGTGGCGCCCTCGGACTCGTAGAGGTGACCCTGCTCGCGCAGCCGGTTCAGCGCCAGGTCCAACTCGCCCCGGTCGTGCAGGTCCTTCTCGTTGAAGTAGGTGTCGAACTCCACCCCGAAGTCGCGCAGCGAGGAGCGGATCTCGTCGAACATCAGCGCGACGCCCTCGACCCGGAAGACCTCCTGGGCGGCGGCGTCGTCGAGAGACCGCACCTCCGGCCGGCGGGACTGCACCTCGGTGGCGATCTCGGCGATGTACGCCCCGCCGTAGCCGTCCTCCGGCGCCGGCTCACCCTTGGCGGCGGCGAGCAGCGATTGGGCAAACCGGTCGATCTGTGAACCGGCGTCGTTGAAGTAGTACTCCGTGCCGACGTCGGCGCCGGTGGCACGCAGCAGCCGGCTCAGCGCGTCGCCGACGGCCGCCCAGCGGACCCCGCCGATGTGCACGGGGCCGGTCGGGTTGGCGGAGACGAACTCCAGGTTGATCCTCTCGCCGGCGAGCCGGTCGCTGCGGCCGTACTCCGCGCCGGCCTCGACGATCACCCGGGCGAGCTGACCGGCGGCGGCCGCGTCGAGCCGGATGTTCAGGAAGCCCGGGCCGGCGATTTCTACCGATTTGATACCCGGTGCCCGGCCCAGCTCGTCGGACAGGGCGGCGGCCAGTTCCCGGGGCGGCACGCCCACCTTCTTGCTCAACTGCAGAGCGAGCGTCGAGGCGTAGTCGCCATGCTCGGGGTTGCGCGGTCGCTCCACCACCGTGCTCGCCGGCAGCGCGGCGCGGTCGAGCCCACGCTGCTCGAAGACGGCGTGGGCGGCGGCAAGGACGACCGAGGCTAGTTCTGCAGGAGTCACCCAACCATGTTATCGGGGGTAGACTCGGGCACTCGGCGGCTCCCCTGCGCGTCATCCGGCCCGCCACTCCCCTGACCGACCGACTTGACGAGGCACGATGAGCATCAGCACCCCGGGTGGCCCTGAGCGCCGCCCGACCGTGGTCAGCACCGGCAAGAAGCCGGCCGCGGGCCGGCCGGCGTCCGGCGCCAAGGCCGGTTCCGGCAAGCCGACGGGCAAGCCGGCGGGCTCCCCCCGGGCCGGTGGCAAGGGCCCGCGCAAGCCGGTCACCCCGGTCAAGGTGAGCCAGGGTCGGGCCTGGGGCCCGATCGCGCTCTTCGTCGCGGTGGGCGTGCTCGCGGCCGGGATCATCGGTTACGGCGCGTGGGCGTCGTTCCAGGGCGCGAAGCCGTGGGACAAGCGGGCCAACGCCATCGACGGCATCGCCAACATCCGCAAGTCCGACCCGGACAGCCTGAAGTACGAGTCGCACAAGTCGGGCCCGCTGACCTGGAACTACTCGCCGCCGGTGGGTGGGGTGCACAACGCCGCCTGGCAGAACTGCATGGGCGACGTCTACGACGCCCCGATCGCCAACGAGCACGCGGTGCACAGCCTGGAGCACGGCGCCGTCTGGGTCACCTACCGGCCGGACCTGCCGAAGGACCAGGTCGACAAGCTCGCCGGCAAGGTGCGCGGCGTCGAGAAGACGCTGATGAGCCCGTACGAGGGCCTGGACAAGCCGATCTCGCTCCAGGCCTGGGGCTACCAGCTCAAGGTCGACAACGCCGACGACTCGCGGATCGACGAGTTCATCAAGGACCTGCGGGTGAACGCCTCCGTCGAGGGCCCGACGGCGCTGTGCAACACGGGCATCACCGCCACCGGCACCACGCCGCGTGAGCTTCAGCAGCAGCCGCCCACCCAGTAAGGACCGAAATGACTGCTCCCGCCACCACCGACAGCGATTACGACGAGGTCCAGGCCGCCCCGGAAGAGGGCGGCCGGGCCCCGGCGCGACGCTACGGCGTGCTGGCGCTCGCCATCATGGTGGTGGTGGGGCTGCTCCTCGGGTACGCCGGCGGTCTGCTCACCCCACGGCTCACCCGACCCGGGGACGCGTCGGTCGAGGCGGGCTTCGCGCGGGACATGACGACCCACCACGCCCAAGCGGTGGAGATGAGCCTGCTCGCGTACCGGTCCGCGACGCTTCCCGAGGTGCGGCAGATCGCCGTCGACATCGCCACCGGGCAGCAGGGCGAGATCGGGGCCATGCAGACCTGGCTGCGCGAATGGGACCTGAGCCCGACCGGGTCGCAGCCGCCGATGTCGTGGATGTCCGACGGAGCCACCGTCAAGGACGGGCTGATGCCGGGGATGGCCACGCCGCAGCAGATGGCCGCCCTGCGCGACGCTCAGGGCATCGAGGTCGACCGGCAGTTCCTGACCTTGATGTACAACCACCACCTGGGCGGCATCCACATGATCGACGCGGCGCTCGGCGAGACCGACAACGCCGAGGTGCTGCGGGTGGCACAGGTCATGAAGTCCACCCAGCAGACCGAACTGAACAACCTCAAGCAGCTCCAGGCCCAGGCCAAGGGCTGATCGACCGGACGGGCAAACCCGGCCCGCGTCACCGCCGTACGTCAGCGGGACGCGGGCCCGCTCGTGTCAGCCGGACACGCTCAACGGCACCGCAGTGATCGACCCCAGGTCGGCGCCCTTGATCGACTCCAGGTCGCCGATGTGGGGGTGTCATCGCGTGCGGATACCCCCACATCGGCGAAACGGAGTCGATCAAGGGCGCTGAGCACCCCTTCCAGCGCCGGGCGCATGATCAAATCGACCCCCACAGGGGCGTGTCGTGCAATATCGTCCGCTGATGCCCCTTACGGGCGATTCGAGCGGTCCAACCGATTACGTTGCTTAGAGAGTTTTCTCCCCACATATCGTGACCAGTTGCGATTCGTGCTCGTTGCCCAAGACGTGGGGGTTGCACTCAGAGACGCACGGCGTTCGGTCACCAGTTGGTGCCGACGCCACACCATCGGCGGTGACGGGGCGGTGGCAGCCGTCCGTCGCGGACAGCGGCAGGGCGAGCCGGGAATGCTCAGCCGCGAACAGGAACTCGAACTGATCGACACACTGCGGGGCGTCCACCCCGACGAGTTCGGCTTGGACGAGGAGCTGTGGACACGGCAGAGCCTCACCACGCTCATCCAGCGCCGATTCGACCTGCCGCTGGATCCTGGCGCGGTCGGGGCGTACCTCCGGGCCTGGGGGTTGGGTCCGCGCGAGCCGCGCGAGCGGGCCTGCGGGCTCTGCGTCAGCGCGGTCGAGCGCTGGGTCCGCAGCGAGTACCCGGCGATCACCCGGGCCGCCCAGGAGCACCTCGCGGAGGTCTACTGGATCGGCCGGGTCCGGCTGCGCGGCACCATGCCGACAGCCGACGTGATCTCCGCGGTCTCGTCGCGTGGCCGGGTGCGCTTCATGATCACCACGCCGACGGTCGACCCGCCGCTCCCCCGCGACTTCGTGCTGCGGCTCAGTGGCGAGGAGCAGCGCACCGTGCACCTGATCGTGGACGGCTCCTGGCCGCGCAACGAGTGGCCACGCCGGCTCCCCCGGCGAATCGTCCTGCACCCGCTGCCCAGCTGTGGGCGGGCGGTCGCGGCCTGAGCACCGGGTAGGCGGTTGCCGACACGATCGGCTCACCCGATACCGATTCGGCGTACGGGGGGCTGGTTTGCTAGTCTTCTCCAGTCGCTGAGCCCCCGTAGCTCAGGGGATAGAGCACCGCCCTCCGGAGGCGGGGGCGCAGGTTCGAATCCTGCCGGGGGCACAGACCAGTCGAAGATGCCCCGGCCATCCGGCCGGGGCATCTTCGCGTTGACCGGCCGACAGGTCGTTGGCTGTCGTCTGCGGTTGATGGTCGAATGCTGGTCATGGCAGCCTGCCGCGAATCTTCGATGGTCTACGAGACCGTCGACGGCAGCAAACTGCCCCTGCTGGTCTTCGATCCGGCCGACGGCACCCCACTCGCGGCCGGCATCGTCCTGTTCCACGGGGGCGGCCTGCGCTCGGGATCGGCGGACGGGCTGGTCGCACACTGCCGTGAGCTGGGGTCGCGCGGAATCTTCGCGGTGTCGGCCGGGTACCGACTGCTCGGCCAGGGCGCGGCGAGTATCGACGACTGCGTCGCCGACGTCCGGCAGGCGGTGGAGCACTTCACGCGGCTGGCCGCGGCACGCGGGCTCAAGCCGTCGTGTCTGGCCTCGGGCGGCAGCTCGGCCGGTGCCCATCTCGCGCTGGTCGCCGCGCTGACAGCCTCCGGTACGACCCCAACGGTGCCCGGACCCGGTGTCGCGGCCGTCGTGGCCCTCAACCCGGCGGGCCTGGATCTTCTCGCCTTCTCGCCGGAGCGTCAGCGTTCCATCGAACAGGAGGTCGGCATCGCCACGGGACGGGCGATCGAGTACTCGCTGATCGAGTTCGTACGGCCAGGGAGTCCGCTGATGCTGATTCACCACGGCACCGCCGACGAGGTGGAGCCGATCGAGCACGTGCGGCGGTTCCGAGACGCGATGGTGCAGGCCGGCAACGAGTGCACGCTGCTCGAATACGAACAGGCCGAGCATGGTTTCCACTACCCCGGCCACAGCGGGCACTTCGAGGACGTCATCGACGCCACCGCCCGGTTCCTCCTCGATCGGAGCCACGCCGGCCCTTACGGGTACTGACTAGGGGATCTGGTCAGGCTAGCCGGATGTCCTCCACAGGGGAATGAGCCGAAACTCGGCGCCATGCACATCAATATCGGCATCCCGTTCGCCCGCCGTCGTCGCCTCGCCTCGTCCGTCCTGGCCCTCGGTCTCGCCGCGGGCGCGCTGGTCGCCCCCAACGCGTCGACAGCCACTCCTCCTCTCCTGAGCCGACCCGGTCTGGCCAACGATGTCGTCACCATGGGCGTCGACGACCTGCGCCAATTGCTGCAACGCAGGCAGGTGACCTCGGTCCAACTGGTGCGCGAGTACCTGCGCCGCATCGACGCCTTCGAGGACGCCTACGGCGACCAACCCGGCATCAACGCTGTCATCACCGTGAACGACGACGCCCTCGACGAGGCCGCGAAGCTCGACACCGAACGGCGCAAGGGCAGGGTTCGCGGACCACTGCACGGCATTCCGATCCTGGTGAAGGACAACTACGACACGCACGACATGCCGACCACCAACGGCTCCGAGGCACTCGCCGGAACAAGGCCACCTGACGACGCCACCCAGGTGGCGAAGCTGCGCGCGGCCGGCGCGATCATCATCGCCAAGACCAACCTGCATGAGTACGCCTCCGGCATCACCACGATCAGCTCCCTCGGCGGCCAGACCCGCAACCCGTACGACCAGACCCGCAACCCCGGCGGCTCCAGCGGAGGCACCGCAGCCGGGGTGGCGGCGAGTTTCGCCCCGGTCGGCATGGGCTCGGACACCTGCGGTTCGATCCGCATCCCGGCTGCCCACAACGGCCTGGTCGGGCTGCGCCCGAGCCTCGGACTGTCCAGCCGGGACGGCATCCAGCCGATGTCGGCGACCCAGGACGTCGGCGGCCCGATCGGTAAGTCAGTCAGGGACGTCGCGCTGGTCCTCGACGCGACCGTCGGTTATGACGTCAAGGACTCGGTGACCGCCGCCTCGATCGGCCAGACACCGGAGAGCTACACCTCGTCGCTGAGCACTCAGGCGCTACGCGGTAAGCGGATCGGCGTCCTCACCGACGTGCTGGGCACGACCGCCGTCGAGCAACCCGCCACCGATCTCATCCGGCAGGCGGCGGCCGACATGTCCGCGCAGGGCGCCACCGTGGTCGATATCGGCCACCAGCAGCGGATCCTCGAGCTGGTCGCCGGGTCGGACGTGGTCAACGACGAGTTCGAGCGGGACCTCAACCGCTACCTCGCCCAACCCGGGATCACCTTCCCGGAAGGTCTGGCCGCTCTGGAGGAGCCGCGCGACCAGGTCACCCTGGCCGACATCGTCACCTCCGGCAAGGTCACTCCGACCGTGCTCGCCACGCTGCAGGGCCGGTTGGGTCGCTCGCAGCCCACCGACGCGTACCTCCAGCGGTTGCTGACCCGCACCGAGCTGCAGAACGCACTGCGCGAGCTCATCGCGAGCCTCGACCTCGACGCCGTCCTCTACCCCACGGTCATGCAGCAGGCCACGAAGATTCCGGAGAGCCAGCCGGGCAGCACCTGCCCGTTGTCGGCCAACACCGGCTTCCCGGCACTGACCATGCCAGCCGGGTTCACTCCCGACCACCTGCCGATCGGAGTCGAACTTCTCAGCCTGCCGTTCACCGAGCCCACCCTGCTCGCCATGGCCTACGACTACGAGCAGGCCACCCAGCATCGCAAGCCGCCGGCCAGCACCCCACCCCTGAGAGCCCGTTCCTAGTCTCCGGCCGACGGTGCAGCTAGCCCGCTAAGGCCAGCGAGCGCGGATGCTCGAGAATGTCGCCGTGCTGTTCCTCGTTCTGCTCCTCGCCGCGCTCGCCGGGGCCACCACCGCGACGGTCCTCACCGTCCGTAGCCTCAGAGCGGTGTTCCGGGAAGGCGGACGTGACCGGCCGGGTTGGCTGCGGACGGCGGCGCTCCTCGCCGGTGCCGGCACCGTCGCCATGTACGCGTGGGGTCTGCTCCACCTCGGCTACGCGGTGCTGCGGGCGGAGGACGGCGGAGCTGGCTCCTTCCCGATCGAACCCTGTCGGGAGGCCGGGCCGCAGCGGGCCAGCCAGGTCAACGGGTACGAGGTCAGCTACCTACCGATCCGCTTCGAGTGCCGCCTCACCGGCGGCGGCACGTATGTCACCTCAGCCGTGCCCGGGTACGTCAACCCGAGCACGACCGTCCTCGGACTGCTTACCGCCACGTGCGGGGTCCTCGCCGCCACGACGGCACAGCGCGAGCCGTCGCCGCCGGTCGCGTAGTCGGTCGACCGGCGGCGACGGCCTCCGCTCAGGTGCCGACGTACGCCGCCAGGTGCTCGCCGGTGAGGGTGGAGCGGGCGGCGACGAGGTCGGCGGGTGTGCCCTCGAAGACGATCCGGCCGCCGTCGTGGCCGGCGCCGGGGCCGAGGTCGATGATCCAGTCCGCGTGCGCCATGACCGCCTGGTGATGCTCGATGACGATCACCGACTTGCCGGCGTCGACGAGGCGGTCGAGCAGGCCGAGCAGCTGCTCGACGTCGGCCAGGTGCAGGCCGGTGGTCGGCTCGTCGAGGACGTAGGTGCCACCCTTCTCGGCCATGTGGGTGGCCAGCTTGAGTCGCTGCCGCTCGCCGCCGGACAGGGTCGTGAGCGGCTGCCCCAGGCTGAGGTAGCCGAGCCCGACGTCGGCGAGGCGGTCGAGGATGGCGTGCGCGGCCGGCGTACGTGCCTCGCCCGCGCCGAAGAACTTCTCGGCCTCCGTCACCGACATCGCGAGCACCTCGCTGATGTCGCGGCCACCGAAGCGGTATTCCAGCACGGATGCCTGGAACCGCTTCCCCTCGCAGTCCTCGCAGGGGGCGGCGACACCGGCCATCATCCCCAGGTCGGTGTAGATGACACCGGCGCCGTTGCAGCTCGGGCAGGCGCCCTCGGAGTTGGCGCTGAACAGCGCCGGCTTCACACCGTTGGCCTTCGCGAACGCCTTGCGGATCGGGTCGAGCAACCCGGTGTACGTGGCCGGGTTGCTCCGCCGCGAGCCACGGATCGCGCCCTGGTCGATCGAGACCACACCCGCGCCCGCGGGGATCGAGGAGTGCACGAGCGAGCTCTTGCCGGAGCCGGCGACACCGGTCACGACGACGAGCACCCCGAGCGGTACGTCGACGTCGACGTCGTGCAGGTTGTTGGCCGTCGCCCCACGGATCTCCAGCTTGCCGGTGGGCGTCCGGACCGTCTCCTTGAGAGCGGCCCGGTCGTCGAGGTGTCGGCCGGTGATGGTGCCGCTGGCCCGCAGGCCTTCCAGGGTGCCCTCGTAGCAGACGGCACCGCCCTCCGTACCGGCTCCGGGACCGAGATCGACGACGTGGTCGGCGATGGCGATGGCCTCCGGCTTGTGCTCCACGACCAGCACGGTGTTGCCCTTGTCGCGCAACTGCAGCAGCAGCTCGTTCATCCGCTGGATGTCGTGCGGGTGCAGCCCGATCGTCGGCTCGTCGAAGACGTAGGTGACGTCGGTGAGCGAAGAGCCGAGGTGGCGGATCATCTTGGTGCGCTGCGCCTCGCCGCCCGAGAGGGTGCCCGACGGCCGGTCGAGCGAGAGGTAGCCCAACCCGATCTCCTCGAACGAGTCGAGCAGGTGTTGCAGCCCCGCCAGCAACGGGGACACCGACGGTTCCTCGATTTCCCGTACCCAGGCAGCCAGGTCGCTGATCTGCATCGCGCAGGCGTCGGCGATGTTCCTACCCTTGATCTTCGACGACAGCGCTTCCTTGCTGAGCCGGGTGCCGTCGCAGTCGGGACAGGTCGTGAAGGTCACCGCCCGCTCCACGAAGGCACGGATGTGCGGCTGCAACGCGTCGATGTCCTTGGAGAGGAAGGACTTCTGGATCTGCGGGATCAGACCCACGTACGTCAGGTTGATCCCGTCGATCTTGATCTTGGTTGGTTCCCGGTGGAGCAGGTCCTGCAGCTCCCGCTTGCCGTACTTGCCGATCGGCTTGTCCGGGTCGAAGTAGCCGCAGCCACGGAAGATCCGGCCGTACCAGCCCTCCATGCTGTAACCCGGGATCGTGATCGCGCCCTCGTTGAGCGAGAGGCTGTCGTCGTACAGCGCCGACAGGTCGATGTCGGTGACCGCGCCCATGCCCTCGCAACGCGGACACATGCCGCCGAGGCGGGTGAAGGTCGCCTTCTCCGTCTTCGTCTTGCCGGCGCCGCGCTCGACGGTGATGGCGCCGGTGGCCCTCACCGAGGGGACATTGAAGGAGTACGCGTTGGGCGAGCCGATGTGCGGCTGCCCGAGCCGGCTGAACAGGATGCGCAGCATCGCGTTGGCGTCGGTGGCGGTGCCGACGGTGGATCGCGAGTTCGCGCCCATCCGCTCCTGGTCCACGATGATCGCCGTCGTGAGGCCATCCAGCAGGTCGACCTCGGGTCGCGCCAGCGTCGGCATGAAGCCCTGCACGAAGGCGCTGTAGGTCTCGTTGATCATCCGCTGCGACTCGGCGGCGATGGTGCCGAACACCAACGAGCTCTTGCCGGAGCCGGAGACCCCCGTGAACACCGTCAGCCGGCGCTTCGGGATCTCGACGCTGACGTCCTTGAGGTTGTTGACCCGCGCGCCCTGCACGCGGATCAGGTCATGGCTGTCGGCAACGTGCGGCGCGGACGGCTGGTTGGCCGTGCTCATCCTGTCTCCATCTGTCGTGCGGGACGGTCAGCGCACTTCCTGGATGCGGATCATATTGCCGGCGGGGTCCCGGAAGGCACAGTCCCGTACGCCGTACGGCTGCTCGGTCGGCTCCTGGACGACCTCGGCGTCGCTGGCCTCCAGCTTGGCGAACGTGGCGTCGAGGTCTTCGGTGGCCAGGTTGACGCCGAAGTAGCTGCCCTTGGCCACCAGTTCGAGGATGGTCTGGCGCTCGTCGTCGGTGATCCCGGGGGAGGCGGCCGGCGGGTGCAGGACGATCGACGTCGTGGGCTGACCCGCGGGCCCGACCGTGATCCAGCGCATCCCCCCGTAGCCGACGTCGTTGCGAACCTCGAAGCCGAGGGTGTCGCGGTAGAAGGCCAGCGAGGCGTCGGGGTCGGTGTGCGGAAGGAAACTCGAGTGAATGGTGATGTCCATGGCCGTCACGCTAGTTGCGACTCCGTGACCTGCGCTTCTCGATTCCTGATCGGTCTGGTCACCTGCTTCGCCACGCAGGACGGCATCCCCACCGTCGCCTGCGCCGCCTGCCGGCGGTAGACGCTGGGCGGCACGCCCACCAACTCGGTGAAGCGGGTGCTGAAGGTGCCCAACGACGAACAACCGACCGCGAAACAGACCTCGGTGACACTCAGGTCGCCACGACGCAACAGCGCCATCGCCCGCTCGATCCGGCGCGTCATCAGGTAGCTGTACGGAGATTCGCCATAGGCGAGCCGGAACTCGCGGCTGAGGTGCCCGGACGACATGTGCGCGCCCCGGGCGAGCGCCTCGACGTCCAGCGGAGACGCGTACTCCCGGTCGATCCGGTCGCGGACCCGGCGCAGCCGCGCGAGGTCGCTGAGTCGCTGCGTCGCGTCGGGTTTGCTGGTCACCTGGAAAATCGTGCCACAACCCACCGTCAATCGACCTGCCGCCGGGCGCGGGCCCGGCGCTTTCCCTCGTGCATGGCCTGCACCCGGGCCACCGGGATGGTCCGACCCTCGGCCACCAGGTCGGCGGGGAGCGGCTGCGGCGCCGGCATCAGCGCGGCCCACGGATCACCGGCACCGAGCAGCGTCGGCGCGGTCCGGATGGTGAAGTCGGCGGGGGCCACCTCGGTCAGGTCGGCCCAGTCGACCGGGAAGGAGACCGGCGTCCCGGGGCGCAGCCGAGGGCTGTACGCGGCCGCCACGGTCGCCCCGCCGGCGCGGGTCGCGTCCACGAAGACCCGGCCACCCCGGTCCTCCTTGATGTACGCCGTGGTGGCCAGCGCCGGGTCGAGCCGCTCGGCGCGGACGGCGAGCGCCCGGGTGGCGGCGGCCAACTCCTCCGCGGTGGGCTCGTCGGCCACCGGAACGAAGACGTGCACGCCCTTGGCGCCGCTGGTCTTGACCGCGCCGGCCAGGCCGGCATCGGCGAGTGCCTGGCGGACCAGCAGGGCCGCGGCGACGGCCGCGCGGAAGCCGTCGCCCTCGGGTGGGTCCAGGTCGAGCACCAGGTGGGTCGGGCGGTGCGGATCCGCCGCGGTGGCCAGTGTCGGGTGGTACTCCACCGCCCGCTGGTTGGCGAACCAGAGCAGGGTGCGGCGGTCGTCGCAGAGCGCGTACGAAATCTCCCGGTGCGACGCCTCCGCCCAGACCGGCACCCGGCGGACCCAGTCCGGGGTGTAGCGGGGCAGGTTCTTCTGCATGAACGGCGGCTGGCCGGGGCGGACCCGGATCACCGACAGCGGCCGACCCCGTAACTGCGGGAGGATCCGCTCACTGACCGCGTCGAGGTAGTCCACCAGGTCACGTTTGGTCGCGTCGTCACGGTCGGACAGCGGCTGGTCCAGGTTGGTCAGGGCCACGCCGTCCCGGGATTCATCGGCCTCACTCACCCGACCACCCTCCCGGCCCCGGTGTCGTCGGTCAACCTGACGTGCCGATCGATCCCGGCGGGCCGGGCGCCCGGCAGCGTGCTCAGCGCCACCAGCAACGCGGCGACCACCAGGGCAGCGGCCACGGCGAACGCCGTCCGATAGCCGCCGGCCAGCGCGGCCGTCTCGGCCCAGCCGGCAGCCCGCAAGCCGTCACTGCGAGCGGCTGCCAGGGTGGCCAGCGCGGCCAGGCCGACCGCGCCGCCGACCTGCTGGGTGGTGTTGGCCAGGCCGGAGGCGAGCCCGGCGTCCGCGTCGGTCGCGCCGGCCATGGCCAGGGTGGTGACGGCCGGCAGGGTCAGACCGCCGGCCACCCCGAAGATCAGCATCGCGGGAAGTACGTCGGCGACGTAGGCACCGTCGGCGGGCAGCCGGGCGAGCAGCAGGAAGCCGATGGCCGCCAGGCCGAGCCCGGCCAGCAGCACGGTGCGGGCGCCCCATCGGGCGATCAGCCGACCGGCCAGGCCGAGCGACACCACCGCGATCACGACCGGGGTGGGCAGGAAGGCCCAGCCGGTCGCGGCCGGGTCCAGCCCGAGCACCAGTTGCAGCTCCACGGCGAGCAGGAACTGGAAACCGAAGTACGCGGAGACCATGAGGAACTGCACGGCGTTCGCCGCCACCAGACCCGGAACCCGCAGCACCCGCGCCGGTAGCAACGGGGTCGTCGCGACCCGTTGGCGTAGCGCGAACCCGCCGAGCAGCAGCGCCGCGAGGGCCACCGCGCCGAGGGTTCGGGGGCTGGTCCAGCCGTGCTCGCCCGTTCCCACGATGCCCAGCACGGCGGACATCAGACCGGCGGTGGCGAGCAGCGCGCCGGGCAGGTCCAGGCCGGCCCGCAGGCCAATTCCCTGGTCGGCGGGGAGCCTGCGGACGGCCGCGAGCAGGATGGCGGCCCCGATCGGCAGGTTGACCAGGAAGATCGCCCGCCACCCGGCCACGTCGGTGAGCACCCCACCGGCGACGGTGCCGATCGACGCGCCGGCCGCGCCGGTGAAGCTGAAGACGGCGATGGCGCGGGCGCGCTCGGCCGGTTCGGGATAGAGCCGGACGATCATGCCGAGGCTGACCGCCATGGCCAGCGCCCCGCCGACGCCCTGGCCGAACCGTGCGCCCACCAGCAGGGCCGGCCCGGTGGCGACCGCGCAGGCCAGCGAGGCCAGGGTGAACAGCGCGACGCCGGCCAGGAAGACCCCCCGTCGGCCGAGCAGGTCGCCGAGTCGGCCGGCGAGCAGCAACAGCCCGCCGAACGCGACCAGGTAGGCGTTGACCACCCACGCCAGGCCAGCGGCGGTGAAGCCCAGATCGCGTTGCACGGCGGGCAGCGCCACCGCGACGACGGTGCCATCCAGGATGATCATCAGGCTGCCCGCGCAGAGCACCAGCAGCGCCGGCCAGCGGGACGGGACAACGCGGTCCATGAAATTCCTCCTTGGTGCACGATTTGTTACCGAGGTCATCGTCTGTGACCATGGACCCGAGCGGAAGGAGGCACTTTGATGTCCCAGAGGAACAGCGATGTGTCCGCGCTGATCGCAACCGAGCTGACCTGTGCGGCCGAGAACGTGCCCTTCACCTCGGGTCAGGCGCGGGCGTGCACCGTCCGCGAGGTGCTCGACCGGGTCGGCGGCAAGTGGAGCATCGGCGTTCTGGTGGCCGCCTCCCACGGGCCGGTGCGCTTCACGGAGCTGGAGCGGCACATCGAGGGGATCAGCCGCCGGATGCTCACGCTGACGCTGCGCAACCTGGAGCGGGACGGCCTGTTGCACCGCACGGTCTACCCGACTGTTCCGCCCAAGGTCGAGTACACCGCCACCCCCATGGCGCTGGAGCTGTACGAGTCGCTGGTGGCGCTGACCGCCTGGGCCGAGCGGCATCGTCGGGCCATCGCCGAGGCGCGGACCAGGTACGACGCCGAGCACGCCGAATGAAACCGGCCCGGGTGTGGTGAACGCCACCGCTTCGGTCTGACCGATCGGTCAGGTTCTGACCGATCGGTCAGGCATGCTGGTCTGCGGGGGTGGACCAATGATGGCGAGAGCGGTGTCCGAGACGCACGGCGAGATCCTGGCCGCGGCGGCGCGGCGATTCGCGGTGACCGGCTACCGGGGCACCTCCCTGCAGGACATCGCCCGCGAGGTCGGCTGCTCCAAGGCCACCGTGCTCTACCACTTCGCCAACAAGGAAGCCCTGCTCGCCGAGCTGATGGCACCGGCCATCGCCGTGCTGCAGGACCTCGACGACCAGCTCACCGACCTGACCGGGGCGGCCGCCCAGGAGGTCGCCGCCAGCGGCTTCGTCGACCTCGCGGTCCGGTTCCGGCGGGAGATCGCGGTGCTGCGCGGTGAGTTCCCGGAGCTGCTGTGCCAGCCGGCCTTCGCGCACATCCAGCAGATCTCCGATCGGCTACGGGACGCGCTGGCCGGCCATTCCGACCGGCCGGGAGCCCGGATCGCCGCGCTGGTGCTGCTCGCCGGCATCTCCGAGGCGTGCGCCGAGTTCGTCGACATTTCCGACGACGAGTTGCGCCCCGCCCTGCTCAGACTCGTCCGGCGGGCCGTCGAACCCGTCGACACACTCCTGCCCCAACAACCCACGACCGAGGACAAGGAATCCTGATGGCCACCCTGCTCTACCGGCTCGGCCGGGGCGCGTTGCGCCGGCGACGGCTCGTCGTCGCGCTCTGGCTCGTCGTACTCGTCGTCGCCGGCCTGGCCGCGGCGACCCTGCGCGGCCCGACGGCGAGCAACTTCACCATGCCCGGCACCGAGAGCCAGCGCGCGCTCGACCTGCTGGCCGATCAGTTCCCCGCGGCCAGCGGCGCCACCGGCACCATCACGGTCAAGGCACCGGCGGACGGCCAACTGGGCACCCCGCAGGGCCAGGCCGTGGTGCAGGAACTCGTCCAGCAGGCCTCGACACTGCCCGGCGTGGTCGGCGCGGTCGATCCGTTCCAGGTCGGCGCGGTCACGCCCAACGGCCGGTACGCGCTGGTCCAGGTCCAGTTCGCGACCGGCGGGGACGACGTGACCGACGCGCAGCGCACCGCGTACGAGCAGGTTGGCGCTTCGGCCAAGGCACAGGGTTGGCAGGTCGCCCCGGGTGGCGAGGTGCTCGGCGGCGAGCCGGAGATCGGCTCCACCGAGGCGCTCGGCGTACTCGTCGCCGCGATCGTCCTGATCATCACGTTCGGCTCACTCGTCGCCGCCGGAATGACCATGCTCAACGCGCTGATCGGCGTGGGCGCCGGGATGGCCGGGCTGTTCGCGCTGAGCGGCGCCGTCCAGCTCACCAGCACCGCCCCGATCCTGGCGCTGATGCTCGGCCTCGCGGTCGGCATCGACTACTCGCTGTTCATCACCTCCCGGCACCGGCAGAACCTGCTCGACGGACTGTCCCCGGAGGAGGCGGTCGGCCGAGCCGTGGGCACCGCCGGCTCCGCGGTGGTCTTCGCGGGCGCCACCGTGGTCATCGCGCTGGCCGGGCTGGCCGTGGTGAACATCCCGTTCCTCACCGTGATGGGTCTCGCCGCGGCCGGCACGGTCACCGTCGCGGTACTTGTCGCGATCACCCTCCAGCCGGCACTGCTCGGCTTCGCCGGTCGCCGGGTACTCCCCCGCCGGCTGCGCGCGGTCGCCGCCGACGGCACGGTTGCCGCCGACGGCACGGTTGCCGAGACCGCCACGACCGAGGACCAGTCCCGGTTCGGGTTCCGCTGGGCGCGGCTGGTCACCCGGTTCCGCGTACCCGTCATCCTGGTCGGCCTGCTCGGCCTGGGCCTGCTCGCGCTGCCCACGCCGGACATGCGGCTGGGCCTGCCGGGCGCCGCGACGGCCGCCGTCGGCTCACCCGCCCGGGTGGCGAACGACCTGACCACCGAGGGTTTCGGAGCGGGCTTCACCGGCCGGCTCGCGGTGGTGGTCGCCGGTGACACGCCGCAGGCCACCTCGGCCGCCGTGCCGCAGGTCACCGCGCTGCTGCAGCGCACCGAGAACGTCCTCGCGGTGGCGCCGGCCCAGCTCAGCCCGGACGGCCGGACCGCGCTGTTCGGCGTGATCCCGAAGACCGGCCCGACCGACGAGGCCACCGAGACCCTGGTCCACGACATCCGCGGCTCGATGGGTGGGATCCGCGACGCGGACGTACTGCTCACCGGGGTCACCGCGATCGGCATCGACGTGTCCGAGAAGCTCTCCGACGCGCTACCGATCTACCTGCTGCTGGTGGTCGGGCTGTCGGTGCTGCTGCTGATGCTGGTGTTCCGCTCGCTGCTGGTGCCGATCAAGGCCGCGCTGGGCTTCCTGCTCACCGTCGCCGCCACGTTCGGCATCACGGTGGCGGTCTTCCAGCAGGGGCACCTCGCCGACCTGGTCGGTCTGGACACCCCGGGCCCGCTGATCAGCTTCCTGCCGATCCTGCTGATCGGCATCCTGTTCGGGCTCGCGATGGACTACGAGGTGTTCCTGGTGTCCCGGATGCGGGAGGACTTCGTGCACGGCAAGTCCGCCCGGCAGGCCACCATCAGCGGCATGGGACACGGCGCGCGCGTGGTCACGGCGGCCGCGCTGATCATGATCTCGGTCTTCGGGGGCTTCGTCTTCCTGGAGGACCCGGTGATCAAGTCGATGGGCTTCGCGCTCGCCATCGGCGTCGCCATCGACGCGTTCGTGGTCCGGATGACCATCGTCCCGGCGGTGATGTCACTACTCGGCGACCGCGCCTGGTGGCTGCCGAGGTGGCTGAACCGCGCCCTCCCGAACGTCGACATCGAAGGCGAAGGCCTCCGCACCCACCTGGAAGACCGCACCCCGACCCACGTCTGACCCATCCAACAGTGGAGGTGTGGTGCCCGAGGGGTGCCACACCTCCACTGCGTCAGACGCCGGCTGGGTAGGTTTCCATCTCGCCGGGGACTGCCGGGACCGACAGCGGGTGCAGGGCGGTGGTGTCGTCGCACCAGATGAAGGCGTCGTACCGGTCGCCGAGCCGCGTCGGCACGTAGTTGCCCCAGGACTCGAAGGACGGGTCGTAGACGACCCCGATCGCCCGATGGTCCGCGGTCTCGGTCACCCAGCCCGGCTGGTCGTCACCGCCGAAGATCAGCACCGCTCGCTCCGGCATCAGCTCGTGCAGCCGCCGTTCGACCGACCCCTCCCGGGCCGGCGGCACCACCATCGGCTCGGGAGTCGACCCCCACCGGGGAGCGGCGATCACCGTGCCCCGGTAGCTGCCGAAGCCGATCAGGGCCACCGCGTCGTCGCCGTGCCGTTCCCGGGCCAACTGACCAATGTTGACCATCCCGTCCGCGGCCATGTCGGTGGCACGGGCGTCCCCGACATGCGTGTTGTGTGCCCAGACGATGCCCCGGGCGTCCGGGCCGTACCGGTCCAGCAGCCGATCCAGCGTGTCCTGCATGTGGGTGTCGCGGATGTTCCACGAGTCCGGCCCGCCGGCCACCATCGCCCGGTAGTAGCGCTCCGCACCGGCCACCACCTCCGCGTTCTGCCAGGCCGAGAAGCGATCTGGACCATCGTTGAGGGCGTGTTCACGGGTCCGGGCGAGCAGCCGGACGACCTCCTCCTCGCAGCGGGCGGAGACGAACCGGCTGGCCGCGCCGTACTCCTCGACCCTCTTGCCGTACGGCTCGAAGCAGCGGTACGCGTCCTGTGCCGCCTCCAGCGACGTCGGGTCCTCCTCCCCCAGGTAGTCGAAGATCGCCTGCATCGACTCCCAGAGGCTGTACACGTCGAGCCCGTGGAACCCGGCGCGCTGGTCCTCCGGACGCTCCACATTCCAGGCCCGCAGCCAACTGGCGAACCGGGCCACCTCGGCGTTTGCCCACATCCAGGTCGGCCACCGCTCGAACTGTTCGAGCGCGAGCTGCGGCTCAAGCGCGCCACCCGGCGCGGCAGTCACCGAACGGTGCACCCGGTCACAGTCCGGCCAGTCGCCCTCAACGGCGACAAAGGAGAAGCCGCACTCCGCGATCAACCGGCGCGTGAGCTGCTCGCGCAGCCGGTAGTAGTCGTAACTGCCGTGGGTGGACTCGCCGATCATCACCACCCGGGCGTCTCGAACGCGCTCCAGCAACGGGTCGAAGTCGCTCGGCGCGCCGAGCCGCTGAACCAGCATGCCAGCGGCTACCCGACCGCCGCTGCGGCAAACCGTGGGCGCGTCGCGGCCCGACACGCCGGCCGCCGGGCCGTCGTGCGTGCCGACCGGGACGGTGTACGCCCACCGCGAGTGGGTAGCCGGCCGGCATGACCGTCACCGGGGTTCAGTTGCAGGAGTACCTGGCCGGGCTCGACTACCCGGTCTCCCGGGAGGACCTGATCCGCTGGGGGCAGGAGAACGGGGCAAGCACGGCGATGTTGCAGATGTTGCAGGCGTTGCCGGCGGAGCAGTTCGACTCGCCGGACGAGCTGAACGCCGCCCTGACCACCATCACCTAACCCCCAACCCCGGCCCTCCCGGCCCCGTGATCACCCGACCTCGGTGATCATGAAGTTATTGCCAACCGCCGCGGCGTGTCGTGACGTTAACTTCATGATCACCGGGGGCCAAGGTGGGTGGGGTTAGGGAACGGTGACGGGAACGGTGACGGTGCGGGATTCGGTGCGGGCGGTTTCGGCGGCGGCGAGGATGCCGACGACCTCGCGGCCGAAGCGGACGTCGCAGCGGTGGTCCCGGGTGCCGGCCCGCACCTGCTCGACGAGTTGGTCGATCGCGACGCCGAACGCGGTGGCGGCGTCGTTCTCGCCGAACGGGACGTTCTCGATGCCGTTCTCGCCGTAGAACACGAACTCCCGGGCCATCGACTCGGTCGGGGCGTCCAGGGAGAGCGAGGCGCTGCTGGTGGCCCCTCCCTCGTGGGTGAGCAGCAGGTGCACCATCCCGCTCGGCCCGTCCATCGCCGCCACCTGGGTCACCCGGCCCAGCACCGGCAGGAGGATGGAGAGCGCGTGCGGGGCGATGTCCCAGAGCGCGCCGTGCTCGCGGCGCCACAACGAGCCGCCGTACGGGCTGCCGTCCTGAAAGATCGAGGCGAACGCGGTGGTCCGACCGTGCTGCCAACCCCCGGCCGCGGCGGTCGCGGCGAGGAAGGCGGTCACGTTCGGCTGGAACCGCTGGGTGAAGAAGACGACCGAGGCGACCCCGGACTGGTCGGCGGCTGCCACGATGCGGTCGGCGTCGGCCACGCTGAGCGCCAGCGGCTTGTCCAGCAGCAGGTGCCGGCCCGCGGCGGCCGCCCGGACCGCGATGTCGGCCTGGATGTCCGGCGGCAGCGCGACGGCGATCGCCTCACACTCCTCGATCAGCGCGTCGACGTCGGCGAAGGCGGGCACCCCGTACCGCTCGGCCAGCGCGGCGGCCCGCTCCGGGTTACGCCCCCACACCCCGACCAACTCCGCGTCCGGATGCGCGTGCAACGCCTTTCCGTGCGTCTCGATCGCCCAGTGACCGGTGCCGAACAAGCCGAACCGCAGCACGTGTACCTCCAGCTATTCCCCCCGCCGCGGCAACGCCACGGACGTGATCCACGCTAGTCGCCGCATCAGGGGCACCGGCGGCGGGTCGACCAACCGGAGCAGCTCACGTCCGTGCCGCTCGGGCGTGAGCTGGTACGGCCAGTGCCTGTAGAGCTGCCCCAGACGTGGGGCGCAAGGCACGGTTCCCGACCCGCCCCACTCGCGGGGCAGCTCTACAGCGAGCGGCGGACACGCCGGCGGTGGCACGCGTCGGGGGTGCCGAGGCGGGGTCAGTCGTTTACTACGACGGTTAGTAGGCTGTGCCGGTGACCGAGGTGACGACCAGGTGGGGCCGATGACCAGCGCGGCGGCGGCCAACTCGCCGGTGGACGGGGTCCTGGCGACGGCGTCGATCGTGCTGTCGCTGCTCGTCGCGGTGTGGGCGCTGGTGGCAGCGGTGCGCCAACGGCCGCCGGACCGGGTGCAGTTCATCGGCCTGGGCGTCCTCGAACTGGCGCTGCTCGTGTTGAGCGTGCTGGCCCTGGTGGCCGTCGGCGGTGGGGACCGGCCCGGTGAGCCCGGCGCCTTCTTCGGCTACCTGGTCACGCTGGTGTGCCTGCCGCCGCTGGCCTGGGTGCTGGCCCGGATGGAGCCGACCCGTTGGGGTTCGGCGATCGTCTGCGCGGTCTGCCTGGTGGCCCCGGTGGTGGTGATCCGGTTGCAGCAGACCTGGGAGGTGCTCGGTGGTTGAGACACGACCGGCGGGACGCGCCACGAACGCCGGCCCGGGCCGGTTGCTGATCGCGGTCTACCTGCTCTTCGCCATCGCGGCGACCAGCCGGGCCGGTCTGCAGATCGCCACCAAGTTCGACGAGGCGCCGGTGGCGTACCTGCTCTCCGGGGTGGCCGCACTCATCTACATCGTGGCGGCGGTGGGGTTGGCCCGCGCCGGGCACACCGGCCGACGGGTCGCCCTGGCGTGCTGCTCGGTGGAGCTGGTCGGGGTGGTCGTGGTCGGCATCCTGAGCCTTGTCGACAAGGAGCTCTTCCCGGACGAGACGGTCTGGTCGCAGTTCGGCAGCGGGTACGGCTACATCCCGCTGGTGCTGCCGGTGCTCGGCCTGATCTGGCTCTGGCGCACCCGCCGCGCCCCCGCCTGACCCGACGACGAGGGCGTCCCCTCCACGAAGGGAGCACCCTCGTCGGTGTGCGGGTCAGTCCCGTGGGCCGCCGGCGACGTAGATGACCTGCCCGGAGACGAAACCGGCACCCTCGCTCGTCAGGAACGAGATGGTGTGCGCGACGTCCTCCGGCCGCCCCGGGCGCCGGACCGGGATCTCGGCAGCGGCGTGCTTCTGGAAGTCGTCGAAGTCGACCTTCATCCGGGCGGCGGTGGCCGCCGTCATGTCGGTGACGATGAAGCCGGGTGCCACCGCGTTGACGGTCACCCCGAACGGCCCCAACTCGATGGCGAGCGTCTTGGTGAAGCCCTGCAGACCAGCCTTGGCGGCGGCGTAGTTCGCCTGGCCGCGGTTGCCCAGGGCGGAGGTGCTGGAGAGGTTGACGATCCGCCCCCACTTGCGGTCCACCATGTGCTTCTGAGCGGCCTGGCTGAACAGGAACGCGCCGCGCAGGTGCACCCCCATCACCGTGTCCCAGTCGGCGTTGGTCATCTTGAACAGCAGGTTGTCGCGGAGCACACCGGCGTTGTTGACCAGCACGGTGGGCGCGCCCAGTTCAGCGGCAACACGGGCCACCGCCGCCTCGACCTGATCCCGGTCGGAGACGTCGGCGCCCACTCCGAGCGCCCGGCCGCCGGCGCCGGCGATGGCGTCCACGGTCTCCTTGGTCGCCGCCTCCTCGATGTCGACGACGGCGACGGTCATTCCGTCGGCGGCCAGCCGTCGGGCGGTGGCCGCGCCGATACCGCGTGCGGCTCCGGTGACGATGGCGACGCGGGGCTCCTCCGACATGATTACCTCCCGGTAACTTGGGGTCGATCGGAGGAGCTTAACCTTCGTCGGCCACCACCGGCGATGACCATGGTTTACACAATGGATCTATACGAGATGATCTTCCGCGCGTAGCGTCCGAATCGCTGTCACCCCCGCCAGCGAACAGACGACGAAGTAAGGAACGACATCACGTGACGTTCTCGCGTACCCGTGGAGCCTGGCTAGCCGCCGTGGTCTCCACGGCCCTCGCGGCAGCCGGTGGATCACCCGCCCTGGCCGCCGCCCCCGGAGCCCCGGCCGATCCCGGCGCCACCCCCGCCCCCGCGACAAGCCTGCCCACCCCACCCGGCACCCACTCGGTCACCCTGATCACCGGTGACACGGTCACCACCCGCCAGGGCGCCAACGGCGGCACCCTCGACGTACGGCGCCCAGACGGCGCCTCGACACCGGTGCGGGTGGTCGAGACCGGCGACGACCTGTACGTCTACCCCCAGTCGGTGCTGCCCTACGTGGCCGCGAACACCCTGGACAAGCGGCTGTTCAACGTCACCCGGTTGATCGCCGACGGGTACGACGACGAGCGGGTGGACCACCTTCCCCTGATCGTGTCGTACGACGCCGGGGCGGCCGGCCTGCGAACCGCCACCGCACCCGCCGGCGCGACCCGCACCCGTACGTTGAGCAGCATCTCGGGTGCCGCGCTGAGCGAGGACCGCGACCGGGCCGACGAGTTCTGGGCCGCGATCACGGCCGCCCCCACCGCCAAGGCGACCGCCGCGACCGACGACAAGGGACGCTTCTCCGGCGGAATCGCCAAGATCTGGCTGGACGGGCGGGTACGCGCCGACCTCGCCGACACCACCGCGCAGATCGGCGCTCCCGCGGTCTGGGCCGGCGGCGACACCGGCACGGGCGTGCGGGTTGCCGTCCTGGACACCGGCATCGACGCGGCACACCCGGATCTGACCGACCGGATCAGCGCGTCCGCCGTGTTCGTGCCGGGCGAGGAGATCACCGACCGGGTCGGGCACGGCACCCACGTCGCCTCCACCATCGCCGGCACCGGCGCCGCCTCCGGTGGCCGGGAGAAGGGTGTCGCACCGGATGCCCGGCTCGCCATCGGCAAGGTGCTCAGCGACGACGGCCACGGGATGGACTCCTGGATCCTGGCCGGCATGGAGTGGGCGGCCCGGGAGGCCGACGCCAGTGTCATCAACATGAGCCTGGGCTCCAACCAGCCCAGTGACGGAACCGATCCGATGAGCCAGGCGGTCAACAAGCTCAGTGCCGAGACCGGTGCCCTGTTCGTCATCTCCGCCGGCAACGCCGGCCTGCCCGGCAGCGTGGCCGCCCCGGGCGCGGCCGACGCGGCGTTGACCGTCGGCGCCGTGGACGGTGACGACCAACTCGCCTACTTCTCCAGCCAGGGCCCGCGGATCAGCGACGAGGCCATCAAGCCGGAGCTGACCGCGCCCGGCGTCGGGGTGCTCGCGGCCCGCTCGCAGTACGCGCCCGGCGAGGGCGCGTACCAGACCATGGACGGCACTTCGATGGCCGCGCCGCACGTCGCCGGAGCCGCCGCGCTGCTCGCCGCGAAACACCCGGACTGGACGGGTCAGCAGCTCAAGGACGCCCTGGTCAGCACGACCAAGGCCACGCCGCAGTACGACGCCTACCAGGCCGGCACCGGTCGGGTCGACGTCGCCGCCGCGGTCCGCGCCCCGATCGTCGCCACCGGCACCGTCTCCACCAGCGTGCGCAAGGACACCACGAAGGCCACCCACCCGGTGACGTACACGAACACCACTGGGCAGCCGATCACGCTGGGCCTCTCGGTGGACGCGCCGAGCGCGCCGGCCGGGCTGTTCAGCCTGTCCGCGACGCAGGTGACCGTGCCCGCGAACAGCACCGCCACGGTCACGTTGACCACGGACATCTCCCGGGCCGGCGCCGGCAGTCGGTACACCGGTCAGGTCGTCGCCGCTGGGCCGGACCGGTCCGTGCTGGCCCGCACCGCCATCGCGGTCGGCACGTTCACCCCGTACCACCACCTTCGGTTGGAGATGACCGACCGGGCCGGCAAGCCGGCCAGCGGGATCATCGAGCTGGGGCAGCCGGGCAGCTACGACATCAGTTTCGTCGAGACCGACCCGGATGGCACGGCGCAGCTCTACCTGCCCGAGGGCGTCTACTCGGCGATGAGCTTCCTGAACGTCACCGGCAGCCACGGCCCGAACTCGCTCGGCCTGGCGCTGCTCGGCAACCCCGACATCGACCTGCGCACGGACACCACGGTTCGGTTGGACGGAAAGGCGGCCCGCCGGGTCGAGTCGTCGGTGCCGCAACAGACCGCCGACACCTTTACCCGGCTGGACTACTACCGGTCCCAGGGCGAGGGGCGGTGGCGCTCGTTCATCGCGGGCGGCGTGTTCTTCGACAGCTTCTGGGCGCAGCCCACCAGCAGGGACGTGCGACACGGCGACTTCTACGTCGGTGCCCGCTGGCGCAAGGAACAGCCGGTGCTGACCGTCGGCACCACGAAGGTGAACTTCGACGACGTGGTGCGCCAGCAGGGCACCACCCAGTTGCCGAAGGGCAGGTGGACGTTGCCGACGGTCTTCGCCGGCAACGGTGCGGCGAGCGACTACGCCGGGCTGAACGCCCGGGGCGCGGTGACCGTGGTCCGGCGTAACTGGGAGGTCAGCGACTCCGAGCAGGCCGCCGCGGCGACCGCCGCCGGGGCGAAGATGATGCTGGTGGTCAACGACTTCCCGTGGCGCGAGGTGCGCGACTACTCGGTCGACTTCTTCACCCCCACCCCGATCGAGGTGGCGATGCTCAGCACCGACGAGGGCGAGGCGTTGATCCAGCAGATCCAGCGCGGCTCCACGAAGGTCGAGGTCGCCTCGCAGCCGGTCGCCGACTACGTGTACGACCTGGTCCAGGCATACCACAACCGGATTCCGCGCGACCTGAGCCGGGCCGAGACCCCGAAGACGCTGGCCCGGATCGACGTCGGTTTCAACGTCCCGACGCCGCAGACCCGGGGCGGCGAGTTCCGGTACGACTGGCCGTCGTACAACAACTGGGGCATCGGCCAGACCAGCAACCGCCCGCTCGCCACGGTCCGTACCGACTGGGTGTCCACCGGCGACCTGTACACGTGGGGTCAGGAGGCGTACCTCGACTCCACGACGTACCAGATCGACCCCCGGACCAGCTTCCGCTCCGGCAGCCGGAACACCGAGCAGTTCTTCGAGCCGATCGAACGACCGCACCTGAACAACAACTTCAAACTGCCGACCCGCTCCGGCGACGCTCTCAACCTCGACGTGCCCGGTTGGGGCGGCGCCGACCACGTCGGCATGGCGATGAGCGCCGCAGGGCAGACCAACAAGCTCTACCAGGGTCCGACGCTGCTCGGCGAGAGCACCAGCACGTGGATCAGCGGCACCGCGCCGAGCGCGGATGAGCGGCCGTACCGACTGGTGGTGGGGACCACCCAGGACCCGACCGTCGGCCGGTACTCCACCAGCACCACCACCGAGTGGACGTTCCGGTCGAAGGCACCGGCCGCCGGAGTGGAGTCGAGCGTGCTGCCGCTGCTCCAACTCGACTACGGCGTCGACACCGACGCCGCCGGCACTGCGAAGGGCCGGACCGACCTGACCGTCTCCGCGGCGCATCTGACCGGTGCCACCGGTTGCGGCAGCATCCGGCCGGTCAGCCTGGAGATCTCGTACGACGACGGCGCGCACTGGCAGAAGCAGGCGCTGGACCGTGCGAAGGACGGCTCCTGGACCGCGAAGCTGCGGGCACCGAAGGGCGCGACCTATGTCTCCCTGCGGGCCGGCGCCACCGACAGCTCCGGCAACTCGGTCGAGCAGACCGTGCTCCGCGCCTTCGGCGTGCGCTGATCGGCGCACCGCGATGAGGACGTGACATCGTCCGGCGAGCACGCGAAGGGGGACCGCGCCGATCGGCGCGGTCCCCCGGTCAGCTCAGAACCCGCCACCCCGGCAGAGCCGGATCCAGCGGTAGCCGTGGCCGGAGACCTTCACCGCGCCGAGCTTGCCCAGCTCGCCGTAGCCACGGTCGGCGAGCACGTCGATCGGCAGGTCGGCCTCCGGTTCGAGGCTGCTGAGATCCACCTCGACGTCGTCGGTGCCCAGGTTGTGCAGGAAGACCATGGTGCCGGTCGGCCCGTCCGCCCGGTGCGCGAGCACCCCGGCCGGCATCGCCACGTCGATGTGGGTGGTCGAGCCGGAGCCGATCTCCGGAGCCTCGCGCAGCGTGCGGATCATGCGCTCGAACCAGGCGAGCAACGACTTCGAGTCACCACGCTGGGCGGTGACATTGACGGCCTGGTAGCCGAACTCACCCTTGTCGATCACCGGGCGGACCAGCTTCTCCGGGTCCGCCGTGGAGAAGCCGGCATTCGGCTGGTACGACCACTGCATCGGGGTACGGATCGCCTCCCGGCCGGGCAGCGACAGGTCCTCGCCCATCCCGATCTCCTCGCCGTAGCGCAGCACCGGCGTGCCGCGCATCGAGAACTGCAGCGCGTACGCCAGCTCGATGCGCCGCCGGTCGTTGCCGAGCATCGGGGCGAACCTGCGCCGGATGCCCCGGTCGTAGATGCGCATGGTCTCGTCCGGGCCGAACTGCGCGTACACCTCGTTGCGCTGTTCGGTGGTCAACCGGGACAGGTCGATCTCGTCGTGGTTTCGCAGGAAGGTGGCCCACTGCCCGCCGACGGGCAGCTTCGGGGTGTCGCGCAACGCCTCGATCAGCGACTCCGGGTCCTGCCGGGCCAGGGCGAGCATGAGCCGACCGTTGAGCATGAAGTCGAAGAGCATGTGGATCCGGTTGCCGGAGCCGCTGGCGTCGCCGAAGAACGTCGGTAGCTGGTCCGGCTCGACGTTCGCCTCGGCCAGCAGGACGGCGTCGCCGCGCCGCCACTGCACGTGCTGGCGCATCTCGGTGAGGAACTCGAAGTCCTTCGGGGAGTTCGGGTTGCCCGGCTCGGTCAGCTCGATGATGAACGGCACCGCGTCCATCCGGAAGCCGGAGACGCCGAGCTGGAGCCAGAACGACATGATCTTCTTGATCTCCGCCCGGACCTGCGGGTTGGCGAAGTTGAGATCCGGCTGGAACTTGTAGAACCGGTGGTAGAACCACGCCTTGGCGGTCCGGTCGTAGCTCCAGGTCTCGTCCTGCTCACCGGGGAAGACCATGCCCTGGTGCCGGTCGTCCGGCTCGGTGTCGGACCAGACGAACCAGTCGCGGTACGGGGAGTCCGGCGAGGATCGGGCGGACTGGAACCACGGGTGCTCGTCGGAGGTGTGGTTGACCACCAGGTCGATGATCACGCGGATGCCCCGGTTCTCGGCCTGGTGCAGGAGCTCGGCGAAGTCGCCCAGGGTGCCGAAGCGCGGGTCCACGTTGTAGAAGTCGGTGGCGTCGTACCCGTCGTCGCGGTTGGGGGACGGGTGGATCGGGTGCAGCCACAGGCAGGTCACCCCGAGCCGGGCCAGGTAGTCCAGCCTCCCGATCAACCCACGGATGTCGCCGACCCCGTCGCCGTCCGAGTCGGCGTACGTGTCGATGTCGAGGCAGTAGACGACGGCTTCGGAATACCAACGGTCACCCATGCGGAAGAAACTTCTCCGAACGATCATTACGGCAAACCCGTCCGGCGGCCGGCTGCCTCGGTTGGATACCGTGCCCGTCATGGAGACCGATCTCGTACCCCCGAGCGAACCGCTGGACTGGTCTGCGGGCAGTTGGCTGCACCCGCCGGTAAGCGTCGAGAAGGGCCCGGCCGGTGAGCTGGTCGTCGAACCGGCAGCGGAGAGCGACTTCTGGCGGCAGACCAGCTACGGCTTCGTCCACGACAACGGCCCTGCTCTGCTGGCGCCACTGCCGGTCGACACCGCCATGGAGGTGAGTTTCCGGCTCGACTTCTCGGCGCAGTTCGACCAGGCCGGCGCGCTCGTCCGCGTCGACGAACGGACCTGGACGAAGGCCGGCGTCGAGATGAGCGACGGCGAGTCGCAGCTCGGCGCGGTGGTGACCCGGGAGTTCTCCGACTGGTCGGTGGCACCGGTGCCGCAGTGGGCGGGTCGGGAGGTGACCGTCCGGGTCAGCCGGGCCGGCGACGCGCTGACCGTCCGCGCCCGGGCCGACGACGAGCCATGGCGACTGGTTCGGCTCACCCCGCTGGACCCGGCGGCCGTGGCGATGGCCGGCCCGTTCTGCTGCGCGCCGTCCCGTGCCGGTCTGACCGTGGTGTTCACCGGCTGGCGGCAGGGGCCGGCGGACCTCGCGCTGCACCCGGAGCACTGAGCGGCAGGTGTGATCGGGATGTCAGTGGGTATGACCATCCGATCCCCCGACAGCCGATGAGGAAGGACGACCATGGCGTACGCCCAGACTGGTGACCCGTCCGAGTTCACCGGGTTGACCGGTTGGGTGGCAACCGTGATCGAGGCGATGGGCCCGGTCGGCGTGGCGCTGCTGGTGGCGTTGGAGAGCATCGTCCCGCCGATCCCCAGCGAGATCGTGCTGGCGCTCGCCGGCTTCCTGGCTCACGAGGGCCAGTTCAACGTGGTGGTCGTGGTGCTGGCCGCGACGGCCGGCTCGCTGGTCGGCGCGTTGGTGCTCTACTGGCTCGGCGCGGCGCTCGGTGAGGAACGGCTCAAGCGGTGGCTGGACCGCATCCCGTTGGTGGACAGCGAAGACCTGGAGAAGGCCGACCGCTGGTTCGAGCGGCATGGCAGGTGGGCCGTGCTGATCGGCCGGGTGGTGCCGGTGGTCCGCAGTCTGGTCTCCGTGCCGGCCGGAGCCAACCGGATGCCGCTGGGCGAGTTCATCCTGCTCACCACCATCGGCAGCGGGGTGTGGAACGGTCTCATCGTCGGTGCCGGCTACGCGCTCGGCAACCAGTGGCAGGACGTGCCCCGCTACAGCGACTGGTTCAACTACGCGATCGTCGCGGTCTTCGTCGTCATGCTGGTCAGTTGGGTGATCCGTAAGGTCCGCCGACGCCGGCAGCGCGACGACCGGCGGTCGGTGACCGCCGGTCGTTGATTCGCCTGTCAGGTGGGTCAGGCCAGCGCGACCGCCTGCGGTCGCCGGAGGACCGCCTGCTCGATCGCCGACCACGTGCTCGTGGTCACCAGGTAGATCACCGCGGCGAGCGGCAGCACCAGCGCCACCAGCACCGTCGTGAACGGCAGCAGGGGTAGCAGCCGGCCGAGCACGGCCGCGCCCGGTCCCTCGGTGGGCGTACCGGCCACCGTGCCGACGGCCGCCGAAGCCCGGCGGGCCCGCCGCGACGACCACCAGGCCACCGCCAGCAGAACGGCCAGCAGCACGGCGAAGAGCGGGCCGGCCGCCCCCGCCACCCCGTCGCTGAGATGGTGGCCCAGCGGGACCCCGGCAAGCCACTCGTCCAGCAGCCCGGTGCCGCCCTCACTCGTGGTGAACAGCCGGTAGAGGACCAGCAGGAACGGCGCTTGGATCAGCAACGGCAGGCAGCCGGCGATCGGGTTGGCGCCAGCGGTCCGGTACAACGCGAACACCTCGCGCTGAAGCGTCGCCGGGTCGTCGGCGTACCGCTGCTGGAGGTCACGCACCTGCGGGGCGAGCGCCGCGCGGCGTCGCTCGCCGCGGACCTGCGCGACGGTGAGCGGCGAGATCAGCAGTCGGACGGCGACGGTGAAGAGCACGATGGCGGCGGCGGTCGCCATGCCGCCGGCGAATGGTTCGAGCAGGTCGGTGAGCCAGGACAGTGCGGTGCCGGCAGCGCCGACGGCGCCGTGCAGTGGTGCGAAGGCAAGCATGGAAAACCCCTCGGTCCGATTCCGGTGGGGTCCTCCCCCGGGCGGCGTCCGCTCGACAGGGGGGACCGGTGACGGCGGGATCGGCCGCGTGGCGGCGTGGCGCTACGCGGCCGAGGGGTGCCCGGGGGCGCGGGGACGAGGTCGACCGGCGGCGTCCGGGTCGATCTGCCGGGGCATTCGCCGACCACGGGATCGGGCCCGCAACCCGGCCCAGCGCGGCCCGGCTCCGGGCGCACCCGAGCGGCTGAGCACCCGCGCCGCCAGCACCACGGCGAGCAGCACCAGGGCGGTCAGCGCGGCGCCCGCGAGCAGGTCGACCGGCCGGTCCGCAAGCAGGGTGAGCTGGGCGAACGCGTAGATCCACGCGACCTGTAGGAATCCCAGCGGCACCGGCACGGGCTCAGCATATGACCCGTTGTCACGCCGCCCGACCGAATCCGGCGGCATACCCGAGTACCACGGGCCGCCGCCACGTTTCCCGGCGTCGCCACGTTGGGTAACCAGTGGGCGGCCGACGCGGACGGACCGCGAACGGCAGGAACGGACGGTGGTGTCATGACCGGCCAGGTGGCGGAGGCGCCCAGCGAGATGGCTGCGGAGACCGGTTTGCTCACCGTGGGTGTCGAGGAGGAGTTCCTGCTCGTCGACCCGCACACCGGAGCCGCGGTCCCGGCCGTCGACCTGGTGATGGAGCAGGTGCCGGCCGAGCTGCGCGGGCAGGTGGAGCGGGAGTTCCAAACCAGCCAGATCGAGATCGGCAGCCCACCCGGTCTGGAACTCTCGTCGATCCGGCACTCCCTCGGCGTGCTGCGTCGGGCGCTCGCCGACTCGGCCGAGCGGGCCGGCGTACGCCTGCTCGCCATCGGCACCGGCCCGGTGGACGGTCCGGTGCCGCCGGTGGTCGACAAGCCACGCTTCGACCGGATGATCGAGCGGTTCCGGCTGCTCGTCCCCGGACCCGGCAACAACGGCATGCACGTGCACGTGGGCATCCCCGACCCGGAGACCGGCGTGCAGGTGCTCAACCACGTACGGCCCTGGCTGCCGCTGCTGCACGCGATGACGACCAACTCCCCGTTCGCCCGAGGTGAGGACACCGGCTATGCCAGTTGGCGTTCCGTGGAGTGGGAGCGCTGGCCCTCGGTGGCGCCGACGCCGTGGCTGGAGTCGCACGAGCACTACCAGCGGCTGATCCGCCAGTTGATCGCCAGCGGGGTGATGCTCGACGAGGGGATGCTCTACTGGTACGCCCGCCTGTCGGCGAAGTACCCGACGGTGGAGCTGCGCATCGGTGACGTCTGCCCCTCGGTGGACGACGCGGTCCTGGTCGCCGCGCTGGTCCGGGCCCTGGTGGCCACCGCGATGGACGATGTCGAAGCCGACCGGCCGGCGTTGCAGACCGACCACCACCTGCTGGTCGCCGCGCACTGGAGGGCCGCCCACGACGGCCTGGAAGGCGAAGCCGTCGACGTCACCAACGGTGAGCTGCGCCCGGCCTGGGAGCTGCTGGACCAGTTCGTGGATCGGCTGCGACCGGCGCTGGAGCAGCACGGCGACTGGGCCGAGGTGACCGACCTGCTGGGCGGGTTGCGCCGGCACGGCAGCGGAGCGGCCCGGCAACGCGCGGTGTACGCCCGCACCGGGCGGCTCACCGACGTGGTGCAGGACGTCGCGCGGCAGACCCGTGACTGATCAGCCCGTGACAGGATGAACCCGTGGCGCAACGGCTGATCGTCATCGGCGGGGATGCCGCCGGCATGTCGGCGGCGTCCCAGGCTCGACGCCGCCGCGACCGTAACGACCTGGAGATCGTGGTCTTCGAGCGAGGCCACTTCACCTCCTACTCGGCGTGCGGCATCCCGTACTGGATCAGCGGGCTGGTGTCCGGCCCGGACGAACTGATCACCCGGGATCCGGAGACGTTCCGCACGAAGTACGCGATGGACGTACGGATGCGACACGAGGTCACGGCCATCGACCTGGACCGCCGCGAGGTGGTCGCCCGGGACCTGGAACGCGGCGGCGAGGTCCGCGAGCGTTTCGACGACCTGGTGTACGCCGCCGGCGCGGTGCCGGTGAAGCCGCCCTGGGCGGACACGGACGCGAACGGCGTCTTCGGCATGCAGACCCTCGACGACGGGGCGGCGTTGCGCGACTGGCTGGAGGCTGAGCCGCAGCCGCACCGGGCCGTGGTGGTCGGTGGCGGGTACATCGGCGTCGAGATCGCCGAGGCGCTGATCCAACGCGGTCTGTCCGTGACCCTGGTCGAGGCGGGTAGCCAGCCCATGGCGACGGTGGACGGCGACATGGCCGAGCTGGTCGCCGACGCGATGCGTGGCCTGGGCATCAAGATCCGTACCGACCTGCCGGTGACCGGTCTGGAGCAGCGGGACGGCCGGGTGTCCGCGGTGGTCACGGCCGAGGGGCCGATTCCGACCGACGTCGTGGTCCTGGGTCTGGGAGTACGCCCGAACACCGCGCTCGCCGAGGCTGCCGGGTTCCCGCTCGGGCCGACCGGCGGGATCCGGGTGGACCGGCGGATGCGGGTGGCCGAGCTGCCCGGCGTCTGGGCGGCCGGCGACTGCGTGGAGACGCTGCACCGGGTCAGCGGAATGCCGGTGCACGTGCCGCTGGGCACACACGCCAACAAGCAGGGCCGCGCGGCTGGGATCAACATCGGCGGCGGGTACGCGACCTTCACCGGCGTGATCGGCACGGCCGTGACCAAGGTCTGTGACCTGGAGGTGGGTCGGACGGGCCTGCGGGAGCGGGAAGCCACCCGGGCCGGGTTCGACTTCATCTCGGTGGTCGCCGAGTCGACCAACCGGGCCGGCTACTACCCGGGTGCGCGGCCGATGACCGTGAAGTTGATTGCCGAGCGGCCCAGCGGCCGGTTGCTCGGTGCGCAGATCGTCGGTTTGTCCGAGGCGGCCAAACGGATCGACACGCTGGCCGTGGCGCTCTGGAACGGCATGACGGTGGACGATATGACGTCACTCGACCTGGGCTACGCTCCGCCGTACGCGCCGGTGTGGGATCCGGTGCTCGTCGCCGCCCGAAAAGCGGTCGACGCGCTCGCCGCCCTCGACCGCTGACCGGCGCCCGCCCTGGAGGACCACCCTGTGACGCAGACCCCGACCCGGCCGACGGTGCGTCGGCGCCCGACGATGGTCGACGTGGCCCGGCACGCCGGGGTCAGCCTGAAGACGGTCTCCCGGGTGGTCAACGACGAGCCGGTGGGGCAGGAGTTGGTCAGCCGGGTGCTGGCCGCCATCGCCGAGTTGGGCTTCCGGCGCAACGACATCGCTCGTAATCTGCGGTCCCGGCAGCTCAACGCCACGGTCGGGCTGCTCATCGAGGAGATCGCCAACCCGTTCTACGCGACCATCGCGAGCGTCGCAGCCGAGATCGCGGCCGCCCACGGCACCATGCTGATCACCGCTTCGTCGGAGGAGGACCCGGAGCGGGAACGCGCCGTGCTCCAGGACTTCACCCAGCGCCGGGTCGACGGGTTGCTGGTGGTGCCAGCGGGCCTCGACCACTCGTTCCTGCGCCGCGAGGTCGAGCTGGGCATGCCCGTGGTGTTCCTGGACCGGCCGCCGCAGGGGCTGCTGGCCGACGCCGTGCTCCTGGACAACCGGGGCGGCAGCCACGCCGGGGTCAGCGCCCTGCTCGACGAGGGGCACCGACGGGTGGGTCTCCTGCTCGGCGCGCCGAGCGTGCCCACCATCCGTGAGCGGCTGGTCGGGGCGCGGGCGGCACTGGCCGAGGCCGGGGTCGAGCCGGACGAATCACTGGTGCGCGACCGGCTCATCGCTCCCGAGGAGGCCGGGCGGGCCGTCGCCGCGCTGCTCGACCTGCCGGACCCGCCCACCGCCTTCTTCTGCGCCAACAACCGGCTCACCGTCGGCGCGCTCCAGGAGTTGCACCGACGGGGCAGTGACGCCGCGCTTGTCGGTTTCGACGACTTCGAACTGGCCCACCTGATGCCCCGGCCGTTGACCGTCGTCGCCTACGACACCCGGGAGCTGGCAAGGGTCGCCACGGAGCGGCTGTTCCAGCGGATCGCCGGCGACGACGACTCCCCACCGTCAACCATCGTGCTCCCCACCAGCCTGCTGCGTCGCGGCCTAACCCCGCCCCGCAAGCCCTGATCCCGCACCCTTCCCGCCCGCGATCTTGCACTTTGGGTCGCCGAATGGCGTGGATTACGCCCTTTGTCGGGACAGAAAGTGCAAGATCGCGGGGTCGGGGGTCAGCTTGCGGCGTTTAGCAGGGCGTTCAGCTCGGCGCGGTTTGGTGGGTCGGCGCCTCGGCGGCCGCAGGTCAGCGCCGCCACTGTCGCGGCCTGTCGGAGCACCGCACGCCACTGCGGCTCGGTCACCGCGGCGAGCCGGTCGGCCGGTCGGTCGCCGAGCGCGCCGAGGTCGGCCAGCGCGGCCAGCAGGCCGCCGGTGAACGAGTCGCCGGCACCAACGGTGTCGACCACCGTGGTGCGTACCGCCGGTTCCTCGTGCAGCGACCCGTCCGGGGCGAGCAGCCACGCGCCGTCCCCGCCCCGGGTCACCACCGCGCAGGACACCCCGACCTCGCGCCACTCGGCCATCACCTCGGCCACCGACCGATCCGGGTAGAGCCACGCCAGATCCTCGTCGCTGGCCTTGACCAGGTGCGCGAGGGGCACCTGGCGGCGCACTCTCGCCTGCTCGGCCGCCCGGTCCGTGACGATGCTCGGACGCAGGTTGAGGTCGATCGAGAGGGTGAGGCCGTCGCGGCGGCGTTCGCGGTCGAGCAGGTCCTCCAGCACCTGTGCGCCGGGTGCCAGCGCGAGCGCGAGCGACCCGGTGTGCAGGGCGGTCGCCGCGGTCCCGGCCAGCTCGGGCAGTTCGGGCGGCGTCCACTGCCAGTCCGCCGCGCCGGCCAACCGGAACTCGTAGCTGGCCTGCCCGCTGGCGTTCAACGTGGCCACCGCCACCGAGGTGGGTTCCTCGGCGCGGACCGCCCACTCCAGGTCCACCCGGTTGGCGCTCAGGTACTCGGCGAGTTGCCGGCCGTACTCGTCGGTGCCGAGCCGGGCCAGCAGCCGTACCGGCTGGTCGAGTCGGGCCAGGGTGACCGCCACGTTCGCCGGGGAGCCACCCGGCACGGCCCGCTGCCCAACGGCCGTGACCACCAGGTCGATCAGCGCTTCACCCGCGACGACGATCACGCGGTCACCGTGCCCGGCGCGAGCGGACCGGCGCCACCGAGCCCGTCGGCCGAACGGGACAGCAGCACCGCCTGGTACGCGTGATAAACGTCCGGCCGGCCGTGCCACACCGTGTCTGAGGGCAGGTTCCGCACGTCCAGCTCGTGCCGCCATCCGGTGGAGTCGATCAGGTAGCGGCGGGCGTACGCCCAGAAGACCCGGTACCAGTCGGCGTAGACCGCGTCGCCGGTGCGGCGCTGCAGGGTGACCGCCGCTCCGATGGCCTCGGCGAGCACCCAGTGCATCCGGGAGCGCACCACCGGCCGGTCGTCCCAGTCGATCGTGTAGACGAAGCCGTCGGCGCCGTCGACCGCCCAGCCGCGCCGCACGGCGGCGGCGAACAGGGTACGGGCGTCGGCGAGCAGCCAGCGTGGTGGCTGCGGCAGGACCGCCTCCAGCTCCAGCAGCAGCCGGGCCCACTCCAACCAGTGGCCCATCGTCGAGCCGTACGGCCGGAACGGGTCAGCGGGCTGGTCCCGGTTGTAGTCGAGCAGTGGTGTCCAGTCGGCGGTGAAGTGCTCGGGCAGCCGCCAGTCGTGCCGGGCGGCCTCGGTGTGCACGAGGTGGGTGGCGATCTGCAGGGCCCGGTCGGCCCAGCTCGCGTCGCCGGTGGCGGCGCCAGCGGCGAGGAACGCCTCGACCATGTGCATGCTGCTGTTCGCGCCGCGGTAGTCCTCGGTGACCGTCCAGTCCCGGTTCCACGATTCGCGGACCGCGCCGACTTCGGCGTCCCAGAACCGGTCCCGCACCACGGCCTGCACGTCGGCGAGCAACCGGTCCGCGCCGGGCCGTCCGGCGCGCGCGGCGCTGGACGCGGCGAGCAGCACGAACGCGTGGTCGTAGCCGGCCTTGCGGTCGTTGACGGGCGCGCCCTGCTGGTCCACGGCGCTGAACCAGCCGCCGTACCGGTCGTCGCGCAGCAGTGTGCTGAGCGCGGCGATCCCGTGGTCGACCAGGGCGGCGGCGTCCGGATCGCCGTTGCGGTGAGCGAGCGCGGCCACGTGGGTCATCCGGCAGGTGATCCAGGTGTGCACCGCCTCGCCCCGGTCCGGGGTGCGGTCGTCGGTCAGCCACCAGAAGCCGCCCTCGGGTCGGACCGAGCGGCGGGCCGTGTCGAGCAGTGTGTGGGTCTGGTCGGCGAGGAACTCGTCCAGATCGGGGAGGTCGGGCGACCCAGCCGGAGCAGGGGTCGTTTCAGCGTCGGATCGGGGCACGTCGGTCATCTCAGCTGGTCACCGTTGGGTAGGGAAGGGACATACGGCCAGGATCGGTGCACGGACCAGGTCCGCGCCGGAAAACCCGCCAACGGTACGCCGCGCACCGACTGGCCCACGTCGGGTACGCAACGGAGAGGATCATGAGTACGTTTCCTCCCTTTTGACCGTTGACATCGTTGTCACTTCTCAACCCTGCTCCGGCAGCTGGTCAACTGTCAATTGCGGTTGCGTCACACCCCACCGGGAGCAGCCGCCTGCGGTGTATGCTCCAGGATGGACGGATGGAGCTGCCCGAGGGCCTCGACTGGGTACGCGGTTCACCGGCCGGCCGAGGCTGGCTGGCCACACTCCCGACGTGGCTGGCGGAGTGCACCGAGCGGTGGTCGCTGCGACTCGGGCCGCCCTTCCGGTACGCGTACGCCTCGCTGGCGCTCCCCGTGGACCTGCCCGACGGCACGGCGGCGGTGCTCAAGCTCCAATACCCGGACGAGGAGAGCCAGCACGAGGCCGACGCGTTGGCCCACTGGGACGGCGTCGGGGCGATTCGGCTGCTCGCACACGACCCGGAACGGCGTGCCCTGCTGGTGGAGCGCTGCCGACCCGGCACTCCGTTGCACGAGATTCCGCTGGACCGGGCGCTGGACGCGGTGATCGACCTGCTGCCCCGACTGTGGCGGCCGGCGGGCGCGCCGTTCACCCCGTTGGCCGAGGAGGCCGCCGGCTGGATCGACCGGATGCCCCGCAACTGGGAACGGGCCGGCCGGCCCTACGAGCGGCGGCTGCTCGACGAGGCGCTCGCCCTGCTCACCGGTCTGGCGTCGAGCCAGGGCGAGCAGGTGCTGGTCAACCAGGACCTGCACGCCGGCAACGTGCTCGCCGCCGACCTGGAACCGTGGCTGGCGATCGACCCGAAGCCGCTGACCGGCGAGCGGGAGTTCTCCGCCGTGCCGATGGTGCGCGGTCGGGAGCTCGGCCACTCGCCGGCCGCCGTCCGGCACCGGCTGGACCGGCTCAGCATCGAGCTGGGGCTGGACCGGGAGCGGGTCCGGGGCTGGACGATCGGGCACACGCTGGCCTGGAGCATCGCCGACGAGGTCGCCTTTCCGCACCAGATCGAGGTGGTCCGCTGGTTGCTCGACGAGGGCTGACGCCCCACCCGACGGGATCAGCCAACCTGACAGGTACGGCACCAGTAGAGGTTGCGTCCGGCCAGTTCGCCGCGGCTGACCTCGGTGCCGCAGACGTGGCAGGGCACGCCGGGGCGGCGATAGACGTACACCTCGCCACCGTGCCGGTCCACCCGGGCCGGCCGGCCCATCGCCTCCGGCAGGTGCGCGTCGCGGACCGTGTCGATCCGCCCGTGCTCGACCGCGAGCCGCATCAGCCCGACCAGGTCTGCCCAGAGCGCGTCCCAGCCGGCACGGGTCAGCTCGCGGCCCGGCATCGTCGGCGGCAGCCCGGCCCGGAACAGCGCCTCGGTCACGAAGATCAACCCGGTGCCGGCCACCACCAACTGGTCCAGCAGCAGCGCGGCCAGGGGCGTCGGGCTGCGCGAGATACTGCGGTACGCCCGCTCGGGGTCCGCGTCGGCACGAAGCGGATCAGGCCCGAGGCGATCCCGCAGCGCGGCCACCTCGGGTGGGGTGAGCAGCTCGCAGGCGGTGGGCCCGCGCAGGTCCAGCCAGTGCCGGTCGCTGGCCAGGCGCAGCCGCAGCTGACCGACCGGTTCCGGCGGCTCCCCCGACCCGTCGGTGAACTTGCCGTAGAGCCCGAGGTGCACATGCAGCGTCAGCTCACCGGCGTAGTGGTGCAGCAGGTGCTTGCCGTACGCCTCGGTGCCTTCCAGCACGGTCCCGGAGAGCCGCGCGGCGCCCTCGGCGAAGCGGCCCTGCGGGCTGGCGGCGTGCACCTTGTCCCCGGCGAACAGCTCGGCGTGCCGAGCCGCCAAGCGGTGGATCGTATGTCCCTCTGGCACGGGTGCCAAGGATAGCCAGCAACGCCCGGTAGGGCCGAGTGAGCTGCATGGTGTGCAGCAGGCCGGATTGCGAGTGCTGCCGCCACACGCCCGGATGGGGCCTCCTGCCGCGCTGTGGAGCTGATGTCACAGACGAGTCATCCGCTGATGTCGTGAACGATTCAGCTCGACAGGCATTCCAACCCACACCCTCTGCTGGTCGGCGACCCTCGCGCGGCTGAAAACGGCGATCGTCCGCGGCCGTACCCGAAATTGGTGTCAGAAAACGCCCAGTGGGGTACTTCAGTGCGGTACCGCGTGGGTGCCACCCGATCTGTCGGCCACCACGCATTAATCAGGAGGTGTGTAGTGGTCAAGATTCCTTCGCTGTCCCGCCGGTCCGAGCCGGCGCCGACGCGGGACGAGAACCTCGACGGTCGCATCGACGGCCGCGACACCCCGGTCTCCGACCGGGACGCCAACCAGACGGCGTACGGCAGCACTGCCGCACCCACCGAGCAGGCCGGCGAGGCCGAGCGGCGGGCCGCTGAGCGGGCCGCCGTGGCCCGCGCCGCCACCGCCCGCCCGGTGGAGGGCGACGCCCGGCCCGGCACCGACCCGACCACGGGACGCACCGCCGAGCGGGACACCGACCTCGACGGCACCACCCTGCGGCCCGACCCGACGGACCGGGTTCCGACCGCCCGCCCGGTCGACCCGACCCCGGGCGTGACCACGCCCGAGCCGCCGGTGGTGCGCGGCCCGAAGCCGCGGGCCAGCCTGCTCGCCACCCTCGGACTGATCGTGTCCGTCGCCGGCGCGCTGTTCGTGCTGACCGGCACCCTGGCCGGGTACGGCATCGGGCTCGGCGCGGTCGGCGCGGTGCTCGCGGTGCTCGGTCTGACGGCCACCCGCCGCCGGCACATCGCCGGCAAGACCGACGCGCTGTTCGGCGTGCTGATCGGTCTGGCCGCCGTGGTGATCGGGGTGCTGGCGATGAGTGGCCAGTTCGACTGGCCCACCACCGACGGCGACTGGGTGCAGCGCTTCCGCGAGTGGCTCGACTCACAGTTTGTCGATCGTTTCTAGCGGGCACTGTTCCGGTCGCCGGTGATCAACCGGCGTAGGACCCGGCGGTTCGCCGGCAGCCCGAACTCTCCGGTGGTTCACCGGCCGGGCGACACCCTTTCAGGGGCGGCGGTTCGCCGCCCCTGAAGTGTTTCCGGGGTACGGCGAGCGCTGACGCAACGAATCGCGGCCGGCAGCCGCTCAGACGCAACGAATGTTCGGTCTGTGCAACTCTCAATGGTGGATCCTGCCGCTGAGGCCGCATAGCGTTGAGCAACGGCGCCAGCCCGTGGGCCACGGTGGCCGGGCGCGCCCGACCCCTGGGAGCAGGACAATGACGATGGACGCCACCAGCCAGCGCCTGTTGATGTGCCGGCCGACGTACTTCGCCGTCGACTACGCGATCAACCCCTGGATGGATCCGAGCGCGCCGGTCGACGCCGCGCTGGCCGTACGGCAGTGGGAGCAGCTGCGCCAGACGTACCGCGACCTGGGCCACACCGTCGAGGAGATCACTCCGGTGCCCGGCCTGCCCGACATGGTCTTCGCCGCCAACGGCGGCACCGTGATCGACGGCAAGGCGATGGCCGTGCAGTTCCGCGACCCGCAGCGCGCCGACGAGGCGCCGGCCTACCGCGCCTGGTTCGAGGCCGCCGGCTTCGAGATGTACGACCCGAAGCACGTCAACGAGGGTGAGGGCGACGTCCTGCTGGCCGGCGACCACCTGCTGGCCGGCACCGGCTTCCGCACGGCGCACTCCTCGCACGCCCAACTGCAGGAGGTCTTCGGTTACCCGGTGATCACCATGCAGTTGGTCGACCCGCGCTTCTACCACCTGGACACCGCGCTGACCGTGCTCGACGAGCGGACCGTGGCGTACCTGCCGGAGGCCTTCTCCCCCGGCAGCCAGGCCGTGCTGCGCCGGCTCTTCCCCGACGCGGTGCACGCCACCATGGCCGACGCCGAGGTGCTGGGGCTGAACGCGGTCAGCGACGGACGGCACGTGGTGCTGCCCGCGCAGGCCACCGACCTGGCCGCCAAGCTGCGCGACCGGGGCTACGAAACCATCGGTGTCGACCTGTCCGAGCTGCGTAAGGCCGGCGGCGGACCGAAGTGCTGCACACTGCGACTCCGTCAGGGAAAGGCAAGCAAGTGATCGTGGATGACATCCTGCGGACGCCGGGAGCGGTCCGGGACGCCGAGCGCTGGACAGCGCACAACTACCACCCGCTGCCGGTGGTGATCTCGTCCGCCGAGGGCGCCTGGCTCACCGACGTGGACGGTCGCCGCTACCTGGACTGCCTGGCCGGCTACTCCGCGCTCAACTTCGGTCACCGGCACCCCCAGTTGATCGCCGCCGCGCACGCCCAGTTGGACCGGCTGACGCTGACCAGCCGGGCGTTCATCCACGACCAGTTCGCCGACTTCTGCCGGGAGCTGGCCGAGCTGTGCGGCAAGGATCTGGTGCTGCCGATGAACACCGGCGCCGAGGCGGTGGAGACCGGGATCAAGGTGGCCCGCAAGTGGGGCTACCAGGTCAAGGGAGTGCCCGCCGGCCAGGCCAACATCGTGGTCGCCGAGGGCAACTTCCACGGCCGGACCACCACCATCGTGAGCTTCTCCACCGACGAGGACGCCCGCGCCGACTTCGGGCCGTACACCCCGGGCTTCACGGTCGTGCCGTACGGCGACCTGGACGCGCTGACTGCGGCGATCGACGAGAACACCGTGGCCGTGCTGCTGGAGCCGATCCAGGGCGAGCAGGGCGTGGTGGTGCCACCCGAGGGTTACCTGCCGGGCGTACGACAGGTCTGCACCGAACGCAACGTGCTCTTCATCGCCGACGAGATCCAGTCCGGCCTGGGGCGTACCGGCGCGACCTTCGCCTGTGACCACGAGGGCGTCGTGCCGGACATGTACCTGCTCGGCAAGGCGCTCGGCGGAGGCATCGTGCCGGTCTCCGCGGTGGCCGCGAACACCGACGTGCTCGGCGTACTCAAGCCCGGCCAGCACGGCTCCACCTTCGGCGGCAACCCCCTCGCCTGCGCGGTGGCGATCGAGGTGGTCCGGCTGCTGGCCACCGGCGAGTTCCAGCGGCGCTCGGCCGAGTTGGGTGAGCGGCTGCGGGCCGGCCTGGAAGGGCTGCTCGGCAAGGGCCTGGTGGCGGTGCGCGTGCGCGGTCTGTGGGCCGGCCTGGACATCGACCCGGCGCTGATGAGCGGGCGGGAGGCGTGTGAGCGGCTCGCCGACCGGGGTGTGCTCGCCAAGGACACCCACGGCTCCACCATCCGACTCGCCCCGCCGCTGGTGATCACCGAGGAGGAGATCGACCTGGCGGTGGCCCAGCTCGCCGAGGTGCTGGCCGGCTGATCCAAGACCAATCCACGCACGGGGCGGGCGCCGGGTTCCGGCGCCCGCCCGCTGCGTCAGGGGCGGGGCAGGCGCATCGCCATCGTCGGGGCCTCGGCCATCACCGAGGTGGGGGTGAACGGTGCGCCGGCGGGCAATTCCTCGGCCCGACCGATCTGCACCCCCGGGTAGAGCTCCACCATGTCGTTCTCGCCCAACACCCGGGACTGCTGCGGCGCCAGGGGGATCCGCTCCGACTCGGCCATCGAACCGGCCGGGCGGATGCCGGACCCGTTGGTGCTGACGTCGGTCACGATGACCTCGCCGACCCGCAGCTCGAAGCGGACGTGGCCACGGCTGATCCACCGCCGGGCCTCATCGTTGAGCCACTGCCCGAGCATGATGCCGCCGTCCTGCTCTGGGGCCCGACCGGCCACCACCGGCTGCTCCTCGCTGAGCACGAACCGCCGCCGGACCAGGCCGCCGACGCGCACCGCGAGCACCTCCGTACGCGGCCGAGGGCCCCCGTCACCGAGCCGTACGCCGTGCCGGGGGCAGGTCGGTACGCCGTTGCGCAGAGCCGGCGGCGGCTGCCCAGCGGGGCTGCGTTCGACCACCCGGGCCAGGTCGGCGAACGCGCCGCCCCCACCACCGCTGCCGAACAGCGCGCAGCCCGACTCCGGGCAGCGCCACTGGCGGGCCAGCAACTTGGCGCCGGTCGGCGACCGCTTGCCGGTGACCGGCGCGTGTCCGCCACCGACGTGCGCGATGAACACCGGCCCGCCGGCTCCCGGCACCGGGGCGAGCACCCGACCGGGCTGCTCGACCAGCCACGGGAACCGTCCGCGCAGCCCGTCGAAGCGGACCCGACTGAGCACCGGCAATCCGAGCAGGTCGGCGACCTCCAACATCCGGTCGCCCGGGTTGTCGAGCACCTCGACGAGCCCGTCGTCGGCCCAGCGGCGGACCACCATCCGCTCGTTGGAGGTCAGGTCGGCGTCGGAGAGCAGCGCCCGGTGCACCACCGCGTAGACCTGGACGCTGTCCTCCTCCAGCTCGCGGGAGAGCGCGTCGATGATCATGCCGAGCCGTAGCAGACTGGCTGGCCGACCACCGTCGATGTCCTGGTAGCGGATCACCTCGGCCAGGTCGAGCACCGCCCGGGCCAACGACGGGTCCGTGCAGACCCGACCCTCGATGGCGTCCAGAACCTTGCTGATCTCGAATCTCATGCCGCACTCCGGACGATGTCGTCGATCCGCCCGGCCAGCTCGATGTCCCGGTGGGTGACCCCACCGTCCGAGTACGTGACACAGCGGAAGGTCAGGGTCCGCCATCGAATGTCGATGTCGGGATGGTGGTCGAGTTCCTCGGCGACCGCCGCCACCCGGTTCACCACCGCGATGACGTCCGGGAAACTGCCAAGCTGAACCGTGCGACCGATGCCGGTCGGGTCGCCCGACCAGTCGGTCAACCCGCCCAGCTCTTCTCGCACCGCGTCCGCGGTGAGCAGGTCTGCCATGACCAGACCCTACCGGTGGAGCGTCGGGCGGGGCGGCATCAGATGCCGCCCCGCCGCCCGCCCCCCTGTTCAGCCGCGCAGCGGCCGGCCCACCTCGTGCAGGTGACCGAGCGCCTGCCGGTACGACTCGACCAGCCCGGTCTCGGCGTACGGGATGCCCTGCTCGACGCAGTAGGCGCGCACGATCGGCTGGGCCCGGCGCAGGTTGGCGCGGGGCATGTTCGGGAAGAGGTGGTGCTCGATCTGGTAGTTGAGCCCGCCCAGCGTGGTGTCCACCAGTCGGCTGCCGCGCACGTTGCGGGAGGTCAGCACCTGCTTGCGCAGGAAGTCCAGCTCGTCCTCGGCGGTCGGCATCGGCATGCCCTTGTGGTTCGGCGCGAACGCGCAACCCATGTAGAGACCCCACAGCGCCTGGTGCACGACGGCGAAGAGCAGCGCCTTGACCGGCGACATGACCGCCAACAGCAGTGCCACATAGCCGACGGTGTGCGCGACGAGCAGCACGGCCTCGACCGCGCGGTGCCGCATCGGGGTGGTGTACCGGCCGTCCGGCTCACGCCCGAGGATCGCCCGGATGCTGGCCACGTGCAGGCTCAACCCCTCCAGCAGGAGCATCGGGAAGAAGAAGTACGCCTGCCGCTGCGCCATCCAACGGCCGAACCCGCGCGTCTCCAGCGCCTGCTCGGGCGTCCACACCAGGGCGCCCGCGCCGACGTCCGGGTCCTCGTCCTCGTGGTTCGGGTTGGCGTGGTGCCGGTTGTGCTTGTCGACCCACCAGCCGTAGCTGATCCCCACCGCCACGTTGCCGGCGAACAGCCCCACCAGCTCGCTGGGGCCACGCCGTCGGAACATCTGGCGGTGCCCGGCGTCGTGGCCGAGGAACGCGACCTGCGTGGTGGCCACCGCCATCAGGGCCGCGAGCGGCAGCTGCCACCAGGAGTCGCCGAGCAGGAACACGGCGACCCAGCCGGCGACGAAGGCGCCGAGGGTGAGCGTGATGCGGGTGACGTACCAGCCGGGACGCCGCTCCAGCAGGCCCGCCTGGCTGATCCGTCGGGACAACTGTGCGTAGTCACTGCCTCGCCGTTGTCGTACCGGCGGTTCCGCCACCGCTCCGATCGCCATCGCTGCTCCCGATCCGCTTGCGCCTGAACCGGGGTGGTTCGGGCTCAATGTCAAGTCTCCCGGCGGCAGTAGCGCTGAGTAACCCAGGCAACCCCCGAATAGGGGGTAGGGCGAGCACTACCCCCTGACGGGAAACTCAGCTCAGCCGACCCACTGCGGCGCGCAGTCGAGCCAGGTCACGCCGCCGCCGCTCGTAGGTGGCGGCGAGCCCCACCAGTGCCAGCCCACCGGCGCCCAGGTAGATCCACCGGGGCAGCAGGTCCCAGCCTCGGGCCAGCTCGTGCAGGGCCAACAGCGCCAGCACCCCACCGCCGAGCAGCACCGGCGCCTGCCACCGGCGGGTCGCGCCGGCCAGCACCGCGCCCAGCGCCGCCGCGCCGAGGAGTAGTCGTCGCCACGACTGCGGGTCACTCCCGGCCAGCACCGACACGAGACTCGGGAGCAGCGCCGCGACCAGCCCCGGGCCGAGGGCCGGCCAGCTGGTCAGTCCAGGCCGGGTGCGCAGGGCCAGCAGACCTGCGCCGAGGGCGAGCGCCGAGGCCGGCAGGGTGTACGCCTCCAGCACGGTCACGCCGCCGGCGGCCAGCAGCACCCACGCCCCGAGCAGCTCGCTGCCGGCGGCGATACCGGCGAACGTCCACCGCCGGCCGGCCCGCTCGCCCCGGCGCAGCAGCCGCAGCGCGACGACGGCACCCCAGAGCACGCAGACGGTGGCGAGATGCCGCGCCGCCTCGATGGTGAGCGCCGCCGCCACCAGCGCCACCGCCTGGGCGGCAGCGTCCAGCACCCGTCCGGCCTTTGCCCGCACCGGCGTCACCGCGACTGGCTGCGGCGACGTGGCCGCGTCGGCCGGCGCCCCGATCGCCTGCGGCGGGGTGATCGCGGCGGCGACGGCCAGCGCCAGGGCGGCCACCGCCAGCAGCGGGTACGCCGCCGCCCGCACCGGCAGCCCGCCGGCGAGCGGAGCGGTCACCGCCAGCGCGGACGCCGCACCCACCGCCGCCAGGCATCCGGCGACACGCACCTCGACCATGCGGGCGCCGACGGCGACGACGACCGCCGCCACCAGCAGCACCCCCTCGGCGGCGAGCGTCCCGGCTCGGGTGGCCAGCAGCCCCACCACACCGGAGGCGACCAGCACCACGCCCACGGGTACGGCGACCGGCGCGAGCACCGGGCGGTGCGCGACCAGAGCGGCGAGCAGCAGCGCGGCCAACCCGGCGAGCAGGACAGTTGCCGGCAGCACCGGCCACGGCGCGCCGACCGCCACGAGCAGCACCGGCAGGGCCGCCGCGACGAACGGCAGCGCGGGCAGCACCGGTGGGCGGACCCGCCGGCCGGCCAGTACGGCGGTCACGGCCAGCACGGCCAGCGCCAACCCGGCGGGGAGCGCCGCCGGATCGGCGACGACCGGGGGCACCCCCGCCCACACCGTCCCCGAAGTGCCGTACGGCGACACGAGCGCGGTCAGCACCGCCGGCACGGCCGCCAGGACAGCGATCGCCGCCAGCGCGCAGCCCACCGTCAGCAGGCCCGGCCGGGTCGGTTCGTGGTCACCAACCGCTGGCCGGTCCCATCGGGCGACGAGCGCGACGCCCAGCGCTGCCAGGGCGGCGTACAGCGCGGGGCGCTCATTCCCCGCCGCGACCAGCGGCGCGAGTCCGGGCAGGGTCACCGCGACCACGGCACCGGTCACCGCGTACCCGGTCAGTTCCACCCGGTGGCGACGCGCCGCGAGCACCGCGACCAGCGGCAGCCCGGCGGCGAACAGCGCGACCCGGGCCTGCCACCAGGGCGGCGCGCCCGCCGCGAACAGCGCCACCGCCGCGACCCCGGGCAGCGCGAGCTGCGCGACCAGCAGACCCACACCGGCCACCTGCCGGTACGGCCCGACGCCCCGGCGTGCGGCCAGTGCCAGCCCGACCACGACGATGGTGCCGAGCGCCACCAGGACACCGGTCGGGGCGGCCATTGCGACCAGCAGCCCGTGCCCGAGCAGGACGGCACCACCGAGCGCGCGGGTGAGCAGGGAGGCCGGGCGGGTCGCCGGGCGGGCCAGCACGGCGAGCAGCAGCACGACCCCGCCGACCAGGTCGACGGTCACCACCTGAGGCCAGGTAGCCGTCCAACCGGCGGGTACTGCGAGCAGCACCGCTACCGCGCCGGCCGGGGCGATGACCGCCCGCGCTGCCCGGGGCGTCAGCAGCACCGTCGCGCCGAGCGCCAACGCCACGGCGGGCACCAACTGCCAGCCCCAGTCCAGGTCCGGTCCGGTCCCGGCCCCGCGCCACGGCGGTATCGACCGGCCGACGGCGGCGACCGCGAGCGCGGCGGTGATCAGCACGGCCACCAGCGCCGTGCCGGCCGCGACCAGCAGCGCGCCGGCGCGCGGGCCGGCCCGCCAACCACCGGCACCGGCCAGCCCCGACCCAGCCACGGCCGGCAGCAGCCGCACCGCCGCAGCCAGCACGAGCGCCACCGTCGCCGCCGCGAGCAGCAGCAGTGACGGCCGCATTTCGGCCACCGGGCGCAGCAGCGCGGCGGCGAGCACCGGCACCAGCAACCCGGCGGCCACCGCCCGCAGCGCCTCTCCGCCGACCAGCCAGGCCGCGCCGAACCCGGCCAGCGCGACCAGCAACAGCGGCAACCCGGCCAGCAGTGGCGAACCCGCCGCCCGCCCGAGGAGCAACGGCACCAGGGCGCAGCTCGCGGCACCAACGAGCGCGGCGACGTGACCGATCCCCGCCAACACCCGGCCGACGAGCTGCGCCCCACCCTCCCGGCCGCGCAGCCCGACCAGCACGGCCAGGTCCAACAGCGCCACCGCGAGCAGGACCAGCGCCCAACCGGCCGGACCCGTTTCGGCCTCGACGGCGAGCAGCGGCAACACCGGCTGAGCGGCCAGCAGGGCGGCGAACCAGGGCCCGGTCAACCCGCTCCACCGGCCGTACACCACGGCGACCGCCGCGCTGGCCCCCCCGACCAGCGCGGCGTACCGGGTGCCTGGCCAGCCGGCCACACCGGCCAGGTCCACCGACCAGGCCGCGTAACCGTCCAGCACCACCGACAGCAACCCGACCGCGGCGAACGTCTCCGCCGTGCCCCGCAGCCCCCGGCGGACCACCAGCAGCGGTACGGCCAGAGCGAGCGCGGTGAACGCGGCCAGGATCAAGGCCCGTCCGCCGACCCCCACCGCCGCCCAGGCCACCGCCGTGAACACCACCGCCGCGGTGCCCAGCAGCAGTCCACCGAGGACGAAGAGCAGACCCTGGACCGTCCGGGTCGACGTCTCGGCCGCACCCGGCGCCGAATCGGCCGGGACACCCGGAGCAGTCGGTGGCACCGGCCCGACGAGAGCCGCGGGGCGCGCCACCACGGAGGCCGCCACCCCGGCGCGGACGACCGCCGCCAACTCGGCCCGCCGGCGCGACGTGGCCGACAGGCGTCCCGCCAGCTCGGTGTACGTGCGACGGGCCCGCTCCACCTCCGGCTCGAGCTGGGCGACCTCCCGGCCCAGCCGGCACACCTCAGCGGCGATCGGGTCGGGCGCGCGCCGGCAACCGGTGCAACCAGTGCTCAGGTCGGCCGGCGCACCACAGGCGGGGCAGGGATAGCGGGTGTCGTCCACCCGGCCATCATCGGGAGCCGACCCGGCCGCGGCCCAGAGTGCGCGTACTCAGAGGCGGGTGTGCTCGTGTACCCAGATCGCGTACGCGGGGTCGCCGCACTCCACTCTGGACACCAGGATCTCCGGCACCTCGTACGGGTGGCTGAGCCGGATCTGGTCCACCAACGCGGACAACCGGTCCGGTGCGGTCTTGAACTGCACCGACCATTCGGTGCTGGAATCCACTCCGGACCGCCACCAGTAGGTGCTGTCAACCTGACCACCTACCTGTGCACAGGCGGCAAGCCGGCCGGCAACCGCCGCGGCCGCCAGCACGTCGGCGACCGCACGCGCATCCACCACCGTCGTCACCACGCAGATCTGCTCCACGACCGCACCCTACGCGGCACCATCACGGTTGGCGGCGATCCAGGCATCGATCTGTGCCCACCAGTCGAACAACCAGTCGATGCGTTGCTGCCGTCCGGCCGGTACGTCCTCCGGCGGCACCGACCAGAACCGCATGACGATCCGCTTGTCCATCGGCAGTTCCCGCCACACGTCGGCGACGGTGAGCATCCGGTCCAGCCCGGTGTGCGCGACGAAGATGACTCCGGCGTCCGGGGCGGCGTCCAGCGCGGCGAGCACGCCGCCGGGCTGCGGGGCGAGCACGTGGCGCATCCGCTCGGCGCGCACGGCCATCCGTTCCAGGCCGAGCGAACGCAGCCGAGCGATGGCGCGTAGCCGCCGCTTCGGGGTGAAGTTGCCGCCCTCGGGGAAGATGACGAACGCGTCGTTGTCGTCCAGGCCGCTGGCCAGATGCCCGACCGAACGTACCGTCTCCTCGCCGCGCTCCGGCGTCGGAGCGATGAACCGGTTGGGTAGCCGGTTGAGCAGCACGTCGATCGCCGGGTCCCACTGGAGGCTGTCCTTGAGGACGATCCGTGGCTCACGGTTGAACCAGTTGACCAGGCCGTGGATCAGGATGAACGAATCGCCCGGTCCGGCGTGCCGGCAGAGCACCAACTCGGGCCGGCCGGGCAGCGCGGTGTCCGGGTCGGTGCCCACCACGTCGATGTGCAACCGCAGTGTCCATCGGGCCTGCCAGAACAGCACCCGCAGGAACCAGCCGGCCAGCACGTAGTGCGCACGCTGGAAGGCCGGGGACCGGGCCCGCCAGCCGAAGCCGGAGGCGACCCACAGCACGAAGAGCGCGAGCAGCGCGGCGGCGTCCCAGATCAGGTAGAAGCAGCCGATCCAGAGCAGCCGCAGCGGGCGCAACCGGCCCGGGACCAGCGGGGAGGCGGCCGCGGCGAGCAGCGCCCAGACCGGCAGCGTGGTGACCACGACGAACGCGAGCACCACCACGGCGGGGGCGATCAGCAACCGACGAAGCCACCTGGGGGGCAGCGGCATCAGGGCTCCAGGTGGGTGGCGAGGTAGCGCCGGGAGGCGGTGTACGCCCGGCTGATCCGCCGTCCCACCGCCGCCATGTCCCGGTACGCCCACGGGGTGTCGTCGCGTGGGTTCAGCCCCCCGGTCGGCAGGACGTGCACCTCCACCCCCTCGGGCAGCGCCGCCATCTCCCGGAAGAAGCGGTGCCGGCGGGAGATCTCGAACGCGACCTGCGCGATCTCCCAGGGCCGTCGGGGCGGGGTCAGCTCCCGTTCGATCCGACCGACCTGGAGGACGTAGATCCGGCGGGCGCCGACGGCCACCGCCTCGCCGATCGGGATGGAGTTGACGATGCCACCGTCCACGTAGTGCGCGCCGTCGATCTCCATGGGCGGGAGCAGGCCCGGCACCGAGGCCGACGCCAGCACCGCCGGCACCACCGGGCCGCTGTCGAACCAGTGCTCGGCGGCCCGCTCGATGTGTGCGGCGCAGCAGCGGAACGGCACCCGCAGCTCGGCGAAGGTGGTGTCCACCCCCAGCTCGGTCTCGAGCAGGCGGCGCAGCGGACGGGGTGAGTGCAGATGGGTGCGGGCGGCGAAGCGGCGCAACTGGCGGGCGACCGAGTCTCCGTACACCTCGCTCGCCTCCGGCGAGGCCCAGAGCCGGACCAGCCGGTCGGTCACCGCCTCCGACGGGTCGGCGGCGACCAGCGCGCCGTTCACCGCGCCGATCGAGGTGCCGAGCACCATGTCGGGTTGGATGCCGGCGCGGAACAGCGCTCGCAACATGCCCACCTCGACCGCGCCGAGCACTCCCCCGCCGCCGAGCACGAACGCCACCGGTCCCCCCGCCATGCCCCTCATCCTGGCACGGGCCCGCAGCCGACCGGCCAGCCGCCGTCAACGGGCGGTCGGCGCACGCCAGGCGCCGCCCGTCGACAGCGGGCGGTGACGGCGTTGACAGCCCGGACACATTCGCGCAACCTGATACCGCTCCCACCCCTGAGGCAGGTGCGATCGGTGAAGGCAGCACTGCATCCGGGCCGATTGCTGGCCCGCAGATACCGACTTCTCGACCAGATCGGCGCCGGCGGCATGTCCGTGATCTGGCGTGCCCGGGACGAGGTGCTGGACCGGGTCGTCGCGCTCAAGGTGCTCGCACCGTCACTGGCCGCCGACGCGCGATTTCGGGGCATGGTGCGCGAGGAGGCTCGGGCCGCCGCCCAGTTGGTGCACCCGCACGTGACCTCGGTGCACGACTACGGCGAGACCGTCGCCCCGGACGGCTCGATCACCTCGTTCGTGGTGATGGAGCTGCTCAGCGGCGAGGAGCTGGAGCTGCGACTCACCGAAGGGCCGTTGCCGTGGGCCGAGGCGGTCCAGGTGGGCGCGCAGGTCGCCGACGCGCTGGCCGCAGCGCACCGACTCGGCATCGTGCACCGGGACATCACCCCCGCCAACGTCATGATGACCCGAACGGGGGTCAAGGTGCTCGACTTCGGCATCGCCACCCGGATCGGCGCGCCCGACGAGGACGAGGACGGGGAAACCTTCGGAACGCCGGCGTACGTCGCCCCGGAACGGCTCGACGGCGCGCCGGCCCAGCCGTCCACCGACGTGTACTCGCTCGGCGTACTGCTGCACGAGGCGCTCACCGGCCGGGTCCCGTACCCGGCGGACACCTGGGAGGAACTCAGCGCCGCGCTGGCCCTCGGCCCGACGCCGACGCTGGCCGACCTTCCGGAGCTGCCCCCGCCGGTGGCGCGGATCTGCCTGCGCAGCCTCGCCCGGGACCCGGCCGATCGGCCGACCGCCCGGCAGGTCGCCACCGTGCTGCTCGATCAGTTGCTGCCAGCCGACGCTCCACCCGAGCCCGTCCGGGCGCCCACCCCGCCCCTGCCGCCGCAGCCGGTCACCGTCCCCACGATCGCCGGGTCGGGCTGGTCGCGACGGCGGCTGGCGCTGCTGGCCGTCCCCGTGATCCTGGCGGTCGGGGTGGCCCTGGCCGGCGTGGCCCTGCTGCCCGATCAGCAGCCGGCACGCCAGGCGCAGCCCACGGTTGGCCCGGTGGCGACCCCGCCGACCGACCCGCCGGTCTCCGCGCCGCCGGAGCCGACCTCGGCACCGCCAACGTCGCCGAGCACCGGCCCGCCCACCTCGGATCCAGGCACCCTGATTGAGGCTGCCAACCGGGTCGACAAGCTGATCAGCGCCGGGCTGAGCGCCGGGGAGATCCGCAGCGACGTCGGCCTCGACCTGCGCAACGAGCTGCGCAACCTCACCTCCGCGGTCGGCTCCGGCCGAGGCGAGCTGGCACCACCGGTGGCCCGGCTGCGCCAGAAGGTCGCGGTCCGCCTCGGCGAGGGGGGCATCAGTCCGGCGTACGCGGAGCAACTCGACGCGGCCATCGCCAACCTGGGTGTGGCCAGGGTCTGACCGCACGGCAGCACCGGAGCGGGCGGAGTCAGCGGGCCGAGACCCGGGCCGATTCGAGGAGGTCGCGGCGGCCGGCAGCGAAGCGCTGGTAGACCTCCGCATAGCCGTACGCCATCCGTTCGACCGAGAAGTTCTCCGCGACGTGCGCCACGCAGTCATCCGGGTCGAGTCGCTCCGCCGCGAGCAACGCCGCGGGTAACTCCTCCGGGCGCGCACAGACCAGCCCGGTCAGCCCAGGTCGGACCAGCTCCGGCACCGCACCCCGGTTGAGCGCCACCACCGGTGTCCCGGTCGCCATCGCCTCCAGCATCACCATGCCGAACGGCTCATCCCACTGAATCGGCATGATCAGACAACGGGCGTCGACGAGCATCCGCAGCGTCTCCGCGCGGTCGGCGTTGAGCACGACTGTCACGTTCTCGTCGACCAGCGGCGCGACGACCTGCTCGTAGTAACGGCGCTCGGCCGGCTCGTTGCACTTACCGGCCAGCAGTAGGGGCAGACCCGCCTCCCGGCACGCCTCGATGGCGACGTCCGGGCCCTTGTCCGGGCTGAACCGCGCCAACCACAGCACCGGCCCCCGGCCGGGTTCGGTCTTGCGCGGAAGGCCGCGGATGTCCAGCGCGTTGTGCACCGTGCCGGCCCAGGGCAGACCGGGGTTCAGCAGGCGCTGGGCGTGTGAGATCGCCACCAGGGCGACGTCCGAGTCGATCTCGCTGAGCACGTCGCCGTACTCCCCCACGGGGTTGCCGTGCACGGTCGCGACCGTCGGTACGGCCCGGCGGCCGGCGAGCAGCGGCCCGATCGTGGTGTGGTCGTGGATCACGTCGAAGTCGGCCGCCGTGATCAGCCGGTTCACCCGGGCCAGGTGGGCCAGCTCGGGCAGCGATTCGCCGAGCCGCTCGTACTGGACGTCGGGGACGGTGGAGACGAAGCCTTCGGCGGCGGTGCCGTGGTGGCTGCCGGCACCGAACAGCGTCACCGCGTGCCCGTGCCTGGTCAACGCGTCCACCAGGGCGGCGACGACCTGCTCAAGACCGCCGTAGCCGGGCGGCGGCACGGACAACCAGGGCGGAACCACCATCGCGATGCGCAAAGACCGCTCCGGAGGGCGGCCCGCAGGCGGATGGTTCACGGCCACGAGTCCTCCCCCGTTGATTCCCCGGTGCGGCGTCACCGCCGGCCGAGCGTGGTCGGCGGCGGGTTCCCTGTGGCGTCCCGGGTAAACCGGACAAGGCGGACGCTCACCCGCCGACGAGGAGTTGGTCGTGCACCACCCGCACCCCCGGCGCGCACCAGGCGACCCGCTCGACCTGGTCGCGTTCCCACCAGGACCGGACCACCCCGGCGAGGACCAGCGTGTCGCCGTCCACCTCGACGGTCACCCGCTCGGCACCCATCGTGCGTACCAGCGCCCGCTGGACGTCCCGACGCAGCCGCTCGGCGACCGGTGGGGCCGACGGTCGTACCTCGATCAGGTTGGTGATCCCCCGGATGCCGTCGAGCCGGCGCAACTCCCCCTCGGCAGCGCGGCGCTGCCATCCGAACTCGACCTCCCCGCGCAGCATCAACCAGCCGTTGGCGACGGTCACGTCCAGCCGTTCGGAGGGCACGAAGCTGTCCCATTCCAGCGCGCGGGAGGCGGCGAGTGCAATCTCGCCGTCGGTACGCCCCGGCGTGCCGGAGAGCCGTACCTCGATCTCGTCAGCAACCGCCCGTACGCCTCGCACCCGTTGTGCACAGCGGGTCGCGGCCCAACTGCGAGCGGCACCGTCCACGAATCCGGTCAGGGTGACCACGCCCTCGTCGACGGTCACGCCGATCTCATTCGGTCGCAGCCGGGCGTCCCAGGCCAGCTCCGCCAGGACGTCGCGTTGGATCCGCTGGTCGTCGCGGACATCCACCACCTCGGTCATGGCACCCACCCCCGGTTCGATTGCCGAGACTCGCCCACCGAACCTGCCGGACAGACGGGTGACGGCGGTTCACCCGATCCGGGTGAACCGCCGTCCGGGCGGAAAGAAGCGGCGGGTGACGGAGCCGACCCCCTCGGCCCCGCCACCCGCCGCCGGAGGGAGGAGCAGGTTCAGATATTGGTTAGGACGTCTCGGCGAGCGTCACGGTTGCCGACTTCTCGACACCGTTCCGCTTGAACTGCACCTCGACCCGGTCGCCGACCTTGCCGGCCTGCACCGCGCCGACCAGGTCGTCCGAATCGTTGACCAGCTTGTCGCCGAATCGGGTGACGACGTCGCCGCGCTGGAGCCCGGCCTTCTCAGCCGGGCTGCCCGCGGTGACCGACGCGACGAGCGCGCCGCCGCCCTCGGCCTGGTTGACGCCCACCCCGAGCGACGGGTGGCTGACCTTCTCGCCGCGCTGAAGCTTGCCCGCGACGTCCTTGGCCTTGTTGCTGGGGATGGCGAACCCAACGCCGATGTTGCCGGTGCTCTGCCCGGAGGTCGCGATGGCGGTGTTGACGCCGATCACCTCACCCCGGGTGTTGACCAGCGCGCCGCCGGAGTTGCCTGGGTTGATCGGCGCGTCGGTCTGCAGCAGACCGGAGATCGAGCTGACGGCCTGGCTCTGCTGGGTCGGGTCCTGCTGCTGGCCCTCGCCGGCCCGGATGGTGCGGTCCCGGGCGCTGAGGATGCCCGAGGTCACCGAACCCTGCAGGCCGAGCGGGCTGCCCAGGGCGAGCACCTGGTCGCCGACCTGCATGGCGTCGCTGTCGCCGAACTTGGCCGGCTTGAGGTCGGTGACCCCGTTGGCCTTGACCACGGCCAGGTCGGTCTTCGGGTCGGTGCCGATGATCTTCGCCTGCGCGGTCTTGCCGTCGGCGAAGACCACCTGCACGGTGTCACCGCTGGCGGAGGCGACCACGTGGTTGTTGGTGAGCACGTAGCCGTCGGCGGTGAGCACCACGCCGGAGCCCTCGCCGCTGTCGGTGGCGATGGAGACGACGCTGTCCTGCACGGACGCGGCGATCTTCGGCAGGTCGGCGCTGTTGAGCACGGGCGCCGCGGAGTACGTGCGGGTGACGCCGCCGCTGTCGCCGTCCAGGGCGAGGGCGAGCGCCCCACCGGCCACGCCGGAGCCGAGCATCAGGGCGAACACCGCGACGCCGGCACCGGCGAACTTGGCGATCCGGCCCGGCCGGGGGCCGCTGCCGGGCGGCGCGACCTGCGGGCCCCACGGCGGGACCGGCTGACCCGGGTGCTGTGGCTGACCTGGGTGCTGTGGCTGGCCCGCGTGCTGCGGGTAGTGCGACTGGCCCGGCTGCTGCGGGTACGCCGCGCCCGGCTGGCCCCCGCCGGCCCAGCCGGACTGCTGGCTCGCGTACCAGGGTGCGCCGGGGTACTGGCCGGCCGTCGGCTGCGGGTAGCCGGGCTGGCCGGGTGCCGGGTGCCCGGAGACCGGGTACGGCGGAGCGGACGGGGTGCTGGTCGGCGGCTCGTACCCGGTCGGCTGCGCGACGGTCGGCGGCTCGTACCCCGTCGGCTGGCCCGGGTGTGCGGCCGGCGCGCCGGCCACGGCGGGCGTGACGGCGGTGGCCTCGGTGTCGCTTGCGGTCGAAACGACCGGGGTGTCGCCGGTGGTCGGAACGACCGGGACGGGAGTGGTCGGGGAGTCGGACTGCGCGCGCTCGTCGCGCGGCAGCTCGGCGGTGGACTGCGACGGCTCGGCGTCGGTGGGGGCCGGCCGGCGCTGCGGGTCGGACTCGAACTCGGTCATGCCACTACCTTCTCCCTGGGCACTGCAATCAAGCTGGAATCGTCCTGGAAGTTGGCTGAAAAAGTCACTCGCCCGCTCCCTCGATCTGTGGCAGCAGCGGCAGCCGGACCCGGAAGGTGGCCCCACCGCCGGGTGTCTCGGCCACCTCGACCGAGCCGTGGTGCGCGGCGACCAGCGCCGCCACGATGGCCAGGCCGAGGCCGGTGCCGGTGTTGCCATCGGCCCGCCGCGTACGCGCCGCGTCGGCCCGGTAGAACCGCTCGAAGACCCGTTCGGCCTGCTCCGCCGAGAGGCCGGGGCCGGTGTCGGCCACCTCCACGACGGCGAGGTCCCCCGGTTCGGCGCGCAACCGCACGCGGATCTCGGCGTCCGGCGGAGTGTGGGTCAGCGCGTTGGTGACCAGGTTGCCGATCACCTGGCGCAGCCGAGCGTCGTCAGCGGAGACGACGAGCGGACCCGACCCGGGCTCGATCTCCAACTCGATCCGACGATCCGGTGCCATCACCCGCGCGGCCTGCACCGCGTCGGAGGCGAGCACCGGCAGCTCCACCGAAGTCAGCGAGAGCGGCCGTTCCCGGTCCAGGCGGGCGAGCAGCAGCAGGTCCTCCACCAGCAGCCCCATCCGGGACGCCTCGTCCTCGATGCGGCGCAGCAGGCCGGCGGTCTGCTCCGGCTCACGCGCCGCGCCCTGCCGGTACAGCTCGGCGAAGCCGCGAATGGTGGTCAGCGGGGTCCGCAGCTCGTGCGAGGCGTCCGCGACGAACTGCCGCATCCGCTCCTCCGAGCGGATGGCCCGCGCCTCGGACGCCTGAGCGGCGACGGCCGCGTCGCGTGCGGCGCTCTCCGCCCAGCGCGCCGCGGACTCCGAGGCGGCTCTGGCGGTGAACGCCGCCTCGATCTGGGTGAGCATCGCGTTCAGCGCACGGGAGAGCCGGCCCAGTTCCGAGGTCGGATGCTCCTGCCCCTGCTCCGGGTCGGGCACCCGCTGGGTCAGGTCACCGCCGGCGATGGCGGCGGCCGTGCGTTCGATCTCCACCAGGGGTTTGAGGCTGGTCCGGACGATCGCCGCGCCCACCGAGGCCAGCAGGATCAGCACCGAACCGCCGACCAGCAGGTCGATCCAGACGAGCTGCTTCACCGCCCGGTCCACCTCGGTCAGCGGCTGACCCACGGCCAGCACCGAACCGTCCGGCTGTGCCGCGTAGTAGACCCGCCACCGGGTGTGGCCGTCGTGCGACACGACCGTCTTCGGCTCCCCCTCCGAGTCCTCGAAGCCGTCAACGCTCGTCGGGAAGCTCGGCAACTGCTCCGGGTCGAGGCTCTTGTAGTCGTAGATCGCGCGGTAGACCTGGGTCTCGTCGGCCAACGACACCACGTAGTCGCTGGGCAGCATCGCCCTGATCTCGCCGCTACGCAGCCCGGGGAGCGCCTGACCGAGACCCTGGGTGGCCGAGCGGACCTGCCCGTCCACCTGGCCCTCCAGGTAGTTGCGCAGGAAGTAGGCGGTCAGTGAGCTGATCACCAGCAGCGCGACGGCGACCAGCGCCAGCACCGAGGTGACCAGCTTGACCCGCAGCGGTACGCCCCGCACCCGCCCCTTCGCCTGCTGGACCGCGTTCACGCCGCCGGCTTGCGCAGCACGTACCCGACGCCACGGAGGGTGTGGATCAGCCGGGGTTGGGTGGTGTCGACCTTGCGCCGCAGGTAGGAGATGTAGGACTCGACGATGTTGTCGTCACCGCGGAAGTCGTAGTTCCAGACGTGGTCGAGGATCTGCGCCTTGGACAGCACCCGGTTGGCGTTGAGCATCAGGTAGCGCAGCAGCTTGAACTCGGTCGGCGAGAGCTGCACACGCTGGCCGGCCCGGTGCACCTCGTGGGTCTCCTCGTCCAACTCCAGGTCGGCGAAGGTGAGCCGGGACGGGGTCTGCTCGCCGGTCGTGGTGCGGCGCAGCACGGCGCGGATCCGGGCGGTCAACTCCTCCAGGCTGAACGGCTTGGTGACGTAGTCGTCACCGCCCAGGGTCAGCCCACGGATCTTGTCGTCGGTGGCGTCCCGAGCGGTCAGGAAGACCACCGGGGTACGGGTGCCGCCCTCGCGCAGCATCCGGATGACCTCGAAGCCGTCCAGGTCCGGAAGCATCACGTCGAGCACCACCAGGTCGGGCCGGTGGTCCTTGGCGGCGTTGAGCGCCGCGCTCCCACTGGTCGCGGTGGCCACGTCGAAGCCCGCGAACCGCAGGCTCGCGGAGAGCAGTTCGAGGATGTTGGGGTCGTCCTCGACGACGAGCAGTCGCGCCTCGGTCTGGGTAGCGGGCATGGGCCCATCATCGGTGACGTCACTGCGGCGGCGCTGGACGGTTGCTGCAAAAAAGCTGTGAGTCACCGGCCACGCGCCGCTCGGCGGCGACGCCGGTCAGCGCAACAGGCGGCGCAGCCCGTCCAGCGCGCCGTCGAGCAGCCGAATCGCGGTACGCAGCTGGGTGTCACTGAACTGCCGAGCGCGCACCAGCCGACCCACCTCGGTGGTGAACGCGGCCAGCCGCTGGTCGAACTCGTCGAGCAGTATGGCGTGCGGCCCGTTGGTCGGTGCCGGCCGGGACGGCGGCGCCGGGGTCTCCCACCGGGTACGCCGGGTCTGCCGGGTGGCTTCGGTGAGCTCCCGCTTGAGGTCGCGAACCGAGCCGCGAACCTCGCTGCGGATCTCGCCGGCCAGGGTGGAGAGGTCCGCCACCGAGGCCGCAATGTCCGCCTCCAGCGCGGTCAGCTCGCCGGCCCGCTGGCGCAGCTCGTCACGGCCGGCGTCGGTGATGTCGTAGGTCTTGCGGCCACCGGCGGCGGTGTGGCTGACCAGCCCCTCGGCCTCCAACCGTTGCAGGCGGGGGTAGATGGTGCCGGCGCTGGGCGCGTAGAGCCCGAGGAACCGGTCCTCCAGCAGGCGGATCAGCTCGTAGCCGTGCTTCGGGCCGTCGTCGAGCAGCTTGAGCAGGTAGAGCCGGAGCCGCCCGTGGCTGAACACGGCGGTCACGGCAGCTCCTCCCCCTCGTCGTCGACCGGTCGGGCGAGCAGGGCGATGCTCCCCGAGGTCGCGGAAGCCCAGAGCTTACCTTCGCCGGCGCCGAGCACCCCCTCACTGCTGGGCAACGGGAACGTCGAGGTGCGGACCTGCGGGAAGCCACTGGTGATCCGGCCCGAGGCGGTGTGCAGTTGGACGGCGAGGTCGCTGTCCTCACGGACCCGGACGGTGATGCTGCCCGAGATGGTGGTCAGCCGGATCTCGCTGCGCCGCGGATTGTCAAGGTCGCAGGTGATCGCGCCCGAGACGGTCTGCGCCCGCACCCGCTCGGCGGCGCTGTTGGCGAGGATCACCTCTCCGGAGACCGTCTCCAGAGTGAGGTCGCCACGTACGCCGAGCGCCTCCACCGGCCCCGAGGTGATCTTCGCGAAGGTGTTGCCGCGCAGGCCCATCAGGGTGATCTGACCGGCGGTGACGTGGACCGTCGTCTGCCGTCGCAGGCCGGAGGCGACCAGCGAGCCGGCGACCAGGCCCAGATCGGCGAGGACATCGGCGGGCACGGCGACGGAGACGTCCACCCGCGGGTAGCGGTGGATCATCCGGAACCAGCGCAGGACGTCCGACCAGCCCCGGCCGCGCTCCTGCCGGATGCTGAGCCGGCCGTCGGAGTGCTCGATCAGCACCGGTCGGCGACCGACCTGGGTGACGTCGATCCGGGTCGGACCGTCGGTCGCGACCACGTTGAGCCGTCCGCTCACCAGGCGGACGTCCAGCCGGGTGACCGGGCCGTCCATGGTGAGCCGCTGCGGGCTCTCGACCGTCCATCCGGCCATGGCTGTCCTCCTCTCGACCACGCGCCGGAGCGCGCCTGACGAGGAGACAGTAACGCGATACATCGCGACACTACAAAAGTGGCTGGTCGCTCCTCCCCTCGGTCAGGCCGCGAGGTCCAGTTCGCTACCGGAGGCGGCCGGCGTCGGCATCGGAACGACGGCCAGGGTCGCCGTGGGCGCCGGACGCTGCCGGGCCCGCGCCAGGGCACCCGCCGTGGGCAGCAGGTGTACGGCCGACTCGGCGGCCCGGGCCAGCATCCGCCGGTCGGCATCACGGGCCGGGTGCAGCGCGGCGGCGATCGTCACCGACACCACCAACTCCCGCGCCGTGACCACCCTGACCACCGACCGCAGCAGGGTGTCCGCCCCGAGGAAGGCAGCAGCCGTGGTGGTCGTCCCGGTGGCCGTGCAGCGGTAGGCGAGTCGCAGGGGCACCACCGGGCTGCCCGTTTCGATGGCCGCCTGGAACATCGCGGGCCGGAAGCCGCCGCCGGGGCGGCAGTCGGCGGCACCATCACCAGCACACCAGGTCGTACCCTCCGGAAAGACCGCCACCGACCGCCCGGCGCGCAGCGTGTCCGCGACCCGGCCGACGGTGGTCGGCAGCGCCCGCGGCCGGGAGCGGTCCACGAAGACCGTGCCCGCCGCCGCGGCCAGCAGGCCGAACACCGGCCAGGAGCGGATCTCCCGCTTCGCGACCATTCGGGTGGGCGCGACCGCCAGCACCGCGAGGATGTCCAGCCACGAGACGTGGTTGGCGACCAGCAGTGCCCGCCGCCGGGGCAGCCGCCCCCGGATCACCAGCCGTACGCCGAAGGCTCGGGCGGTGGCCCGGGCCCAGCCGCGCACCGCCGCCTGCCGTTCCCGGCTCGGGAGCACGGGCAGCAGCACCACCAGGCCGACCCCGGCCAGCAGCATGCCGGCCACCGCGACCAACCGGAGCACCCGGCGGGCCACCGACACCGTGGGCACGTCGCCGGCCGCCGGCAGGCAGTCGTCGTCGCAGCCCGACGAGGGCCGCCACAGGTCGTGCGGCGCGGCGGTCACCGCTGCGCCTCCGCACCCAGGAAGTGCCGCAGGTAGCGCGGGTTCATCCGGTCCAGGGAGAAGAGCACGTAGAAGTCCGCGCACCCGAAGTCGGGGTCGTACGACGGCTCACCACAGATCCACGCGCCGAGCCGGAGATAGCCACGCAGCAGCGGCGGCACCGCGACACGCCCGGCCGCGTCAGCCCCCAACGGGGCAGCGGCGGTGAGCGCGGCGGCCGGGTCGGCGAACCAGGGCCGCAGCGGGCGGACCCGCAGCGGCGGCGGCGACAGGTGTCGGGTCAGGGCCTGGTTCCACACCTCGGCGACCGTCCGCCCACCGTCGCCCACCGGCACCGAGGCACAGCCACCGAGCCAACGGGAGCCACGCAGGTGCAGGTACCGGACGATGCCGGCCCACATCAGGTTGATCACCGCGCCGGAGCGGTGGTCCGGGTGAACACAGGACCGGCCCGCCTCGACGAGGTCGTCGCGGAGCGGGTCGAGCGCGGTGAGGTCGAACTCGTCCTCGGCGTACCGCCGGTCCGCGCGGCCGGGCGGCAGCAGCCGGTACGTGCCGACCACGTCGCCGGTGCTGTCCTCGCGGACGATCAGATGGTCGCAGTACGCGTCGAAGGGATCCACGTCCAACCCGGCCGCACCGGGGAGGAGGGTGGCGCCGAGCTCAATGGCGAACACCTCGTGACGCAGGCGTTGCGCGGCCGCGACCTGGGTGGGGTCGTCGGCGATCAGCAGGGTGTATCCGCTGGTCGTCAGGGGTGCGCCAGCGGCATGCAGAACGGCCATGGGATCTGTCTAGGTGCCCGGGTTGCCATCCACGGGGACCACTGGTGTCGTTCGGGTGAACGCCGGCAGGCGAGACCGCGAGCCACACCCGGCGGTGGGCGTGCGAGGCTGCCGGGGCGGACCGGCGAACGCGCCGGCACGCCCCCACCGGAGGTCGATGATGCGTATCGAGTCCCGCTACAACGGGCCCGCCGGATCCGGCAACGGCGGTTGGAGCGCGGGAGTGTTCGCCGCCGAGGCCGGCGGCACCGGCCCGATCGAGGTGACGCTGCGCCGGCCACCGCCACTGGAGACCGCGCTGAGTCTGGTCGACGGCGAGGTCCGTGACCCGGCCGGCGAACTGGTGGCCGAGGTGCGCCCGGCCGGGGTGGTCGACGCTGTCGTACCCCCTGTCGACCTGGACACCGCGGTGGCTGCGGCGGCCCGCTACCCCGGCCTTGTCGAGCATCCTTTCCCCAGCTGTTATGTCTGTGGGCCACAGCGGACGGACGGGCTGCGGATCTTCCCCGGCCGGCTGCCGGACGGCCGGACCGCCGCGCCGTTCCGGGCGCCCGAGCAGGTCAGCGAGGCCACGGTCTGGGCGGCACTGGACTGCCCCGGCGGTTGGACCGTGCTCGCGCCGGGCCGCCCGTACCTGCTGGGCCGGATCGCCGCCGTGGTCGCGGCGCTGCCCGGGCCCGGCGACGAGTGCGTGGTGACCGGGGCGTTGCTCGGCGTCGATGGGCGCAAGGCGCTCGTGCACACCAGCCTCTACGGCCCGGACGGCACGCTGCTCGGCTCCGCCCGGGCAACCTGGATCGCCCGCTGAACCCGGCCGTCGTCCGTAGGGAGGAGTCGCCTCCGCCCTGCGACGGACCAGAAGGTACGGACCGCGCCTGATTGACCTTGTTGCCCCGGGCCGTCACGCTGTGCCACGGCGTACCTCGACGCCACACACGGGAGGAGAACGATGACTGACGGGCAGCGAAGCCCCACCAGCGACGGTCAGATCGTGGTGTCCGGTCTGACGAAGCAGTACAAGAACGTGCGGGCGGTGAACGACCTGTCCTTCACCGTGGCGTCCGGGCGGGTCACCGGCTTCCTCGGCCCGAACGGCGCCGGGAAGACCACCACGCTGCGCATGCTGCTGAACCTGGTCACGCCGACCGCCGGCACGGCCACCATCAGCGGCCGCCGGTACACCGACCTCAGCGACCCGCTGCGGCACGTCGGCGCGGTGCTGGAGGCCTCCAGCGCGCACAAGGGTCGCACCGGCATCAACCACCTGCGGGTCATCTGCGCGGCGGCCGGGCTGCCCAAGCAGCGGGCCGACGAGGCGCTGGCCCTGGTCGGTCTGACGCCGGCGGCGAAGCGCAAGTTCAAGGGTTACTCGCTGGGTATGAAGCAGCGGCTCGGCATCGCCGCCGCGATGCTCGGCGACCCCCGGGTGCTGATCCTCGACGAGCCGGCCAACGGGCTCGACCCGGAGGGCATCCGCTGGATGCGTGGGTTCCTCAAGAACCTCGCCCACGAGGGCCGCACCGTGCTGGTCTCCAGCCACCTGCTGTCGGAGATGCAGCTGCTCGCCGACGACGTGGTGATCATCGCGGCCGGGCAGCTGGTCCGGCAGGGACCGGTCGACCAGGTTCTCGGCTCGATGGCGCAGAGCGCCCGGGTCCGGGTCCGCACGCCGCAGGCCGACGCGCTGGTCGCCGCCCTGAAGGCGCAGTCGGCGACCGTCGACACCGACGAGCACGGCACGCTGCTGGTGGCCGGGGTGGATGCCCCGACGATCGGCCGGGCCGCTCTGGCCGCCGGCGTCGAGCTGCACGAACTGACCACCGAACGACCCGACCTGGAACGGGTCTTCCTGGAGCTGACGGCCGGAAAGGCGGGCATCCGATGAACCTCGTCCGAGCCGAACTGCTCAAGATCCGCACGACCAGCACCTGGTGGTGGCTGGCCCTCGGCGCGTTCCTGTCGATCGCCCTGGCCTTCGCGTTCAACGCCTGGTACGCCGTCACCGTCCTGGGCGGCGACGGCGGGGATGTCGGCGCCAGCCCGGAGCAGTCGACCCCGGCGGCGCAGGCGGCGAACCTCTACACCTCGGGCCAGTACCTCGGGCTGATGTTCGTGATGCTCATCGGCATCCTGATGGTCACCAACGAGTTCTTCCACCAGACCGCGACCACGACGTTCCTGACGACGCCGCGGCGCACCTCGGTCATCGTCGGCAAGCTCATCGCCGCGAGCCTGCTCGGCTTCTTCTTCTGGCTGGCGACCACCGTGATCGACCTGGCCGCCGGCTCCATCTTCCTGTCCCTGAACGACTACGGCGCCCAGCTCGGCGAGTGGCCGGTGCAGCGGGCGCTGCTGTTCAACCTGCTCGCGTACGCCATCTGGACGATCCTGGGCGTGGGTATCGGCACGCTGATCACCAACCAACTCGGCGCGGTGATCACGGCGGCGGTGCTCTACCTGGTCGGTACCCAGGTGGTGGGTCTGCTGTTCCTGCTCCTGTCGAACCTCCTGGACAGCGAGGCGGTGCTCAAGTGGCAGGTGGTCTGGCCCGCGGTCGCCTCCCAGGTCATGATCACCGAAGGCCAGTCGGAGTTCGTACCGGCCTGGTGGGTCGGTGCCCTGGTGCTGGTCGGCTACGCGCTGGTCAGCGGGGTCGTCGGAGTCCTGCTCACTCGGCGGCGCGACATCGCCTGACGGCGGTCCCGACCCCGGGGCGGCGGCGACAGGCTGGCCGCGCCGGGGTCGTCGCCGCTGCCGCGGGTCAGGACGGCGTGAATCCCCGTGCGTACCAGCCCTGGACCGGCCGCGCAGCGGTTGCTGAACTTCTGGCATCTTCTGTGAAACCGGCCACGGGACCGAGGCGGAAATGCCTGCGCGATCGGTACGGCGTAGCCTGGGAGCCGTCCATCCCGTGCTCCTAATCGGGCGCGAGGGACACACCGCGTGCCACACAAACCCGCGTGAAAGAGGCGATTACCGGCCGTGTCGACCCAGCAGACTTCGCAGGAGAACCCACTGGCGGGTTTCGGCCCGAATGAGTGGATCGTCGAGGAGATGTACCAGCGGTACCTCGCCGACCCAACAAGCGTCGATTCGGCCTGGCACGACTTCTTCGCCGACTACCGGCCAGCGCCGGGTGCGGCCACGCCGCGCGGGGCCGAGACGTCGTCGGAGAAGCCGGCCGCCCCCGAGCCGGACGGCCAGCCGGAGGCAGCCGCCACGGTCACCCAGCCGAGCGCCACCGCGCAGCCGGCGACCGCGCCGTCCGCCGCGAAGCCGGCACCGGCCAAGCCCGCCGCCGCAGCGCCGGCCCCCGCCAAGGCCGCCCCGGAGAAGACCGCCCCGGCCAAGCCGGCCGCCAAGGCCACCGCGCCGACCGCAGACGGTCCGCAGACCACGCCGCTGCGTGGCGTCGCCGCGAAGATCGTCCAGAACATGGACGCCTCGCTGAGCGTGCCCACCGCGACCAGCGTGCGCGCGGTCCCGGCCAAGCTGCTGGTCGACAACCGCATCGTGATCAACAACCACCTCGCCCGCGGGCGCGGCGGCAAGGTCAGCTTCACCCACCTGGTCGGCTACGCGATGGTCCGGGCGCTGGTCCAGCACCCCGAGATGAACAACTCCTTCGCCGAGGCAAACGGCAAGCCGGCGGTGGTCCGCCCGCCGCACGTCAACCTCGGCATCGCGATCGACCTGGCCAAGCCGGACGGCAGCCGCAACCTGGTGGTCCCCTCCATCAAGGGCTGCGAGCAGATGGACTTCCGGCAGTTCTGGCAGGCGTACGAGGACGTGGTCCGGCGAGCGCGGCGCAATGAGCTGACCATGGAGGACTACTCCGGCACCACGATCTCGCTGACCAACCCGGGCGGCATCGGCACCGTGCACTCGATGCCGCGGCTGATGCAGGGGCAGAGCGCGATCATCGGCGTCGGCGCCATGGAATACCCGGCCCCCTACCAGGGCATGTCCGAGACCACCCTGGCCGAGCTGGCCGTCAGCAAGATCATCACGCTGACCAGCACGTACGACCACCGGATCATCCAGGGCGCGCAGTCCGGCGAGTTCCTCAAGGTGATGCACGAGCTGATCCTGGGCGAGCACGGCTTCTACGACCAGATCTTCACCTCGCTGCGCATCCCGTACGAGCCGGTGCGCTGGATGCGCGACGTGGCGGTCAACTCCGAGGGCCAGATCAACAAGACCGCCCGGGTGCACGAGCTGATCCACGCGTACCGGGTGCGCGGTCACCTGATGGCCGACACCGACCCACTGGAATTCAAGATCCGCAAGCACCCCGACCTGGACGTTCTCCAGCACGGGCTCACCCTGTGGGACCTGGACCGCGAGTTCCCGGTCAACGGCTTCGCCGGCCGGCAGCGGATGAAGCTGCGCGAGATCCTCGGCGTGCTGCGCGACTCGTACTGCCGCCGGGTCGGCATCGAGTACATGCACATCCAGGACCCGGAGGAGCGGCGCTGGATCCAGGAGCGGATCGAGCGCAAGTACGAGAAGCCGGCCGCCGACGAGCAGAAGCACGTCCTCAACCGGCTCAACGCCGCCGAGGCGTTCGAAACCTTCCTGCAGACCAAGTACGTCGGCCAGAAGCGCTTCTCGCTGGAGGGCGGCGAGTCGCTGATTCCGCTGCTCGGTGAGGTGCTGGAGTCCTCCGCCGAGAACGGGCTGGACGAGGTCGTCATCGGCATGGCCCACCGTGGTCGGCTCAACGTGCTGGCCAACATCGTCGGCAAGCCGTACGAGAAGATCTTCTCGGAGTTCGAGGGCCACCTGGACCCGCGCTCGACGCAGGGTTCCGGCGACGTGAAATACCACCTGGGCCAGAACGGCAAGTTCACCACTCCCGGCGGCGAGCACGCCGTCAAGGTGTCGCTGGTGGCCAACCCATCGCACCTGGAGGCCGTCGACCCGGTGCTGGAAGGCATCGTCCGGGCCAAGCAGGACCGGATCGACCTCAAGCTCGAGGGTTACACCGTGCTGCCGCTCGCGGTGCACGGTGACGCGGCGTTCGCCGGGCAGGGTGTGGTCGCCGAGACGCTCAACCTGTCGCAGCTGCGTGGCTACCGCACCGGCGGCACCGTGCACGTGGTGGTCAACAACCAGGTCGGCTTCACCACCGCCCCGGAGTACAGCCGGTCCAGCCTCTACAGCACCGACGTGGCCCGGATGATCCAGGCGCCGATCTTCCACGTGAACGGCGACGACCCGGAGGCCGTGGTCCGAGTGGCCCGGCTGGCTTTCGAATACCGGCAGACGTTCAACAAGGACGTCGTGATCGACATGGTCTGCTACCGCCGGCGCGGGCACAACGAGGGCGACGACCCGTCGATGTCCAACCCCCAGATGTACAAGATCATTGACTCGAAGCGCTCGGTCCGCAAGCTGTACACCGAGGAGCTGATCGGTCGCGGCGACATCACCGTGGAGGACGCGGAAGAGCTGCTGCGTGACTACCAGGCGCAGCTGGAGAAGGTCTTCAAGGCCACTCGGGACGCCGCCTCGGCGCCGCGCCAGCTCAACCGGCCGCGCCGCGAGGTCGAGCCGGAGCCGCAGGTCGACACCGCCACCGACGCGTCCGTGGTGAAGGCGATCGGCGAGGCGCACATCAACCTCCCGGAGGGCTTCACCCCGCACAAGCGGATCCAGCAACTGCTGGACCGGCGGGCCAAGATGTCCGTCGAAGGCAACATCGACTGGGGCTTCGGCGAGATCATCGCGCTCGGGGCGTTGCTGCACGACGGGGTCACCGTCCGGCTGGCCGGGCAGGATTCGCGTCGTGGCACGTTCGTCCAGCGGCACGCCTCGGTGGTCGACTCCCGCACCGGCGACGACTACCTGCCGCTGAAGTCGCTCACCGGCGACGGCGAGCGCTCCCGGTTCTTCGTGCACGACTCGCTGCTCAGCGAGTACGCGGCGATGGGCTTCGAGTACGGCTACTCGGTGGAGAACATCAACGCGCTGGTCGCCTGGGAGGCCCAGTTCGGCGACTTCGTCAACGGCGCCCAGTCGGTGATCGACGAGTTCATCTCGTCGGGCGAGGTGAAGTGGGGCCAGCGCTCCGCCGTCACTCTGCTGCTGCCGCACGGCCACGAGGGCCAGGGCCCGGACCACACCTCCGGCCGGCCGGAGCGGTTCCTGCAGATGTGCGCCGAGGACAACATGCGGGTGTCCATCCCGACCACCCCGGCGAACTACTTCCACCTGCTGCGCCGCCAGGCACTGTCGCCCAAGCGCAAGCCGCTGGTGGTGTTCACGCCGAAGTCGCTGCTGCGGCACAAGCTCTGCGTCTCCTCGGTGGAGGACTTCACCACCGGCACCTTCCAGCCGGTCCTGCGCGACACGGCCGCCCCGGCGCCGGAGGCGGTGAAGCGGGTGCTGCTCTGCTCGGGCAAGGTCTACTACGACCTGTTCCAGGCCCGCCAGGAGCGCGGCATCACCGACACCGCGATCCTCCGGATCGAGCAGCTGTACCCGCTGCCGGTGGAGGAGATCCGGGCCGCCCTCGCGCAGTACCCGAACGCCGAGGACTTCGCCTGGGTGCAGGAGGAGCCGGCCAACCAGGGCGGCTGGTCGTTCGTCGCGCTCAACCTGCTGGAGCACCTCGCGGACGTTCGGCTGCGGCGGATCTCCCGCCCGGCCGCGGCCGCCCCGGCGGTCGGCTCGGCCAAGACCCACGAGGTCGAGCAGACCGCGCTGATCGAGGCGGCCCTCCCCCGCCCGTGACCTGACCGCACTGCGAGAGCCGGGGCAGGCCGTTCACCACGGTCCTGCCCCGGCTCCGTCGGTCCACCCGCAAACCCACCCGGCCCGCGCCGGGCCGAGCACGAGGACATACGCGATGTACTTCACCGACCGTGGCATCGAGGAGTTGGTCGAACGCCGGGGCGACGAGCAGGTGACCCTGGAGTGGCTCGGCGAACGCCTACGCGACTTCGTCGACCTCAACCCCGACTTCGAAACCCCCATCGAACGCCTGGCAACCTACCTGGCCCGCCTGGACGACCCCGACGACGACGACGCCTAACCCCCACCCCCACTCCCATCCCCCGCCCGCCCCGCCGCTGTTGATCATGAAGTTGTGCGCGCGTGTCGTCGGCGTGTCGGCCCATAACCTCATGATCACCGGGAACAGGGGCGGGGCTGGGGGCCGGGCCGGGGGCGGGGGCGGGGTGGGGGCGCGGTGGAGGGGTCGGGTGGGGGTCTTGCGATCTTTTAGGGTGGGGTTGTGGCTCGCAGTGTGTATCTGACTAGCGTGGGTTCGGGCGGGGGCAAGTCGACAATTGCCCTCGGGCTGGCGGAGTTGCTGTCCCGCCAGGTCGGGCGGATCGGCGTGTTCCGGCCACTGGTCGCCGACACCGGTCCGGACCCGATCCTCGCCCTGCTCAGCGAGCGTTACCGGGTCGAGCTGCCGCTGGCCGAGCTGGCCGGAGCGACCTACGCCGAGGCAACCGCCCTGGTGGCCGACGGCCGGCGCGCAGAGCTGATCTCCGCCATCGTCGAGCGGTACCGGGCGGTGGAGCGGCAGTGCCCGGCGGTGGTCGTGGTGGGCAGCGATTTCGACGAACCAGGCGACCCGGCCCATCCCCGGGAGTTGGCGTTCAATGCCCGGCTCGCCACCGAGTTCGGCAGCGTGGTGGTGCCGGTGGTGGATGGCTTCGGGCAGGAGCCGGGGGCCGTCGCGGCGGCGGTACGCGGGGCGTACCACGATCTGGCCGACCTGGGCGCGACGGTGCTCGCGGTGATCGCCAACCGCGTGCCGGGGCCGATGACGCTGCCCGACCTGCCGGTGCCCGCGTACGCGATTCCGGAGGTGCCGAGCGTGTCGGCGCCGACGGTGGCCGAGGTGGCGGCGGCGCTCGGCGCCACCCTGCTGGCCGGGGACGAGGCCGCGCTCGGCCGGGACGTGTTGGACTTCGTGGTCGGCGCGGCGCACGTGCCGACCCTGCTCAGCCACCTCACCGAGGGCGCCCTGGTGATCACTCCCGGGGACCGGGCCGACCTGCTCGTCGCCGCGAGCGCCGCGCACGTGGCCGGGCAGGTGTCGGTGGCCGGGCTGGTGCTCACCCTCGGCGAGCAGCCCGACCCCCGGGTCATGCGGCTGGTGGAGGGACTGAACACCGGGCTGGCGGTGCTGTCCGTGCGCACCGACAGCTACGACACGGTGGCCGCGTCCAGTCGCATCGAGGGTCGGCCCAGCGCGGCGAATCCCCGCAAGGTGGAGGCCGCGCTCGGCGCGTTCGAGCGGTGCGTGGACACCGACGACCTGGCCCGCCGGTTGCGGGTCAGCCGGTCGACGCGGGTCACCCCGCTGATGTTCGAGAACGAGCTGATCGACCGGGCCCGCTCGAAGCCCCGCCACCTGGTGCTGCCGGAGGGCAGCGAGGAGCGGATCCTGCGTGCGTCGGAGATCCTGCTGCGCCGTGGGGTGGCCGAGCTGACGCTGCTCGGCCGGCCGGACGACATCGCCCGGCGGACCCGCGAACTGGGCATCGACCTCGGCGACGCGAACGTGGTCGACCCGGTCACCAGCGGGTGGCGGGACGACTTCGCGGCCGAGTACGCCCGGCTTCGCGCCCACCGGGGCGTCACTGCGGAGTTGGCGCACGACATCGTGGCCCAGGCCAACTACTTCGGCACCCTGATGGTGGCGACCGGGCGGGCCGACGGCATGGTCTCGGGTGCCACGCACACCACCGCCGCGACCATCCGACCGGCGTTCGAGATCATCCGTACCGTGCCGGACGTGTCGGTCGCCTCCAGCGTCTTCTTCATGCTGCTCGCCGACCGGGTCCTGGTCTACGGGGACTGTGCCGTCAACCGCGACCCGGACGCCGCCCAGCTCGCCGACATCGCGATCTCGTCGGCCGACACCGCCGCCCGGTTCGGCATCGAACCCCGGGTGGCCATGCTGTCGTACTCCACCGGCAGTTCCGGCGCCGGCGCGGACGTGGAGAAGGTCGCCACGGCCACCGCGCTGGTCCGGGAGCGCCGGCCCGACCTGCTGGTCGAGGGACCGATCCAGTACGACGCGGCGATCGACCCGGCGGTGGCGGCGACGAAGTTGCCGGGCAGCGCGGTAGCCGGCCAGGCCACGGTCTTCATCTTTCCGGACCTGAACACCGGCAACAACACGTACAAGGCGGTGCAGCGCTCCGCCGGGGCGGTCGCGGTCGGCCCGGTGATGCAGGGCCTGCGCCGACCGGTGAACGACCTCTCCCGTGGCGCTACCGTGCCGGACATCGTCAACACGGTGGCGATCACCGCCATCCAGGCGGCCACCGAGGAGGCCTCGTGAGTCGGGTGCTGGTGCTCAACTGCGGGTCGTCGTCGGTGAAGTGGCGCCACTACGACGGTGACCGGACGCTCGACCACGGCACCGTCGAGCGGGTCGGTGAGCCCGGCGGCGGCCCGGCGGACCACGCCGGTGCGGTCCGGCAGATCCTGGACGGGCTGGACCTGACCGGGCTGGCGGCGGTGGGGCACCGGGTGGTGCACGGCGGCCGGAGGTTCATTGCCCCGGTCCTGGTCGACGACGCGGTGCTGGCCGCGATCAAGGATCTGGTGCCGCTGGCCCCGCTGCACAACCCGGCGAACCTGGCCGGCATCGAGGTGGCCCGCGCGGCGCTGCCGGACGTCCCGCAGGTCGCCGTCTTCGACACCGCGTTCCACCACACCCTGCCGGAGGCCGCCGCGACCTACGCGATCGACCGGGAGACCGCCGAGCGGTACGACATCCGCCGGTACGGCTTCCACGGCACCTCGCACGCGTACGTGTCCCGCCGCACCGCCGAACTGCTGGGCCGCCCGTACGAGCAGCTCAACACGATCACCCTGCACCTGGGCAACGGGGCCAGCGCCTGCGCGGTGGCGAACGGTCGCAGCGTCGCCACCTCGATGGGCATGTCCCCGTTGGAGGGGCTGGTGATGGGCACTCGCAGCGGCGACCTCGACCCGACGGTGATCTTCCACCTGCGCCGGGAGGGTGGGCTGTCGGTGGACGACATCGACGACCTGCTCAACCACCGCAGCGGCCTGCTCGGGCTGAGCGGCGTCAACGACATGCGCGAGGTGCTGCAGCGTCGGGCGGCCGGGGACGGGGCGGCAGGGCTGGCCTTCGACGTGTACTGCCGGCGGATCACCGGCTACGTCGGGGCGTACTACGCGCTGCTCGGTCGCGTCGACGCCATCGCCTTCACCGCCGGGGTCGGCGAGAACGCCGCGCCCGTCCGGGCTGCCGCGTTGGCTGGCCTGGAGCGGCTCGGCATTGCCGTGGACGACGCCCGTAACGACGGCGACGGCGACCGGGTGATCTCGCCCGACGGCGCGGAGGTGAGCGTCTGCGTCATCCGCACCGACGAGGAACGGGAGATCGCCCGCCAGGCCCGCGACGTGGTCGCGGGCAGCTGACGAAGCTCCGGTCAGCCCAGCACGGGCGGCTGACGAAGCTCCGGTCAGCTCAGCGCGAGCCAGGCGACGACAGCCACCACCAGCACCACGACCACCACACCGACGATCAGAGGGATGCGGGACGGGGTCTCCGTCGGCCCTGCCACGTTCGGCGTCTCGGTGAAGGCGCGGAAGGCCTCGGTGTTGCCGCTGGGGTCGGTGTAGTTCTCAGGCATGCCGGAGACCCTAGCGAAACGGCTCGCGCGGCACCGCCCCCGGCCCACGTCGTCCCGGGTTGGACCCGGCCGGTGGAAACGACCCGACCGGGTGGCGGGTACAGCCGGGCCGGACGGCGGGGTCGCAACGCCCACCCGGGCACCTACCGTGGAACGATGGGGGCGGGACGGCTGATCGCCGTGCTGATGACAACGCTGCTGGTTGGCTGCGCGCCTGCCACTGCCGGCACCGCTGGTTCCGACGGGCCGCCGGCGGCGCGTCGGGCGCCCGAGGGGTCGTACGCCGTCGGCGTGCGTACGCTCACCCTCGATCCGCGCTCGGCGCGCCCCCTGCCGGTGACGATCTGGTTTCCAACCTCGGCCGACGGGGTGGCCGACGGGCGGTTCCCGGTGGTGATCTACAGCCACGGGCTGTACAGCCTGCCCGACCTGCACGCCGGCCTGACCACCCGCTGGGCGGCGGCCGGTTTCGTGGTGGCCGCGCCCGCGTTTCCGCACACCCGGCAGGGTGCCGCCCACTTCACCCGGCACGACGTGCGCAACCAGCCCGCCGACGGGTGGCGGCTGATCCGACACCTGGGCCGCCTCGACCGGAACCACGCGGACCCCCTCGCCGGCCACCTGGATCTGTCGTCGATCGCCGCCGCCGGCCACTCGGCGGGCGGCTTCACCACGTCCGGCATGTTCAGCGAGGGGCACCCGACCCGGCTGCGCTCCGGGATCGTGATCGCCGGAGGTGGGTTGCCCGGCAGCTTCGCCGGGCCGCCCGCGCCGGTGCTCTTCGTGCACGGCACGGCCGACGCGGTGGTGCCGGTCACGGTCGGCCGGGCGGCGTACGGGCGTACCCCCGGCCCGGCCGCGTTCCTCAGCCTGTTGGGGCAGGACCACGGCGCGTACCTCACGCCGGGCAACCCGGGGTTCGCCCCGGTTCTCGCCACCACCACCGACTTCCTCCGCTGGACCCTCTACGGCGACCAGTCGGCCGGTGCGCGCCTCGCCGCCGACGCCGGTACCCCGATGACCAGCTACGAGTTTCGTCCGGCCAGTTGATCCTGGCGCGCCGGTACGGTGGCCCGGTGAACGAGCACGCGCGCCGCCAGTTGGCGAGCATCGCCGAGGTGCTCACGGTGGCCGGGGCGGACGGCATCCCGGTATGGCTGCGCGGCGGCTGGGCGATGGACTTCCACCTCGGCACGGTGACCCGACCCCACGTCGACGTCGACTGGTACTGCTGGCGGGAGGACGCGGACCGGCTGGCCACACCGCTGCTGGCCCGAGGTTGGCGTCCCGACCCCCGGATGCCGGCGGACCTGCAACTCGACGTGTTCGCGGGTGACGTCGAGGTCAGCTTCGCGTACCTGGGTCGGGATGACGCGGGTCGACCGACCGTGGGTGCCGGGCCATGGGCCGGGACACCACTGCCGGCCGGGATGCTGGACGCGCCACCCGGCCGGATCGGCTCGCTCACCGCGCCGACCATCTCGGTGCGGGCTCAGATCGAGTTCAAGCAGATGTACCCGGTGTGGATGCCGGAGCATCCGCGCCGGCCGAAGGACGCCGCCGACCTGATCCGGCTGCGTGCCGGTCCTGGTCGAGCAGGCCAGCGGCTGACGTAGAGCCAACTCGAGCTCCTCGGCCGCGCGGTGATCGTGACGCCTGGTGTGCAGCGGTGGGTGAAGGGGCGGGCACAGTGCGCCGAACTCCGCCGGTCGCGCCGACCGCACAGGGCACAATCGGATTCATGTCGCGTCGCGTCACCCCCGCTCTGCTGGCCAGCGCCGTGCTCCTCGCCGGTCTGGCCGGCTGCTCTGCGGACACCCCACAGGGCAAGGGCTGGCAGGCGCCGGTCGCGCCTCCGCCCGCGGCCACGCCGACGCCGCAGGTCCCCGCCGGGACCGCGCCCCAGCGCGCCTTCGCAGTCGGCGTACGCCAACTGAAGCTGGACCGGGACGGCCGTGCGCTGCCGGTGACGCTCTGGTATCCGGCGGCCGGGGAGGCCGGCGGCGCGGCCAAGCGGTCGGCGTCGGCTGCGCAGGGACGGTTTCCGGTGGTGATGTTCAGCCACGGGTTGGGCGGGCGCCCGGACGACTACGCCACTCTGCTGACCCGGTGGGCGGCGGCGGGTTTCGTGGTGGCCGCGCCGACCTTCCCGCACACCTCCCGGGGCGCCGACAACAACGTCCTCGACGTGCTCAACCAGCCGGCCGACGTGTCGTACGCGCTGGATCAGGTGTTGGCGTTGGACGGCAGGGCCGGCGACTCGTTGCGCGGCCGGTTGGACGGTGAGCGGGTGGCCGCAGCCGGGCACTCCGCCGGCGGGGTGACCACCATCGGCCTCTTCACCGCCAGCCGGGACGAACGGCTGGACGCGGGTGTGGTGTTCGCCGGCACGGCGCTCGGCGTGGGCACCGCGTTCGCCGGCGCGTCCGCGCCGCAACTGTTCGTGCACGGAGAGCTGGACGAGGTGATCGAGTACGCGGCGGGCAAGGCCGTGTACGACAAGGTGCCCTGGCCGAAGGCGATGCTGAGCCTGCCGAACGGCGACCACGGACGGGGGCTGCTCAGTGATGGCGCGACGCTGCGCGTGGTCGCGGACACGTCCGTCGAGTTCCTCCGCTGGTCGCTGTACGGCGACGCGGCGGCCAAGAAGCGCATCCCCACCGACGCGACGCGCGGCGACATCGCCACCTTCGACGATCACCTCTGAGCCGCGCGTCCGCACAACATCCAGGAAGTAGTGGCCTCCCGTGACGCCGAGGCCACTACTTCCATGATGTTGTGCGGATCTTGCGGGAAGGGGCGGCCGCGTGGATCAGGCCGTGTGGTCGATGACGACCTTGCCGAAGGCCTCGCCGGACTGCAGGCGGGCGAAGGCGTCCTCGACCCGGCTGAACGGAACGACGGAGTCCACCACCGGGCGCACCTCGTTGTCGGAGCAGAACGCCAGCAACTCGTACAGCTCGCCGGGCGTGCCCATCGAGGTGCCCAGGATCTCCAACTGCATCGCGAAGACCCGGCGCAGGTTGATCGCCGGCTCGTGCCCGGCGGTCGCGCCGGAGACCACGATCCGGGCCATCGGCGCGGCCGACTTCAGCGAGTGGTCGAAGGTGGCCGCGCCAACCGTCTCGATCACCACGTCGACGCGTTCCGGCAGCCGGGCACCGGGTTCCACGGCGGTCGCGCCGAGGGCCGAGATCCGCTCCCGCTTGGCGGCGTCGCGGCTGGTCGCGTACACCCGCTTGCCCATCGCGACGGCGAGCGCGACGGCCGCGGTGGCGACGCCACCGCCCGCGCCCTGGACCAGCACGCTGTCGGCGTCCGCGACGCGGCCCTTGGTGGTCAGCATCCGCCACGCGGTCAACCAGGCCGTGGGCAGGCAGGCCGCGTCGGTCGCCGTCATGCCGTCGGGCAGCGGGATCAGGTTCGATCGGGGTACGGCGACCCGCTCGGCGAGGGTCCCGGCGAAGTGCTCGGAGAGGATGGAGACCCCGCGGGGGTCACCCGGAGTGACCACCACCGGGTACACGACCACCGGGTGACCCTCCGGGTCCACGCCGACCGCGTCGCAGCCGAGGATCATCGGCAGTTGGGCCTCGGTGAGCCCCACCCCGCGCAATGACCAAAGGTCGTGGTGGTTGAGCGAGGTGGCCCGCAACTGCACGGTCACCCAGTCGTCGGCCGGGTGGGTCGGCTCGGGCCGCTCACCGACGGTAAGGGCGGCGAGCGGATCGGCGTCGTCGAACCTGGAGGCGAAGGCAGCACGCATGATCGGCACGGTAACAAGCTGAGCGCCCGTTAAGAAGGTGCCCGTCCTCGATGGCCCGTGTCCGGCCCTAGTGGCGGGCGACGCCGTCGCGGCGGGCGGCTTCGGCGACCGCCTCCGCGACGGCCGGCGCGACGCGCGGGTCGAGCGGCGAGGGGACGATCGCGTCGACGGTCAACGACTCGGCCACCACCCCGGCGATGGCGTCCGCGGCGGCGACCTTCATCGCCTCCGTGATCCGGGTGGCGCCGGCATCCAACGCACCGCGGAACACCCCCGGGAACGCCAGCACGTTGTTGATCTGGTTGGGGTAGTCGCTGCGCCCGGTGGCGACCACCGCGACGTGCCGGGCGGCGACCTCGGGGTGCACCTCCGGGGTCGGGTTGGCCAGCGCGAACACGATCCCGCCGGGTGCCATTCCGGCCACCGCGGTCTCGGGGATCTGCCCGCCGGAGACCCCGATCAACACGTCCGCGCCACGCAGCGCCTCGGTGATGTCGCCACGGCGGCCGTCCGCGTTGGTGCTCGCCGCCAGCTCGGCCTTGGTGCCGGTCAACTCGGTGCGGTGCCGGCCGATGATGCCCTTGGAGTCGCAGACCACCACCTGGTCGGGGTTGACGCCCCCGGCGACCAGCATCTTCGTCACCGCCACGCCGGCTGCGCCCGCGCCGCTCACCGCCACCCTCAGGTCGCCGAGCTTGCGGTTGAGCAGGGTCGCGGCGTTGCGCAGCGCGGCGAGCACCACGATCGCGGTGCCGTGCTGGTCGTCGTGGAAGACCGGGATGTCCAGCGCCTCGTCGAGCCGCCTCTCCACCTCGAAGCAGCGCGGCGCGCTGATGTCCTCCAGGTTGATCCCACCGAACGAGGGGGCCAGCGCCCGCACCACGGCGACGATCTCGTCGACGTCCTGGGTGTCCAGGCAGATCGGCACGGCGTCCACCCCGGCGAACTGCTTGAACAGCACCGCCTTGCCCTCCATCACCGGCAGCGCGGCGCGTGGGCCGATGTTGCCGAGCCCGAGCACCGCCGAGCCGTCGGTGACCACCGCGACCGTGTGCGACACCCAGGTGTACTCGTCCACCAGCGTGGGATCGGCGGCGATCGCCTCGCACACCCGAGCTACCCCCGGGGTGTACGCCAGGGAGAGATCTTCCCGGCTGGTGAGCGGCACGGTCGAGGTGACGGCCATCTTGCCGCCCCGGTGCAGCAGGAAGACGGGATCGGCGGGGTCCACGGTGGACGAAGACATGGTGGTGACTCCAGGATCTGTCGAGCAGACGGGGCGGCCGGCCCTGCCGCGGAGTAGGCGGCGAGCGGTGGCACGCGGTGCAGGGGGTCACCCGGGCACTTCCGAGCATAGTGTCGACACTGCCGCTCGGATGTGAGCGGGGTCATAACCGGCGACGACGAACCCGGCCGGGGCGCGGCCAGTAGCGGGCCACCACCCTGGCCCGCACGTCGGCCACCCCGTACGCCCGGGAGTCATCGGTGACCAGGTCGTTGTCCCCGCGCAACCACCAGCCGCCGTCCTGCTGCCGGACCGCCCGCTTCACGACCAGCAAGTCGGGGCGGGTCCGGAAGACCGCGACCACCACGTCCCCGGGTCGGATCGGGCGGCCACCGGGGCGGACCAGCACCGAATCACCGTGCCGCAGTGTCGGCGCCATGGACGGACCAATCACCAGAACGGCGGTCAGCGGCCGCCGCAATCGCGGCGCCTCAGCCGGGTGATCGCTGCCCACTGGTTTCACCTCCACCCGGTTCGGGGAGCATCCTCAGGAGTAATGTCGCCTTTGATCATCGCAAACTTCCCATGGAGGATCCCGATGCGATTTCCCCGCATCCTTGCGCCCCGCGTCACCGCGAGCGCTCACTGCGACCTGCCGTGCGGTGTCTACGACCCGGCCCAGGCCCGGATCGAGGCCGAATCGGTCAAAATGATCTGCGAGAAGTACCAGGCGAACACCGACCCGGAGTTCCGCACCCGCGCCATCATCATCAAGGAGCAGCGCGCCGAGCTGGTCAAGCACCACCTCTGGGTGCTCTGGACCGACTACTTCAAGCCGCCGCACTTCGAGAAGTACCCGAACCTGCACAGCCTGTTCAACGAGGCCACCAAGCTCGCCGGCGCCGGTGGCGTCAAGGGCAGCCTCGACCCGGCCACCGCCGACAAGCTGCTCGCGAAGATCGACGAGATCTCGAAGATCTTCTGGGAGACCAAGAAGGCGTGACCTCCCCGGTCATTCCGACGATCCGGCCGGCACGTCCCGAGGACGTGCCGGCCGTCGTCGCCATGGTGCACGAGCTGGCGGAGTACGAACGTGCCCCCGACCAGTGCCATCTCACGGCCGAGCAGTTGACCTCGGCCCTGTTTCCGGCTGGTCCAGATCGCGGCGCGGCTTCGGACGCGCCGGCTGCTCCGGCCCTCTTCGGTCACGTCGCGGTCGACGAGCACGACGAGCCGATCGGCTTCGCGCTGTGGTTCCTCAACTTCTCCACCTGGGCCGGCGTGCACGGCATCTACCTGGAGGACCTCTACGTCTCCCCGGCCGCCCGCGGCACCGGGGCGGGTCGACTGCTGCTCGCCACTCTGGCCGACATCTGCGTACGACGCGGCTACCGGCGGCTGGAGTGGTGGATGATCGACTGGAACCCGGCCGCCGGGTTCTACGCCTCGATCGGCGCGGAGCAGATGAGCGAGTGGATCCCCTACCGACTCAGCGGCGACGCGCTGCGCCAACTGGCCAATCAGGCCACCGCCGCCGGCACGCGTACCGGCGACCGACCGGGTAGAGTCCCCGACCGGGGGGATGAGGCGTGACTCAACTGACTGGCCAAGCAGTGACCGACGACGTGGTGCACCTCACGGTGCCTGCCGACGGCGGCTACCTTGGCGTGCTCCGTACCGCCACCGCCGGTCTCGCGGCCCGGTTGCAGTTCGCGCTCGACGAGATCGAGGATCTGCGGATCGCGGTCGACGAGGCGTGCGCCATGCTGCTCGCCATCGCCACCCGCGACGCCGAGTTGGAGTGCCGCTTCGCGGTCACCGAGGACGCGTTGACCGTCGAGGTGACCGTGCCGACCGTGCGTGGCGCCACGCTGCCCGCCGAGTCGTCCTTCGCCTGGAAGGTGCTCACCGCGCTGACCACCTCGGCATCCGCCACGGCCGCCGACGGTCGGGCCACGATCGCGCTGCTCACCCGCCGCTCCGGCGGCTACTGACCGGCCCAGCGCAGGCCGGCAGGGTCACTCGAAGCCGAGGGCCCGGGTCGTCGGTGGGCTGACCAGCAGCCAGCCCACGCCCAGGCCGAGGACCATCAACGGCACACCCAGCCAGCCGAGCCCGGCCTGGATCATGAACCACCCGATCGGCAGCAGCATCAGCTGGAGCACGATCGCGGGGGCTCGTGCGCCCGCCTTGCGGCGCAGCAGCGCGCGGCCCAGCGCCCAGAGCACGACGGCGGCCCCGACGGCGAAGGCGGTCACCAGCAACGCCGACGCCAGATCGGTGGTGGTGGCCGTGAGGTCGGCCCAGACCAGCCATGCCGCGAGCAGCCCGACGACGGCCGCTTCCGCCCACAGCAGCCGGACCGCCCAGCGGAGCGTGACGGGGAACGGGGCCGAGTCGATGGTCACGCGCGCCACGATACCCGGGCTACCGAGAGGTACAGTGCCGCCCATGCGGGCCGTCCTGGTGGTCAATCCAAAGGCCACCACCACCAGCGAACGCAGCCGGGACGTGCTTGTCCGGGCGCTGCGCAGCGAAGTCGACCTCAGCGTGCGCTACACCCGCCGGCGCGGGCACGCCATGGCGTTGGCCCGGGAGGCCGCTGCGGAGGGTGTCGACCTGGTCGTCACCCTGGGTGGCGACGGCACCGTGAACGAGGTGGTGAACGGTCTGATGACGGCCGACCCGCCGCTGGGCGCCGACGATGCCACGATGGCCGAGCGGCTGCCCGCGCTGGCGACCGTGCCGGGCGGCTCGACCAACGTGTTCGCCCGTGCGCTGGGCCTGCCCCGGGAGTGGCCGGAGGCGACCAGCATGATCCTCGAAGGGTTGCGGCTGGGCCGGAGCCGAACGGTTGGGCTGGGCCGCGCGGACGACCGCTACTTCACCTTCTGCGCGGGGTTCGGCCTGGATGCGGCCGTGATCCACCGGGTGGAGCAGGCCCGGCGCAAGGGTCGGGTGTCCACACCGACGCTCTATCTGCGCTCGATCATGAGCCAGTACTTCTTCGCATCGGACCGGCGGCATCCGGCGATCGTCCTGGAACGTCCGGACGAGCCGGCGGAGACCGAGCTCGCCACCGTCATCATCCAGAACACGGCGCCATGGACGTACCTGGGTGACCGGGAGGTCAACCCGAACCCGGCGGCGTCGTTCGACCTCGGGCTGGATGTGCTGGCGTTGCGTCAGCTCCGGGTGGCTAGCACAACACGGACAGTGACGCAGTTCCTGTCCCGGCAACCGGATCCGCGAGGTCGTCAGGTGTTACGACTCCATGACACTGCGGAGTTCACGCTGGTCTCCAGTCGCCCACAGGCGTTCCAGCTCGACGGCGACTATCTCGGCGAGCGGGAGAAAGTCAGATTCACCTCCGTTCCCGCCGCACTGAGAGTAATCTGCTAGGTCTCGGGTACTGCCCTTGGTCGACACGGTGACCGCGACCGCCTCGGCCGGTCACCGCCACACCGAGGGGCAGGTGCCGGAAATGTCAGCAATGTCACGCGGACTGTACTATATTGATCCTCGACTGTGGCACGGCGGGTAACCAGGAAAGCACTGGAACCCGGACAAATGGGTTGTGGGCTTGCTCACCGCCCGGAGTTTTTCCGAGCGTCACCCTTGACATCACGACTGTTCGTGAAAGTATTCACAAGCGAACTTGAGTTACCGGGACATTGCCTGGATATGCTCGTCAGGTTGAGCTGTTCCAGCAGGTCCCCGGGCGCTAACCGCCTGCTCACGCACTGCCGAATGGACGAACGCTAACTGTCACCATCGGCACTGCGGATGCATATAGGAAAAGCACGACCAAGCAATTGTTGCCACCCATCCAGAATGAGGAGTGTTGCCGCCATGGACTGGCGTCACCATGCTGTCTGCCGCGACGAGGACCCGGAACTGTTCTTCCCGATCGGGACGTCCGGACCGGCTCTCCTGCAGGTCGAGCAGGCCAAGGCCGTCTGCAGGCGCTGCTCCGTGACCGACCAGTGCCTGCAGTGGGCACTCGAGTCTGGTCAGGACGCCGGCGTCTGGGGCGGAATGAGCGAGGAGGAGCGGCGCGCTGTCAAGCGGCGCGGCGGCCTCCGGGTGCTGCGCGCTCACTCCGCCTGATCCCCAACGACACAGCTGCACGCCCCGGTGGGTCCGCCCGCCGGGGCGTTCCGCTGTCCGACACACGAATCAGCGCGCCGTCACCACGCCGGTGTCACCACGCGCCCGCCGGGCTGGTCATCGACCCGGCGCAACACCAACCCGACCAACTCCGGTGCGTCGGTCAACGGCGCGGCGACCGCCACCGCGCCCGCCGCGCGGGCAGCCTCGGTCACCGCATCATGGAACAGGCCCGGCGCCAGGAAGTACGCGGACACCGCGACCCGGCGCGCGCCGGCCGCGCGTAGCCCGGACACCGCCACGCCGGCCGCCGGAGGAGCCGCCGAGGCGTACGCCACCCGGCAGGGCACCCCGAACTCCACACCGAGCGCATCCGCGACCCGGCCCACCGAACGACGTGCCCGCGCGTCCCTGGCGCCCGCGGCGGCCAGCACCAGCGCGTCGAAACGGCCCGGCTGTGCCTCACCGAGTCGACGGCGCAGCCCGGCCAGCAGCCCCGGGTCGACCGTTCCGTCCGCCGGGCCGAGCACGTCGGTCACCCGTACCGCCAGCGGTGGCCCGGCCTGCGCCGCTGCGGCGACCGCCGCCGGAATGTCCACCCGACGGTGGTACGCGGCGGTCAGCAACAGCGGCACCAGCACCGCCCGACGGTGGCCGGCCACCGCCAGGTCGCGCAGCACCTCGGTCGGCCCCGGCTCGGTGTGATCCAGCCAGCTCGCCCACACCGGTGTGCCCGGCCGGGCGGCCGACACGGCCCGGGCCAGCGCCCGGGTGGCATCTGCCGCTCGTGGATCACGGCTGCCGTGCGCGACCAGCACCACCGGATCCGCCCCGCCGGCCGCCGTGGGGCCGGTGGGGGTCGTCGCCGGGGAGGTCAGACGTGCAGCCCGCACTCGGTCTTCTCGAACATGGCCCACCGGCCGGCCCGTGCGTCCTCGCCGGCCTTGGTCTGGCGTGTGCACGGCCAGCAGCCGATCGAGCCGTAGCCCTGCTTGAACAGCTCGTTGACCGGCACGTTGAAGCGGGCGATGTAGGCGTCCACGTCCCCCTGGGACCACGCCGCGATCGGATTGACCTTGACCTTGGCGCGCCGCGGGTCGAAGGTCACCACCGGCGTGTTGGCCCGGGTCGGGGACTCGTCCCGACGCAGGCCCGCGGCCCAGGCGTCGTACCCGGTCAGTGCCCGCTCCAGCGGCTCCACCTTGCGCAGCTGACAGCAGTCGTCCGGCGACTTGTTGAACAGCCGGGGGCCGTACTGGCCGTCCTGCTGGCCGACGGTGAGCCGGGGCCGGATCGACCGGACGTTCACCGGGAGCGTCCGGGCAACCTCGTCGCGCACCCGTAGCGTCTCGGGGAAGTGCAGGCCGGTGTCGAGGAAGACCACGTCCACCCCCGGGGCCACCCGGGACACCAGGTGGGCGAGCACGGCATCGGCCATCGAACTGGTGACGCAGAACCGGTCGCCGAAGGTCTGCGCCGCCCAGCGGGCGATCTCCAGCGCCGGCGCACCCTCCAGGTCCCGAGCCGCCTGCTCGGCAAGCGACCGCAGCTCGTCCGGGCTGCGCCGGGCCGGGTCGGCCGGCGTCGGACCACCCGGGCCGACCAACCGCAGGCCGGCGGCGGAGACGAGGCTCATCGGGTCACCGCCCGCGAGAGCAGCCCGGTGAACTTCACCGAGAAGACCCGGGTGCAGGCGTGGCACTCCCAGGCGCCGTGCCCCGCCTCGTGCGGCCGCAGGTCCTCCTCGCCGCAGTACGGGCAGTACAGAGGTGCCGCTCGGTTCTCGCTGCTCACCGCAGTTCCTCCTCGTCGACTCTGATCACCCAGTTGGCGAACGTCTCGCCCTCGCTGCGACCGGCCAGGTAACGGCGGGCCAGCCGCTCCACGTACTCCGGAAGCTCGTCGGCGGTGGTCTTCAGGCCGCGTAGCTTGCGGCCGAAACCGGAGGTCTGCCCCTGGGCCATGCCCAGCCCGCCGCCCAGGTGCACCTGGAAGCCCTCCACCTGCCGACCGTCCGGGCCGACCACCAGCTGACCCTTGAGCCCGATGTCGGCCACCTGGGTGCGCGCGCACGCGTTCGGGCAACCGTTGATGTGGATCGAGATGTCCGCGTCGAAGTCGCGCAGCCGCTGCTCCAGCCGGGCCACCAGCTCCTCACCGCGGGCCTTCGTCTCGACGATGGCCAACTTGCAGTACTCGATGCCGGTGCAGGCCATCGTGCCGCGCCGCCACGCCGACGGCCGGGCCTCCAGGCCGATCCCGCGCAGCGCGTCGACCAGCGACTCCGTCCGCTCCGACGGCACGTCGAGCACCAGCAGCTTCTGGTACGGGGTGAGTCGCACCCGGTCACTGCCGTGCGCCTCGACCACGTCTGCCAGTTGGGTGAGCTGCTTGCCGGAAACCCGCCCGACCACCGGGGCGGCGCCCACGTAGTGCCGCCCGTCGGCCTGCTCGTGCACGCCCACGTGGTCGACCGGCTTCGACGGCAGGGTCGGCGCCGGGCCGTCGAGCAACGTGCGGCCGAGATAGTCCTTCTCCAGGACCTCGCGGAAGCGCTCCACACCCCAGTCGGCCACCAGGAACTTCAGCCGGGCCCGGTGACGCAGCCGACGGTAGCCGTAGTCGCGGAAGATGCCGACCACCCCGGCCCACACGTCGGGCACCTCGGCCAGCGGCACCCACACGCCGAGCCGCTGGGCGAGCATCGGGTTGGTGGAGAGACCCCCGCCGACCCAGACGTCGAAGCCGGGGCCGTGCTCGGGGTGGTCGACGCCGAGGAAGGCGATGTCGTTCGACTCGTACGGGGTGTCCACCAGCCAGGAGATCGACGTCTTGAACTTGCGGGGAAGGTTGGAGAACTGCTTGTCCCCGACGTACCGGGCGACGATCTCGTCGACCGCGGGGGTCGGGTCGAGCATCTCGTCGCGGGCCACCCCGGCGACCGGGCTGCCCAGCACGATCCGCGGGCAGTCGCCACACGCCTCGGTGGTCTGCAGGCCGACCGACTCCAGCCGGCGCCAGATCTCCGGCATGTCCTCGACCCGGATCCAGTGGAACTGGATGTTCTGCCGGTCGGTGATGTCGGCGGTGTCCCGCGCGAACTCCCGGGAGATCTCCGCGATCACCCGCAACTGGGCCAGGCTGAGCTGGCCGCCGTCGATGCGGACCCGGAGCATGAAGAACTCGTCCTCCAGCTCGTGCGGCTCCAGCACGGCCGTGCGCCCGCCGTCGATGCCCGCCTTGCGCTGGGTGTAGAGGCCCCACCAGCGGAACCGGCCGCGCAGATCCTGCGGGTCGATCGAGGCGAAGCCGCGGTGGGCGTAGATGGTCTCGATTCGGGCCCGGACGTTCAGCGGGTCGTCGTCCTTCTTGATCCGCTCGTTGGGGTTGAGCGGCTCGCGGTGGCCGAGCGCCCACTGACCCTCACCCCGTGGGCGGCGCGGGGCCCCCGCCGGGCGGGCCGTCGGGCCCTCGGGACGGGCCGGGGTGCTGCTGACCGCCATCGGGGCGTCCTCCGTTGTCTGCTGTGCCTCGGGGCACGCGCGGAGCGCGGCGGCCGGCCCGGCGAAGCGGGCGGACAACGGTGTCGGAGACAGCCGGCGCGGAGCGCGCCCGAGACGGATTGGTCGGGCGTCGTCAGTAGGCCGGACAGATCGCGCTGAACACGCGGCCGTAGTCGACGTGGCGACGGGCCACGAAGCGGCGGACGACAGCGGCGGTCATGGGGCCTATGCTGCCACACCGCATGGGGGCCGGCCAATGTCCACGTGCCGGATCCCACATCACGGGCCGAGGGCTAGCCGACCAGCTGGTCACCGAGGATAGTTCGGGCATAGCGGACCACCCGCCCCTGCCGCACGCCGGCGATCAGGCCGTTGTCCCGCAGCGTGGTGAGGTGGTGCGACGCGGTCGCCGGCGCGAGGCCCAACATCGCGGCCAACTCACCGGTGCTCAGCGGAGCGTCGAGCACGGACAGCGCCGCCGCCCGCGTACTGCCGAGCAGCGCGCCCAGCGCGGCGCTGGGTGGTGGCGACGTCCACAGCCCGCCCAGGCCCCGGGGCGGGTAGCAGAGGGCCGGCCCGGCGTCACCCTCCATGATCGCGTGCACCGTCGGCCCGGCGAAGGCGGTGGGCAGCAGCGTCCACGGGCGCCCGTCCAGACCGGCCGGCCGGGTCGTGCCGACGGCGACCTGCAGCGCCGCGCCGTCCCAGCGGATCGTCGGGTGCAGCTCGCGGAGCAGCGTGCGACCGCCCTGCTCGGCGGCGAGCAGGGTCCGCCGCCGGACGTCGGCCAGCGCGAGCGCGCGCAACCGGGGCCAGTCCGGCGCGATCAGCAACGTGAAGTACCGACGGAGCTGCGCGACCAGCTCGTCCGGGGCCAGCCGGGGCGCGTCGGCCCGGTCCAGTTGCCGCCGAACCCGGGTCGGGTCGGTGCTGGCGACCGCCCGCAACTCGGCCGCCAGGTTCGGGGCCACTCCGATCGGGGTGAGGAAGTCCGGCACGTACCCGTTGGACGACTTCAGCACCGCCAACAGCGGCTCCAGGCCGGCACCCGGCAGCAGCCGCTCGGCACGCTCCCGCCACGGACGGTGCATCCAGTACTTCGCAGGCTTGCGCAACGCCCAGGTGCTGGCCACCAGCTCGGCCAGCGGCGAGTGCACGAACCGGACCCGACTCAGGTCGTCAGGCGTGAAGTGGACCTCGATCACCGACAGATTCGACCACGCTCGAACGGTTCGGCGACAGCGCGCGACCACCGGACGATCCGCACATGGAATACAGGCAACTGGGCCGATCGGGCCTGCGCGTGAGCGCGGTCGCGTACGGCAACTGGGTCACCCACGGCAGCCAGCTCGACGACGGGGCGGCGGCCGCCTGCGTGGCCGCCGCCCTGGACGCGGGCATCACCACCTTCGACACGGCGGACCGGTACGCCCAGGGGCGGGCCGAGGAGGCGCTGGGCAAGGCGCTGAGCGGCGTCCGGCGCAGCTCGATCGAGCTGTGCACGAAGGTGTACCTGCCGGTCGGGCCGGGTGCGAACGACTCCGGCCTGTCCCGCAAGCACATCATCGAGGGCTGCCACGCCTCGCTGGGCCGGCTGGGCACCGACTACGTCGACCTCTACCAGGCCCACCGGTACGACGACAGCGTGCCGCTGGAGGAGACGATGCTCGCCTTCGCCGATCTGGTACGCCAGGGCAAGGTGCTCTACGTCGGCGCGTCCGAGTGGACCGCCGCGCAACTGCGGGCGGGCCAGCGGCTCGCCGCCGACCTGAATGTTCCGTTCATCGCCAACCAGCCGCAGTACTCGATGCTGTGGCGGGTGGTGGAGGCCGAGGTGGTGCCCACCAGCGCCGAACTCGGCCTGGGCCAGCTCGCCTGGTCGCCACTCGCGATGGGCGTGCTGACCGGCAAGTACGAGCCCGGCCATCGTCCGCCCGCCGGTTCCCGGGCCACCGACGGTTTCGGCGGGTCGTTCATCGCCCGCTACTCCTCGGATCTGCTGCTCTCCCGGGTACGCCAGCTCCGGTCGATCGCCGAGGCCGCCGACTGCACGATGGCCCAGTTGGCGGTGGCGTGGGTGTTGCGCCGTCCCACCGTGGCCAGTGCGATCGTCGGCGCGTCGCGACCCGAGCAGCTCGCCGAAACGGCAGCGGCCACCACGGTCCGGCTGGACGACGAGCTGATGGCACAGATCGACGCCGTGCTCGGCGATCTCGTCGAGCGAGATCCGGCGAAGACCGCCCGACCGAACGACGTGATGCCCGCCTGGCGTCCACCGCCTGCCGCAAGCTGACACCCGCGACCGGGATGGCCGTGGCAGGCTCGCAACGTGGGCATATTGTCCGAGAAGTCGACCGGGGCGTCGTGGGACCACCTGCGCGGCGCACCGGTCTGGCTTGCCCCGGCGCTGCTGACCCTGGCGGTGACCCTGACCGGGCTGGGCTCCGCCCAGCTCTGGCGCGACGAGTTGGCGACCTGGAGCGCGGCCACCCGGTCGCCACACGACCTGGCCCGGTTGGCCGGCACCATCGACGCCGCCACCGGGCCGTACTACCTGCTGATGCACGGCTGGACCAGGGTCGTCGGCGACTCCACGATCGCCCTCCGCGTACCGGCCGTGCTGGCGATGACCGTGGCCGCCGGGTTGCTCGCCGTGCTCGGCGCGCGGCTCGTCGACCGCCGAACCGGCCTCTTCGCCGGGCTGCTGTTCGCGGTGCTCCCCGGCACTTCGCGCTACGGGCAGGAGGCCCGCCCGTACGCGCTGGCCACCATGCTCGCGGTGCTCGCCACCCTGCTGCTGGTGAGCGCACTGCGCCGGCCCAGCTGGGCCCGTTGGGCCGGGTACGCGGCCGCCGTCGCCGCGCTCGGACTCATCCATCTGATCGCCCTCACCCTGCTCGCCGCGCACGCGCTGGTCGTCCTGCTCGTCTGGTGGCGCGGTCCGGTCGCGGCCGGCATCGCCACCCCGGCTGACGGCGGCGCTGAGCGGGACCGGCGGGTGTGGCGGTGGGTGGTCGCCGTGGTGCCGGTCGTGCTGCTGGTCAGCCCGCTGCTGCTCAAGGCCCGGGCACAGCGGTCTCGGCAGCTGAACTGGGTCCACCTTGCTCGACTGGACGACCTCACCGCCCTGCCCGGTGGCGTGACCCAGAGCAGCGTGGTGGGCGGCCTGCTGGTCGGGGTCGCCGCACTGGGCGCGGCCCGGCTCGGGCGGCGCGCCCTGCTGCCGGTGAGCGCGGTGCTGCTGCCCGTGCTGCTGCTCTTCGCCGCCGGCACTGTCGTCGCGCTGTGGGTGCCCCGGTACCTGGTCTTCGTGGTGCCCCTCGCCTGCCTGCTGGCGGGCGCGGCGCTGGCCGCGGTGGCCGCGCCGGCCGCGCTCGTCGTGGTGGTCCTGGCCGGGCTGCTCGGCCTGCCCGACCAGACCGCGCTGCGGCGGACCCACGAATGGCCGCGCAGCGCGCCGGTGGACTACGCGGGCGCGGCGCGGGTGATCGCAGACGGTCAGCGACCGGGCGACGCGGTGGTCTACTCGCCCCGGCAGAGCTGGCTCTTTCTCGACCTCGGCATCGAGTACCACCTCGGCGACCCGCCAAGGGACGTGCTGGTCACCGAGGACGAGGTCCGCCGGGGTGACCTGTGGGCCGCCGAGTGCCCCCAACCGGCGCAGTGCCTGGTTGGCACGACACGGGTGTGGCTGGTCATTTCCGGCCGACACGCCGAACCGCTGGCGGCCGTGACCGGGGCCAAGGGCGACGCGCTACGCGCGGACTTCACCGTCGCCCAGGTCTGGCAGCGCCCCGGCCTGACCGTCGCCCTGCTGACCAGCCGACCCAACCGCTGACCGGACCGCACCCGGTCGCCGGCCCGGTCGAACACGACCTCAGGCCTGCGAGCGGCCGTCGTGGGCGCTGCGGGCCAGCGGAACGACAAGCATCGCCTCGGTGCCGCCGTTGGCACCGGCACGCAGCTCGATGGTGCCGCGCAGCTCACCGGTGACCAGGGCTCGGACAATCTGCAGGCCGAGTCGGCTGCCGCGTTCGGCGTCGAAGTCGGGCGGCAGCCCACGCCCGTTGTCCGTCACCGAAACATGCAACATCTTGCGGAACCGGTGCGCCGACACCACCACCTCCGGCCGCACCGACGGATCGGCCTCCGGCACGACGGCCGGCACGAAATCAGGGCCGGCCACGGCGGAGGCGGGCTCGTCGTCCGCCTCCTCGGCCGGCGGGAAGCCGTGCTCGACGGCGTTGAGCAGCAACTCGTTGAGGACCATCACCAGCGAGGTCGCGATCTCCGCCGGCAGCACACCGAAGCTGCCCTGCCGACGCATGCCGACGCTCACCTCCGTCGCGGCGACCTCGGTCGCGGCGCTGGCCACCCGGTCGACGATGCCGTCGAACTCGACCGCCTCGTCGCTGGACATGGAGAGCGTCTCGTGCACCAGCGCGATCGAGGCGACCCGGCGGACCGACTCCTCCAGGGCGACCCGAGCCTCCGGCATCGCCACCCGGCGGGCCTGCAACCGCAGCAGCGCGGCAACGGTCTGGAGGTTGTTCTTCACCCGGTGGTGGATCTCCCGGATCGTGGCGTCCTTGGTGATCAGTGCCCGATCGCGGCGGCGGACCTCGGTGATGTCCCGCACCAGCACGAGCGCGCCGATCGGCACCCCGGCGGGCATCAGTGGCAGCGCCCGGGTGAGCATCGTCGCGCCACGTGCGTCGATCTCCCGTCGGGGCGGCGCCTCACCGCGCAGCGCGGCCAGGATGCCGTTCGCCGCCTCGGTGCCGTCCAGCGGGTCGCCGGCCAGCCGGCGATGCAGCGCGGCGAGGTCTTCGCCCACCAGGTGGGAGGCGTAACCCAACCGGCGGTACGCCGACTGCGCGTTCGGGCTCGCGTAGGTGACCTTGCCGCCGGCGTCCAGCCGCACCAGTCCATCACCGACCCGGGGCGCGGAGGTGGTCTCACCCGGGTGCCGGGGCGGTGGGAAGGTGCCATCCGCGATCATCTGGGCCAGGTCGTCGGCCGTGGTCAGGTAGTTGAGCTCCAGCTGGCTGGGGGTACGCGCGGTGGAGAGGTTGGTGTCCCGGCCCACCACGGCGATCACCTCGCCGGCCTCACCCTCGGCCGTCCGCAGACGGACCGGGATCGCCTCGTGCCGGGCGGGGACGTCGCCGTACCAGACCGGGTCGCCCTCCCGCCAGATCCGGCCCTGGGAGTACGCCACTCCCAGGTGGGCCACCTCCGGCCCGCCGACGATCCGCCCCACCTGGTCGTCCTGATAGGCGGTGGGTGCGGTGGTCGGGCGGACCTGGGCGACGCAGAGGAACGTGCCGTCGGCGTCGACCGGCACCCAGAGCAGCAGGTCAGCGAAGGACAGATCGGAGAGCAGCTGCCAGTCGCCGGCGATCCGGTGCAGGTGGTCGATGTCGGCCGGACGGAGATGGGTGTGCTCCTCGGCAAGGTCGCGCAGCGTGGACACGGTGACCAGGGTGCCACGCCGGGCCTCACATCGTCGCGGTGACCTTCTTCAACCCGCGCGGCGCGTCCGGGTCCTCACCTCGCGTGAGCGCCAGGGCCAGCGCCAACCGCTGCAGCGGCAGGATGTCCAGCAGCGGGGCGTACCGCTCGTCGACCTCCGGAACGGCCAGCCGGGTGGCGCCCGGCACGTCGGCGGAGCCGACCACCACGACGTCGGCGCGGCGTTCGCCGAGGCGGGGCAGCACCTCGCCCATCGACCGTCCACCCGGACCGGAGCCGACCAGGGCGAGCACCGGCACCTCCGGGTCGGTCATCGCGAGCGGGCCGTGCAGCAGGTCGGCGCCGGAGAAGGCGAGCGCCGGCAGGTACGAGGTCTCCATCAGCTTCAACGCGGCCTCCCGGGCGGTCGGGTAGGCGTACCCCCGGCCGGTGGTGACCAGTTGGCGGGCGAACCGGTAACGCGGCGCGAGCTGGGCCGGGGTGCCGTCGGTCAGGGTGCGGGCGGCCAACTCGGGCAGGGCGTCGAGCGCCTCGCGTTCGGCCGCCGGGAGCACGCCGTCGCCGGCCCGGATGCCCTCCACCAGCATCAGCAGGGCGAGCAGTTCGGCGGTGTACGTCTTGGTGGCGGCCACCGCCCGCTCGTGCCCGGCGGCGATGTCGATGCTCAGCTCGGCCACCTCGGCCAGCGGCGACCCTGGCGCGTTCGTCACCGCGAGGGTCAGCGCCCCGGTGGCTCGGGCGGCGCGCAGCACCTCGGCCAGGTCGGGTGACCCGCCGCTCTGGCTGACCCCGACGACCAGCGCGTCGGACAGGTCGGGGCGAGCCCCGAAGAGGGTGACCGCGCTCGGCGAGGCGAGCCCGGCGGGTAGGCCGAGCCGGATCTCGGTCAGGTACGCCCCGTAGAGGGCCGCATGGTCCGAGGTGCCGCGGGCGGTGAAGACCACGTGCCGCGGGCGACGCTCGGCGATCACCGCCGCCACGCGGGCGATCTCGGCGGCGTTGGCGGCGGAGAGCAGCCGCGCGTAGCCAGCCGGCTGCTCGTCGATGTCGGCGGCCATCCCAGCCCCTGCACGTGTCACGGACACTCCCCCCTTGCGCGATTACCGCGCGATTCCTGCTCAGTCTTGCACTTTTTATCGTATCTCAGCAATCGAACGAGCAGGAGTGCGCAGGCGATCACCGAATGATCCCAATATCAACTACGCTTGCCCCGCCACACACGGTCTAGGTTGCGACGAGAGGACGACGTGCCCGAGGGAACGGACGACCCCGCGCTCTCCGCGACGGAGGAGCTGGCGCTGGCCCGGCTGGCACTCGACGAGGGCGACCTGCAGCACGCCGCCGGCCACCTCGCCGGCGCGTTGGCGCAGGCCCCCACCCTCCCGGAGGTGCACGAGACGCTGGCGCGGCTCGCCACGGCGAGCGGCGGTGGCCTCGACCTCTTCCCGATCAACCACCACACCTTCGTGGGTGCGGTCGTCGCCCGCGCCCATCTGCTCGCCACCGTCGGCCGCCCCGCCGAAGGGTTGGAGCTGCTGGCCGCGGCGACCGCGTACGCGCCGGGCGTCCAGTGGGCCGGCGTTCCGTGGGTCACCGCGCCCGAGTTGGCCGAACGGCTGACGCCGGAGCACATCGCCCGCATCCTCATGCAGATCTGCGCCTCGCTGCCCGACCCGGTGCCGCGGGTCGGCCGGGACGCCCTCACGCCGTACCTCACGCTGGCCCACAACGCGGTCACCGTCCACCCCGAGCACGGTCTGCTGCTGGGCGCGGCGTCCGCGCTGGCCCGGCGTCTCGGTGAGGCCGCGCTCGCGGTCCGCTGGGCCACCCGAGGGGTACGCGCACAACCGTCGAAGATGGGCGAGGTCTGGCTCGGGTACGCGTACCGCAGCGCGGGCCGGACCCGCGACGGCCTCGCCGCCCTCGGTCGGGCCGTGGAGCTGGACCCCGACGACCTGGCGATCTACGCGGACATCGCCGGCACCCTGGCCGAGATCGGCCGGCTGGACGAGGCGCTGGAGTGGACCGAGCGGGCGCTGGCGCGCGACCCGTCGTTCGACTGCGCGGTGCACACCGCCCACCGCCTGCGGCACCAGCGCGACGGCGACCTGGCCCACCTGGTCGCGCTCGCCGACTTCGTCCGCGACCACCCCGACGACAGCCACGAGCACGGTGACCTGGCCCAGTGCTGCCGAGGCCGGCCCTGGCTCGGCCAACTGACCCCGGCCGGCGGTCCACTCGTCGACGCGATGCGCCAGGCGGTGGCCGATGACGACAACGGTCTCGGCAACGCCGTACGCCTACCCGCCGCCGCCCCGCCGAGCGCCGTCCGGACGGCGACGTCCACTGCTCCCGGGCTGCGGATCGACATCGTCGGAACGCCGGACCCGGACCCCCGCGAGCCCCGACGGGCGTCCGCCCAGCGGTTGTGGCACTACGCGGACAACGTCCCCACGCCCGCGCTGCCGGCGCCCTCGGCGACGGCGGTCGAACGGATCGGGCAGATCGCGCACCCGGCGTGGCCACACCCACCGGCGGCGTACGACGCGGCGGTGGGCCTGGCCGGTCTCGACGTTGCCGACCTGCTCGGCCTGCTGGTGCACCCACCGGCGGCGCCGGCCAACGCGGTGGGTCGGCTGCTGGCCGCCCACGACCCGTCGGTCTGGGTCCGTGGTGTGCAGGTGTGGGCCTGCCTGGGGCTGCTGCACCACCGCACCGACGAGCCGTGGGAGGGGTCGACCCGGCGCCGCGTGCTGCTCGACCTGATCTGGGACGTCGAGGACTGGGTCACCGAGGCGGCGTTGTTCGCCCTGGTCACCGCCGCCTGGGTGGACCCCTCGGTACGGTCGGACGTGGCGCGGGTGGTGGCGGATCGGCTCGCCGACGCGGCCGCCGTGGCTCGGGCCCGACCGGTCCCGATCGCCGTCTCGCTGGCTCACCTGGCGCTTGCCGCCCCCGAGCTGGACCCCGCCACCGCGGCACTGGCCACCGAACTGATCGGCACCCGATCCCCTCGACTCCCCCGCCCGCGCAACCCCCTCCGTCGCCTCTGGCAACGCCTCACGCGCCACAACTGACCGCGCCGCGCCGGCCCGGAGGGCAGACGCGGCGCGGCAGGTGTGTCGGGTCAGGCGACGGAGGCCTTGCCGAGGGCGATCTCGGCTTCCTCCTCCGGGGTGGCCTGCGGCGGCGCCTCGTTGGCGGTCCGCAGCGGGATCTCCTTGATGAACCAGGCGAGCACCGGGATCGCGATGGTGAACACCACCGCCCAGAGGAAGACGTGCGAGATCGCGTCGGAGAGGCCACCGAGCACCAACTCGCGCGCCTGGGCGGGGAGCTCCTTGAGCTTCGCCAGGTCCATTCCGGCGCCGCCGGACTCGCCGCCGAAGGCCCGTCCGCCCTCGGAGCTGGCCAACCGGTTGGCGAAGATCGCGCCGAACAGCGAGATGCCGAACGAGCCGCCGATCGACCGGAAGAACGTCGCCGCGCCGCTGGCCGCGCCGAGGTCCTTCTGCTCCACGCTGTTCTGCGCGATCAGCATCGAGGTCTGCATGAGGAAGCCCATGCCGACGCCGAGCACGACCATGTACAGCGAGGACATCACCTTGCTGGTGTCGGTGTCGAGCATGGACAGCAGCGCCATGCCCGCGGTCATCACCACACCACCGATGATCGGGTACGCCCGGTACTTACCGTTCTTGGTGATCGCCCGGCCGATGACCAGCGAGACGACCAGCATGCCGAACATCAGGGGCAGCAGCAGCAGACCACTGTTGGTCGCCGACGCTCCCTGCACGGTCTGCTGGTAGAGCGGCAGGAAGTTCATCGCGCCGAACATCGCGAAGCCGAGCAGGAAGCCGATCACCGAGATCAGCGCGAAGTTGCGGTTGGCGAAGAGCGCCAACGGGAGGATCGGCTCCTGGACGCGACGCTCCACCAGGCCGAAGGCCACCAGCGCGAGCACACCCAGCACGGCCAGGCCGAGGATCTGCGGCGACGTCCAGTCGTACTCGTTGCCACCCCAGGTGGTGATGAGCACGATCGCGGTGATGCCGACCGAGAGCAGCCCGGCGCCGAGCCAGTCGATCCGGTGCTCGGTGCGGTACTTCGGCAGGTGCATGGTGGTGATCAGCACGAGCAGCGCGACCCCACCCAGCGGCAGGTTCACGTAGAACGCCCAGCGCCAGGAGAGGTGATCGGTGATGAAGCCACCGGCCAGCGGGCCGGCGACCATGGCGATGGCCATGATGCCGGCGATCATGCCCTGGTAGCGCCCACGCTCGCGGGGCGGGACCAGGTCACCGATGATCGCCATCACGCCGACCATGAGCCCACCGGCACCGAGGCCCTGCACGGCCCGGAAGGCGATGAGCTGAACCATGCCGTCCTGCGGGCCGCCGAGCATCCCGGAGCCGGCCATGCCACAGAGGGCCGAGCCGACGATGAAGACGACGACCGAGGTCAGGAAGACCGACTTGCGGCCGTAGAGGTCACCGAGCTTGCCCCAGATCGGGGTGGAGACGGTGGTGCCCAGGACGTACGCGGTAACCACCCAGGTGAAGTGGTTGAGGCCGCCGAACTCGCCGACGATCCGCGGTAGCGCGGTGCTGACGATCATGTTGTCGAGCATCGCGAGCATCATCGCGATCATCAGCCCGAACAGCACGACCCGTATGTTGTTGGGTCGTACGCCGGTCTGGGTTGCCTGAGTCATGGGTAAGCTCCCCCCGAGAATTGCCACACTTACTTGCCGCCCGGCTAGTCACCTTACTAGCCGCACGGTAAGTTGGGTAACAAGCGACGGTCAAGCCAATTGGGGGGCGTGCGTGAGGGAGAGCACAGGCGGGACGCGGGAGCGGATCAAGACCGTCGCGCTCGAACTCTTCACCGAGCAGGGGTACGAGAAGACCTCGCTTCGGGAGATCGCCGAACGCCTCAATGTCACCAAGGCCGCGCTCTACTACCACTTCAAGAGCAAGGACGACATCGTCGCCAGCTTCGTCGAGGACCGACTGGAGCAGATGGACGCGCTGAACGCCTGGGCCGAGACGCAGCCGGCCACCCTGGCCACCCGGCGCGAGCTGATCTCCCGGTACGCCGACACGATGTTCGACGGCACCCAGCCGTCGGTGATGCGCTTCTTCGAGCAGAACCAGACCGCGCTCAAGAGCCTCGCCGCCGGTCAGCAGATGCGCGGTCGGATGATGGAGCTGGCCAACGCGCTCTGCCGGGGCGACAGCTCCCCCGCCGCCCAGCTCCGCGCAGCGCTGTCACTGTTCGCGGTGCACAGCAGCTGGTTCGCGGTCCGCGCGCCGGGCATCAGCGACGACGATCGCCGCAAGCTCGCCCTGGATGTGGCCGACGAGCTGCTGGCAGCCATCGGCACCGAGCCCGACGAGGCCGCGGAGCCCGACCGGGGCGCGGCCCCGACCGACCCGGGCTGATCGGTCGCCGGCGGGTCAGACGCGCGTCAGGTCCAGTCGCAGGCCGAGCAGGTCCACGTCCACCGCCGGCGACCAGTCCTTCTCCGGCGCGCGGACGAACCCGAGCCGCGAGTAGAGCCGGTGCGCCGAATCGGCCATCCCGGCCCGGACGCAGATCACGACCGCCGTGCAGCCCAGCTCGGCCGCGCGCTCGACGCACGCCTTGGCCAGCGCGGCACCGACGCCCCGCCCCTGAGCGCCCGGGTCGACCGCGAGCATCCGGAACTCCGCCTCGCCCGGCCCGGACAACTCGGCGAACGGGGTGCCCGGCAGCACGAAGGTCACCGAGCCGAGCACCGCGTCGGTCACCTCGTCGACCGCTACCAGCACCTCGCCGCTGCCGGCCCGGGTCGACACGTCGGCCAGCACCGTGCCGTACCCGTGTTCGCCCTTGAGCTGGCCGTCCGCCTCGTAGGCGGCCACGGTCAGCCGGGCAACCGCCGGGAAGTCGGCCGGCTCGGCAGGACGAACCCGCAGCCCGCTCAAGCGATCACTGCGATCAGGTCGCCGTCCTGCACGACGTCGCCCTCATGCACGGCGAGCTGCTGGATCACGCCATCGGACTCGGCGATGACCGGGATCTCCATCTTCATCGACTCGAGGATCACCAGGGTGTCGCCCTCGGTCACAGTGTCACCCGCCGTGGCGACGACCTTCCAGACGTTCGCCACCATCTCGGCGCGGATCTCCTCGGCCATGTCCAGGCCCTCCCTTTTCGCGATGTGCCTGCCGACGTATCCAATCATGCGGCTGCCGGCGATGGACGCGCAGCGGCACGGCCCGGATAGCCGGCCCGCCCTGGGGAAGGCGGCGGGTGTCGACCGCACTACCATCAGCGGGTCGGACCCGATGCCGGACCGCCGGTGGGCACACCGGCGCCGAGGTCGTCCGCAGAACGGATCCGACCCATCACGAGGAGGTCAGCATGGCGAAGAAGTCCCGCAAGAAGAAGGCCCGTAAGAAGAGCGCCGCGAACCACGGCAAGCGTCCCAACTCCTGAACGAGTCGGCGGGCCGGCGGCCCGTCACCGATCAGCTTGACCCGGCCGACGCCGGATACACCGGTGGCCCGGGTCGACATCGACCCGGGCCACCGGTCTTGGTCCGTCAGATACGACCGACGCTCAGTCGGCCAGCTCGCGGGAATCACTGGTCTCGAAGACCACCAGCTCGGTGAGCTTGACCCGCAGTCGCTCGCGCAGCTCGTCCGGCGCGGTCTCGTTGCCGCAGCAACGAGCCACCAGCGCCCGCACCTCCTGCTCGAGCCCGTACTCGCGCAGGCAGGGCCCGCACTCGTCCAGGTGGTGCCGGATCAGCGAGCGCCGCTCGTCGGCGCACTCCAGATCCAGGTAGAGGTAGACCTCCGCGAGCACTTCGCGGCAATCCGTCTCGTGCGGCTCCCCACAGCTCACGTCACACCTCCCGGCCGGCAGCGGCGGCAGTCGAGCCCTTCGATGAGCGGGCCGCACTGAAGCCCCGCTCCCCGGCGTAGCGCTCGAGCAGCTTGCGCAGATTACGACGCCCCCGGTGCAGACGCGACATCACGGTGCCGATCGGCGTACCCATGATGTCCGCGACCTCCTTGTACGAGAAACCCTCGACATCGGTGAGGTAGACGGCCAGGCGGAACTCCTCCGGCAACTGCTGGAGGGCCTCCTTGACGTCGCTGTCCGGCAGCCGGTCGAGTGCCTCGGTCTCGGCGGAGCGCAGCCCACTCGAGGTGTGCGACTCGGCCTCGGCGAGCTGCCAGTCGGTGATCTCCTCGGTGGGCGCCTGGATCGGCTGGCGCTGCCGCTTGCGGTAGGAGTTGATGTAGGTGTTGGTCAGGATCCGGTAGAGCCAGGCCTTCAGGTTCGTGCCCTGCTCGAACTGGTGGAAGGCCGCGTACGCCTTCAGGTAGGTCTCCTGGACCAGGTCCTCGGCATCCGCCGGGTTGCGCGTCATCCGCAGCCCAGCAGCGTAGAGCTGATCGACGAATGGCATCGCGTCCCGCTCGAATCGGGCCCTGCGCTCGTCCGTCTTCTCGGTGGTCAACCGCACATCCCCTCGCGTCGGATGCTTCCCCGCCGAGGATACGCGCACGGACCTGCCCGCAGATTCACTTCCGGCCGGTGTGCCCGTGCTCACCGCACCCACCCCGCCCGGTCCCGCCGTCGCGGGCCAATCCGGGCCATCCAGCAGTTGCTTCAGCTGCCGGGCGTCCCGTTCGTCCCGTTCCAGACTCCGTGTCTCGGTCGGCACCGTTCACCCCCCTCGCAGAAAAGTCGTCCGGGGGTTGTAACGCGAGATGACCACTTTTGCATTCCGGCCCACCCTCCCGTTCCTGGTCCCGGCCCCGACGGCGGCCGGCGCTGGGACCAGGAAGGGCCTGGGAGGACTGGTATCGCCTGTCCGGTTCGGGCCGGCGGCACCAACGGATGCAACGACCCGCGCCCGGCACCGGAAACGGTCGTCCGGGCGAGCCGGGGTCGGCCGGCCGCGGCGCGCCGGAGCGCACCGGATCAGTCGGGCGCGGCCCAGCCCTGGGCGCGCAGCCAGTCTCGTACGAGGGCAGCGGTGCCGCCCGGATCCCGCCGCAGGTCGTGCGTCTCCCCCGGACGGGTCAGCACCTGCACGGCCGGCCCCGGTTGCGGCGTCCCGAACGGGTCCCGGTCGCCGTTGACGACCAGCGTCGGCAGGCCGGTGTCCAGTTCGGCGGCCCGTGAGCGCTCCGGCCGCCCGGGCGGATGCAGCGGGAAGGCCAACGCGACCACGCCCACCGCGCCCACCGCACGGGCCGTCCGGCAGGCCACCCGTGCGCCACTGGACCGACCACCCACCAGCACCGTCGGCACGTCGGCGTGCCGGTCACGCAGCACGGCGAGCACCGCCGTCCAGGCCTCGTCGAGATGCCCCGCCGGTGCCGGCGCACGCCGACCGGCGACCCGGTAGGGCTGGGTCACCCGGACCACCGCCAGGCCGGCCGCGACCGACGCGTCCCGGACCGCGAGCAGGTCGGGGGCGTCGACGCTGCCGCCCGCGCCGTGCCCGAGCACGAGCAGAGCGGTGGCGGGGCGGGCCGGCAGATCGGTGTCGATCCGCGCCGAACCTCGCGGCGTGGTGATCTCGTCGCTGGGTAGCACCGACCCATTCTGCGCCGCCCGGCCAGGCGACGGGTGCGGACCGGCCCTCCGATCAGCTCAGCGGGACCAGGGTGAGCAGGCGGTCCCGCACCGGCGGGCCGGCGTCGTCGATGGCGTCCGGGTCCGGTTCGACTTCGCCGCGCCAGGCGACAAGCATCGCCCGCCGCTCCCGGGGCGTGGTGGCACCCCAGACGCCATGGCAGTCACCGACGTCGAGGGCCCAGGCCAGGCAGGACCCCTGCACGTCACAACTGCGGCACAGCGCGACGGCGGCGTCGGCCGGCTCGTTCGGTGCCGGAAAGAATGTCTCCGGATCGACCGCCTGGCATGTGCCTCTGGTGCGCCACGCGTCGTCCTGTCGCCGATCGCGGACGGCCCGCAGCAGTCGCGGATCTCGCCGCGCCGCGGCCACCTCGTGCGGCCGAGGCATACGCGCCCGTGTCATCCACCCACCTCCCCCGTGGGACCGGCAAGATCTGTGGACGTCGTCCGCCCCGTGCGAATCGACGACCACTACCGGCGCGCTGTGTTCTATCGCACTTCGCAACACCGGGACAAGGGTCTGCCGGGAACATGACTGAACAGCCAGGAGACGAATCGAGCGCAACCCTGGCAAATCGGCACCCGACGATGCGCTTCGACCTCAGAACAGAGTCAACTCCTGTGGAGTCACCGCCGGCACCCGTGCCGTCAGGTGCGGCCCGTCGTTACGCACATCGCCCACCGCCGCCCCCACCGGGCGAATTTCCAACCCGGCGAGCCACTCCGCCGACGGCGGGGTGAGCAACCGCTCCGGCTCGTCGGTCGGCGCCAGCCACGACGACCAGCGCTCGGGCGGCAGCAGCACCGGCATCCGGTCGTGCACCTCGGCCAGGTCGCCGAGCGCCGCGGTGGTCAGCACGCTGAAGGTGAGCCGGGTGTCGGCGTCGGACCCCCAGACCGACCAGATGCCGGCCAGGGCGAGCACCGAGCCGTCGTTGGGGGTCATGTAATAGGCCTGCCGCCCACCGTCGGGCTGGCGGACCCACTCGTACCAGCCGTCGGCCGGGACCAGACAGCGGCGGCGGGAGAACGACCCGGCGTACGCCCGGCTGGTGGCCACCGTCTCCGCCCGCGCGTTGATCATGCGGGCTGCCCCGGCGGCGGAGCGGGACCAGTGCGGCAGCAGACCCCAGCGACCGACGCAGAGACTGCGATGCCCCTCCGGGCTGACCCGGACCAGCGGCACCGGGTCGGTGGGCGCGACGTTGTGATCCGGTCCGAGCAGGCCGTCCGTGTCGTCGGACGACTCGAACAGCGCGCTCAGCTCGCCGGAGCTCCGGGTCGTCGCGTACCTGCCGCACATGAGCCACACGCTAACGCGTCGGGGACCCCGTCGGCTGTCCCGCCAACCGGGAGTACGACCGCCGGTTTCCGCCGTCCACCGGCCGACACGGCAGAATGTAACCGTGGGGAACCTGATCGCGACCCGGCCGCCGCAGCCGTGGACCGCACCGACCGCATCCGACCCGGTGACGGCGACGCTGCGTCTGCCCGGCTCCAAATCGATGACCGCGCGCGCCCTGGTGCTCAGCGCGCTGGCCGCCGGCCCGTCGACGCTGGCCGGGCCGCTACGCGCCCGCGACACCGAGCTGATGGCCTCCGGCCTGCGGGCGATGGGCGCACACGTGTCGATCAGTGACGACGAGCGCTGGCTGGTCCGGCCGCACCCACTGGTCGGCCCCGCGCACGTCGACGTGGGCCTGGCCGGCACCGTGATGCGGTTCGCGCCGCCGGTGGCCGGGCTGGCCGACGGGCAGGTCACCTTCGACGGCGACCCCCATGCCCGCACCCGACCCCTCGGCCCGCTGGTCGGTGCGCTGCGCTCGCTTGGCGTCCGGATCGACGTCACCGGCGCGGGCAGCCTGCCGCTGACCGTGTTCGGCACCGGCCGGGTCACCGGGGGTGAGGTGGTGATCGACGCGTCCGCCTCCAGCCAGCTCGTCTCCGGGTTGCTGCTGGCCGCCCCGCGCTTCGACCGCGGCGTCGTGGTGCGGCACGTCGGCCCGCCGGTGCCGTCCGCGCCGCACCTTCGGATGACGGTGCAGATGTTGCGTGCCGCCGGAGCGGCCGTCGACGACAGCACCCCTGACGTGTGGACCGTCGAGCCGGGCCCGCTCACCGGGCGCGGCTGGGACATCGAACCGGACCTCTCCGGCGCGGTGCCGTTCTTCGCCGCCGCCCTGGTCACCGGCGGCGAGGTGACGCTGCAGGGTTGGCCACACAGCAGCGCGCAGCCGGTCGAGCAACTCCGCTCGTTGCTGCAACGGATGGGCGGCGAGGTCACCCTCTCCACCAGCGGGCTGACCGTCCGGGGCACCGGTGTGGTGCACGGCCTGACCGCCGACCTCTCCGACGTCAGCGAGCTGACCCCTGCGCTGACCGCACTGGCCATGCTGGCCGACTCTCCGTCGGTCTTCACCGGCATCGGGCACATCCGTGGCCACGAGACCGACCGGCTGACCGCGCTCGCGCGCGAGTTCACCGCGCTCGGGGCGGACATCACCGAGGCGCCGGACGGGCTGGAGATCCGGCCCCGGCCGCTGCGCGGCGGGGTGTTCCGCACCTACCAGGATCACCGGATGGCTCACTCCGCCGCGGTGGCCGGGCTCGCCGTTCCCGGCATCGAGGTGGACGACGTGGGGTGTACCTCCAAGACCATGCCCGAGTTCCCGGCACTATGGTCAGCGATGGTGACCGGCAAGAGCTGACGCGAGAAGAGGACAGGTCCTGGCGACCAAACGGCGGGAGTACGACGAGGACGACGTACGGGTGCGACCCGGGAAGTCGTCGCGCCCGCGTACGCGCACCCGACCTCAGCACGCCGACGCCGTGGACGGTTTCGTCATCGCCGTCGACCGGGGGCGCTACCAGTGCGTGCTGGCCGGGGCCGAACGCGGCGTGGTGGGGGCCGAGCTTCCCACGGTCACCGCGATGCGGGCCCGTGAGCTGGGCCGCAAGTCGGTGGTGGTCGGCGACCGGGTCAGCCTGGTCGGGGATACGTCCGGGGCGGAGGGCGCCCTCGCCCGCATCGTCCGGATCGCCGAGCGCCGCTCGGTGCTGCGCCGCACCGCCGACGACGACGAGACCACCGCCGAGGGCCGGCTGGAGCGGGTGGTGGTGGCCAACGCCGACCAGTTGGTGATCGTCAGCGCGCTGGCCGATCCGCCGCCGCGCACCGGGTTCATCGACCGCTGCCTGGTGGCCGCGTACGACGCGGACGTCGAGCCGCTGCTCTGCCTCACCAAGGCCGACCTGGCCGGCCCGGAGGAGGTGCTGGGCTACTACACCGAGCTGGAGCTGCCGTACGTGCTCAACCGCCCCGACTCCGACCTGGGCGCACTGCGCGCGCTGCTCGGCGGCCGGGTGTCGGTGCTGGTCGGGCACTCCGGGGTGGGCAAGTCGACCCTGGTCAACCGCCTCGTCCCGGACGCCCTGCGCGCCGTCGGCGTGGTCAGCGCGATCGGCCGTGGCCGGCACACCTCCACCAGCGCGGTGGCGCTGCGGTTGCCACCGGTGCCCGGGGTCGACACCGATCCCGGCTGGATCATCGACACTCCCGGGATCCGCAGCTTCGGGCTGGCGCACGTCTCGGCCGACAGCCTCCTGCACGGCTTCCCGGATCTGGTCGAGGGCACCGTCGACTGCCCGCCCAACTGCCAGCACACGGCCGACGAGGCCGCCTGCGGGTTGGATGCCTGGGTGGCCGCCGGCAAGGCGGACCCGCGCCGGCTGGCCTCGTACCGTCGGTTGCTCGCCTCCCGCGCCGGCGAGGGTGACTCGCGCGGCGAGAGCGACCAGCGCGGGCCCGGCGAGGGTGACCGGCGCGGGCCCGACGAGTGAGCCGACGGGCGTCGGCTAGGTTGCCGGCATGACCGGGTACGCCGACGACCTCGCCCTCGCCCACCTGCTCGCCGACCGGGCCGACGCCATCGCCACAGCCCGGTTCCGCGCGCTCGACCTGCGGGTCGAGGCGAAGCCCGACCTGACCCCGGTCTCGGACGCGGACACCGCCGTGGAGCGGGAGATCCGCGCCCTGCTGGCCGAGCACCGGCCGAACGACGGGCTGCTCGGCGAGGAGTACGGGACGCGGCCGGCCAGCGACCCGGACGGCCGTCGTTGGATCATCGACCCGATCGACGGCACCAAGAACTTCGTCCGAGGTGTGCCGGTCTGGGCCACCCTGATCGCGCTCTACGACGGCGACCGGCCGGCGGTCGGCGTGGTGTCCGCGCCGGCGCTGGGCCGGCGCTGGTGGGCGAGCGCGGGCGCGGGCGCGTACGCCGGGCCGGGCCCTGCCGACGGTGAGCGGATCGGGGTGTCCGCCGTGCAGCGGATCGCCGACGCCAGCTTCTGCTACTCGTCGCTGGACGGGTGGGAACGGACCGGCCGGCTCGACGCGATGCTCGACCTGATGCGCGCCAGCTGGCGCAGCCGGGCGTACGGCGACTTCTACGGTTACATGCTGCTGGCCGAGGGCGCACTGGACGTGATGGTCGAGCCGGAGCTGTCGCTGTGGGACGTGGCGGCGCTGGTGCCGATCGTCACCGAGGCGGGTGGCACGGTCACGGATCTGTCCGGTCGACCGGCCCCGGCCGGTGCCCCTGGCACCGACAGCAGCCTGGTGGCCACCAACGGTGTACTGCACACCGACATCCTCATCCGGCTCGATCCTCCAGCCGAGCGCTGACTGCCGGTTACCTCTATCCTCGCCAGGTGGTCTCCTCCGGCTGGTGCTTCCTCGCGGCGATGATCGTCGCGTACGGCGTCGCCAACCTCCTCCAGTCGGTGGCCGCGGCCCGCACCACGGTCCACCACACCTTCGATCCGGGCCTGCTGCTGCGCCTCGCCGGGCACCGGACGTACCTGGTCGGTCTGAGCTGCCAGATCGGCGGTTTCGTGCTCGCCTTCCTGGCCCGCCGGGACCTGCCGCTGTTCCTCGTGCAGGCGAGCGTCGCGGCCGGGCTCGGAGTGACCGCCATCCTCGGCGTGCTGGTGCTCAAGTGGCGGCTACCGGTGGCGGAGGTGGTGCTGCTGGCCCTGCTCTTCGCCGGGATCACCGCGCTGGTGCTGTCCGCCCGGCCGGCGCCGTCGCGGCAGCTCGGCACCGGTGGGGCGATCGCTCTGCTGGTGGCGCTCGGCGTCATCGCGGTGCTCGGTGTGTTCGCCGTCCGGCTGCGCGGGGCACCGGGTTCGGTGGCCCTCGGCTCGCTGGCCGGGTTGGCGTTCAGCTCGGCGGCGGTCGCCGCTCGTCCACTGGCGTCCGCGCCGTCCGCCGAGGCGTTCCTCGCCGACCCGCTGTTCTACCTGCTGATTGCCCACTCGATCGTCGGTCAGCTCCTGCTCGGTCTGGCCATGCAGCGTGGCTCGACGACAGCCGCGGTCGCCGCCATGGACGCCGCCGGGGCGGTGCCGGCCGCGATCGTCGGCCTGCTGCTGCTCAACGACAAGATCTGGCCGGGGAGGGAATGGCTGGCCGCGGCCGGTTTCCTGGTCACCCTGGCCGCGGTGATCGGGCTGACCCGGTACGCCGAGCCGCAGCAACAACGCTCGGTGGCGCGCCGCCGCAGCCAGGCAATGGTCGCCGCCGGCCGGCCCGGCTGACGGTACGGCCGTCCGACAGCCCGCCTCAGGCCTCGACCGGCTTGCGGCGGCTCACCACCCGCTCGTAGAGGCGTTCCAACGCGCCGGCGGTGCGCTCCCAGGTGTAGCTGCTGCGCACCCGGTCAACGGCGGCGTGCCCGTACGCGAAACGGCCGGCGTTGTCGGCGAGCAGTCGGCGCAGCGAGACTCCGAGCGCCCGTACGTCGCCGGGGGGCACCAGTCGGCCGGTGACCTCGTCGACGACGGCGTCCGCCAGGCCGCCCATCGCGTAGCCGATCACTGGCACGCCGCAGGCCATCGCCTCCAGCGAGACCCGTCCGGCCGAGGAGTAGTGCGGGGTGCAGGCGACCACGTCCGCCGACCGGTACCAGGTGGCCATCTGGTCGTGCGGCACCGCCCCGACGAGCCGTACCTGGTCGATGACACCGACCTGCTCGGCCAGCTCGCGCAGCCGTCGCGCCTCCGCGTGGTTGACCAACTGGTCGGCCGACGGCCCACCGGCGATCACCAGCTCGGCGTCACCGACCAGACGCATCGCCCGGATCAGGTCCTCCTGCCCGTGCCCTGCGGAGAGTGAGCCCACCGAGAGGATGCGGGCCCGTTGTTCGCGCGGCGCCGCCTCGCCGTCGGGCTGGAACTGCTCGATGTCCACCCCGGCCGGCACCAACGCGACCGAGCTGCGTTGCAGACCCATCCGGGTGAGCTCGTCGACCTCGTCGTTCGACTGGGCCACGGCGATGTCCACCGCCCGGGTCAACGCGCGTTCCAGGGTGATCCGCTCCCCCGGCCCGTCGTAACCACCGCCCAGGTGGCGCAGCTGCTCGACGCCGAGCGAGTGGAAGGTCTGCACCACCGGGATGTCGGTCTCCCGGACGGCGTGCGCGGCGGCCAGGCCACCGACCCAGTAGTGCCCGTGCACCACCTCGGGCCGCCAGGCACCGGACCACTCGTCGGCCAGCCAGCGGCCGAATTCCGTCACGTACGGGATGAGCTCGGCGGTTGGTAGTGGGGTGGGCGGGCCGGCGGGCACCTGGTGCACCTGGTAGCCGTCCACGTCGACCATCGCCGGCAGCCCGGGGGCGTCCTGGCGATCGTAGAGGCGGACGTCGTGGCCTCGATCGGCCAACTCGGCGGCGACCCGCGCGATGTGCTGCCGGGTGCCGACCGGTGGACCGTCGGCATGGCGGTACGAGCTGGCGTGCGCGCAGACGAGGCCGACGCGCATGGGTCACCTCCCTGCGATCTTTCCTCGGCGGTGGTCCTCCCGTTTCAGAGCGTCCCATTAACCTCGGGACCCGGAGTCGAAACCTGGCAGATCGGGAACAGTCCCCGCAGGTGCCACCGACGCTTGCGCCACGGCAAGCACAACAGCCACATTTCGCGCCGCTCCCAGAGTGATCAACAATCGGTCCCTGGTATGAGCAGGCCCGGGCGGGGGTACCGATCAGGAATGCCGCTGACCCGCAGCCTTGACGATTCGACCGTGGTGATCACCGGCGCGTCCAGCGGGATCGGCACGGCGACCGCGTACGCGTTGGCCCGCCGCGGTGCCGCCGTCGTCCTGGCCGCCCGCAGCGAGGCGGCCCTACGAGAGGTCGCCCAGCGCTGTTGGGAGTTGGGCGGACGGGCACTGGTCGTGCCGACCGACGTGACCGACCTGGAGTCGGTGCGACGGCTGGCCGATCGGGCAGCGGCCGAGTTCGGGCGGATCGACGCCTGGGTGAACAACGCCGCGGTGAGCGCGGTGGGCCTGTTCGACGAGATTCCGGTCGCCGAGTTCCGCCGGGTGCTGGAGGTCAACCTGCTCGGGGCGGTGCACGGCATCAAGGCCGCACTGCCGTACCTCAGCGCGGCCGGCGGCGGTGTGCTGGTCAACAACGCCTCGGTGCTGGCCGAGGTGGCCATGCCGTACCAGTCGGCGTACAACGCCACCAAGCACGGCATCCGAGGGCTGGCCGACACGGTCCGGCAGGAGCTGCGGGTCACCGGTCGCGGTCAGATCTCCGTCTGCACCGTGCTGCCCGCCACCATCGACACCCCGTTCTTCCGGCACGCGGCCAACTACAGCGGACGTGAGCTGGTGCCACCGCCCCCGATCTACCCGCCGGAGGTGGTCGCCGAGACCATCGTCCGGTTGCTACGCCGGCCCCGCCGCGAGGCGTACGCCGGTGGCGCGGCCCGGCTGCTCGGCCTGCAGTGGCGGCTGGCGCCCGCGCTGTTCGAGCGCACCCTCGGCTGGTACGCCCACCGCACCCAGTTCGGTCCGGGCGCTCGGTCGGACAGCAGCGGCAACGTGTTCCACGCCGACGCCCAGGCCCAGCGGGACGGCGGCTGGCACGGCCGACGGCGTCAGTTGGTGCGGATGACCGCCGCGTTCGGCCTTGCCGCCGCCGGCACCGCGGTCGGCACGATGGCGGCGATCAACCGCCGATCCCGGTCGGACGGCCGATGACCGACATCGAGCGCCCGAATGCGCGAACTGTCACTGACGCGCACAATGGGGCGATCATGTCGAGCTGCCTCGTGGAGATCGACGGTTCGTCGGTGGTGATCCGGCTGACCGGGGTGCTCGACGCTGCCGAAGCCGAGGCGGTGCGCGGCGCGCTGCTGGCCCGACTCTGCGACCGACCGGGCCCGGTGGTGGCCGACGTGACCGGGCTGCGGGTCGTCGACCCGGCGGGGCGCGGCGTCTTCGGCGAGGTTCGCCGGGAGGTCGCCGACTGGCCTGCCGCGGATCTGCTGCTGTGTGACCCTGCGGTGGACGGGCCCGACCAGGCGGACGCGCCGCTGGCCGGTGTGCCGGCCTCGCCGACCATGTTGGCCGGCGTGCCGGCGTGGCCGACTCTGGACGGCGCGCTGGCCGCGGTCGCGGCGGCGCCGCTGGCGGCGGTGCTCACCGCCGAACTGGCGCCGACGGTGGGAGCGGCTCGGCAGGCCCGCGAGCTGGTCACCACCGGTTGCCAGTGCTGGGGCCTGTCGGCGCTCATCGACCCGGCGTGCATCGCGATCACCGAGATGGTCAACAACGTGGTGGCGCACGCCCAGACTCCGATGACGGTGCGGGTGGCTCCCCAGGGCAGCACCCTGCACGTGGCGGTCCGCGACTACTCCCCGCTCCGGCCGACGTTCGCCGGTCTGTCCCCGCCGACCCGGGTCGGCGGCCGAGGGCTGCTCCTGATCGACACGTTGGCCCGTCGCTGGGGCAGCAGCGCCGTACCGGACGGCAAGGTCGTCTGGTGCGTGCTGCACCCGGACGACGAGGCCGCGGCATCCGAGTGACGGGGCTTTTCGCCTCGGGTGCCGGTTTCGGCAGGGCATGGCCGGCGGCGCTTCGGTTATGGCGGCAGGGCAGCGGGTAGTGATCAGACATGCGCGACAACGAGTACCCGACCCCCGTGTCCGACACCGAGGCGCAAGGGCTGCCCGACACCGCCGATGACGACTCGACCGCCCACGACGATGTGCTCACCGGGCGCGAGGCGGACGGCCCGGACCCGGCCCAACTGCCCGGCGACCGGACGCCGGTGGCGGTGGACCGGTTCGGTACGACCGCCGAGGAGCAGCTCGACGGTGAGTCGTTGGACTACAAGCTCGACCGGGAGGTCTACGAGCGTCCGGCGGACGACCCGCTGGCCGGGACGATCGACCCGAAGATCGCCTTCGAGGCCGACAACCTGGAGGCCGCGGCGGAGGCCCAACTGGACGCCGACGTGATCGACCCCGGGCCCACCTCGGACCCGAACTCGCCGGTCTCCCTCTACGACCACGGCCAGCTCGGCACGGTCGCCGACGCCACGGTGGGTCGGCTGGTGGAACCGGACGAGGGGTCGCACACCGACCAGGAGACCGACTCGGTGGCGTACGACGCCGGTTCCGCTGGTGGCGGGGCGACCGCCGAGGAGCTGGCCATCCACGAGACGGAGCCGCCGCGCTCGGTCTGACCCCCGGTCCGTCAGTCGGCTCGGTCTGACCCCGGTCAGTCAGTCAGCTCGGTCTGACCCCCGGGTCAGTCGTCCAGGCCGCGTTCGATGGCGTACCGGGTCAGCTCGACGCGGTTGTGCAGTTGCAGCTTGCCCAGGGTGTTCTGCACGTGGTTCTGCACAGTGCGGTGCGACAGCCCGAGCCGCTGCGCGATCTGCTTGTAGGACATGCCCTTCGCCACCAGCCGCAGCACCTCGGTCTCCCGGTCGGTGAGCTGGGGCGTTGCGGGTCCCGCGCTGCCGGTCGGGTCGGTCCCCCGCCCCGGCCCGGCGGCGAGCCGGCGGTACTCGCCGAGGACGAGCCCGGCCAGGCCGGGGGTGAAGACCGCGTTGCCGGCCGCGGTGCGGCGGACCGCGTCGAGGAACTCGGCGGGGGCGGTCGACTTCATCAGGTAACCGGTGGCCCCCGCCTTGACCGCGTCCAGCACGCTCTGCTGTTCGCCGCTGGCGCTGAGCATCAGCACCCGCACGTCGGGCAGGGCCGCGCGCAGCCCGAGGATCACCTCGACGCCGGAAATGTCCGGTAGTTGCAGATCGAGGACGACCACGTCGGGCCGGGCGGCGGCGGCCACCCGGATGGCCTGTCGCCCCTCCCCGCTGGTCGCCACCACCAGGAAGCCCGCCTCGGTCAGGTCCCGGGCCACGCCCTCACGCCACATCGGATGGTCGTCGACCACCATCACCCGGGTCGGGTTCACCGCGGTGTCCTCGGCACGGTCAGCTCGATCTCGGTGCCCGCCTCGGGGGCCGACACGATTCGCACCGTCCCGCCAAGCTCCGCCACCCGGCCCCGGATCGACTGGGTCACGCCGAGCCGGCCCTGGGCTGCCGCCTCGGCCAGCCGGCCGTCCGGGATGCCCGGCCCCTCGTCGCGGATCGACACGGTCACCGTCGCCCCCTCGTCCTCGATCAGCACCCAGGCCCGCCCGCCGGCGTGCCGCCCCACGTTGTCGAGCGCCGCGCCGGTCGCGGCGGCCAACTCTCCGGCCACCCGCCGAGGCAACGGCACCGGGGTGGCCGGGGCGGAGAGCGCCACCGCCGACGAGGCGTACCGGCCGAGGAGAGTCCGCAGGTCCACCGCGGCGGCCTCGGGGCCGTCCGGGTTCACGACAGCGGTCGGGTTGCCGCCGGCGATCAACGCCCGCAACGCGACCTCCTGCTCGCCGGCCAGCCGAGCCAGCTCGCCGGCCTCGCCGGGCAGGTCAGCGCCACGCCGCTGCACCAGCGCCAGCACCTGGAGCACCGAGTCGTGGATGCCACGGGCCAGCCGCTCCCGCTCCCGGGTGGCGGCCTCCAGTTCCACCGCGCGCTGCAGCCGTTCCTCGGCGCCCGCCGCGAGCCGGGCCACGTGCCCGACCACCACTCCGGCGAGCAGCATCAGGATCACCCCGGTGAACGAGGACTGGCCGATCCGCTCCCGGGTGGCCAGGTCCGCGCCGGCCACCAGCAACGCCGCGATCGTGCCTCGCCGTCGGCCGCCCGAGACGGCCCAGGCCAGCACCGGGCCGGCCATCCAGGCCACCCCCATGGTGGGTACGCCGGTGGCGAGCGCCGCCCGTCCGACCACCCACGGGGTGGCCAGCACGACGGCCAGCACCACCCCGAGGTCGGCCAGCAGCAGCGGCCAGCGCCGCCAGGCCGGTCGGGCGTACCCGATCGCGGTCACCCCGGTCCAAATGATCATCAGAAGGAGCAGGGCGCCGACGGCGTACGGGTGGGCGTACCGGTCGGAGTCGCGGATCGCGAGCACACACACGTACGCCAGGGACGCCAGCCGGAAGACCGCGAGCGCGCGCCACAGCGGCACCTCGAATCCACCTGGCGGCGACGGCATGGCGGTCAGGATGCCACAACCGGGCCAGTGGCACGGCGAGCAGCGAGTGCGGTTCGGGAAACCCTGACGTACGGTGGAAAAGCCGCGAAGTACTCCGAGATCCGCCGCCGGGACGGGCCCATGACGAACGCAGATCCGCACGCACCGCGTACGGTTGTGCCCATCGAACCTGCCCTCCTGATCGCCGATGCCTTCGACCAGGCCCAGGTGACCGAGATTCGACACTCGGTCACCTCCTGTGCGCACGCGTCCGGGCTCACCGGCCAACGGCTGGACGACTTCGTGCTCGCGATCAACGAGTTGATCACCAACGCGGTGCGGCACGGCGGGGGCCGCGGATGGCTGCGACTCTGGCACGAGTCGAGCCTGCTGGTGTGTGAGGTCGCCGACCACGGGCACGGGATCAGCCCGCAGCGGCTGGGCGACCGCACCAGGCCGGCCCCGGACACCGCTGGCGGCTGGGGCCTCTGGCTGGCCCGCGAGCTGACCGACGCCATGGAGGTCGTCACCAGCACCGCCGGCACCACCGTCCGCGTCACCGCCGGCCTCGTCAGCCACGACCACACCCCGCACTAACCCACCCCACCCCAGCCCGGCGATCTTGCACTTACTGTCTCGACGAATTGGGTAAACCCGCTCGTAACGGGGACAGAAACTGCAAGATCGCGGGGCCAGGGCGCGCGGAGGTCAGGCGAACAGCGCCGAGACGGATTCCCCGTTGTGGATCCGGCGCATGGCTTCGGCCAGGGCAGGGGCCACCGACAGAACCTGCAGTTTGGGGACCCGCTTGGCGGCCGGGATGGGCACCGTGTTGGTGCAGACGATCTCCAGGACGCCGTCCTGGTCGCTGAGCCGCTGCAAGGCGTCACCGGAGAAGAGCCCGTGCGTGCAGGCGAGGCGGATCGAACGGACCTTCAGGCCGCGCAGATGCTCCATCAGCTCGACTACCGTGCTGCCCTTGGCGATCTCGTCGTCCAGCACGATGACGTCCCGGTCGGTCACCTCGCCGATCACCGCGCTGATCTTGACCAGGTCGTCGCTGAACCGCTGCTTTGCCCCGGCCGCGACCGGCGTGCCGAGCAGCCGGGCGAAGGCCGCCGCCTCCTTGGCATTGCCCAGGTCGGGTGAGACCACCACGGTGTTGCTCAGGTCGTAGCGCCGGAAGTGGGTGGCCAACTCCCGCAGCGCGTGCAGGTGATCCACGGGAACGCTGAAGAAGCCGTGCACCTGCGGCGAGTGCAGGGTCATCGCGAGCACCCGGTCCGCCCCGGCCGACGTGAGCAGATCGGCGACGAGCCGGGCGCCGATCGAGATTCGCGGCGCGTCCTTCTTGTCCGAGCGGGCGTACGCGTAGTGCGGCAACACCACGGTGATCCGGCCGGCGGACGCGCCCCGCGCGGCGTCGATCATCAGCAGCAGCTCGACCAGGTTCTCCTGCACCGGCGGCACCAGCGGCTGGATCAGGAAGACGTCGCGCTCCCGGCAGTTGGCCTGCAACTGCACTTCCAGACAGTCGTTCGCGAACCGGGACACCCGCACCGGAAGCAGCGGCACCCCCAGGTGGGCGCAGATCTCGGCAGCAAGGTCGGGATGGGCAGTTCCACTGAAAACGGCGATGTCGCGCACGTTCGCACATCGTAGGCGAACCGGCCGAGGGCGGACGGCGGCGGGCCGAATCCCGCCGTGACGCCTGTCGCACCACGCCGCCGGTCCGGGTACGGTGCTGCGGTGACCCCCCAGTACGTCGCCGCCATCGACCAGGGCACCACCTCCTCGCGGTGCATCGTCTTCGACCGGGCCGGGGAGATCGTCGCCGTGGCCCAGCGCGAACACCGGCAGATCTTTCCCCAGCCCGGCTGGGTGGAGCACGACGCCGAGGAGATCTGGGACAACGTCCAGCAGGTGGTCTCCGAGGCGCTGCGGGCCGCTGGCACCGACGCGGCCGGGCTGGCCGCCGTCGGCATCACCAACCAGCGGGAGACCACCGTCGTCTGGGACCGGGCCACCGGCCGTCCGGTGGCTAACGCCATCGTCTGGCAGGACACCCGCACCGGGCCGCTGCTGCGCGAGCTGGCTTCGGCGTACGGCGAGGAGCGGTTCCGGGCCCGCACCGGCCTGCCGCTGGCCACCTACTTCGCCGGGCCGAAGCTGCGCTGGCTGCTCGACGAGGTCGACGGCCTGCGCGAGCGCGCGGAGCGCGGCGAGGTGCTCTTCGGCACCATGGACAGCTGGCTCATCTGGAAGCTGACCGGCGAGCACGTCACCGACGTGACAAACGCCAGCCGGACCATGCTGATGGACCTCACGACGTTGGACTGGGACCCGGAGCTGCTGGACGCGATGGGCGTCCCGGCAGCGATGCTGCCGGAGATCCGCTGCTCCGCCGAGGTGTACGGCCACGCCAGCGGCGTGCTCGCCGGAACGCCGGTGGCCAGCGCACTCGGCGATCAGCAGGCCGCCCTGTTCGGGCAGACCTGCTTCCAGCCGGGCGAGGCGAAGTGCACCTACGGCACCGGCAGCTTCCTGCTGCTCAACACCGGCGCCAGCCCGGTCCCGTCCACGCACGGCCTGCTGACCACGGTCGCCTACCGGATCAAGGGCCAACCGCCGGCGTACGCCCTGGAGGGCGCGATCGCGGTCACCGGCTCGCTGGTGCAGTGGTTGCGGGACAACCTCGGGTTGATCTCCACTGCCGCGGAGGTGGAGGAGTTGGCACGCACCGTCGACGACAACGGCGGCTGCTACGTCGTGCCGGCGTTCTCCGGGCTGTTCGCCCCGCACTGGCGCAGCGACGCGCGTGGCGTGATCGCCGGCCTCACCGGCTACATCACCAAGGGGCACCTGGCGCGGGCGGTGCTGGAGGCGTCGGCATGGCAGACCCGCGAGGTGGTCGACGCGATGGACGCCGACTCGGACGTGGCGCTGCGCCGGCTCCGGGTGGACGGTGGGATGACCGCCAACGGGCTGCTCATGCAGTTCCTCGCGGACGTGCTCGACGTGCCGGTGGTGCGTTCCCGGATCACCGAGACCACCTGCCTGGGCGCCGCGTACGCGGCCGGTCTGGCGGTCGGCTTCTGGCCCGATCTGGCCACCCTGCGGGCCCAGTGGCGCTCCGACGCGCAGTGGGAGTCGACCATGGCTCCGGAGCTGCGCGACCGGGAGCTGCACAACTGGCGCAAGGCCGTGCAGCGCACCCTCGACTGGGTGGAGTGACCGGCGGCCCGGCGGTCACTCCCAGCGGTTGCCGGTGAGCTTCTCGTAGACGTCGACGTAGCGCGCCCGGGTCGCCTCGACCACCTCGGCCGGCATGTCCGGGGCCGGGCCCTGCTTGTCCCAGCCGCTACCGGTGGCCCAGTCCCGCACGTACTGCTTGTCGTAGGAGAACTGCACCCGGCCCGGCTGGTACGACTCGGCCGGCCAGAACCGCGACGAGTCGGAGGTGAGCAACTCGTCGGCGAGGACCAGGGTGCCGTCCGGCGCCCAGCCCAGCTCGAGCTTGGTGTCGGCGACCAGGATGCCCCGGTCGGCGGCCAGCTCGGCACCGCGCCGGTAGACGTCGATGGTGATCTGCCGCAGTCGCTCGGCGGTGGCCTGGCCCACCTTGTCCACCACGTCGTCGTACGTGATGGGTTCGTCGTGCTCGCCCATCGGCGCCTTGCTCGACGGTGTGAAGATCGGCTCGGGCAGGATCGACGCCTCGCCGAGCCCTCGCGGCAGTGGTACGCCGGAGACGTTGCCGGTCTTCTCGTACTCCCGCAGGCCGCCACCGGTGAGGTAGCCGCGAGCGACGCACTCGACCGGGAGCATGTCCAGCCGCTGGCACCGGATGGCCCGCCCGGCGAACTCGGCAGGCACGTCGGTGGCCGAGATGACGTGGTTTGGCACCAGGTCGGCGAGCTGCTCGAACCACCAGAGCGAGAGTGCGGTGAGCAGGCGACCCTTGTCCGGGATCGGCGTCGGCAGCGCAACGTCGTAGATCGAGATGCGGTCCGAGGCGACCAGGATCAGATCGTCGCCGTCGGCGTAGACGTCCCGAACCTTGCCCGAGTGCAGAAGTTCCACGCGCGCTAGTACACCATGCGACAGCGGGAGGCCCGAGCCGACCACCCCGCCGGGGGTGACCGGACGGACGTTGACACCCTCGTGCGCTGACTGCGTGAATGGTCCGACCGACGACCCCGCAGGTCCAGGAGAGCCCCGTGCCCGTTGTTCGACCCCCGCTCGACCGCCTCGGCGCCGATCCGGGCCGGCGCCGACTGCTCGGCGCGCTGCTCGGTGCGCCCCTGCTCGCGTCCGGTGGGCTGGCAGGGTGCAGTGACGGCGCCGCCACGTCGACCCAGGACGGGCCGGTCGAGCTGTCGGTCTTCTGGTGGGGTGGCGCCAAGCGGGCCGAGCTCACCGAGAAGGCGCTGCGGCTCTACTCGGAGCGGAACCCCCGAGTCACCTTCCGCGTCACCTGGCAGGGTGCCGACGGCTACTACGACCGACTGGCCACCCAGGCGGTCGGTGGGAACGTCCCGGATCTGATCCAGATCGACGACTCGATGCTGACCGAGTACACCCAGCGGCAGATCATCCTCGACCTCACCGAGCAGGTCGCCGACCACCGCCTGGATCTACGAGGCCTGTCGGAGGGTCTGATCCGCTACGGCACGGTGGAGGGGCGGACGATGGCGGTGGCCGGCGGGCAGACCCACGCCGCCGTGGTCTTCAACCGGGACCTGCTGCGGGAGCTGCGCGTGCCGGAGCCACGCGGTGGAATGACCTGGGCCGAGTACGTCTCCTGGGCGGAACAGGTCACCGACGCCAGCGACGGCCAAGTGGCCGGCACCATGGACGCGTCCGGTGACTACCGGGCGCTCTGGCTCTGGCTGCGGTCGCAGGGTGGCGAGTTCTACCGGGGCAACCAGCTCGGTTTCGGCGCGGACGAGTTGATCGCGTGGTTCGAGCTGTGGCAGCGGGCCCGCAGTGGACGGGCCACACCGGGCGCGGCGCTGGTCGAGCAGGCCGACAGCGGGGAGCCGGCTCGGCAGCTGGTGGTGACCGGATTGACCGCCGCGTCCTTCGCCTGGTCGCACCAACTGCCGGAGCTGCAACGACTCACCGAGTCCGAGTTGGGCATCGTCGGCCTCCCCGGCCCGACGGGCGCACAGTGGGCGCGGGCGTCGATGTACTGGGCGGCGTTCCGGGGCACCCGCCACCCGGACGCCGTCGCCGACGTGATCAACTTCTTGACCACCAACGGCGAGGCCGGCACCGTCCTCGGCCACGAGCGTGGGCTGAACCCCAGTCTTCCCGTCCGCCGCTACGCCGAGGGCAGCATCACCGACCCGGCCCAGAAGCGTGTCGCCGCGTTCGGCGCCAGCATCGACGACCTGCTCGGGCCGGCGCCGGCGCCACCGCCCAAGGGGCACCCCAAGGTGCGCACCCTGCTGGTCACCGCCGCCGAGCGCATTCGCGTCAAGCGCGACGGCACCCGTGAGGCCACCGCGCGCTTTCTGTCCCAAGCCATCGCGGCCCTCGCGGCGTGAGCACCGGCGGCCGGCCCGGGGCCGGCCGCTGGTGACCTGTCGTTGCCTTCGGCCCGGTCAGCGGGGCGGACCGCCCCGACGGTTGCGGGTCAGACGCAGCACCAGGAACACGATGATCGCGACGACCACCAGGCAGCAGAGCAGGCCGATGAAACCGAAGCCGCTGCTGCCGCGTCGCCGCCGGGCGGCCTCCACCACCAGCTCGCCGGTGCCCGTGGACGCCCACGCCGCGACGGGCACGAAGACCGCGAGTACGACCGCACCGAGGACGGCGCTCAGCCGGCCCCACCACTTACCAAAAGAAGACATGTGCCCATCCTCGCCGAAGGGCGCAACCTGGGCACGTCGGTCCACACCGAATCATGGGATCGGGAGCTCTGTGCCGGTGAGCAGACCGCGCCCGGAAAGGATCGAAGCCCCGCCCCCAAATCATGGGGCGGGGCTTCGATCCGCACTGCCTTTGTAGCGGGGACAGGATTTGAACCTGCGACCTCTGGGTTATGAGCCCAGCGAGCTACCGAGCTGCTCCACCCCGCGTCGACTGGTTAACCTTAACCCATCCGTCCCGGCGATGATCAGCGGGGGTCGCCAACCGCTGCGGACGCCCGTGCCCAGGAATCGCGCGCCGCCAGGAATGTCGAAAGCCCGCCTCCGGTAATCCGGAGACGGGCTTCGAACTGATATTTCTCTCGTAGCGGGGACAGGATTTGAACCTGCGACCTCTGGGTTATGAGCCCAGCGAGCTACCGAGCTGCTCCACCCCGCGTCGGCTCGATAACCGTAGCGCACCACCCCCGGGCCCCGCAAAACGACATCCGAATCCGCCGGATCGCGGTCCGGCACACCGAGGTCACCCAAGCCAGGCCTCGATGGCGGCGACCGCTCGGCGACTGTCCGCGTCGACCTGTGTCCGCGGGCTGGACCCGGTCTCCCAGCCGATCTCCCAGAGGACGGTCACGACGTCACCGACCCGGATCACGCGAACCAGCCGGACCTCGTCCCCGCCGGTCGGGTCGCCGTTGACGTCCAGGTTCGGCTTCCGCGTCTCGAACAGCACCGACTCGTCGCCGTACCCGTCGCTGCCGAGCAGTCGCTGCCTGCTCACCACCGACGCGTCGCCGGCCGGCGTCTCCTGCTCCGGGCAGTCGCGCACCGCCCGGCGCAGCTCGTCGATCGCATCGTCGGCACGCCCGGCCCGGTAGATGGTGATGGTGTTCCGGTAGGTGCCATCCTCGCCGACGCTGCCATCCGCTGGGTTCTTGGCCGGAGTTTCCGCCAGCTTGTAGACCAGGGACCGGGCCCGACGCTGCACGATCGCCGACTCGCTCGGGTAGCGGGCGTCGCACAGGCCCGGCAGCACGTCCCCATTGAGGAACCTCGGGCTGATGGTGGTCTGGTTCGCCGACGCGAGAGCGAAGAACGCCCGATCCGGGATGCTCACCGGAGTCTCTGGTGGCGACGCGCTGGTGACACGCGGAGACGCGGGAGTCGTACCCGGGGGTCGGCCGGGCGTGGTCGGCGGGGCGGACGGCGACGCGGCAGTCGCACTGGGTGCGGGGATCGTCGGTGTGTCGGCCGGCGAGGGTGTGGTTCCCGGCGGCGGCGTGGCGACCACCTGGGTGCCGATCGCCACGCCACCCACCACCAGCGCCACGGCGAGGGTGCCTCCGGCAGCGCGGAGCCGGGCCCTCCTGTCCGCCCGCCGCCGCAGGACGTCGGGGACGCCCAGGTCGCAGGCGTCGGCGGCGGCGGCGAGGCGCTGATACATCTCAGAGAGTTCACGCGACATCAGTTGCCTCCAATTCCACGCTGGCGAGATCGGGCAGCAACGCGGCGAGCCGGGATCGGCCGCGGGAGAGCCAGGACTTCACCGTGCCGACGGGTACGCCGACCTCACGGGCGATCTCCTCCACCGACATGTCGAACAGGTAGTGCAGAGCCAACGCCTGCCGATGGTTGGCCGGCACCTGGCGCAGGGCCTCAAGCAGCAGCACGCTGTCCTCACTGGGCGGTCCGACCGCCGGTGGGGGCCCCGCCAACCGCAGCGCCCCGCGCAAGCTGCGCAGCCGACGCCAGCGATCGGCCGCCAAGCGTGACACCACCAGCCGCAACCACGCCTCCGGCGCAGGATGCGCCGACAGCCGCCCCCAGTGCCGCCAGGCCCGGGTGTACGCCTCCTGCACCAGGTCCTGCGCCTCACTGTGGTCGCCGGCCACCGCATAGCCGTACCTCGCCATCCGCCGCGAAGTGCTGCGGTAGAACTCATCGAAGCTCTGCGCGTCCCGCACGAATGTTCTCCCTCGTTCCCACCCCGTTGACTTGAGGACGGCGGACCGGTGTCACAGGTTGCGGGTCGGCCGGACCTTTCAGCACGTCCGGACACGGCGGAGCCCCCGCCGTCAGGACCGGGTGCGGTCCGACGACGGGGGCTCCAAGAGGAACTCCCAGCGGAGGCGGGTCAGCCTCCAGCGCTCGGAGTGACGCTCGGCGACGAGCCACCGCTGGGCGTACCGCCCTGCTGCGCTTGCTGGAACGCGGTCAGCGCCTCGTCCAGCGCCTTGAGCGCGCGACCGTACCGCTCGAAGTCACCGGACGCCTGCGCGGCCCGGACCTCGGTGATCGCGGTCTGCACCCGGTCCGCGGCGGCGGCCACGTCACCGGTCGGCGGCGGGTTGCCGGTGCCGGCGCTCGGCGTAGCCGTCGGGGTCGGAGTGGGAGTCGGCGTCGTCGGGGTCGTCGGGTTGCCCCCGGTGGTCGGCGGCGGCGACGTGCCCTGCCCGGCCTTCTTGCCCTGCTCGACCAACTGCTTGATGCCGTCGTTGATGTTGTCGGCGAGCGCCACGAACGAGCCGCCGTCACCGTAGGAGAGCAGCACCTTCTGCAGCAGCGGGTACGCGTCCTGCTGGTTGCTCTTCACGTAGACCGGCTCGACGTAGAGCATCCCGTCGGCGAAGGGCAACGAGAGCAGGTTGCCGTACTGCACCTGCGCCTGGTTGCTGGAGAGCAGGTTGAGCTGCTGACGGATGTTCGCGTTGTTGGTCATCTGTTGGTGCACCTGCACCGGGCCGGAGATCCGGGTCTGATCCGGCAGCTCCAGCACCTCCAGCCGGGGCTTGCCGTCGACGTACGACCCGGAGATCAGCGCGGCGAGGTTCTGCCGGCCGTTCGGAGTGACCGCGGAGGTGAGCTGGAACCGCGGGCCCTCCTGCCCCGGGAACTGGGTGAAGAGGTAGTACGGGGGCTGCTTCTGGCCGCTGTCCGGAGCGTCCGGCACGTTGGGCACCTGCCAGAAGTCCTGCGCCGAGTAGAAGTCGCCCGGGTTGGTCACGTGGAACTTGGTGAGCAGGTTGCGCTGCACCTTGAACATGTCCGCCGGGTAGCGCAGGTGCTCGGTCAGCTCGACCGGGATGTCCGCCTTCGGCAGCACCAGGTCACCGCCGAACGCCTTGTTCCAGGCCTTGAGCACCGGGTCGGTGTCGTCGTACTCGTAGAGCTTCACGGTGCCGTCGTACGCGTCGACGGTGGCCTTCACCGAGTTCCGCATGTAGTTGACGTTCTCCCGGGCCAGCTGGAAGGTGCCCCGGTTGGTCAACTCGTCGGTGGTCTCGGTCTGCAGGTTGACCCGCTCGGCGTACGGGTAGGTGGCCGCCGTGGTGTAGCCGTCGACGATCCACTGCACCCGACCGTCGACAACTGCCGGGTACGGGTCGCCGTCCAGGGTGAGGAACGGCGCGACCTTCTCCACCCGGTCCCGCGGGTTACGCACGTACAGCAGCCTGGAGTCCTTGTTGACCGCCTCGGAGAGCAGGAAGTTCGACTCCTGCTCCTTGATGGCGTACAGCAGGCGCCGGGTGAAGGAACCGATCTTGACGCCGCCCTCACCGGTGTAGGTGTAGGACTCGCCGCCACCCTCACCGACCGGCCGGTCGAACTCGGCCTTCTTGTTCGGGTCGGACTGACCGACGATCGCGTAGTCGTCGGCCGCCATCCGCTCGCCGTAGTAGATGCGCGGCTGCTTGGCCGGGATCTGCTCGGTCTGCGAGGAGCACGCCTCCTGGGTCTTCTCGCCCAGGAAGCCGGAGACGAAGAACGGCTGCCCGCCGCAGACCACCTGGTTGGCCGGGGCGGCCACCAGCCCGTACCCGTGGGTGTAGACGGTGTGCCGGTTGATCCAGGTGTTCTGCTGGTCGGTCAGCTCGCCGTAGTTGATCTCCCGGACGCCGACCACGTAGTCGGAGACCTTCCCGTTCACCCCGTAGCGATCGATGTCCAGCTTGGGACCGAAGTCGTAGAAGCCACGCACCTGCTGGAGCTGGGTGTACGTCTCGCTGACCAGCTGCGGGTCGAGCAGCCGCACATTGGACACCACCGAGACGTCGGTGGCCAGGTTCCCCGGTGGGGTGAGGTTGCTCGCCGCGTACGGGGTCGTCTCGGTGGCTCCCAACCCGAACGCCGCTCGCGTCGCGTCGATGCTGCGCTGGATGTACGGCGCTTCCTTGTCCTTGGCGCTCGGCTTGACCTCGAAGGTCTGCACCGCCCAGGGGTAGATGCCGCCGATGGCCACCGCGGACACGCCGAGCAGTGCCAGCGAGATCCCCGGCCAGACCAGGTTCCGCATCCAGGCGTTGGAGAAGACGACGATCGCGATCGCCACCACGATCGAGATGTAGGCCAGGATCTCCTTCGCCGGCAGCAGCGCGTTGACGTCGGCATAGCCGGCGCCGTACAACTTGGCGCCCTCGTTGTACTCCAGCAACATCGCTCGCCGGTCCAGCACGTACGCGATGGCCTTCAACAGCACGAAGACCGCGATCAGGCTGCTCAGGTGCGCGCGAGCGGCGTTGCTCATCCGGTCCCCGACGCCCTGCAGGCGGACGCCGCCGAAGAGGTAGTGCACCGCCAGCGCACCGATCACGGCCAGCACCACCGCGGTGAAGGCGACCCCGAGCAGGTAACGCCAGAACGGCAGTTGGAAGACGTAGAAGCCGATGTCCACCCCGAACTCCGGATCCTTGATCCCGAAGTCACCGCCGTTGCGGAAGAGCAGCCACTGGTTCCACCGGTTCTGCGCGGAGAGGCCGGCGAAGAGCCCGACCACCGCGGCGGTCAGCGCGATCCAGGTGCCGAGTCGCGGGCTGAGCGCGATCCGGTATCGCTCCAGGGTCGCCTGCTCCACGGAGTGCGGACGCATTCGCGGGCGCAGACGGTAGGCCAACCACAGGTTGCCACCGACGACCACCGCCATGCCGAGCCCGATGGCGAGGAAGAGCAACAGCCGGGTGAGCAGGACACCGGTGAAGACCTCGGTGTAGCGGACCTCGTCGAACCAGAGCCAGTCGGTCCACGCCTGGACACCCCAGCCAAGCAGGGTGAAGAGCACGAACACCCCGACCAGGACAGCGATGGTGACGCGCCCGCGCCGGCTCATCCTCGGAAGGGGGCTGCTGCTACGCATGACCACTGTTGGCTCCGCACGCTCGATGTGATCGGCTCCGACCAGGCACCCAGAGTACGGGGTGTTCCTGAGCGTGTCGGGGCACGGTCACACCGGTCAACAGCGGGTCGGCTGACCCCCGGTGCGCAACGCCTCCAGGGCGGTCATCGCTTCGTCCAACGAACCCACCCGGAGCAGCGGCAGACCGGGCTGCGGATTGCGGACCGCCTCGGCGCAGTTGTCCGCCGGCACCAGGAAGACCTTGGCCCCGGCGCGCTTCGCGCCGACCAGCTTCTGGGCGATTCCGCCGATCGGGCCGACGGTGCCCTCGTCGTCGATGGTGCCGGTGCCGGCGATGACCTGGCCGCCGGTGAGATCGGCCGGGGTCAGCTTGTCCACGATCCCCAGGGCGAACATCAGACCGGCGCTCGGCCCACCGATGTCCCCGAGGTCGATGCCGAGGGTGAACGGGTGCGGCTGCTGCTGGTCGATCTCGACGCCGATCCGCGGTCGGCCGTCCTGCTCACGACTGGTCACCGTCGCCGTGGCCGGCGCGCCGTCCCGGGTGTAGGCGATCGTCAACGCCGTCCCGGCCGGCTTGGCCCGGACCAGCTCGGTGACCTTCACGGCCACCGGCACCGGCTGACCGTCGACCGCGGTGATCACGTCACCGACCTTCAGCAACCCGGCGGCCGGACCATCCCCGGCCACCGTCTTGATCACCACCTGCACCGGAAAGCCCAACTCCCGCAGCGCGGCAGTCTCCGCGCTGGTCTGCGACGCCTTGAAGTCCTCGGCGTTGCGCTGCTCGACCTGCTCGGTCGACTCCCCCGGCGGGTAGACCAGCTCACGCGGCACCACCGCCTCGTCGTCGGAGAACCAGCCCGCGATCGCCCCGCGCAGCCGCACCGTCGGCTGCACCCCCACCGTGGTCAGCCGCAACTGGCCGGCTGAGGTCGAGGTTTCCCGCCCGGAGACCTGGATGACCTCCTTGCCGTCGGCCGTACCCAGGGTGTTGACCGTCGGACCCGGACCGAGCACCACGTACGGGATCGGCACCCGGAGCACCCCGATGCTCAGCAGAGCGGTGAACAGGGCACCGAGCAGGACCGTCAGGCCACGACGTCTCATGCCGCAGAGCGTACCGACCTGCTGAGCGCCGTCTGCCGGATGCGTCGCTCGACTTCGCCCTCAGCGCAACGCCAGCGGCGGCGACCTGGGGCGCGGCCCGCGTACCGTAGACGTCGTGCCTGATATTCCGTTCGGTTTCGCGCTCCCGGGTGGGCAACCACCAGACCCCAACGATCCCGCGCAGATGCAGCAGTTCATGTCGCAGTTGCAGCACCTGCTCTCCGCGCCGGGCAGCGGTCCGGTCAACTGGGACCTGGCCCGGCAGGTAGCGGCCAGCCAGCTCGCGGCCGCCGGCGACCCGGCAGTGTCACCGTATGAGCGCAACGCGGTCGAGGAAGCGCTGCGCCTGGCCGACCTGTGGTTGGAGCCGGCCTCGGCATGGCCGTCGGGCATCCAGTCCCCGGTCGCCTGGAACCGCAATGAGTGGATCTTCAAGACGCTGGACGTGTGGCGCAAGCTCTGCGACCCGGTCGCCAGCCGGATGGTCGGCGCGATGGGCGACCTCGTGCCGCCGGAGGCGCGCGACCAGCTCGGCCCGATGCAGTCGATGGTGGCCACCCTCGGCGGCGCGCTCTTCGGCGGTCAACTGGGCCAGGCCCTCGGTTCGCTCGCCGCGGAGGTGCTCTCCGCCGGCGACATCGGGCTGCCGCTCGGCCCGGCCGGCACGGCCGCGCTGATCCCGGCCAACATCCGGGCGTACGGCGAGGGCCTGGAGCTGCCCGAGGATGAGGTCCGCCTCTACGTGGCGCTGCGCGAGGCCGCTCACCAGCGGCTGTTCCAGCACGTCCCGTGGCTGCGCGGGCATGTGCTCAGCGCGGTCGAGATGTACGCCTCGGGCATCCGGGTCAACCGGGAGGCGATCGAGGAGGCGATGGGCCGGGTCGACCCGACCGACCCGGAGTCGATGCAGGCGATCGCCCTGGAGGGCATCTTCACCCCGGAGGACAGCCCGGCGCAGAAGGCCTCGCTGGCCCGACTGGAGACCGCCCTCGCCCTCGTCGAGGGCTGGGTGTGCCACGTCGTGGACAACGCCGCCAGCGACCGGCTGCCCAACGTCGTCCGGTTGGGCGAGGCGTTCCGCCGTCGCCGGGCCGCCGGCGGTCCCGCCGAGCAGACCTTCGCCGCACTGGTCGGCTTGGAACTGCGCCCGCGCCGACTGCGCGAGGCCGCGGCGCTCTGGGCCGCGCTCACCGAGCACCGCGGCATCGAAGGCCGGGACGCCGTCTGGGGCCACCCGGACCTGCTCCCGTCGGACGACGACTTCGCCGACCCGGTCGCCTTCGCAATGAACGACATGGACCTGAGCGAGCTGGACAGCTTCGACTTCACCGCTCCCGGCGGGGCGGTGGAGAAGGCCCCGGGCCAGCCCGACGAGACCGACGGCGAAGGCGACGCCAAGCCTGACACCAGGTCCTGACGCCAGTGCCCGGGTGCCCGCTCCGATCGACGGCGGGCGCCCGGCGTACAGGTGGGGTTCTGCCCAAGGCCCGCCGTGACTGAACCCTGCCCGACAGGTGGCAGATCAGCCATCGCCTCAGCCCTGACCGGCGCCTAGCTGGCGCCGGGCACCCGGGCCGGCGCACGGCGCCGGGGTCGGACGTGGCGCCGGTTGGGCCGGTCGGCTGGTCAGGTGGGTCGACCCGATCCCGAAAGAAGAGCGCGGGTCGCATCCCAGCCCTCGAAGGCCGGATCGAGCGTGGCCAGGTCGGCAGGGCCGCGCAGCCGTCGCCAGCCGGCGGTGACCGCCACGTCCCCCGGTCGAGGGGCACCGGAGCGCGCGTCAGCCGGCATCGCCGTGTCCAGATCCAGCAGCGGCAGCCAGCCCGGCACGGGCAACCGCACAGCCACCCCGAGCAGGCCTGGGCCGCCACCCTCGACCGGAGCCACCGCGACCGATCGGGTGGTGAGCGGGCGCAGCAGCTTGCCGACGGTAAGCGCGGGCAGGTCGGGCACGTCGCCCGCGAGCACCGCCGCCTGGTCGTAGCCCTCCAACGCGGCGAACACGGCGTTCGGCGTCGGCTCGGTCACCTCGTACACGGCCGTGCCGGGCCACACCAGCGCGTCGGCCAGAGCACGATCGGCCGGGGTCACCGCGACCGCGACCTCCACCTCGTTGAGTGTGGCCAGCAGGTCGATGACGTCTTCTGCGAGAGCCGCTCGCCACTGGGCCCGGTCGACGCCGGGCGGCGACCAGTGGACCGGTCCGAGCAACGCCACCACCACTCGTCGTGCCACCTCCCGACCCTAGCGCCCGAGCCGACCTGGCCCTGACCCCGCCCGGCAAGCCCTACTCCGGCCCCACCCCGACCCGGCCCCGACGACCCACCCCTGGTCCGCTTTGTCCCGTTTTGGCACGACTCACTTGCCCTCATCCGGCCAGATTGGGCCTGCCCCCACTCAGGCCGAGACGTGATCGACTCCGTTTCGGCGATGTGGGGCTATCCCGGAGCGCGGACACCCCCACATCGGGGAAATGGAGTCGATCAAGAAGGTTTCGCCCCTCGGCGCACGGGCGCACGGGCGCGCGGGCAGGTTGGGGCGCGGGTGCGGCGGGCGAGGTTGGGTCAGGGCGCGATCGGAGCGCAGGAGGCGGCGGCAACGCCCTCCAGGTAGCCGCGGGCGCGTTCCGCCTTGGGGTAGCGGCCGACCAACGCCCAGAACCGGGCGTTGTGGCTGGGCACGATCAGGTGCGCCAGCTCGTGCAGCAGCACGTAGTCGATCACCCAGTCGGGCATCTCCTGCACGCGGTGCGAGATCCGGATGCTGCGGTCGGCCGGGGTGCAGGAGCCCCACCGGCCGTTCTGGTTGGTGACCCAGCGGACGCTGGCCGGAACCGCCTTCGTGGGGTACTCGGCGAGGTACAGGTCGATGAGCCGGGTGGCTCGGGCCAGCAGCTCGGCGTCGGAGCGGGCCAGCCGCCCCTCCCGTGCGGCGAGCCGGGCGAGCATCCGGTCGACCCACTCGCTCTCCTCGGCACGGGAGAACTGGTCCGGGATGAGGACGACGACCCGCTCACCGTCACGGTACGCAGACACCGTGCGTCGCCGACGCTGACTGCGCCGCACCTCGACGACCGGCTTGCGCGTCCCCGCCATCACTGGCCCGCGCAGCCTCGGCTACGTGTCACGAAGGAAAGCTAATGCGTACTGACCAGGGGTCCGCAAGAGTCAACCGCACGACACGCGCCCAGAAAATGGTGATTGGTCGCCAGGCGTCCCGAAAATTTCTTGACCGCAGCACCGCCTCGGCGCCATCGCGCCATCTCGTCACCCTTGGTGAACACCGAACGGGGCCGGCGCGCGGCACCCCTCCACCGTAGGTGATCACCGTCCCGGATGCTGTCGCGGGGGCACCCGCACGGGTGGCTGTGAGGGTTTGGTCGGCGTGTCCCCGCCAAACTGACTTATCCGACCTATTTCGCCATGCACACTCTCGACGTCGACTTGCTCACAGTGTCGATGCACAGCTGACATGGAACTGCCCAGACCTGGGTAGGGTCCGCGGACCAGCGGTCATGAAGGTGGCCGTGGAGTGAGACCCAGCGCCGGCGCCCCGTGTGGCCCGCCGCCGGGCACCCCGCCGGGACGGCATCGAACCGGCGGACGAGACGAGGAGGGCACCGTGGCCGACCAGGCCCAGACGACCTACAACGGTTACTGCGTGAAGTGCAAGGAGAAGCGGGACTTCGAGGGGCACGTCGAGGTCTCGAAGACCGGAATGAACATGGCCAAGGGCAAGTGTCCGGTATGCGGAACAACAGTGAACCGCATCCTGGGCAAGGCCAAGGTCTGACCCGTACGGGTGGCGGGGGTGGGGTGGCCGGTGGCCACCCCACCCCGTTGCCGTTCGGGATGTCGACGCCCCGCGGGTCGTCGACGGTCTGTCGGGTGACCGACAGCATGTTCGGCGGGCTGTGGAGAACCGGCCAGATCCTGTGGACAACGCAGGACAGGGGCCCGACCGCCTGTGGACAACGATCGACCTAACGCGAGGATGTGGTCACCATTCGTGACCATGAGCCGCACCGTAGTGCCCCGCCCCACGCTGCTGCCCGGCCTCAATCGGCTCTGGCGAGACCGACACACCCTGCAGCTCGGCGTCGGCCCCGGGCCTGCCGTGCTGCTGGAGCTGGCCAACCCCCGCGCCGCCCACCTGCTCGACCTGCTCGACGGCACCCGCAGCGAGCGAGCTGTGCTGGCCCAGGCGGCCACCGCCCGGGTCACCACCGACGACGCGCGTACCCTGCTCGACGCCCTGCGGGCGGCCGGCCTGCTGGTACCCGCGCACAGCCTGCTCCCCCGTGACCTGGCCGGCGCGGTCCGTGCCCGGCTCACGGCCGAGGCCTGCGCCCTGGCCCTGACCGCCGCTCGACTGCCCGGCACCCCTGCCCAGGTCCTCCGTCGGCGGCGGACCGCCCGAGTCGTGCTCACCGGCGCCGGGGCGCTCGGCGGGCCGCTGACGGTGGCGTTGGCCCAGTCCGGCGTCGGGCAGGTGATCCCGCTGCTCACCGGCCCGGTACGTCCCGTCGACCTGATCGGCACGGGCATCCCCGCCACCGAGCTCGGCAACCCGCTGGCACCGGCGGTGCGGGCCGCGGTCGACCGCCTCGCACCGGGCACCGGAACCCAGCCGAGCCGGACCGGTCGGGTGGACCTGGTACTCCAGCTCGGCACCGACCGGCCGCCCGCGCTGCTCGCCGCGGGTTTCGCTCAGCGCCGGCAGCCACACCTGCTGGTCACCCTGCGCGAGGGCGTACCGGTCGTCGGGCCGTTGGTCCGCCCACCCGCGGGGCCCTGCCTGCACTGCGTGGAGCTGCACCGGGCCGACCGCGACCCGGACTGGCCGCGGCTCGCCGCCCAGCTCGCCGCCGCCGACCCGGTGGCCGCCGGCGCGACCGGCACGCTGCTCGCGGCCATCGGGTACGCGCTGGCCGAGGCGTTGACACAGCTTGACGGCGGGCAGCCGGAGACACTGGGCGGGGCCATGGAGATCAGTGCTGCCGGCCGTTTCCGTCGCCGGGGTTGGCCGCCACACCCGGCGTGTGGGTGCTCGCAGGGACGAGTGTCCGCACCAGCCCGGCCGCAGAGCAGCAGCGGGGCCCTCCGGTCGGTAACAATGACCGGGTGACCGACATCCCGCGCCGCGCCGTGTCCCGCACCGCCAAGCTCGCCGCCCTGCCGCTCGGCTTCGCCGGCCGGACCGTTCTCGGCATGGGAAAGCGCGTCACCGGGCTCGCCTCCGACGTGATCTCCGCGGAGATCCAGCAGCGCACCGCCGAACAACTGTTCAGCGTGCTGGGCCAACTCAAGGGCGGGGCGATGAAGTTCGGCCAGGCGCTGTCGGTCTTCGAGGCGGCGTTGCCGGAGGAGATCGCCGCGCCCTACCGTCAGGCGCTCACGAAGCTCCAGGAGGCGGCGCCACCGCTACCGGTCGCCAGCGTGCACAAGGTGCTCACCGAGCAGCTCGGCCCGGACTGGCGGGAGCGGTTCGTCGAGTTCAACGACGTCCCGGCCGCCGCCGCCAGCATCGGTCAGGTCCACCGGGCGCGATGGCGGGAGCCGGGGTTGGACGAGTCGGGCGCGCCGAACAGCCGCGACGTGGCGGTCAAGATCCAGTATCCGGGCGCCGGGGAGGCGCTGCTCGCCGACCTGAAGCAGCTCTCCCGCCTGGGCGGGATGTTCCGGGCCATCCAGCCCGGTCTGGACGTCAAGCCGCTCCTGGTCGAGCTGCGCGAGCGGATCACCGAGGAACTGGACTACGAGCTGGAGGCCGAGTCGCAGCGCACCTTCGCGGCGGCGTACGCCGACGACCCGGAGATCTACATCCCGAGGGTGGTCCATGCGGCGCCTCGGGTGCTGGTCACCGAGTGGGTGACGGGCACACCGCTGGCTGACATCATCCGCGAGGGCACCGAGGAGGATCGGGACGAGGCGGGCCGGTTGATGGCCACCCTGCACCTCTCCGCGCCGCAGCGGGCCGGGCTGCTGCACGCCGATCCGCACCCGGGAAACTTCCGGCTGCTGCCCGACGGCCGACTCGGGGTGATCGACTTCGGTGCGGTGGCCCGGATGCCGGAGGGCACGCCGGAGCCGATCGGTCGCATCGCGGCGCTGGCCCTGAGCGGTGATGCCGACGAGGTGGTGGCGGGGCTCCGGTCAGAGGGCTTCATCGGCTCGGCGGAGGAGATCGACGCCGAGGGCGTGCTCGACTTCATCCGTCCGATGCTGGAGCCCATCGCGGCGGACGGGTTCCGGTTCACCCGGGCCTGGCTGCGGGGCGAGGCGGGCCGCCTGGCGAGTCCCCGCTCCCCCACGTACCAGCTGAGCAGGCAACTCAACCTGCCGCCGTCGTACCTGCTGATCCACCGGGTGACGCTCGGATCGATCGGGGTGCTCTGCCAGTTGGAGGCGAAGGCCCCGTACCGCAGCATCCTGGAGCGCTGGCTGCCCGGCTTCGCCCCGGTCGCCTGAAGACGTCACGAAGGGCGGGTGCCGGTCGGCACCCGCCCTTCTGCGTGGGGTGGTACTAGAGAACGCCCAGGTCGCGCGCCGTCTGGTTGCGGCTGTTCATGGCGACGGTACGGGCGGATCGGGCTGCCTCAGTGCTCGTGGTGGTACGACCGGCCTGAGGCCGGCGCATTCGAGCCCGGGACAACGCTTCGTGGAGTAGTTGCATCTCGAAGGCTCCAGTCGGAACGGTGAACATCGTCTTCTCTCTCACTGCCGGTATGGCACCGGCGTAGTTGGTACGGGTCGGGAACATGTCAGGCTGCCAGCCGGACCGCGCCACGCACCTCGGACAGCCCAGTGGCTGCCAGGCGCGCCTCGGCCTCGACCCGAAGTGCGGCGTCACGAGCGACGTCCTCCTTGCGCGGACGGCCACGGGGCCGCTTACGCGGGACAACCGCGCCACGCTCGAAGATCTCGCCGCCCCAGACGCCCCACGGCTCGGCCCGCTCCACCGCCCCGGCAAGGCACTCGACGCGCAGCGGGCAGTCCCCGCAGAGCGACTTGGCCAGCTCGAGCTCGGCAGGCGAGTCGGAGAACCACAGGTCGGGGTCGAACTTCCGGCAGGGCAGGTTCGCCTCCATTTCGACGCTCACGTCGAGGGGGGCCAACGCCAGACTCATCTCCCGGTCACCTCTCTCTCACTTCGATCTCGTGGATCGCATTCCGACGTACGTACTTACGGCGGGCAAAAAACTGAGGCCGCGGATCCCGGTAAGCGGGTTCCGCGGCCTCGAGGTGAGCCGGTGTCTGATGGTCAGACCGGTTTACCTCGAGGTGGAACGCCGCGGACATCCATGCGCTTCTTGGCGAGCTGGATGCCATTGCCCGTGAAGCCACTGGTCCCCTCGACTCCGACGGGCGCGACGGTCAGGATCAGCTCGGCCTGAACCTGGTGCACCTGCGGAACCGCCGGTCGTGCGGCCGTGTGGGCCACCCGGACAGCCGACAACGGAGCGCAGACAGACGGCATCGCCGTCAGACGCTCATAGGTGAAGATCTTCACGGGTGCCACCTCCCTCACGTTCCTCGTATCGACCAGACCAACCCCGGTGAGCAGCCGGAATGGCGCCGCTCGCGTGGTGTGTCCTGAGGCTATTCCTCGCGCCGGGGCGAGGGCAAACGAATTTAGGACGAGATTTCGAAAGTTTTCTCCGGGCAGACGTCGTCCACCCCCGCGCCCCCCACCAACGCCAGCACCGACTCCCCGTAGAGGCCCAACTTGCGGGGGCCGATACCGGCGATGGCGATCAACTCCTCCGGCCGGCCAGGTCGCCGCTCGGCCAGCGCGATCAGCGTCGCGTCGGTGAAGACCACGTACGCCGGGACCTTCTGTGCCCCGGCGACCCGCTGCCGCCACTCAGACAGCCGTTCGTGCAGCTCATCGTCGATGTCGGACGGGCAGGTGGGGCAGCGGCCGAGCTTGCGGTCCGGGCCGGCGAGCAGGGTGGCGCCGCAGATCCGGCAGGAGACGATCTGGGTTCGACGCCGCTCGGGACGGCGGGCCGGACCGGCACCACTGACGGCCCGTTCGGTGCCGCCGGAGCGGTCGAGCTGGGGCAGGAACCGCGACGGCCGTCGGGCTCGTCCGCCCGGCGAGCGCGCGGCGGCGTACGACAACCAGAGCCACTGCCGGGCGCGGGTGATCCCGACGTAGAGCAGTCGGCGCTCCTCCTCGACCTGCTCGACGGTCTTCGCGTACGTGGTTGGCAGGGTGCCCTCGGCGAGGCCGACCAGGAAGACCGCGTCCCACTCCAGCCCCTTGGCCGAGTGCAGCGAAGCGAGGGTCACCCCGTCCACGGTCGGTACGTGCTGCTGGGCGGCACGACGGGCCAACTCCTCGGTGAAGTCGGAGAGGGTGACGGGGCGTTCCACCGACGCGGCCTCACCGATCGGCACGACCTCGGGGGTGGCCGCGTACTCCTCGGCGAGCTGGACCAGCGCGGACAGCGCCTCCCACCGCTCGCGGGCGGCGCCGCCGGCCGGGGGCGCGTCGGGGGCCCAGCCGACCGCGGTGAGGGCCTCGACGACGGCGGCCGGCAGCGGCGTCTCCCCGGGGATCGACCGGGTGGCGGCACGCAACGCGACCATGGCCTGGCGCACCTCGGCCCGTTCGAAGAACCGCTCGGCGCCCTGCACGACGTACGGCACCGCGGCCTCGGTGAGCGCCTTCTCGTACGCCTCGGACTGCGCGTTGATCCGGAACAGCACGGCGATCTCCTTCGCCGGTGTGCCCGCATCGATCAGCGACCGGCAGCGGGCGGCCACCGCGTTCGCCTCGGCGGGCTCGTCGGTGAAGATCCGCAGATCCGGCTCGGGCCCGGGTGGGCGTTGCCCGCTCAACTCCAGCCGCAGCCGCGCCTCGGTGCCCCGGGCCTGGGAGATCACCGCGTTGGCGAGCCCGACCACCTGCGGGGTGGAGCGGTAGTCGCGGACCAGTCGCACGACGGTGGCGCCCCGGTGCCGGCGCGGGAAATCGACCAGGTACGCCGAGGTCGCACCGGTGAACGAGTAGATCGTCTGGCTGGCGTCGCCGACCACGGTCAGGTCGTTGCGTCCGCCCAGCCAGGCGTCCAGCAACCGCTGCTGGAGTGGGTTGACGTCCTGGTACTCGTCGACCACGAAGTGCCGGTACTGGCCACGCACCTGCTCGCCGACATCCGGGTGTTCCTCGATGCCCCACACTGCGGCACGCAGCATGTCCTCGAAATCGATCACACCGTTCGAGCGTTTGAGCTGCTCGTACGCGGTGAACACCTCGGCCACCTTGGCCGGCTCGTGCGGCGTGTCACGCAGTGCTCGGGCTGCGGAGACGACGTAGTCCGTCGGCTCGACCAACGACGACTTGGCCCACTCGATCTCGCCGGCCAGGTCGCGCGCGGCGGCCCGGTCGGTGCGCAGGCCGACCCGGGCCGCGGCGAGGGTGACCAGCCGTACCTTGCTGTCCAGCAGCTCGGGCATGGCGCGGCCGGCCAGCAGGCGGGGCGCGAAGTACCGCACCTGGCGCAACGCCGCCGCGTGGAACGTGCGCGCCTGAACGCCCTTCACCCCGAGTTGGGCGATTCGATGTCGCATCTCGGCGGCGGCGCGGGCGGTGAAGGTGACCGCGAGCACGTGCCGGGGGGAGATCTCACCGGAAAGCGCCCGATGGGCGATCCGGGAGGTGATCGCCCGGGTCTTGCCGGTGCCGGCGCCGGCCAGGATGCAGACCGGGCCGGCGGGTGCGGTCACCGCGGAGCGTTGCTCCGGGTCCAGCCCGGCGAGCACCTGTTCCGACGCTGAGTGAACCACCACAACCAGGAATCATCTCAGCTACTCCGAGCGTTGCAGCGAACAGCCTCGGCTTGATCGGCAAGCCGCGGCCGGAGGAGTTGGAGGATCCGACCATGCTGACGATGTATTCCACCCCCTGGTGCGGCTACTGCCACCGGCTGAAGTCGCAGCTCGACCGGGAAGGCATCGGGTACGAGGTGGTCGACATCGAGCAGGACCCGGAGGCCGCGGAGTTCGTGATGAGCGTCAACGGCGGCAACCAGACGGTGCCGACGCTGCGCTTCACCGACGGCAGCGCCCTGACGAATCCCTCGATCACCCAGGTCAAGCAACACCTGGAGACCCTCAGCGCCTGACCGATTCACTCTCCACGAGCGGTCGCCCCAGTCGGGGCGACCGCTCGTCGTGTCCGGTATCCGTCACCCTCGCGGCGTCCGGCGGGTGCCGGTCGTCACAGGCCGGTCGGAGTCCTCGACTGGCCGCCGGGGCGCCGGGAGCGTCGGGCGGGTCGGTGGCGTGGGCGGGCGGGTGCCGGGCGGCGCGCTCAGGTGCCGGCCCCGCCAGAGGTAGCTGCCGGCGGCCAGCGTGGCCACCCCGACCAGCGTGAACAGCACCCGGTAGTCCAGGAAGCCGACCAGCAGGGCGCCCGCCCCGATGGAGAGCGCCTGCGGCCCGCTGACCACGGCCTGGGTGGCCGCGGCGACCCGGCCGACCAGCGCGGGCGGGGTCCGGCGCTGGATCAGCGTGTGCAGCCCCACCATCGTCAGCGGCAGCGAGACGCCGGCCAGCAGCACCGCCGCGAACGCGAGCCGGAGATCGGGGTACGCGAGCACGAGCGCGGCCGGCGAGAAGAAGGCCACCCCCGCGGCCAGGGTGCCGACCTCCCCGAGCCGGCGCACCAGCGCCGGCGAGCAGAGCCCGCCGAGCAGCCCGCCCACACCCTGCACGGTGACCAGCACGCCCACGAACGCGGCGTCGCGGTTCAGCCCCTGGTCGACGTAGGCGAAGATGAGCGACTCGCTGAAGCCCATCACCAGCGACCCGAGCCCGTAGCCGAGCAGGGCCCGACGCAGGGCCGGCTCGCCGGCCAGGTGCCGCAGACCGGCTCCCAACTCGGCGGGCCAGCGCAACCGCATGGTCGGCGGAACCTGTTGCGGGGTGGGCAGCGCGGCCACCACCGCCGCCGCAGTCAGAAATCCGACCATGCCGATCCCGGCCAGCGCCCACCCGCCGAGCGCCGCGTAGAGCGCCGCGCCGGCCAGTGGGCCGATCAGCCGCATCCCCTGGCGTACGGTCTGCAGCACGCCGTTCGCCTCGGCCAGCAGTTCGACCGGCACCAACTCCCGGATGAGCCCACTGAGCGCCGCGCCGAGCGTGATGGACGACAGTCCATACAGGGCCGCCACCAGGTAGACGATCCAGACGTCACCCGCGTCGGCGACGGTGAACAGCGGGGTGAGCAGGACCGCGGTGACCATGTTCGCCGCGACGAAGAACGGCCGGCGTGGGCAGCGGTCGACGAACCAACCGACCAGCGGCGCCAGCGTCATCGGGGCGACGACGGCGAAGATGGTGCCGCCGGCGAGCCCGTTGGAGCCGGTCAGATCCTTGACCCAGATGGCGAGCGCCAGCAGCAGGATCGACTCGGCGGTCATGCTGGCCAGCAGGCCGCCGAAGAGCAGGCGGAAGTCGGGTCGGCGCAGGACGGTGCGCATGGGGGTCCCTCCGGCGGGATGGCGTGCCCGGGTGGGCGTGGTCGACGGGGCTGCGACCGCAGGTCCGTCGTCGTCCGGCGTACCTGTGGTCCATTTTTCGCAAGACACGCCCCCGTCGGAACCTCCGACGCCGGTCGCGCCGTCCATACTGACCGTGGGGGGCGAATTTCATACAGTTACCGTCGCGTCTGCGGCGGTCGACGGGAAAGAGGACACTGTGCCTCCTGCCGCACCCAGCCCGATCATGCGTCGTCGACGGTTGGGCATAGACCTGCGCCGCCTGCGCGAGGCTGCGGGCCTCACCGGTGACCAGGTCATCGAAAGGATCGGTTGGGCGTCCGCGTCCAAACTGTCCCGCCTGGAGAACGGCCGCAGCCGGCCGGACCCGCAGGACGTCGCCGTTCTGTTGGACCTCTACGGTGCCGACGAGGCACTGCACGAGGAGCTGCTCGGAATCGCCGGCGAGGCCGGCGACATGCGGGGCTGGTTGAAGAACTTCCCGGTGATGACACAGCAGCAGCGCAGCTGGGCCGAGCTGGAGGCGGGCTGCACGGAGATCTCCGAGTACAACCCGGTGTTGGTGCCAGGTCTGTTGCAGACACCCGGGTACGCGCAGGTCCGGATCGTCTCGGCTCGCGAGGTGAGCGCCGGCGCCGGTGAACCGGAGCCTGGCGACGAGCCCGCGACCGAGGTGAAGGCGCGGATGGCCCGCCAGTCGCTGCTCACCCGGGAGCCTCATGCACCCAGTTACACCGCGGTCCTGGAAGAGGCGGCCCTCGTCGGCCGTCGCGCCGGGCCGCCCGAGGTGCTGCACGAGCAACTGGTCCAGCTCTGCGATCTGGCTCTACTACCCAACGTGACGTTGCATGTGCTGCTGCGCGACACCCAGGTCGGCAATTGGTACCTTCCGCCGACCGCGTTCTCCGTCTACCGGTTCGCCGATCCGCTCGATCCGGAGACATTGGCCATCGAAGGGGGGTTCACCGACGTCATGTCGACCGAGGCAATCACGCTAAATAGCTATAAAGTGGTGTTCGAGTGGCTATGCACGGCGGCACTTGACGCTTCGGACACCCTCTCTTGGCTGATCGAGGCGACGGGACGGCCGACCGAGGCGGTGCCCCCATCCACAGTGGCGTTCGGGCCGGCAACGGCGCCGACCCAACGCCGCTGGGATTCGGGGCGGCTGACGGACCGGTGATCCACGGGGGACCCTCCGTCGGGGCGTGCGGCACCACTCGTCCCATCGGAACGGTTCACATCAGGAGTAGAACCATGAACGACATCCGCACAACGCCGTCCGTCTCCGCCCAATCGTTGGCGGACGCCCCGTGGCGTACCAGCACGCGCAGCCAGACCTCCAACTGCGTCGAGGTCGCCCCGCTGAGCACCGGCCCGTCGGCGGTCGCGCTGCGCGACAGTAAGGACCGAGGCGGCCCGGTGCTGCTGTTCAACCGGGCAGGATGGCTCGGCTTCATCACCGGGGCGAAGGGCGGCCAGTTCGATCTGAACTGACCGGTGACCGGGACGGGGCCGTCGGCGTACTGCCGGCGGCCCCGTCGCGTTGTGTACGCAAGGCCTCTGAGCAGGCATCGGATGATCGGATGAGGCTCAGAACCGATAGGCGCGTTTGCGTTGCTGGAATGAACACGCGGCGTAACATGGCCCTCGAGTACGTGGAACTTCCACACTGGCTCATCCGTCGCGGTTCATCCGGAGACCCTCATGCGGTTCCTGATCGTTCGCACCGACATCCGCGCCGTCGCCGACGGGGACATCGCCGCCGCCTGGGCGGACGGCCACCGACTTCGCGACGAGACGACCACGCCCGAGCCGCGACGGCAGATCGTGCACGCCGAGGACCGGGACGCCGCACTGCTGCTGGCCCGTGCCCTGGCCACGGTCGGCGCGGTCCGCGCCGGCAAGCAACGGGTCAAGGTCCTGCCGCTGAGCGAGCCCCGACCCGCCTTCCGAAACAGACCAGGCCGCACCGGCCCCTGATGTCACCGGACGTCCGTCGTGGTCGGACCGGCTCCCCCGCCGCGTTACTCGCACCCACCGACCACGACGGCCCGTGTTCCCGGCCCGTGACCGCCGCGGCAACGGCGGCCACGGGCCGGGACCGTGCTCACCGGTCGGCGTCCACCCAGCCGTCCAGCCAACGGTGGACGAGGAACAGCGCGATCGACGACGGTGGCGGAAGGATCAGCCGGGCCCCGTCGCCCACGTCCACCGTCTGCCCGGCCAGCGCCGCACCGATCTCCCGGCGTGAGAACCACCGGGCGTACGCGATCTCGGACGGGTCGACCTGCACCGGATCGGTCGGGTCGGCGGTGGCCAGGAAGCCGAGCATCAGCGAGCCGGGGAAAGGCCACGCCTGACTGCCCACGTACCCGATGCGCTCGACGGCGATGCCCACCTCCTCGCGGACCTCGCGCAGCACGGCGGCCTCCGCCGACTCGCCCGGCTCGACATAGCCGGCCAGGCAGGAGTAGCGCCGACCGCCCGGGGTGCCCGGCCAGCTGGCGTTGTTGCCGAGCAGGCAGCGCCCGTCCGGGCCGTCCACGCCGTCGTGCACCAGCACGATCATCGCCGGATCGGTACGCGGCCAGATCCGGCCACCGTTGCGGTCCACCCGAGACCAACCGGCCTCGTCCATCGCGGTCGGTGCCCCGCTGCTCGTCGAGTAGCCGTGCCGGGTGTGCCAGTTGACCAGCGCCAACGCGGTGGTGAAGATGCCGGCCTCGCGGTCGGCGAGCAGGTGGCCCACCTCGCGCAGGTTGACCGCCCGGGTCCCCGGTAGCGCCGGCAGCGGCGCGTCGACCGCGAAGACCGGCACCCCGTCCGGCTCGACACCGAGGAACATCGCCGTCGACTCGGACCCGGCGGGCACGTCGGCCGAGTCGAACAGCACCAACGCCGGAGGTGTCGTTCCCGTACGGGCCAGCGTCCGACCCTCGTCGGTCGAGTCGAGCAGCAGCACCCGGCCACGTAGCCACGCCTCGGTCAACCACTGCGCGTCACCCCGCCGGTGTGCTGCCCGATCGAGCGTGGACCGGGCCAACGGCGGCGCAGCCTCCCCACTCACGACACGGGCTCGGTGTGGACCGTGGTCAGCGCGGCCAGCCCTGGCGTGATCCGCTCTGCGTCGCCGAGCACCACGATCGCCGCACGGGCCGGCGCAAGGTACCGGGCCGCCGCCTGCGCGACGTCGTCGATACTCGCCTTCGCCAACCTCGCCGCGTACTCGGCGAGGAAATCGAGGCGCAGCCCGTTGCCCGCGTACGCGCTGGTCAACGCCGCCAATCCGGCCTGGGTGGACATGCCGAGCTGGAGGGTGCCCAGCGCATACTGGCGGGCCTGCTCCAACTCCTCCGGCTTCGGTGGCAGCGATGCCAGCCGACCCAGCTCGTACGTCGTCTCGAGCAACGCCGGGCCGGTCACCTCGGTGGCCACCTCGGCGGCGGCGACCAGCACCGACCCGGCGACCGAGTGCTCGATCCCCGAGTGCGGGCCGTACGTGTAGCCCTTGTCCTCGCGGATGTTCTCCACCCAACGGGAGGAGAAGTAGCCGCCGAAGATCAGGTTGGCCAGTTGCAGCGGGGCGTGGTCGGGGTCCGTGCGGGACACCGCCGGAAGCGCGATCCGCAGCGAGGACTGCACCGAGCCGGGCCGGTCGACCAAGAGCAGCGGCCCCGGCTCCAGCGGCGGGGTCGCCGGCAACTCGGCGGTGCGCCCGGCGCCCGCCCAACCGCCGAGGGCCCGCTCGGCCGCGTCCAGGGCCTTCTCCGGCTGCACGTCGCCGACCAGCACCAACTGCGCGCCGGCCGGGTGAACACGCTCCGAGTGCAGGGTGCGCAGCGCCGCCGGCCGGACGGCGCGGATCTGGCCGGGCTCCGGGGTCTGGGTCGCGTACGGGTGCCGGCCGTAGACCCGCTTCAGCAGCGCCTCCCGGGCCAGGTGCGCCGGCTGACTCTGCGCCACCTGGATCCGGTCGACCAGTCGGTCCCGTTCGGTGGACACCTCGTCACTGGGATAGCTGGCGCTGGTCAGCACCTCGGCCAACAACTCCAGCATCCGGTCCAGGCCGGTGACCAGGCCGGCGCCGGAGAGCATCAGCCGGTCCGGGTCGACGCCCGCGGAGAGCCCGCCACCCACCTTCTGCAACTCGGCGGCGATCTGCACGCTGGTCATCGACTCGGTGCCGGACAGCATGGTCTGCGAGAGCATCGCGCCACGGGCCAGGTGGACCCGACCGAACGGAACCCAGAGCCGCAGCTCGACCAGGGGCACGGCGGGACGGCGTACGGCGATCACGGTGAGGCCGTTGCGCAGCGTGCGCTCGGCCTGCTTGGGCACCTTGAGCTTGCGGGTCGGGCCGAGCGGGGGCAGCGTACGCGGCCCGGTAGGAGCGGTGGTGGCGGTAGCAGGACTCATCGGGCACCTCCGGCAATGACCTCGATCGCGGCCCGACGCTCCGGGCGCAGGGTGGCCGCAGCGGCCCGGACCTGCTCCTCGGTGACCTCGCCGACCAGCCGGGGCAGTTCGTTGAGCAGGCCCGGTTCGCCGCGTTGCTGCTCCAGCACCGCCATGCGAAGCGCCCGGCCGAGCACCGCATCGGTGTCCCGCAGCAGGTGGGTCGCCATCCGGGCCTGGGTGCGGGCCAGCTCACCGTCGGTCAGTCCGTCGCTGGCCAGCCGGTCCAGTTCCTCGTCGATGGTGCGCAGCACCTTGTCCACGTCACCCCCGGGTGGCAGGTGCGCCTGCAACAGCAGTGCGGTGGGATCACGCACGTCGAACGGGTCGCCCATGAAGCCGAGGTAACCGCCGAGGCTGGTCACCGTGCGGTCACGCTGCACCAGGCGCTCGACCAGCCGCGACGCGTCGCCGTCGGTGAGAACCTCGGCCAGCACCACGTACGGCAGGTAGCCGGCGAAGTCGGTGACCGGGTCGGGCACCCGCCAGGCGCCGGCCACCGCCGGCAGCGGTGCCAGGGCATCGGTGTACGAGGTGCGCCGCTCGGCGGTCAGGTCGGGTTCGGTGAAGTCGGGCCGAACCGGCGCGGGCCGGGCCGGCACGTCACCGAAGTGCCGGTTGACCAGCTCGGTCGCCTCGGCCACGTCGATGTCACCGCTGACCGCCAGCACCGCGTTGCCGCTGGCGTAGTAGCGGCGGAAGAAGTCGGCGGCGTCGGCGACGGTCGCCGACTCCAGGTCGTCGAAGGAGCCGTAGCCGTCGTGCGCGTTCGGGAAGGTGTCGAACATGACCGGCGGCAGGGTCAGCCAGGGGAAGCCGCCGTACGGCCGGTTGAGGACGTTGACCCGGATCTCCTCTTTGACCACGTCGACCTGGTTGCGCAGGTTCTCCTCGGTCAGCCGGGGCCCGCGCATCCGGTCCGCCTCCAGGAACAGCGCGCGCTCCAGCGCGTTGCTCGGCAGCGTCTCGAAGTAGTCGGTGTAGTCCAGGTGGGTGGAACCGTTGAAGGTGCCGCCGGCGCCCTGCACATGCCGGAAGTGGGCCAGCTTCTCCAAGTTTTCCGAGCCCTGGAACATCAGGTGCTCGAAGAGATGGGCGAAGCCGGTGCGCCCCTCCGGCTCGGAGCGGATGCCGACGTCGTAGACGACCGCCACCCCGATCACCGGTGCACTGCGATCGGGGGTGAGCACCACCCGCAGGCCGTTGTCGAGGGTGAACCGCTCGACCGGATACTTCGTCGCTGGAATTCTGGATCTCCGCGCCGCCACGTGATCGACCCTAGCGCGTCGGCACCCCCGCCACCCGCGACCTCCCCGGAGCCGCCGTCACCGGGGCGGTGACCAGGGGCAGCACCTCGGCGCCAACCCGCTCGGCCTCCTCCCGGTGCGGCCATCCGGAGAGGATGAACTCGTCGACGCCGAGCGCCGCGTACTCGTCGATGCGGGCCGCGACCTCGGCGTAGCTGCCGACCAGCGCGGTGCCGGCGCCCTCGCGGACCAGGCCGACGCCGGCCCAGAGATTCGGTGCGACGGTGAGCCCGTCGGTGCGACCGGCGTTGAGCGCGGCCATCCGGGCCTGGCCGACGGAGTCCATCCGGCGGAATCTGGCCTGGGCGGCGACGATGCGCTCCGGGCTCATCCCGGCCAGCAGTCGGTCGGCCTCGGCCCACGCCTCGGCGCTGGTGGGTCGGGCGATGACGTGCAGCCGGAGACCCGTGCGCAGGGTGCGGTCGTGCCCAGCGGCGAGTGCCCGGATCCGGGCGACCCGGGCGGCGATCGCGGCTGGCGGCTCGCCCCACATCAGGTAGACGTCGGCCTGCCGGGCGGCCACCGCTTCGGCGGCCGGGGACGCGCCGCCGAAATAGACCGGCGGCGGCTCGGCGAGGGGGGTGGCCAGGCCGCCGCCGTCGACCCGGTAGTGCGTCCCCACGTAGTCGAAGGGTCGTCCGGCCCAGGCGCCGCGGAGCACGTCGATGAACTCCCCGGTGCGCGCGTAGCGGTCGTCGTGTCCGAGGAAGTCGCCGTACGCCCGCTGCTCGGCCGGGTCGCCACCGGTCACGATGTTGAGCGACAGCCGGCCAGCGGAGATGGCCTGGAACGCCTCGGCCTGCTGGGCGATCAGGGTGGGCAGCGCGAAGCCGGCCCGCACCGCGACCAGCATGCCGAGCCGCTCGGTGTGCTGGGCGACTGCCGCGCAGACGATCCACGGGTCGGGGCAACCGGCGCCGACCGGCGTCAGAACGGCGGTGAAGCCGTGCGTCTCGGCGGCCCGGCCGACCTCGGTCAGGTACGCCACGGTGGCGGCTCGGTCGTGCCGGGCGGCGCCCGCCGTGACGGTGGCGGCACCGACCTGGTCGCCGTCGCCGGAGGTGGGCAGGAACCAGTGGAAGGTCATCGCGACGTCGCCTCTCTGCCGGTAACCAAGCGCCGATTACCCTAGCAAGCTGGTAGGAAATACCGACATATCTGAGACGCGCCTTCCCGGCATATGGACGGGTCTTGACGCTGCCCACCACCTGGCCCACTCTTCCTACCAACTAAGTAGGAATACTGCGGATTGGACGGACGATGAGACGGCTCCCCCTGCGCCGGTTGGTCACCCTGGCCACCCTCACCGCCCTCGGCGCGGCGACTCTCGGCAGCACGGCCGCGTGCGGCGACGACAGCGACGGCACGGGTGGCAGCTCCGGCCCGGTGACGCTGCGTCTCGGTTACTTCCCCAACATCACCCACGCGCCGGCGGTCGTCGGCGTGGAGAAGGGCATCTTCGCCGAGAAGCTCGGTGCCAACGTCAAGCTGGACCCCAAGACCTTCAACGCCGGCCCGGCCGCCATCGAGGCCGTCTTCTCCGGCGCGCTGGACGCCACCTACATCGGTCCGAACCCGACGGTGAACGCCTTCTCCAAGTCCAAGGGCGAGGCAGTCCGGGTCGTCTCCGGCGCGGCCTCCGGCGGCGTGGCGCTGGTCGTCAAGCCCGGCATCACGGGCGCGCAGGACCTGAAGGGCAAGAAGATCGCCACCCCGCAGTTGGGCAACACCCAGGACGTGGCGATCCGCTACTGGCTCAAGCAGCAGGGCCTCACCACCACCAAGGAGGGTGGCGGCGACGTCAAGATCGTGCCGCAGGAGAACGCCCAGACGATCGAGACGTTCAACAGCGGCGCGATCGACGGCGCCTGGGTGCCCGAGCCGTTCGTCTCCCGCCTGGTCAACGCCGGCGGCAAGGTGCTCATCGACGAGCGCGACCTGTGGCCGGACAAGAAGTTCGTCATCACCAACCTGCTGGTCAGCACGAAGTTCCTCAAGGCGCACCCGGACGTGGTGCAGAAGCTGGTCGACGGCCAGGTGGCCGCCAACGAGTTCGTCAACACCAAGCCCGAGGAAGCCCAACAGGCCATCTCCGACGCGATCGGCAAGATCACCGGCAAGCCGCTGGAACTCAAGCTGATCAAGCAGGCGTGGCCGACGTTGGAATTCACCAACGACCCGATCTCCTCCTCCCTCAAGGCCGGGCTCGACCACGCCGTCGAGGTCAAGCTGACCGATCCGGTCGACCTCAAGGGCCTGTACGACCTGACGTACCTCAACAACGCGCTCAAGGCGCAGGGCAAGCCCGAGGTCGTCCAACCATGACGTCGACCACGACGACGCCGGGAAGCGCGACCACTGCGGTCGCGCTCTCCGGCGTGACCAAGGTGTACGGACGCGGGGCGAACGCCGTCCTGGCGCTCGACGGTGTGTCGCTGGACGTCGCGCCCGGCGAGTTCGTCTGCCTGGTCGGCGCCTCCGGCTGCGGCAAGAGCACCCTGCTCAACCTGGTCGCCGGACTGGACCGGGTCAGTGGTGGGCAGATCACCCTGGCCGGCGACGCCAACCCCGGCCTGATGTTCCAGGAGCCGGCGCTCTTTCCGTGGCTGACCGTCGACGCCAACGTGGAGGTGCCGCTGAAGCTGCGCCGGCTGCCCCGGGCCGAGCGCCGCGAGCGGGTGGCCGAGCTGCTGCGCACGGTGCACCTGGCCGACTTCGGGCGCAAGCGCCCGCACGAACTCTCCGGCGGAATGCGGCAGCGGGTCGCACTGGCCCGCACGCTGGCCCTGGAAACCCCGGTGCTGCTCATGGACGAGCCGTTCGGCGCCCTGGACGCGATGACCCGCGACATCCTGCACGACGAGCTGGAACGGATCTGGTCCGAACGCAAGCTCTCGGTGCTCTTCGTCACGCACAACGTCCGTGAAGCCGCCCGACTGGCCGACCGGATCATCCTGCTCTCCAGCCGCCCCGGCCGGATCATCTACTCCACCGAGGTGAACATCCCGCGCCCACGGCGGATCGACTCCCCCGAGGTCGCCGCCATCGCCGCCGAGGTCACCGAGCGACTCCGTACGGAGGTGGGCCGCCATGGCCAGTGACACCCTCACCAGCTCGGCGCGTACCGACGCGGAGATCTCCGGCCTCGACGCGCTGGAGATCGCCGGCCGGGACAAGGAGGTCACCCGGGGCGCCCGCTTCTGGGCGGCCACCTGGCCCAAGCTGGCGGCGCTGGCCATCGCCATCGCAGCCTGGCAGTTGGTGGTCTGGTCGGGCTGGAAGCCGCCGTACTCCCTGCCCGGGCCGCTGGAGGTCAGCCGCGAGCTGATCGCTCAGGCCCAGGGCCCGCAGCTCTGGGACGGCCTGCTCACGACGCTGCGGCGGGCCGCCGTCGGGTACGTCTTCTCGGTAGCCGTCGGCCTGCTGCTGGGCTTGGCGGTGGCCCGGTCCACGGTGCTGCGCGCCGCCATCGGCTCGATGATCACGGCGTTGCAGACCATGCCGTCGATCGCCTGGTTCCCGCTGGCCATCCTGCTCTTCGAGCTGAGCGAGAAGGCGATCTTCTTCGTGGTGGTGCTCGGCGCGGCGCCGTCGATCGCCAACGGCGTGATCTCCGGTGTGGACTACGTGCCGCCGCTGCTGCTGCGGGCCGGCCGCAACCTGGGCGCCCGAGGGCTCAACCTCTACCGGTACGTCATCGCACCAGCCGCCCTGCCCGCGATCGTCGCCGGGCTGAAGCAGGGATGGGCGTTCTCCTGGCGCAGCCTGATGGCGGGTGAGCTGCTCGTGGTCGGCATCTCGCAGACCTCGCTCGGCGCCCAGCTGACCTACTCCCGCGAGCTGTCCGACGCACCCTGGCTGCTCTCCACCATGATCGTCATCCTGGTACTCGGCCTGGTCGTGGACGCCGCGTTCGGTGCGGCGGACAAGGCGATCCGGCGGCGCTGGGGCGTGCTCGACCAGGCGGGCAACTGACCCGTGTACGTCTCCGCGCGCAGCGACTATGCGCTCCGGGCGATGCTCGCCGTCGCCGCCGGTACCGGCGGCGGCGGTGACGTCGGAGGGGGCGGTGGTGAGCTGGTGAAGGCGGCCAGCCTCGCCGAGGTGCAGGACATCCCGCTCAGCTTCCTCCAGGGCATCCTGCTCGACCTGCGGCGAGCGGGTCTGCTGCACAGTCATCGTGGAGCCGACGGCGGGTACGCGCTGACCCGCCCACCCGACGAGATCACCGTCGGGGACGTGCTACGCGCGGTCGGCGGCACGCTCACCACGGTGCGAGGTCTGCCGGCCGAGCGCGCCGGCTATCACGGAGTGGCCGCGGGGCTCACCGATGTCTGGCTGGCGGTGCACGGGGCGATCGCCACGGTGGTCGACAGCACCACCCTGGCCGATCTGCTCACCCGCCACTCGACCGACCACGCCCCCACCACGTCATGAGCGGTAGGGGCGATGTGGTCGGGTCGGTGCCCCGCCGACCCGACCACATCTCGTGCCGATCCTGACCGTGCCTGCCCCTCCGCCGGCATTGGTCGGCCGGCCGCTGCTCAGCCCACCTTTGCGACAACCGGGCCGAAGCTCGGGTCACCAGGACTGTGCAGCTCCACCAGACCGGCGGGAGCATTACCCGCCGAGGTGGCATGCCATGGTGCGAAGGCCGCGGCCATGGCGAGCAGTAGACCGGCCAGCGCCACCGCGACCACCAGGATCAGTTCGCGCAGCGCACCCGAGCCGGCTTCGCCCGCCATGGTCACCCCTCCCGCGCCGGGCCCCCCGCCCGGCTTTCCCCCCGCTGGTCAGCTTCGACCACGGACCGCCGGGGCACAGTCGGCCAGCCGACCCAGCCGAGGCTGATTACCGACTCAGACGAGAGGGCCGGACGGCGCGGCGGGCAGGCCGGACGGCGCGGCGAGCGGACCAGGTGGCCCGGTGAGCGGGCCGGGCGGCCAACCCACCGACCCGGAGGCCCCGCAGACGAACCGACCCGCCCAGCCGAAGCGGGGCGGGTCGGTCGGCGCTCAGGAGATCAGACGGTGCGCGGGCGGCGCGGGCGGCGGGAGCGACCCGACGCGCGGTGCGCCGGCCGGGCGGCGCCGTCGGCGACCGGGCCGCCAGCGGTGCGTACCCGACCAGCGGGTGCCGGCGGGGCAACGATGGTCACCGGCACACCGGACGGCTCGCGAGCACCGGTCACCCGGGCCAGCGCCTCGCCATCGGAGCGCACCTGGACCGACTCGGGGCGGATGCCGGCGGTGGCCATCAGCCGGGACACGTCCCGGCGCTGCTCCGGCAGGACCAGGGTGACCACGGAACCGGACTCGCCGGCCCGGGCGGTGCGGCCGCCCCGGTGCAGGTAGTCCTTCGCCTCGGTCGGCGGGTCCACGTTGACCACCATGTCCAGGCCATCCACGTGGATGCCCCGGGCCGCCACATCGGTGGCGACCAGAGCGGTCACCTGGCCGTTGCGGAACTGCTCCAGGATGCGGGTGCGCTGCGGCTGGGACTTGCCGCCGTGCAGCGCGGCCGCGCGTACTCCCTTGGAGAGCAACTGGCGGGCGAGCCGGTCGGCGCGGTGCTTGGTGCCCATGAACAGGATGGTGCGGCCCTCACGGGCGGCGATCCGGGTCAGTGCGTCGGGCTTGTCCGCGGCCTCGACGTGCAGCACGTGGTGGGTCATCGCGGTGACCGTGGCGGTGCCCGGGTCGACCGAGTGGGTGACCGGGTTGCTCAGGAAGCGGCGGACCAGCCGGTCCACGCCGCCGTCCAGGGTGGCGGAGAAGAGCATCCGCTGCCCCTGCGGTGCGACCTGCTCGAGCAGCTTGGTGACCTGCGGCAGGAAGCCCATGTCGGCCATCTGGTCGGCCTCGTCCAGCACGGTGATCTCGACCTGGTCGAGCCGGGCGTCGCCGCGGTTGATCAGATCGTGCAGCCGACCGGGGGTGGCGACAACGACCTCGGCGCCGGCGCGCAGGGCGTCCGCCTGCCGCTGCAGCGAGAGGCCGCCGACGACGGTGGCGCAGCGCAGCCCGACGCTGCGGGCGTACGGGGCCAGCGCGGTGGTGACCTGCTGGGCCAGCTCGCGGGTCGGCACCAGCACCAGGGCCAACGGACGACCCGGGCGGGCCTTACGGCCAGCGGTGCGCGACAGCAGCGGAAGCCCGAAGGCGAGGGTCTTGCCGGAGCCGGTACGGCCCCGACCAAGCACATCCCGGCCGGCGAGCGAGTCGGGCAGCGTCGCCGACTGGATCGGGAACGGCTCGGTGATGCCCTGCGCGGTCAGCGCGGTGAGCAGCGCCGGTGCCAGACCGGTATGAGCGAAAGAAGGAATAACTGTGGTCACGCAAAAGCCTTCCTCGACGCGGCACGTGTCGAGGGAGGGCGCCGAAGTCGGCGCTGTCACCGGCGGCGAACAGGCAGCCAGGACTCACAAGCACGAACCGATTGGAGTACGGGCCGGCCCGCCGCCAGGCCGCCGCCTGCGTGCGCAGGCAGCGGCGGGGCGGGCCCGGTCCCGTCACCGTCACGCCCGGAGGGCGCGACAGGTAATGCTGACCGATCCGAAGATCAGAGCGGGCGGATGTTCTCCGCCTGCGGGCCCTTCTGGCCCTGGGTCACCTCGAACTCGACCCGCTGGTTCTCGTCCAGGCTCCGGTAGCCGGAGGACTGGATCGCCGAGAAGTGGGCGAAGACGTCGGCGCCGCCGCCGTCCGGGGTGATGAAGCCGAAGCCCTTGTCAGCGTTGAACCACTTCACGGTGCCAATAGCCATGTGTTTCGTCTCCTTGACGGAACGTCGGACTCGCACTTGTTGCGAGCCCGAAGAGGAGCGCTCCGCGCGGGGATGCGCGAATCGCCTGTCGCTTCTGGTCGCCCCGCCCGGAGAACTCCGGACACAACAAAGAGCGCCTGGGGCCACAATCCCGCCAGGCGCACACAGAGTCTCTGGTAACCAAAACTGCAACCCGGTCAACCTACCACGGATTTTCCCGCCCGGGTCAATGTTGGGCGGAATCTTCGGGCAACTGGGCGATCATGGCCGTGAGCCCTGTCACGTCCAGCAGGTCGGCGGGCCGGACGGTCACCCCATGACGGACGTAATGGAACGCCGCGCCCACCCGGTCGACCGGCACGCCGGCCAGATCCGCCCAGGCCAGCCGGTACACGGCCAACTGCACGGCGGCCACCTCCGCCGCCGGCCCGGCGGGTTGCGCCCCGGTCTTCCAGTCGACCACGTCGAACCGCCCACCCGGCCGGGCGAAGACCGCGTCCATCCGCCCCCGCACCACCACCCCGGCGATCACCGTGGCGAACGGCACCTCCACCTCCACCGGTGACCGGTCGGCCCACTCGCTGGCCAGGAACCGCTCCTGGAGCTCGACCAGCGCCTCGTCGGGCGCGGCATCCGCGTCGGCCGCACCGGGCAGTTCGTCCAGGTCCAGCAGGCGATCCGCCCCGAAGCGCTGCTCCAACCAGGCGTGGAATGCGGTGCCTCGGCGGGCGTACGGGTTGGGCTCGGTCGGCACCGGGCGGCGCAGCGTACGGGCCAGGGCCGACGGATCGCGTCGCAACGCGACCAACTGAGTGACGCTCAACTGCCCGGGCAGGGCCACCTCGACCGCACCGGAGAGCCGGGTCAGCTCGGCCCGCTCGGCCAGCAGCAGGTCCGCCTCGCGCTGCCAGCGCGCCACCTCCGGGTCCACCGCCGGCTCGACCGACACCATCGGCCCGGCGTCCACCGACCCCACCGGCTCGGCAACCACCGAGATCGGGCCATCGGTCATCAGACGGCGCACCAGCCCGGCCGCCTCGGCCAACGCCGGCCGGCGGCCGCCCAGTGGGTCGGCCGGCCACTCGGCGCGGAGCACCACCTCGGCGGTGGGGTTCGTCGCATCCGGGGTCGGCTCCGGCGCCCACGCGTCGATCAGGTGCCCCGGCCCGCCGTCGAGGCAGGCGTCGTAGATCTCGCACAGGAAGACCGACGGACCTCGCGGTCGCTTCGTGCCCTCACCCCACCAGTAGCCCGAGCACAGCAGCAGCCGACGCGGTCGGGTGACCGCCACGTAGGTCAGCCGGCGCTCCTCCCGCTCGTCGTGGGCCCGCCACGCGTCGGTGAAGTCGGTCACCGCCCGCGCCACCGCCCGCTGGTCGGCCGCCTCGTCGAGCGCCAACTCGGGCAACCCGTCGGCGTCACCACGCAGCGGGAACGGCAACACGCCCAGCCCGCCCAACCAGTGGTCGGAGTTGCGTACCGGCCCCGGCCACAGCCCACGGCTCAGCCCGGCCACCGCCACCACGTCCCACTCCAGGCCCTTGGCGGCGTGCGCGGTGACCACCTGCACCGCGCCCTCCACCACCTCGACCTCGCCCGGCGCCAGACCGCGCTCCTCGTCCTCGGCGGCGGCCAGGTAGGACAGGAAGCCGGACAGGGTCGCGCCCGGCGTCTCCCCGCTGAACCGGGCGGCCACGTCACCGAGCGCGTCCAGGTGGCCCCGGGCCAGGCCGGCGTCGCCGGCGCCGTCCCGGCCGGCCCGCACCGCGACCTCCACGTCCAGGCCGATGGTCCGCTCGATGTCCGCGATCAGATCCGGCAGGGCCTGGTCCAGCCGGTAGCGCAACAGCGCCAGTTCCATGCCGTACGCGCGCAGCCGCGCAAAACCCTCCGCCGAGTACGCCTGCGCCGGCCCGAGATCGGCCAGCGCCTCCACCAGGGTCGCCTCGTCCAGCAGGTCAGGGGTGATCTCCGAGGTGTCGTCGGCGGCCAACTGCCGCCGGGCGTTGGCGATGGCCCGAGCCCGTCGGTGCAACGCCACCAGATCACGCGGCCCGATCCGCCAACGGGCACCGGTGAGCAACCGCAGCAGCGCGGCACCGTCGGTCGGGTCGGCCAGTACCCGCAGCGTGCAGACCACGTCACGCACCTCGGGGGTGTCGAGCAGGCCGCCCAGCCCGACCACCTCCACCGGGAGGCCGCGCTCGCGCAGCGCCGACTCGATCGCCGGGATCTGGCTGCGGACCCGGACCAGCACGGCAGTGGTCGGGCGCTGCGCCACCGGGATGTGCTCGGGAGCGGCGCCCGGCATCCGGGCCGCACCACGCCAGGCGGCGAGCACACTGTCGGCGATCCAGTCCGCCTCGTCGGCGTACGTCGTCAGCATCGCGCAGTGCACCGTGCCGCCCGCGGCGCCGCCGGGGCTGCGGTGCGGGATCGGGTCCCGGACGGTCAGCGCGGAGCGCAGCTCCGGCACCCGGGCGCCCGCCGCCCGCAACGGAGTCGACAGCGCGTTCGCCACCCGCAGGATCTCCGGGCGGTTGCGCCAGCTCGTGGTGAGCCCCAGCGCCGGGGCCGGCTGGCCGTCGACGCGGGCGAACTCGGTGGGGAACCGGTCCAGGGTGCCCGCGCTGGCCCCCCGCCAGCCGTAGATCGACTGGCACGGGTCGCCCACCGCGGTCACCGGGTGCCCGCCGCCGAACAGCGCGTTGAGCAGCACCACCTGGGCGTGGCTGGTGTCCTGGTACTCGTCGAGCAGCACCACCCGGAAACGGTCCCGCTCGACCTCGCCGACCGCCGGGTGATCCCGGGCCACCCGAGCCGCCCGCGCGAGCTGGTCGGCGAAGTCCATCGCCTCGAAGTCCTCCTTGCGCCGGGCGTACGCCCGCACCAGCGGCAGCAGTCGCAGCCGGGTCTGCTGCAGGGTGAGCGCCTTGCGCACGTCGGCGTACACCCGACCCGGCCGGGACTGCACCTCGGCGAAGAACCGACCGGTCCAGGCCGCCAACTGGTCCGGCGCGACCAGGTGCTCGTCCAGCTCCCCCGCCAGCGCCAGCACCGCGTCGGTGATGGTGCTCGGCATCCGGTCCACCTCGGACATGTCGCCGTCGTAGTTACGCACCAGCAGGTCGACCAACTGCCAGCGGGACGCCTCGGTGAGCAACCGGGTGGACGGCTCGTAACCAGCCCGCAGCCCGTGCTCGGAGACGATCCGCCCCGCGTACGAGTGGTAGGTGGAGACGGTGGGCTCACCGGCGAGCGGATCGTCCAGCGGGTCACGACCCTGCCGGCCGAGTCGGCGGATCAGCTGATCGAGCCGGGTGCGGACCCGGTGGGCCAGCTCGCCGGCCGCCTTACGGGTGAAGGTCAGCCCGAGGATCTGCTCCGGGCGCACGTACGAGTTGGCCACCAACCAGACCACCCGCGAGGCCATCGTCTCGGTCTTGCCCGACCCGGCGCCCGCGACCACCAGCAGCGGTTCCACCGGGGCGGCGATGATCGCGGCCTGCTCCCGGGTGGGCGCCGGCAACCGCAGCAGCTTGGCCAGCTCCACCGGCGTGTACCGGGGGCCGGAGTCCGCCAGCCGGGGCGCCGGCGCGGGACCGGTGCCGAACAGGGTGGGCTGACTCACGGTGCCGTCTCAGTTCGCAACACCGCTCACTCCTCGCCCTCACGGGTGCGTCGGGTGGGCGGCTCGACGACCTGACGCCCCTGCCCGGAGACCGGGCAGCTGGTGCGTACCGGGCAGACCCGGCACTTCGAGTTGGCCACCGCGGCGAACGTGGCGGCTGCCATCGTATCGGCGGTCCGACGGACCAGCGCGGTCGCCCAACCGGCCGCGGGGCCTTCGCCGGCCGCCGGCTGATTCTGCTCCCTGGCGTCCTTGGCGGAGGTGCCGAGCTGCACCAGCGCCGCGCCCCCGGACTCGTCACCGAACTCGGCGAACGCCCCCGCCTCCACCGCAGCCTGGTACGCGCCGAGCTGCGGGTGCTCGGCCAGCTCGGTGCCGGTGACAGCGGTGGATTTGCCGGTCTTCAGATCGATCACCACGAGCCGCCCGGCCTCGTCGACCTCCAGCCGGTCGACCCGACCGGTCAGGTCGACCGGCCGGTTCGGGTCGTCCAGGCGGACCGCGAACTCGTGCTCGATGGCGAGCAGTCGACGCGGATTGGTGGCCAGCCAGCGCAGCAGCTTGTCGACCATCGCCTCGGCTCGCTCCCGCTCCGGCCCGGCCATCCACCGGGCCGCCAGCTCGATCGCGTCGAACCGGGCGGCCACGTAGTCGAGCAGAGCGCCCCGATCGGCACTGGCGTCCTCGGCGAGCATCGCGGCGGCGTGGACCAGGTTGCCCACCCCCTGCGCCGTGCTGGTCGGGCCGCTGCCGCCGTGCCGTTCCAGCAGCCACCGCAGGCTGCACCGCAGAGCGCTCTCCATCGCCGACGGGGTGACCCGCACCGGATCCCCGTCGTCGACGAGCGGCCGGTCGTCGGAGAGCCCGCGCAACCCCCACCAGTCGTCGGGGTGTGCACCGGAAACCCCGGCGGCGGCGAGCCGGGCCAGCTCGGCCGCCGCCGCGCGCCGCCGGCTTGCCGGGGCGGCCGGGTCGGTGATGGCGGTACGCAGCTCGGCCACCAGCGCCGGCAGAGTGAGCGCCCGGGGCGGGCGGGTCACCGGCAACGCGCCGGGACGGTCCGGCTCGCCGTCGCCGTCGCCGCTGGTCGCGCCGTTGGTCGCGCCGCCGGATGGGCTGTTGGTCGCGCCGCCGGTTGGGCTGTTGGTCCCGCCGTCGGTCGCGCTGCTGGTCGCGCCCTCGGTCGGGCCGTCGCCGGAGGGCGGGGCAGTCGGAGGGCCGCCGGCGGGTTCCTCAGCCTGCGGGCCGGTACGCGGACCCGGCGGTGTGGTCGGGTCGACCGGCCCGGCACCGCTCGGCGGTGTCGGCGGGGTGCTGGGGCCCAGCTCGTGCAGGAACCGGCTCGGCTGTTCCTCGTGGTCGTCACCGCCGACGGCGGCCGACGCCACGGCACTGACGAGCAGCCGATGCCGGGCCCGACTGATGGCGACGTGGAAGAGTCGGCGTTCCTCGTCCAACAACGCCGACGTCTGGCCCACCACGTTCGCCGCGGTGGCGCCGTCGACAGACCGGCCGGCCAGCACGTCGACCAGCCGTTCGGAGCCGAGCAGACTGCCGCGCAGTCGTAGGTCCGGCCAGATGCCCTCCTGCACGCCGGCCACCGCGACCAGATCCCATTCCAGGCCTTTCGCAGCATGCGCGGTGAGCAGGCGCACCGCCGCGCCCCGGTCGGCGGTCGGCGCGATGGTGTCGGCCGGCAGGTCCTGGGCGAGCACATGGTCGAGGAAGACCTCGGTGCGGGCACCGGGCAGCCGGTCGGTGAACCGGGCCGCCGCGTCGAAGAGCACCAGCACGGCGTCCAGGTCACGGTCGGCCGCCTCGGCCCGCCGCCTCCGGGCCAGGTCTCCCTCGCCGGCCGCCGGCCGCCCCTGGTTGATCGCGCCCGCCCAACGCTCGGCGAGACCACTGGCGTGCCATACGGCCCAGAGCACGTCCTCTGCGGTCGACCCCGGCCGAGCGGCGGCATGGCGTGCGGTGGCCAGCAGCCCTGCCACCGCCTGCGCCGGTTCGGCCCATCGCCGGTCGATGCCGGCCAGCTCCTCCGGATCGCGCAACGCTTCGACGATCAGCTCCCCGGAAGGGCGGCGGTCGCCGCCGGCCAGCGCGAGGGCACGCAGGCCCTGCCGCAGCCGCCGCTCGGCCAACGGGTCGGCTCCGCCGAGCGACGAGTGCAGCAGCGCGACGGCCGCCTCCTCGTCAAGCCGTTCCGGCTCCAACGCGCAGCGCAGCAGGAGCAGCAGCGGTGCGACCGCCGGTTGCAGGTGCAGGGGCAGATCCTCGCCGTGCACCACGGTGGGTACGCCGGCAGCGTGCAGTGCCCGTCGCAGGGTGGGCAGTTGCAACGCGGTGGACCGCACCAGCACGGCCATCCGCGACCAGGGGACGCCGTCGAGCAGGTGGGCCGAGCGCAGCGCGTGGGCCAACCAGGCGGCCTCGCTGGTCGCGGAGCGGAACGTGTGCACCTCGACCGCCCCGGGTGGCGCGTCCGGCAGCGGGTGCAGCCGACGGTGCGCCGCCGGGCCACGCAGTCGGCGGCCCAGCCGCGCGATCGCGGCGAGCAGACCCGGCCCGGCCCGGTACGACGTGGTCAGCAGCACCTGCGCGGCCGGCGCTCCGGAGGCGGTCCGGAAGCGGTGCGGGAACGTGGTCACCCCGGCCGGGTCGGCGCCCCGGAAGGCGTACGTGGAGGAATCTGGATCGGCGAACGCGACCAGCGACTTGCCTCCGCCTGCGATGACGGAGAGCAGTTCCAGTTGGGCGGGGTCGGTGTCGGCCAACTCGTCTAGATACACGTGGGCGAGCCGACGGCGCTCGGCGGTCAGCAACTCCTCGTCGTCGCGCAGCAGACCGGTGGCCGCCCGGACCAGCTCGGCCGGGTCGTACGCGATGGAGCCCCGGTTGCTGACGTCGCGCAGCGCGAGCACGGCGACGTACTCCCGCAGGAAGCGGGCGGCGGCCGGCCAGTCGGCGCGGCCGAGCTTCTCGCCCAGCCGGGCCAGGTCGACCGGGCCCACGCCGCGCTCGGCGGCACGCATGAGCAGGTCGCGCAGCTGACTGGCGAAGGCCCGGGTCCGCAGGGCGGGGCGCAGGTCGGTCGGCCAGCCGACCGGGTCGTCCTCGGGCTCCTCGCCCACCACGTCCAGCAGCTCGCGGATGATCAGATCCTGCTCGGGGCCGGTGAGCAGCCGGGGCGAAGGCTCGCCTCGTTCGGCGGCGGCTCGGCGGAGCAACCCGAAGGCGTACGCGGGGAAGGTGCGCACCAGCGGCTCGCGGAGCACCCGGTGGCCGTCCTGCGTGACGCGGGCCTCGATGCGCTGGCGTAGCGCGGTGGCGCCTCGGCGGCCGAAGGTCAGCACCAGGATCCGTTCGGGGTCGACCCCCTCGGCCACCCGGGCGGCGACCGCCTCGACCAGCGTGCTGGTCTTGCCGGTGCCCGGACCGCCGAGCACGAGCATCGGCCCGTCGGTGTGCCCGACCACCTCCGCCTGCACCGCGTCGACCCGCAGGCCCGCCCCGTCGGTAGAGAGGACAGCACCCCTCGAAGCGCCGCCATCACCCACCGCAGCACCAACGCCAACGTCGGCCACGGTGTCGTCCCCCCGCGCCGACCCCCCGGCCCGCCGCACCAACCGGTACGCCTGCATCAGCTCATCCCATCACGCCCATACGACACCAACCCGCCCCCCACCCACTCCCCTCCGTCCACCCACCCCAACCCCACCCCATCCACCTCCGTCGATCATGAAGTTAGCGGCGCGACACGCCGACAGCGGCGCCGCCAACTTCATGATCAACGAGGTGAGGCGGCCCGGAAGGGCCGGAGGGAGGGAGGGGGTGGGGTCAGGTCAGGCGGGACTCCAGGGCGTCCAGGGCCTGGGGGATTGAGGGTGCCACTGTCAGGAGGTCGCGGCCGGCGGGTTTGAGGAAGCGTTGGTCGGCCAGCTTGTCCAGCCAGTCCAGCAGGGGGCGGTAGAACCCGCCGGTGTCGATCAGCACCATCGGCTTGGAGTGCAGGGCGAGGGTCGCGGTGGTCCAGACCTCGAACAACTCGTCCAGGGTGCCCAGCCCGCCGGGCAGGGTGAGGAACGCGTCCGACTTGTCGATCATCAGGGTCTTGCGGCTGGCCATCGAGTCGGTCACCAGAAGCTCATCCGAGGCCAGGTCGGCGACCTCCAGATCGACCAGCGCCTGTGGGATCACCCCCACGGTGCGCCCACCGGCGGAGCGGGCGCCGTTCACCAGCGCGCCCATCATGCCGACGCAGCCACCACCACTGACCAACGTGTGCCCGCGCCGGGCCAACTCGGCTCCGGTCTCGGCGGCCAGGTCCAACCAGCGCTGGTCGATGGTGCGGGAGGAGGCACAGAAGACGCAGATCGCCGCCATCAGTTGTCCCTCGGCTGGTCGGCTGCCTGCTCGGCGGCGGCCTGCTGGTCGGCGCCGGTACGGGCGACAGCCTCGTCGCGGACCGCCTCCTGCTCGACGGAGAGTGCGGCCTCGGCCTCGACGATGTACCGGACCGCGGCGTTGACGTCGTCGGTCAGGCAGATCAGCTCCAGGTCGACCGGCCCGACCTTGCCGTCGGCGGCCATCGTGTCGCGCATCCAGTCGAGCAGGCCCTGCCAGTAGGCGACCCCCATCAGCACCACCGGGAACCGGGTGACCTTGCCGGTCTGCACCAGGGTGAGCGCCTCGAACAGCTCGTCCATGGTGCCGAACCCACCGGGCAGCACGACGAACGCCTGCGCGTACTTGACGAACATGGTCTTGCGGGCGAAGAAGTAGCGGAAGTCGATGGCCAGGTCGACCCACTCGTTGATGCCCTGCTCGAACGGAAGCTCGATGCCGAGCCCGACGGAGAGCCCGCCGGCCTCGCTGGCGCCGCGGTTGGCCGCCTCCATCACCCCCGGCCCACCCCCGGTGATCACCGCGTAGCCGGCCCGGGCCAGTGCGCCGCCCACCTGCTCGGCCAGCCGGCACTCCGCGCTGTCCGGTCCGCTGCGGGCGGAACCGAACACGCTGACCGCCGGAGGCAGGTCGGCGAGAGTGTCGAAGCCTTCGACGAACTCGGAGAGGATGCGCAGCGCGCGCCAGGCGTCCCTGGTCTTCCAGTCGCCCCGCCCACGTGAATCCAGCAACCGCTGGTCGGCGGTGCTGCTCGGGATCGCACCTCTGCGCAGCGTGACCGCGCCCCGGTGCCGCTCCCGTCCCGGACCGCGACCGGCCTCCCGCCCGTTGCTCTGGCTCATGGAGCAACCGTAGTGGAGCGACACCTGCCGGGTGCGCGGGGCGCGGACGCCGAGAAATAGTTCGGGATCATGGGCAACTATTCGGCTCCCCCGTACGTCTTACTATTCACATACCGGGTATGCCCGGGCGCGCGCCTTCGGGGGAGGAGACAGCGTGATCAGCAACAACGAGATGATCCGGATCCGTCGCCAGATGCAGCGACGGATCCGAGACGTGGTGGCCGAACGCCGCCGCACCCGCCAACTGGACCCGACACCCTCCCCCGCCTCGACTCCCACGCCCTCCGGAGCTGATCAAGAGGTTTGCGTCGCCGACAACGGGCCCGGCTGACGCAAACCTCTTGATCACCGGCCCGACCGGCGCGACCGGGCCGGCCGGGTCAGGTCTGGTTGGGTTGGTCAGGCCGGGGCCAGCCAGCGGTGCAGGGTTGCCGCGCCATCACGGATCTTGCTGATCTCGACGTGCTCGTCCTTGTGGTGGGCGAGGTTGGGGTCACCCGGACCGAAGTTCAGCGCGGGGATACCCATCGCCGCGAACCGGGCCACGTCCGTCCAGCCCAGCTTGCCGATCGGCGCCGCGCCCACCGCAGCCAGGAACTCCTTCGCCGGAGCCGCCTCGAGCCCGGGGGCGGCACCGGCCGCCGCGTCGGTCACCACCACCTCGAAGCCAGCGAACACCTCCCGCAGGTGCTCCTCCGCAGCCGCCGGGTCGCGATCCGGCGCGTACCGGTAGTTGACCTCGATCTCGCAGCGATCGGGGATCACGTTGCCGGCGACGCCGCCGACGATCCGCACGGCGTTCATGCCCTCGCGGTAGTCGCACCCATCGATCGTGACCCGGCGCGCCTCGTACGTCTGGAGGCGCCGCAGCACCTCACCGGCCGCGTGGATGGCGTTCACCCCGTGCCAGGAGCGCGCCGCGTGCGCCCGCTCACCCGCCGTCGTCACGATGGCCCGCATGGTGCCCTGGCAGCCCGCCTCGACGATGCCGTACGTCGGCTCCAGCAGCACCGCGAAGTCCGCCTCCAGCCACTCCGGGTACGCCTGGGCGACCAGGTTGAGCCCGTTGTACCGCGACTCGATCTCCTCGGCCTCGTAGAAGAAGTACGTCACGTCGTAGCGCGGGTCGGGCAGCGTCACCGCCAGGTGCAGCGCGTACGCGACGCCGGACTTCATGTCCGAGGTGCCGCAGCCGTACATCAGGTCGCCGCGCATGGTCGACGGGAAGTTGTTGTTCAACGGCACCGTGTCGAGGTGCCCGGCCAGCACGACGCGCTGCGACCGACCAAGATCGGTGCGCGCCATCACGGTGTTGCCGTGCCGGTGGGTGGTCAGGTGCGGTACGCCCCGCAGCACCTCTTCGACACAGTCGGCGATCACCTTCTCGTTGAGGGACACGGACTCTATGTCGACCAGAGCGCGGGTCAGCTGCACCGGATCGGCGAGGACCTCGGGGGTCAGCGGGTTCTCCATGGTTCGCACGGTACCTTCAGGTCTGTCAGCGCGAGGAGCGAGCCGAGGCCAGCCCGGCTGCGACCGAGAGGTGTAACAGTGACGTCCGCAGATTCCGCCTGGGGCATCGGCCTGGCCACGGTCACCGCAGACGAGCAGGTGCTCGACACCTGGTACCCGACCGGCAAGCTGGGCCTGGGCGAGCTGCCGCTGGTCGCCGGTGAGGACAAGTCGGACGTGCTCGACCTGCCGCCGGCCGCGCTCGGGGACCGGTCACTGCCCGGTCTGCGTACCGTCCAGGTGGTCACCGTGATCGGCTCGCTGGACGACCCGATCAAGGACGCCCCGGACGCGTACCTCCGGTTGCACCTGCTCTCCCACCGGCTGGTCCGACCCAACCAGCTCAACCTCGACGGCATCTTCGGCAAGCTGGCCAACGTGGCCTGGACGTCCGCCGGGCCGTGCCCCCCGGAGCGGGTGGACGAGCTGCGCGTGATCGAGCGGGCAGCCGGCCGCCACCTGGCGGTCTACGGGGTGGACAAGTTCCCCCGGATGACCGACTACGTGGTCCCCGCCGGGGTGCGGATCGCCGACGCCGACCGGGTCCGCCTCGGCGCGCACCTGGCCGCCGGCACCACCGTGATGCACGAGGGCTTCGTGAATTTCAACGCCGGCACCGTCGGCACCTCGATGGTCGAGGGGCGGATCGTGCAGGGCGTGCTGGTCGGCGACGGTTCCGACATCGGCGGCGGGGCTTCCATCATGGGCACCCTCTCCGGCGGCGGCACCGACCGGATCAGCATCGGCGAGCGGAGCCTGGTCGGCGCGAACGCCGGCGTCGGGATCTCGCTCGGCGACGACTGTGTGGTCGAGGCCGGCTGCTACATCACCGCCGCGTCGAAGATCACGCTCCCCGACGGCCGGGTGGTCAAGGGCCGGGAGCTGTCCGGCGTCGACGGCCTGCTGTTCTGGCGCAACTCGGTGACCGGCGCGTTGGAGGCCCGGCCGCGTACCGGCCGGGGCATCGAGCTCAACGCCGCCCTGCACGCCAACGACTGACGGACCCGCCGGGTCCGCGGCACTCGGCCGCGGACCCGACAGGGGTACGCCTCAGCGCAACCGGTACGCCTGGATGATTCGTTGCGTCACCGTGTTACCGGCGGAGTCCCGGGCGGTGGCCCGCAGCGAAACGTGGCCGGTGCCGGCTGGATGGCGCAACAGGGCCGACCAGCCGTCGGCGGAGGTACGGACCAGCTTCGCCTTGCCCCAGGTCTTCCCGCCGTCGTACGAGACGTCGACAGCGAGCTTCTCCACCCGGGCGGCCTGTGCGCCGGGCTGCCGCTGCACCCGCACCGGGACGACGAAGTCCTCACCGGCGGGCGCGCTGTTGTCGACCCGCAACGGCGGCGCGAAGCCCACCGCCGACAGGGGCAGTCGGGCCGGCGTGTCACCGGCGACGTGCCCCGACCGGAAGGTCCAGCTGGATTCCACCTCGGTGCTCAGGTCGGTGAAGCTACGCTTCGACGACACGACGAGCCGGTAGTCCGCCCTGCCCGGCGGCACGGTGAACTCTCCGTAGCCGGCGTACTCGCTCTCGCCGACCAACTTGCCAGCACGCCAGAGCTCGGTTCGCTCGCTGTCGCTCAGCGAGCCGCCCGGGTGCCCGGCCGCGTCGCTGAACATCGGCACGTCGACCGAGATGGCGTCGCCGACCCGGGTGACGCTCTGGTGCGGCCAGTGCGGAGTCGGGAAGGACGGCGCGTACGGGGCCTGGTTCCAGACCTCCGAAACCGTCCGCCCGGCCCGGTACGCGGTGGGGGTGGAGAAGAGCGCCGCCCGCGGGTTCAACCAGCCTTCCTCGTCCCGCGTTCCGAAGTAGATCTCGGATTCCCACTTCACATTCTTGGTGTTGTAGTGCTCGACCCGCTGGCCGGGCACGACGGTGGGCAGGACCAGCGCGGAGCCGCCGACGTTGTACTCCAGCGCGGGGTACACGGTCCGCTCGGCCTCCAGGCCCGGGTAGCCACCGCGGAACCGGTGCACGACGGTGGCCAGGTCCCGTCGGGTGTAGTCGCGGACGAACCCCGTGGGCATCCGGCGAGGGATCGCTTCGGCCAGCGCGTACAGGTACGGGCTGTTGGCCGTGTCCGGCTTGATCCACTGGCTGCTGATGGTGGCGACGAACCGGTCGGCGGAGACCGGCTTGCCGAGTTGACCGCTGGTCAGGCCGGTGAACGTGTCCGCCCAGAGCCCGATGCCGTATCCGCTGCCGTCGTCGGCCGTGAAGTTGCCGCTGACGTCGATCAGTTGCGGGGCGGCGCTCCGGTCCGGAACGGTCATCCGTATCGGCTTGGCCCGGCGGGCGTCCACGACGATCCGGGTGTCCCGGTCGATTGTCACTTCGGGCTGCGCCAACATGGACATCCCGCCCTGCTCACCCTCCGGCGCGGGCTCGAAGACGAGGCCGTTCAGGCCGTAGTGCCCCTTGGGCAGCCGCACGGTGGCCACCCCGTCGGGGCTGATGAGGTCCCAGAAGCCAAAGGTGTCCAGCCCGAGCAGGGTGGTCCAGTGGTCCGAGGTGCGCTCGCCGGCGCGGTTCAGGTGCTCTACGGTCAGCGTGTAGCTCTCCACCTCCCGGTTCACGGCCAGCGGGGTGACCGCGACCGCCGTCCCGGACCGGGCCACGATCCGCCCGGTCCAGTGACCGTCGGCGTCGCCGAGGCGGGTGTCCGCGGTGACCGTGGTGCCGGCGTCGCCACCGGCCGGCACGGTGACCTGGCCAGCCGCGAGGGTGAACATGCCGGCGGGGGCCGGCTGCCCATCGGGTCCGGTGACTTCGAGGGTCAGGTCCAGGGTGATCAGGTCGGGGCTGTCGTTGTGCCAGCCGACCTTGCGGGCGACCGGGGTGTCGTCGTCGTGCGGCCACGCCGGTTGTCCGAAGGAAACGCTGACCGGGTCGCTGACGACCCGCTGGGTGATCGCCCTGGCCACGTCGACCCGGCCGGCACCCTGTTGGAAGGCGGTCTGCTCCGGGTGCGGCTTCGCCGAGGCCATCAGGGTGGCCTTGAGCTGGGCCCCCGCCCAGCCGGAGTGCTGCTGGGCGAGCAGCGCCACCGCACCGGTGACGTGCGGGGCGGCCATCGAGGTGCCGGAGAGCGTGACGTACTCCTCCCCCACCGGCGCGCCGAGCTCCGTGCCGTCACCGCGGGCGGCGACGATCTCCACCCCGGGAGCGGTGATGTCCGGCTTCAGCCCGCCGTCGCCAACGCGGGGACCGCGGCTGGAGAAGTCGGCCAACGCGTCGTCGCGGTCCACCGCGCCCACCGACAGCGCGGAGTCCGCCGTGCCCGGGGAGCCGACCGACCCGTCCGAGCCGTCGTTGCCGGCGGAGATCACGAAGAGCGCGCCGGTCTGCGCGGTCAGCGTCTCGATCGCCGCCTCCAGCGGGTCGACGTCGGGTGTGTCGGGCCCGGTCAGACTCATGTTGACCACGTCGGCGTGCTGGTCGACGGCAGCCCACTGCATGCCGGCCAGGATCGCCGAATCCGAGCAGCCCTGGTCCTCGCAGACCTTGCCGGAGAGCAGCGTGGCGTCCGGGGCGACGCCCCGGTACTTGCCGCCGGAGGCGGCGCCGCTGCCCGCGATGATCGAGGCGACGTGGGTGCCGTGGCCGACCGTGTCGGCCGCCTCGGGGACCGCGCTGAAATTACGCGATTCCGCGACCCGGCCGGTCAGGTCGGGGTGGTCGGCGTCGACCCCGGTGTCCAGCACCGCGACGCGGACACCCTGGCCGGTGAACCCGGCCTGGTGCGCCGCTGGCGCGCCGATCTGCGGCACGCTGTGGTCCAGGGTGACCCGTCGGCGGCCGTCGAGCCAGATCCGGTCGGCACCCCCCGCCGTGCCGACCCGGGCGCCGGCGCTGGTGCCGGTGAGCGTCGCCCAGATCGCCGAGGCCCGCCCCTTGTCGGCCCTCGCGGCGACACCGTCGATCGCGGGCAACTGCGCGGTGACGGTCAGCCCGGTGGGTACTGCCGCGGCGCGCTGCCGCTCGCCCGCGGCACCGGTGACCAGCAGCGGCAGGTGGTCGCGGCGGGCGTCGTCGTAACCGGCGGCGATCAGCCCGGTCACGTCGAACAGTCGCCGGTCGACCCGGCCGGAGCGGACCAGCGGCAGGGCGTCCTGCGGCAGCACGGTGAGGTGGCCGCGTTCGCGGCTGGTGAGGAAGCGCAGATGAGTACGACCGGGGCCAGGCTGGACGGCGGCGGACCCGGACGCGGTGACGGTGATCCGGTCGCCGGTGAGCAGGGTGACGGTCTTCGTCGTGGTGGCGGCGCCGACCGCGGTGCGCGGGGCGGCGGCCGGGGCGGTGTTGGTGGTGGTGGCGGGTGGGCTGGCCACGGCGGCCGCCGGAGTGCCCAGGACGAGGGCTGCTACGGCGGTGACTGCGGTGGTCAATCTGCTGCGTCGATGCAACGGATCCTCCTCGTTGGAGCGTTCATTCCTATGAGAGGTGCATAGACCGCCGTCAGTATTGCATACCCGGTATGCAAATAAGGGGTCGAAAATATGACGAACCTGCCAACCAGCGACAGTCTCGGCAGGCATCATCGACCGGGTGACCTCCATGAAGGACCGGATGCTCGCCGGCGAGCCCTACCTCGCTGACGATCCAGAGATCATCGCCGACCTGGACCGGGCCGCTCGGTTGATGGAACGCTTCAACACCAGTGCCGCGGCCGACCCGCAGGCCCGCCTCGCGGCACTCCGCGACCTCCTCGGCGAGCTGGGCGAGGGCACCTGGATCCGCCCGCCGTTCTACTGCGACTACGGCTGGCAGACCCGCATCGGGCCACGCAGCTTCGTCAACTACAACGCGGTCTTCCTCGACGTCGCACCAATCACCATCGGCGCGGACGTCCAGATCGGACCCAACGTGCAGCTGCTCACCCCGACCCACCCGGTGGAGCCGGGCCCGCGCCGCGACAAGTGGGAGGCCGCCAAGCCGATCACCATCGGCGACAACGCCTGGCTCGGCGGCGGGGCCATCGTGCTGGCCGGGGTGTCAATCGGCGCGAACACCGTCGTCGGCGCGGGCGCGGTGGTAACCCGGGACCTACCCGCCAACGTGGTCGCCGTCGGCAACCCCGCCCGGCCGGTCCGCGAACTGGACTGATCGGCGGGCCGGTCAGGCCGCCGGCGGATCGGGCAGGCGGACCACCAGGTCGGCCCGGTCGGCGGTGGGGGTGATCAGGGCCGCGTTGGCCTCGTCACTGCCCAGCGCCCACTCACGCGCCTGTTCCGGCGAGCGCCCGAAGGCCTCGTGGCGGGCGGTCAGCCGACGCTGGCGCAGCTCAGCGTCCAGATCGAGGAACCACACCTCGTGCAACAGCGTCCGCACCTCCTGCCACGGGAAGTCCGGCAGCAGCAGGTAGTTGCCCTCCGTCACCACCAACCGAACCGACGGCGGCACCTCGATCGAGCCGGCCACCGGCTCCTCCAACTCCCGGCGAAACTCCGGCGCGTACACCGAGGTGGGCTCCAGCCGGCGTAACCGGCGCAGCAGCGAGACGTACCCGTTGGCGTCGAAGGTGTCCCTCGCACCCTTGCGGTCCGCGCGGCCCAACCGGGCCAGCTGGGACTGCGCCAGGTGGAAGCCGTCCATCGGCACGAGCCGGGCCGTCGCCCCGAGGGCGGCCACGACCTGCTCGGCCAGCGTGGACTTTCCAGCGCCCGGCGCACCGGCGATGCCCAGCAGTTGTCGCGGGCCCGCCTCGGCCAGCGCCAACGCCCGTTCCACCAATTCGTCGACGGACAACACCTGAGCCGGTGGCATCAGTCGAGGACCGGCGCGCTGATCGTGAACCTCGCCTGCACGGCCGCCTGCACGGTCTGCGGTTGTGGGTCCAGCTCAAGCTCCGGCGGCCCACCACCCGAGCCGCCGCCGCCGGCGAACGCCGCACGGGCGAACATCGGCCGGTCAGCCGGACCGGCGTCGGCCAGCTCAAGCAATGACGTGACCTGGGCACCGAGCGCCTCGGCGTACTCCCGGGCCCGCACCAACGCGTCGCGGATCGCGGCCTGTCGGGCCTCGCGGTGCGCGGGGCTGTCCGGGCGAAGCTCCCACCAGGGCCCGGCCACCTCGACCTGATCCTGATCGGCCAACCGGAGCATCAGCTCGCCGAGGGCGGTGAAGTCGGTGACGGTGACCGTGGTGGTCACGCTGCCGTGCCAGGCGACCACCCGCTCGCCCGAGCGCCGGGTCTCCGGTCGCACCCGCAGGTCGCCGGTCTCCCGCCGCGCCACCGCCGGCCCGGAGCCGTCCAGCAGCACCCGGATGGCGGCGGCACGCTCGGCCAGCCGGGTCAGGGTGGCCTCGCGGTCCCGATCCCGCGCTGTCGCGGTGACCGCGAAACGGGCCAGCTCGGGCGGCACCTCCCGGTACGCTTCGCCGCGCACCTGCACCACCGGACTGTCCACCGCCATGCCCCTCAGCCTAGTCAGCCACCGGGAGCCGCGCGGTGTAGGAGACGGCGTCCGGGCCGATCCGACACCCGGTCAGGTGCCCCCCGGCGTCGCCCAGACCGCGCAGCCAGGTCACCTCGGCGTCATGGTCGCCGCCGGCCGGGAACTCCCGAGCCTGACCGACGAACCGTCGGTCCACCAGCGCCAACCGGGCCGCCCTGGCCTCGGTGTAGCGCGCGATGAGCGCGGGCGCGTCGTCGGCCCGCAGCTCCGCGGCCAGCCCGTCCAGGAACGCGCGGACCTCGGCCAGCTCGTGCAGCACGCGGTCGCGGTTGCCGAGCAGCATGTTCGCGGTCCGCTCCGCTGGTGTGCCGGCGACCCGCGTGCCATCGGAGAAGCTGCCCGCCGCCAGCGCCAGCACCGCGTCGCGCAGCGGCGCCCGTTGCGTCGCCCCGGCCAACGCGCCGGCCAGCAGGTGCGGCACGTGTGAGGCGAGCGCGGCCGCCGAGTCGTGTGCCGGCGCGGACATCGGCACGACCCGCGCACCGAACAACTCCACCAGCAGCCCGGTCAGCCAGCGGAAGGCGTCCGTCGCGGCGCCCGGCATCGGGCAGAGCACCCAGGCGGCACCGGCCAGCAGGGCCGGCGAGGCGGCAGTCAGGCCAGCCGACTCCGCGCCCGCCATCGGATGCCCCGGCACGAACCGGTCGGTGAGCCCGAGCCGGTCAGCCGCCTCGGCCACCTCGACCTTGGTGCTGCCGACATCGGTGAGCACGCAGCCCGGCGCGGTCAGCTCGGCCACCCGGGCCAGGGTGTCCGGGAGGGTGGGCAGCGGGCCGCAGAGGAAGACCAGGTCCCGATCGGCCACGGTCTGCTCGATCGTGGCCGGGGCGACCACCCCCCGACCCTGGGCGCGATCACGGGTCGCCGGGTCCGGGTCCCAACCCGCCACGTCCAGGCCCGCGTCGGCCAGGCGCAGCAGCACGGATCCACCGATCAGGCCGGTGCCGATCACGGCCACCCGCACCCGCGCACCGGGCCTGTCCACCATCCGCACGCCTCGACCTTCCTACTGGGTGCGGGGCCGACGCGGCCCCGACCAGGTCCGGGGCCGAGGATATCGCCCGGGCCGGGCCAAGGACCGGGTCAGTCCTCGGCGGCCATCGCGTCGTCGCGCCACGCGATGAACGGGATCACCGGGTTCCTGTTGATGTACTGCCAGGGCCAGGCGGTCACCTGATCACCGATCACCTCGAACTGGCCGGCGGCGGATCGCAGGTCTCCGACCTTCGAGAAACCCATCGCGAAGGTGTTGTGCACGCTCGCCCAGCCCGGCCCGCGCCGGTAGTCGGGGTGGCGCACCGAGTGGTCGGCGGCGGCGCTGAGTTCGGCACGCACCGCGTCGTCGTCCAGGTACTCTTCGTCCTCGCCGACCGGCAGGTCCAGCCACTTCTCCAGGTGCGCGACGACGACCAGGTGCCCGAGCGCCGAGCCGGCGGGCGACTTCGCCACCGCCTCCCGGGCGAACTCGAACATCTCGTCGTGGCTGCCGTACCACTTGCGGCAGCGGTACTGCAGCATCTGCTCGTGCGCGATCCGGTGCCACGGGTGCCGGGTGACCACCTCGTCGAAACGCCGGTTCGCCTCGTCCCGGTCCACCTGACGGCCGCGTGCCGAGGTGACCAGGAAGGTACGCGCCGTGGTGTCGTCCGGGTCGCGGCCGATCACCTCGTCCAGGCAGTTCTCGGCCAACCGCAGCCGCCGCCAGAACTCCTTGAACTGATCCTCGCTCACCTGCGAGGCCCGGGCGCTGGTGCGGGCCTCCCAGGCCCAGTACACCGCGTGCGCCCCACGGACCAGCACCGGCAGCGTCGACCGTGGCTCAGCCTCGATCCACTCACCGATCCAGTCCTGCAGGCCGTCGACGTCGGCGACCGCCGAGACATAGAAGGCGTGCTCGTCCGGATCGGTCACGGGGGTGAGCAGTTCCCGGATGGCACCCCAGTCCCGCCGCTCGCCGGCCTCCCGCAGTGCCCGCGCGGTCGGGTCACCCTCCGCCGGGTCCACGGTCAGCGTGGGCGCCGCCACCTGCTTGCTGCTACGCCGGAACGGCCACATGCCGAATTTTCCTCTCACCCCGTGACGACCGGCAGATCGTAGATCTGGACAAGGCCGATCCGGAAGGGGGTTGTCCTCTTCAGACCAACGTCGTACGGTCCGCTCCGCCCGCCGCTTCGACGCGGGGTCACAGCGGGGAAGGATACGAAAATGTCCGCGACATACCGGGCGCTCGCCTCGGTGGTCATGTTGATCGGCTTCTACGTCGTCGCGCTCCTACAGCTCGCCGCGGTAGCCGCGTTGGGGGTCTGGCTGTTCGGCCATACCAACGGAATCGTCACCGGGAAGGTCCTGCTGCCCCTGGTCGTCGCGCTGGGCGCGGTGGCCGTCGGGCTCTGGCGTGCGATCCGTACGAAGAACGAACCCGCACCCGGTCTGATCGTCACCGAACGCGAGGCCCCGGGGCTGTGGGCCAACGTACGCGAGCTGGCCACCGCCGTCGGCACTCGCGCGCCCGACGAGATCCGCCTGGTGCCCGAGGTGAATGCCGCGGTCGCCGAGCAGAGCCGGATGCTCGGCCTGGTTGGTGGACGGCGCACCCTCTATGTCGGACTGCCGCTGCTCCAGGCGATGCGGATCGACCAGTTGCGCTCGGTGCTCGCTCACGAGCTGGGTCACTACTCCGGCAACCACACCCGCCTCGGCGCGGTGGCGTACCGGGGTCGGCTGGCGATCGCGGAGACGCTGGAGCGGATCAGCCCGCGCAACCCGATCGGCTGGGTCTTCAAGGGCTACTCGAGGCTCTACCTCATGGTGGACAACGCCGCGTCGCGGCGGCAGGAACTGGAAGCCGACCGGTCCTCGGTGCTGCTGGCCGGGCAGGACGCCGCGGCCTCCGCGCTGCGTACGCTGCCTGCGCTCGACGCGGCCTGGGGCTTCTTCATGCGCCGGTACGTCGAGCCGGGCTGGTCTGCCGAGCTGGTGCCGGACGACCTCTTCGGCGGCTTCGGCCAACTGCTGCACGCCCGGCGGGATGAGATCACCGAGATGCGGGAGAACACTCCCGATCGGGAGCCGTCGCCGTGGGACACCCACCCGCCGATCGGCGTCCGGGTCGCCGCGATGGCGGCCCTGCCGGCGGGGACCGTCGCGCCGGACGAACGGCCGGCCGCGCTGCTGCTCGCTGACATCGCCACCGCCGGAAGGCAGTTGCAGGGCATCGTGGTCGACCACGGCCGTCGTCAGGCGCTGCCCTGGACGCAGTTCACCGCCGCGTCGGTGGCGGCCGGGGTGCAACAGCAGGCGGACGGCATCTACCGGGCGGCGGGGCGGTTCACCGGTGTCACCGGGCCGGGCCTGACGACGGTGCTGGACCTGGTGAGCTCCGGCCGGCTGGGCGAGTTCGCCGAGCAGTTCTTCTCCGACGCCACCCGCAAGGAGGCAAGCGCCCGGTTCGCCGGGCCGATGGAGACCCTCCTCGACAACGCGGCCGTCCGGTCCGGCCAGGCCCACTGGCAACTCTCCTGGTCCGGCCCGGCGCAGCTCGTCGGCCCGGACGGGCAGCCGTGGGACCTCGCCGAGATCGCCAAGCTGGCCGTCGCGCCGCAAACCCTGGACGTGGCGCTCGCCCGCCTGGCCGAGCTGGGCATCGACCCCTCCGGGGCGACGGTGGTGGAGGACCGGGTCTCCGGACGGGACGCCGACCTGATCGGCGCGCTGGCCAACATCAAGATCGACGACAGGGAGCACGACGTGCTCATCCTCGACCGAGGGCTGGTCTTGATCGTCGATCCCGGCAAGGCCAGCCAGGGCGAGAAGCGGCTGCGTGAGCTGGTCGGCTCGGTGCCGATCGCGGAGCTGGCGGCCCGCCACACGTTCCTGCCGTACGAGGAGATCGTCTCCGTGAGCGTCAAGCGGGAGGTGCCGCTGAAGGCGGAGCTCACCCTGCACGACGGCCGGGTGGTCGCTCTGCAGGAGCTGATGTCCAGCGAGTTGCTGGAGAAGCAGAGCCGGAACACCCTGCTGAAGGTCTTCCGCCGGATCACCGACTGACGCCGTCCGGGCGGTCGACTCTCAGGGGTCGACCGCCCGGACCGCGATCAGGCGTGGGCGAGGCGGCCGGCGACCGCCGCGACGTGCTCGTCGGTCTCGGTCAGCGCGACCCGGACGTACTGGCCGGCGCTGGGGCCGTAGAAGACGCCGGCCGCGACCAGGATGCCGCGCCGAGCCAGCCAGTCGACGGTCTGCCAGCAGTCCTCACCGCGGGTGAGCCAGAGGTAGAGACCGGCCTCCGAGTGCTCGACCGTGAAGCCGGCACCGGTGAAGGCCGCCGTCAACACCTCGCGACGCGCGCGGTAGCGCTCCCGCTGCTCGTCGGCGTGTCGCTCGTCCTGCAGTGCCGCCACCATCGCCGCCTGCACCGGCGCCGGCACGATCATGCCCGCGTGCTTGCGAACCTTGAGCAGCTCGGCGACGAGCGCCGGGTCGCCGGCCACGAACCCGGCCCGGTAGCCGGCGAGGTTGGAACGCTTGGAGAGCGAGTGCAGGGCCAGCACACCGTCGTAGCTGCCACCGCTGACCTGCGGGGACAGCACCGAGACCGGCTCCGCCGACCAGCCGAGCGGCAGGTAGCACTCGTCGCTGGCGACCACCGCGCCACGCTCCCGGGCCCAGTCGACCACCTTTCGCAGGTGCGCTGCGGGCAGCACCCGGCCAGTGGGATTGCCGGGCGAGTTGACCCAGACCAGGCGGACCCGCGAGGTCGGCCCGACCGAGGTGAGCGAGTCGGTGCGGACGACGGTCGCACCGGCCAGCCGGGCCCCGTCCTCGTAGGTCGGGTACGCGATCGACGGCACCACCACCACGTCACCCGGACCGATGCCCAGCAGGGTGGGCAGCCAGGCGACCATTTCCTTCGAGCCGATGGTCGGCAGCACGCCGAGACCGTCGACCCCGGCGCCACACGCCCGGGACACCCACGCCGCGATCGCGGCACGCAACGCCGGGGTGCCGGCGGTCAGCGGATAACCGGGAGCATCGGACGCGTCAGCGAGCGCCTGGCGGATCACCTCGGGCACCGGGTCGACCGGCGTACCCATGGAGAGGTTGATCAGGCCTTCCGGATGCGCCGCGGCCAGCGTGGCCGCGGCGTCCAGGGTGTCCCAGGTGAACTCGGGCAGTCGCGACGAGACCGGCGCGGGCCGGTTCAGTGGCCCTCGCCGCGCGGCGCCTGCGCGGCGACGAAGGTGGCGTCCTTCTCCACCTTGCCGACCTTCGAGGCGCCACCGGGCGAACCCAGGTCCTCGAAGAACTCGTAGTTGGCGCCGGTGTAGTCCTTCCACTGCTCCGGGACGTCGTCCTCGTAGAAGATCGCCTCCACCGGGCAGACGGGCTCGCAGGCACCACAGTCGACGCACTCGTCGGGGTGGATGTAGAGCATCCGGTTGCCCTCGTAAATGCAGTCGACCGGGCACTCCTCGATACATGCCTTGTCGAGCACATCCACGCACGGCTCGGCGATGATGTAGGTCACCGGTCTTCTCCTCCGCAAGACGCGCCGCGATCTCCCGCGACGGTAAGAGCCTAGTATCTCGCCGGGGAGGGGGTCGATCGTGCTCCGACAGCAGGATGTGGGACACCGGATCGTGGTCCGCCGGATTGTGGGGATTCGCGAAGGTCGCCCGCTCTTTTCCGATGCACTCGGCGAGCTGGTCGAGCTGAGCGAGACTCATCTCACCCTCTCCACCGCACAGGGCCAGCTGCGGGTCCCGGTGGCGCAGGTCCACCGCGCCAAGCGGGTGCCGCCGACCCGCCGGCCGACCGCCGCGGCGGTCGTGGCGCTCGAGCGGGCCGCCGACGAGGCCTGGCCGGCACCGACCCGGGATCGGCTCGGTGATTGGCTGCTCCGCTCGGCTGACGGCTGGACCGGGCGGGCCAACTCCGCGCTGCCGATCGGCGACCCGGACCGCCCGCTGCCCGCCGCCGTGGACGCGGTCGAGCGCTGGTACGCCAATCAGGGCCAGACACCGAAGATCAACACGCCGCTGCCACTCGCCGCCCCGGTCGGTGCGGAGTTGGACGCCCGCGGCTGGGGAGTCAACCCGCCGGTACTGGTGCAGACCACCCCGCTCCCCCAACTGGCGTCGGCGTCCGCCGGAGCCCCGCCCACCAACCCGCCAGCCACGGACCCACCCGCGGCCAACCCGCCAGCCGCCGACCCACCGACGGCCGGCTCACCGGACGGTGGCGGGCACGCCGCCGCTTCCGCCGGCCCCGCCGCTTCCGCCGACCCGGTCGGTGCCGCTGGCGGGCCCGCCGATGCCTGGAGCGGCGCGGTCGTCGAGCTGGCCAGCGCGCCGAGCGAGGCGTGGCTGGCCGTAGCCGCCGGCCGCAAGGGCGGCCTACCGGACGCCGCCCGGCACGTGCTCACCGCCGTGGACCAGGTCCGGTTCGCCCACGTGTACGCCAACGGCGAGCTGGTGGCGGTCGGCCGGGGCACGGTGACCGGCCAGGGGCGCTGGTTGGGCCTCAGCCTGATCGAGGTGCTGCCGGTGGCCCGCCGACGGGGGCTGGCGCGCCGGCTGATCCACGAGCTGGCCGCCTGGGGCGTGTCCGCCGGCGCGACGCACGCGTTCCTCCAGGTCGAGCAGCGCAACACGGAGGCCGTCACGCTCTACCAGCGGCTCGGCTTCACCACCCACCACACCTATCTGACCCGGTTCGCCCCGAACTCACAACGGTGACCGACCCGCCGGAGCGACTCCCGGGCGATGAACGACTCCCATATCCCCGACGTGGGGTATCGGATTCCCGGGACACCCCCACATCGGCGATATCGAGTCGATCAGGCGTGCTCCCGCTGCCGACGCCGACAACGGGGGCCAGCGGCGTTCAGCGGCGGACGACGCGGCGGGGCTTGGCGGCCTTGACTTCGGCGTACCGCTTGAGCTGCCAGGAGCGGTAGTCGCGTCCGAGCGCGGTGAGCACCAGGTAGCCGATCAGCACGCCGGCACCGGAGGCGAGCAGGTACAGCCAGATCTGGGCGAAGAACGTCGGCGCGCCGCCAGCGAACGGGTTGTGACCGATCAGCAGAGGCCCGATCAGCACGGTCAGCACCATCGCGATCAGCACCACGAGGGCCATGTCGGCCGCCCAGTCCGCGAGCGGTCGGCGACGCCCCCAGCGGAAGGCGACCACGGCCAGGATCAGCCCGATCACCGCGAACATCGCCAACGACACCCGGTCGGCGGTGGTGTCGTCACCCTCGAAGCCGAACCGGATGATCAGCCGGGCGATCACGTTGACCGCGAACAGTGCTGCTACGAGCACCCCGACATCACGCCACCGTCTGTCCATCGCAGGACCTCCTGCCGTACGCCCCGTCGCGGGGCTCGCATCCCTGGCTGGAATATCTACCACCCTTACCTGGGTGGCGTCATCAGTCCGAGCGTGGTCGGCGGAGCGAGGATCTGGCGGAAGCCCATCACCGCGAAGGTCATCGCTCCGGCCACGATCATGGCGAGACCGACCCAGTTGTCGCCGGACAGCAACAGGTCGCCCTCGCTGGTCCGGATGGCGGCGACCGCCATCAGCGCGAACCAGGGCACCGCGGGCAGCGCCACGGCCCACCTGCGGCCAACCGCCTCGTACGCGAACCAGCTCAGCGCGATGTTGGCGCCGACGGCGAGGAGTGCCGACACGCCGATCAGTTGGCCGCCGACGCGGACCGTGGCGAGCAGCAACTCCAGCACCCCGGTGAGCACTCCGGCGACCACCACGACGATCGCGCCGGCCAGCCGCAGGCCCAGGTCCAGCAGTCGCGGCGGCGGCCCTGCCGGGGGTGGGGCGTCCTGGTCGTCCACGAGTGTCATCGGTGCGGCGGGCAGGGTCACCGGAGACCTGCCGCCGCGACCGGGGACCGGTCCGGGGCGGTCTCCTCGGGGAGCCCGGCGAAGAGGTCGTCCTCCCAGCCGTACGGCCCGGCACCTGGGCCCTTCTCGCCGACCGCGAGGGTGAAGAACTCCACGCCCATGAACTCGCCGCCGAAGTTACCGGCGATCGAGTAGAGCCAGGAGGTGGACGGGATCTGGGTGGCGTGCGCCCGCATCGCGGCCTCCTTGGCCGTGTGCTGGTCGGTGCCGTCGATCCGGGCGGCGATCTCGGCGTCCGGGGTGCCGAAGGGCAGGTCGGCGATGTCCTTGATACCGCCGAACGGGTTGTCGGAGGACTCGGCGAAGTGCGTCATGCCGGCCTCCAGCACGCTGAGCGGCATGGCCGTCCAGTAGACCTTCAGCGGGGCGCAGCCCTCGGCGGCGGCCAACTCGACAGCGCGCATCGCCACCCGGTGCGCCTGGATGTGGTCGGGGTGACCGTAGAAGCCGTTCGGGTCGTACGTGATCAAAACCTGCGGGCGGACCTCCCGCATGATCTCCACCAGGTGCCCGGCGGCCTCGTCGAGGTCGGCCTGCCAGAAGGCGCGGGGGTGCTCGTTGGTCGCGAGCCCCATCATCCCCGAGTCGCGGTAGCGGCCGGCGCCGCCGAGGAAGCGGTAGTCACTGACGCCGAGCGCCGCGCACGCGGCGGCCAGCTCGGTGATCCGGTACCCGCCGAGCTGGTCGGCCTCGGCGGCGGCGAGCTGGGCCAGCGCGGGTTCGTGGATCTCGCCCTCCTCGCCGAGGGTGCAGGTCACCAGCGTGACGTGCGCGCCGTCCGCGGCGTAGTGAGCCATCGTCGAGCCGGTGCCGATCGACTCGTCGTCGGGGTGCGCGTGGACCAGCAGCAGGCGGCGGTCGGGCAGCATCGTCACGACGGTCACTCTAACTGGCGGTTACGGCCGGCCGGCACTGACGCGTCCGCCCAGGTCGGCCACATCACCTCCCGTACCGCTCTACGATTTGGCGTGTGGACTTTCCGGAGCTGGCCGCCCGCACCCGCCGGTTCAGCCACGGCGCGCCACGCGCTGTCTCCGTGGCTGAGGACGGCGCCCGGGTGATCTTCCTGCGCTCTGCCGGCCCGGAGGATCCGGCGGACGCGCTCTGGCTGCTGGACGTGGCCACCGCCGAGGAACGTCTGGTCGCCGATCCGGCGACCCTGCTGGGCGAAGGCGGGGATGTCAGGGTCCTGTCCCCCGGCGAACGCGCGCTGCGCGAGCGGCTACGGCTCAGCGCCGCCGGCATCGGCTCGTACGCGCTGGACGCCGCCGGTCGGGTTGCGGTGTTCGCGCTGGCCGGGCGGTTGTTCCGGGCCGATCTGGTGCACGGCGACGTGGTCGAGGTGGCCGCTGTCGGCCCGGTGCTGGACCCACGTCCGGACCCGACCGGGCAGCGTCTGGCGTACGTGACCGACGCGGCCGAGGGTGTGCGTCGGGGCGAGCTGCGGGTGATCGACGCCGAGGGCACCGACAGTCTGCTGGCCGGCGAGGACGCCGGGGTGAGCTGGGGGTTGGCCGAGCACATCGCGGCTGAGGAGTTCGGCCGGTTCCGGGGCTACTGGTGGGCGCCGGACGGCCGCATGGTGCTCGCCGCCCGGGTCGACGAGTCCCGCCTGGAACGCTGGCACCTGCACGACCCGGCCGAGCCGGCCAGCCCGCCGACCGCCGTCGCGTACCCCCGGGCTGGTGGGCCGAACGCGGAGGTCAGCCTGCACCTGCTGGACCTCGACGACGGCTGGGTCGACGTGCACTGGGACCGGGAGACCTACCCGTACCTGACCGCGGTCAGCTGGGTCGAGGGCAGCCCACTGATCACCGTGCTGCGTCGCTCGCAGCAGCACGGGCTGGTGCTGGCGGTGGACCCACGCACGGGTGAGACGCAGGTGCACGCCGAGTTGGCCGATCCGCGTTGGGTCGAGCCGATCGCCGGCACACCGGCGCACCTGCCGGACGGCCGGGTGCTGGTCGGCGGGGAGTTGGCACACGACGGGTACGACGCCCGCTGCCTCTTCGCCGACGGCACCCTGCTCACCCCGCCGTCGCTGTACGTCCGGCGGGTGGTGGGTCGACTGCCGGCCGCCAGCGGCCCGGCCGACCTGCTGGTGGAGGCGAGCGACGGCGAACCGAGCGAGCGGCACCTGTTCCGGGTCCGCACCACCATCGGTGGTGGGGTGGACGCACGCCGGGTCACTACCGACTCGGGTTGGCACACCGCCGCCGTGGGCGGTGACGTGCTGGCCGTCGGGGTCGCGTCGCTGGACCACGCCGGGGTGCGGTGGACGGTTCGTCGCGGCGACCAGGAGATCGCCGAGCTGCGGTCCTTCGCGGCCACCCCGCCGTACCAGCCGCTGCCGCTGTTGGAACGGGTGACCGATCGGCGGCTGCCGGCGGCGGTCCTCTACCCCGACAACCACGTCACGGGTCGGCGGCTGCCGGTGCTGCTGGACATCTACGGCGGGCCGGGGCACCAGGAGGTGGTGGCGGCCCGGGCCGCCTGGCTGGAACGGCAGTGGTGGGCCGACGCCGGGTTCGCGGTGGTCACCATCGACAACCGGGGTACGCCGGGAGTGGCCCCGTCGTTCGAGAAGGCGATCCACCGACGGGTGGCCGACGTGATCCTGAGCGACCAGATCGACGCCCTGACCGCGCTCGCCGGCAAGCATCCCGACCTGGACCTGGGTCGGGTGGGGGTGCGCGGCTGGTCGTTCGGCGGGTGGCTGGCCGGGTTGGCGGTGCTGCGTCACCCGGAGCTGTTCCGGTGCGGGATCGCGGGCGCTCCGGTCACCGACTGGGCGCTGTACGACACCGCGTACACCGAGCGTTATCTGGGGTTGCCGGAGGACGGCATGGACGTCTACGCGCACCACTCGCTTGTCGAGTTGGCCGCCGAGGCGGTCACCGGCCCGGACCAGGCTCGCCCGTTGCTGTTGGTGCATGGCCTGGCCGACGACAACGTGGTGGCCGCACACACGCTCCGGCTCTCCGCGGCCCTGTTGAGCACCGGCCGCCCGCATGCCGTGCTGCCGCTGACCGGCGCCACCCACATGGCCGCGAACGGCACCGCCGAGCGCCTGCTCCCCCTGGAACTGGACTTCCTCCGTACCCACCTGCTGTGAACCCCAGGTTGGTGGCGAGCTGGGTGATCGTCGCTGGGCGTCCGGGTCGCGGACGACCACGTTCCGTGCCGCGCACTCCCAAGATCGCGCTCGATCCTGGATCGAGTGGTGACCCAGCGCTGGATGGCCACTACATCCAGGATCGAGCGTGACCTTGGAAGAACCCGGGCCGGCTGGACGACCTGGTGGGCCGTGGATCTCATGGCCGAGCGGGGTGAGCGCGTGCGTCGATGGCCGGTGGCGGATCTCGGGGGGACGGAGGTGGTCCCCTTCCGACAGCGCTGCCGGAAGGGGAGCCGCCTGCCCAGTCTTGAATCCGTGCAGGTTGTAGCGCGGGACGGCGGTCAGCTCTTGGGGCTGGGTCCGAAACGGTTCGCTCCGGGCGTGCCGTCCTGTACGAAGAACACGATCAGGACGATGGCGCCCACGATCGGCACCAGGCCGATCAGCACCCACCACCCCGCCCGGTCGGTGTCGTGCAGGCGTCGCACCGCGACAGCCAGCCCCGGCAGCAGGAGCCCCAGCGAGACGATTAGGCCGATGACGCCGTTCGACGAACCCTCCACGAAGTTCAGTCCCAGCGCGTTGTCCAGGATGGACGCGACAATGCCGAGAAGGACTGTGAACAAGACGAACCACCAGTACTCAGACCGGCGGGCCCGGCCCGTAAAGCCGACGTAGTTGCTGAGGACCGACTTGACGGCTGCAACGAAGGACATAACTATCTCCCGTTTTTTGAGAGGTTCTCAAGGTCATTGCGAAGGCAGCCAAGCAGATCGATATAGCGGGGTCAACCGCCGAGCAGCCGAGGCGAAGTAGCCGTAGCGCCTACAAAAACGATCCGCGCCGGTGACCGCGTGGGGTTGCCGTCATCAGCGGCTGCTCGCCCTGAAACTCGACGTCCTCTTCCCCTAGGCGGGTGGGGTGGGCTCGCCTGGTTGGGTCTGCTGGACGGCGTGGCGCAGTGCGCTGACGAAGGCCGTGGTCGCGGGTGGATCCGGCGGGTCGCCATAGGTGGCCAGGTAGACGTGCCGCCGGAAGTCGCGGAGGACGCTGGCCTCGATTCCGGGAGCGTGGTGGGTGCGCAGTGCCAGCCCCGGCATGGTGGTCACGCCCATGCCCGCGGCGACCAGTGCCTGCTGGACGATGATGTCGTCGCTGGTGTAGGCGATGGGCGGGACGAAGCCTGCCTGCTCGCAGGCCTCAAGGAACTCGCGGCGGCAGTTCTCGCAGCCCGCGATCCATGCGGAGTCGCGGTTACCGGCCAGTGTCTGGCCGGGTTCGAGGCTGAGCAGGTACATCGGGTCGTCGAACAGGTGCGTGGCGCGGACGTCGTCCGGGGTCGTGTCGTCGTAGCGGAAGACGACTGCGACGTCGACCTGTCCGGCCCGCAGCAGGTCGAGTGCCACGAGCGGGTGAGCCTCGATCAACTGCAGTTCGATGCCGGGGTGCTCGCGGCGCAGGGTGCCCGCGGCATGTGGCACCAGCGCGGCGAGCGCCGACTGGAAACCGGCGACCCGGACGCGGCCGGTGCGCAGGCCCACCATCGCCGACAGTTCCGCAGCGGCGGCGTCGACCCGGCCGACGATCTCGGTGGCGCGGCGGGCCAGGTGCTCGCCCTCCGGGGTGAGCCGGATGCCCCGGCCGACCCGCTGGACGAGCTTGGCCCCGGTCTCGGCCTCCAGCCTGGCCAGATGATGGCTGACGGCCGGCTGGGAGTAGTTCAGGTGCTTGGCAGCCTTGGTGACCGATCCCTGCGCGGCGATCGCCGCTAGAACCCGTAACCGCAGGATATCCAGCATACATAGAGGATACGCATGGGTTCGCCCAACTATTGTCATTAGACGAATGAGTCGGCGCGCGGGACGCTGAGCGGGTCAAACCCCCTGCGCGATGGAGGACGCGGCCATGATCCGGTCACTGGCTACGCTCACCGATCTCGCTGCGGCCGTGCGCCAGGCGGTCGACCTGCGAGCCGGCTGGACGGACACCTCAGAACTGGTCGCCGACCAGCTCCGCGCGCATCTGCCCGGCCCCGAGATCCTGACGCCCGATCAGCGTCTCGGCCGGCCCGACCGGGTGGCGGGCCACCTGCTGCACGCCGAGCCCGACGGGGCGTTCTCCATTCTCGGCCTGATCTGGCGTCCCGGGCAGACCACCCGGATCCACGACCACATCACCTGGTGCGTCGTGGGCGTGCTGTCGGGCATCGAGCACGAGGAGCTTTTCGACGACGCGCTCAACCTCATCGGCACGCGGGACAACCCACCCGGCGAGGTCAGCGGCCTCGCGCCGCCCGGCGACATCCACCGCATCCGCAACGTCGGCGACGAGACCGCCATCAGCCTGCACATCTACGGCACCGACATCACCCGCCTCGGGTCCAGCGCCCGCCGCTACTACAACTGAGGAACTCGAACCCATGGACCAGGACGCCATCGATGAGGTACTGAACCGTCCACTCAGTCAGGAGCTACTGGCCCGTGACCTGGCCAGGCTGGCCTTCATCGCGCTGGACGGCACCCCGCGCGCAATCCCGATCGGAATCGTCTGGAACGGCACGGAAATCGTCATGTGCACCGCGACCAACGCGCGGAAGCTCCCGGCGTTGCGCCGCAATCCCGCGGTCGCGCTGACGATCGACACCGAGTCGCACCCGCCGAAGGTCCTGCTCATCCGCGGCCAGGCGGAGATGGATGCCGTCGACGGCATCCCGGACGAGTACTACCAGTGGAACGGCACTTACCAGATGACGCTCGAGCAACGGGCCGAGTGGGAGGAAGGCGTGAAGTCGCTCTACGACGGCATGGTCCGGGTCATGGTGAAGCCAACCTGGGTCAAGCTGATCGACTTCGAGACGACCATGCCCACCGCCATCGAGGAGCTCATGCAGCAACAGAAGGAACGCCAACGCACCTGACGCGCACCCGCGCCGCTGAACGCGGCGTTGGACGGCAAGGGTCCCCTCCCGACGACGTTGTCGGAAGGGGACCCTGCCTGCCTGTGGTGTGACTTACGGCTTGACGTACGCGTTGACGAACGACGGGTAGCCGAAGACGCTGGAGATGAAGATTCCACCGGCCTTCGTTCCGTGCACGTTGTAGGCCACGTCGACGTAGAGCGGCACCACCGGGGCGTACTCCTTCATGATCCGCTCGTCGAGCTTGGCCCACTCGGGACCCTGCGCGCCCGGCTCGAGCGCGAGGATCCGGTCGATCTCGGCGTTGACGGCCGGGTCGTTGAAGTAGGACTGGTTGCTGTTGCCCTCGGCCTTGATGGTCCGGCCGTCGTAGAGCACCGGCAGGATCGAGGCGCCGCTCGGCCAGTCCGCCGCCCAGTTACCGATGTACAGGTCCCAGGGGTTGTCCTTCTTCTTGATCTCGTCGAGCTTCGCGTCGTCCGAGATGTTCCGCAGCGTGATCTTGAAGCCGGCCCGCTCCAGGTTGGCCTTGAGCTGGGCGCCCTGCTGCTGCTCGGTCGAGTTGTCGGCGACACCGAGGACCAGCTCCGGCGTCTGCCCACCGAGCAGTTCCTTGGCCTTGTCGACGTTGCCGTTCGGGCCCGCCGGGTACGCCTCGTACGCCTTGTAGCCGATGGTGGCCGGCGGCATCAGCGTGGTCAGCGGCGCGGCCACGGTCTGGCCGCCGAGCGCCTTGACCATGCCCTCGCGGTCGATGGCGTAGTTGAGCGCCTGACGGACCTTCAGGTCCTTGACCCGCTGGTTGTTGATCACGAGCTGGTTGGCGCTCGGGGTCGGCGAGAGGATGCTGCGCGACTTCAGCGACGCGTCCCCGGCCACCTTGGCGACCAGCGAGGCGGGTACGGCGTTGAAGGCGAGCGCGCTCTGGTCGGCGCCGTTGTCGGCGATCACCCGGTTGTTGGCGGCGTCCGCGGTCGGGCCGAAGCTCCACACGAACTGGTCCGGGTACTGGTGCCGGACCGGGTCGGTCTTCGCGTCCCAGTTGGGGTTGCGGTCCAGGGTGATCTGCACGCCGACCTGGTTCTTGGCGACCTTGTAGGGGCCGGACGAGAACGGCTGCTTGTCCAGGTCGACGCCGGTGTCCTTGTCCGCCGGCAGCGGCGCGGTGGTCGGCAGCGAGACCGCGAACGGCAGGTCACAGCGGGGCTTGGCGAACTCGAAGCGCAGCGTCTTGGGGTCCGGCGCGGTCAGGCCGGGCGGCAGCGACGTCTTGTTCTTCTTGAAGTCCCACTTGGTGTCGAACTGCGGGGTGTCGGCCAGCCACTCCTGGATGTAGGTGGGGCCGCCGGAGAGGTCCGGGTCGAAGGAGCGGGCGATGCCGTACCCGATCTCCTTGGAGGTGATCGGCCGGCCGTCCTCGAACTTCACCCCGTCCTTGATCTTGAATTCCCAGACCTTGCAGTCGTTGTTGACGTTCTTGCCCGGGGTCTCGGCCAGGTCGCCGACGAGGACCAGGCCGCCCTTGCCGTCGTCCTTCCAGGTGGTCAGATAGCGGGCGAAGAGCGGGTTGGTCATCAGACCGGCGAACGAGTACGTCCGCTGCGGGTCGAGGTGGGAGATCGGCGACTCCCGGATGATGGTGAAGGTGCCACCCTTCTGGGCGCCACTCACCTCGGCCGCCGGGCCCTGCGAGTCCTTGGGGTCGGTCGCGATGACCCCGGTCTGCTGCCGTTCGCTGTCCACCGTGGTGCCCTCGCCCGTGTTCTTCGAGCACGCACCCAATGCCACAACCAGAGCTATCGCGCCGCCTGCGGCAACCGCCACGCGTGGTCGCATGAAGTACCTCCTTCACCATGTGTGCCGTGCGGTCCGTCGGGGCGAGAACCGCCGACGTCCCGAGGATCGTAAGGAAGAAAACCTACAAATTGTGTAACAGTTGTCGATAAATTTCGCCACGGTCGGCGTGCCGGACACCCGGCCGCTCAGCGCAGCCGCACCCGGGGATCGATGGCCGCGTAGAGCAGGTCCACCAGCACGTTCGCCAACACCACGAAGACGGCCGCGATCAGCACGGTGGCCATGATGGTGGGCAGGTCACCCGAGCGCACCGCGTCCACCGCCGTACGCCCCAACCCCTGGATGCCGAACGTCGTCTCGGTGATCACCGTGCCGCCCAGCGCCCCGCCCACGTCCAGGCCGGCGATGGTCACCACCGGCGTGATCGCCGCGCGCAGCGCGTGCCGCCCGTACACCTTGGGTTTGGCCAGGCCCTTGGCCCGCGCGGTGCGGACGAAGTCCTCGGACAGCGTCTCCAACATCTGCGCCCGCGACAGTCGGGCATAGATGGCCGAGAAGAGGAAGGCCAACGCCACCCAGGCGAGCACCAGCCCACTGGCCCATTTCACCGGGTTGTCGAACAGGGACGTGTAGCTGGGCACCGGCAGTAGTCGCAGGTTGTAGACGAACACCAGCAGCAGCACCGCGCCCACGAAGTACAGCTGCAGCGAGGCGCCGGTCAGCGAGAAGCCGATGGCCGCCCGGTCCACCCAGGTGCCCCGGCGCAACGCGGACACCATGCCCAGCCCCACCCCGAGCAGCAACCAGAGGATGGCCGCCGGGATCACGATGCTCAGCGTCACCGGCAGCACCCGGGCGATGGTGTCCGAGACGGCCTCGTTGCTGACGTACGACCAGCCCAGGCAGGGCGCGTCGCACCGGCCGCCCTGAGCGCTGCCCAGGTCCCGTCCGGTGACGATGCCCTTCATGTAGCCGGCGTACTGGCTGACCAGCGGGTCGTTCAGGCCCAGATCGTCGCGGACCCGCTCCAGCCGCTCCGGGTTGCAGTTCTTCGGGCACATGCCGGTGACCGGGTCGCGCGGCAGGGCGAAGAACATCAGGAAGGTCAGCACGCTCACCGCGAAGAGGGTCAGCGTGGCCGAGAAGAGCCGCTTGATCAGAAATCGCGCCATGAGCTATCCCCTACCGGGACGACTTCGGGTCGAGCGCGTCACGCAACGCGTCGCCGAAGAGGTTGAAGGCGAACACCAGAGCGAAGATCATGATGCCCGGGAAGAACACGTACGCCGGGTCGGTCTGGAGGAAGTCCAGACTGTCGTAGATCATCCGGCCGAAACTCGGGGTCTCGTCGCTGAGGCCGACGCCGATGAACGAGAGCGCGGCCTCGCTGGTGATGAACTGCGGCACCGCCAGCGAGAACGAGACCAGGATCGGCGCCCAGATGTTCGGCAGCAGTTGCCGGAAGAGCATGTGCCCCAGCCCGGCGCCGCTGGCCTTGGCCGCCTCCACGAACTCGCGCTCGCGCAGCGCGATCACCTGCCCACGGACCAGCCTTGCCGTACTGGTCCAGCCGAAGATGGCGAAGACGGCGATCAGCACGCCCACGCCGAAGGCCGCCGACACCTGCCCCCGCTCGCCGTAGAAGCGCAGCGTCAGGGTGGGGGTGAGCGCCAAGGCGATGATCAGGAACGGCATGGCCAGCGTCAGGTCGGTGATCCAGTTGATCACCGCGTCGAACCAGCCGCCGAGGTAGCCGGCGAGGGCACCGAGCACCACGCCGATCGTCGCGGTGATCAGGGCTGCGGCGAACGCGATGAACAGCGAGGTCCGCAGCCCGTAGATCAGCCGGATGAAGATGTCCCGACCCAGCCCTGGCTCCAGACCGAACCAGTGGTCCCCGGTCACACCGCCGGCGTAACCCAGCGGCATGCCGAAGCCGTCCAGCAGGTTCTGGAACTGGTCCCGCGGGCTGATCCCGTAGACCATCTCGACCAGCGGGGCGGCCAGCGCCAGCAGCATGAAGAAGATCAGCAGTATCCCGCTGACCTTGGCCGTACGGTCGCGGCGCAACCGGAGCCAGGCGAGCTGACCCGGCGAGCGGCCGACGACACCCTTCACCTCGGGCGCGCCCCCCTCGGCACCGGACTCGATCTCGGCCAGCGCCACACCCTCCACCGGGGACAGGCTCACGACGGCACCTCCTCGACGATCGGGGCAGCCGACCCCACCGGTTCGGGACTCGTGCTGGCCGCTTCCCCTTCGGGGAAGTGACACGCGGTGGCCTGGTTGCCGCCGTCGCGTGGGACCAGCGCCGGCTCCTCGGTGGCGCAGATGTCCTGCGCCTTCCAGCAGCGGGTGCGGAACCGGCATCCCGAGGGCGGGTCGAGCGGGGTGGGCACGTCACCGGTCAGCCGGATCCGGCCCGCCGGGCCGAGCTTGGTGACGTCCGGGATCGCCGAGAGCAGCGCCCGGGTGTACGGGTGCTGCGGGCGCTCGTAGATGTCCGCCCGGTCGCCGATCTCCACGATCCGGCCCAGGTACATGACCGCGACCCGCTGGCAGAAGTGCCGGACCACGGCCAGGTCGTGCGCGATGAACACGAACGCCAGGCCAAGCTCCCGCTGCAGGTCGCGCAGCAGGTTGACGACCTGTGCCTGGATCGAGACGTCCAGCGCGGAGACCGGCTCGTCCGCGACGATGAGCTTGGGTCGCAGGGCGAGCGCGCGGGCGATGCCGATGCGCTGACGCTGGCCGCCGGAGAACTCGTGCGGGTACCGGTTGTAGTGCTCCGGATTCAACCCGACCAGCTCCAGCAACTCCTGCACCCGGGCCTTGATCCCACCCGGCGGCTTGATCCCGTTGACCTGCAACGGCATCGCCACGATCCGGCCGACCGTGTGTCGGGGGTTCAGCGAGGCGTACGGGTCCTGGAAAATGATCTGCAGGTCCTGGCGCAGCGGGCGCAACTCCCGGCGGCCCGCGTGGGTGATGTCGCGCCCGGCAAACTCGATGGTGCCGCTGGTCGGCTCCAGCAGCCGCACCAGCATCCGGCCCGTGGTGGTCTTGCCGCAGCCCGACTCCCCCACCAGCCCGAGCGTCTCGCCCGGGCGCACATCGAAGTCGAGCCCGTCCACCGCCCGCACCAGGCCGGTGGCGCGCAACCCCTGGCGTACCGGGAAATGCTTGCTCAGGCCGCGGACCCGCAGCAACGGCTCATCGGTCATCGGGCCACCCCCACGGATGCGATGTCCTCGGCGTAGAGCGCGGTGCGCTCCTCGGCGCTCAGGTGGCAGGCGACCAGGTGGCCGTTGCCGTCGGCCGCGTCGGCCTCGCCGGCGGGGCGCAGCGCGGGCACCTCGCTGTGGGAGCGGCCGCCGGTGCGGTCCGCGTACCGACAGCGTGGGTGGAACGCGCAGCCAGGCGGCAGGTTGATCAGGCTGGGCGGGTTGCCCCGGATCGGCAACAGGTCCGCGTCCGCGTCGCCGTGCAGCGACGGCACGCTGGAGAGCAACCCCCAGGTGTACGGGTGCTGCGGCGAGCGGAGCACCTGCTCCACGCTGCCCCGCTCGACGGCGCGCCCGCCGTACATGACCAGCACCTCGTCGGCGACCTGGCCGACCACGCCGAGGTCGTGGGTGATCAGGATGATCGCGGAGTGGAACTCGGCCTGGAGGTCGGCGAGCAGGTCCAGGATCTGCGCCTGGACGGTGACGTCCAGTGCGGTGGTCGGCTCGTCCGCGATCAGCAGCGCCGGGTCGTTGACCAGGGACATCGCGATCATCGCCCGTTGCCGCATACCGCCGGAGAACTCGTGCGGGTACTGGTCGAAGCGGCGCGCCGGCTGCGGGATGCCGACCCGGTCCAGCATGTCGATCGCTCGCTGACGGGCCGCGCGCCGGTTGACCTTCGGGTGGTGCACCCGGTACGCCTCGGCGATCTGCCGGCCCACCGTGTAGTAGGGGTGCAGTGCCGACAGTGGATCCTGGAAGATCATCGCCATGTCCCGGCCGCGCAGCCGACGTACCTCCTCGTCCCCGAGGCCGACCACCTGCCGGCCACCGACGGAGATCTCCCCGGTGATGGTGGTCCGCTTGGGGTCGTGCAGGCCGAGGATGGCCAGCGAGGTGACGCTCTTGCCGGAGCCGGACTCACCGACGATGCCGAGGGTGCGGCCCCGCTCGACGGCGAACGACACCCCGTCGACCGCGCGCACCACGCCGTCCTCGGTGTCGAACCGGACCCGCAGATCACTCACCCGCAGGTAGGCGTCCTCGTTGGTGCGCTGGGCCGGCACGGTGGGATGGTCGTCCGGTTCGCCGGACGGCAACGGTTCCGAGCTGTCCACGGCCACCTCCCTCAGTGACGAAGAGAACTTACAGGAAAGTCCCGAGGGTGAAAATAAGCTACAAAGTCGGCACGTGTCAGCGTGCCCGAGCGTAACGAGTCAGCATCGGCCTCGCACCCCCGTCACCTCGCCATCCACGCCCATTCATGCCGTGTTCGCACGTCGGGTGCGACCATGGTGTCGGCAGCACCGGGAGGATTCCCGCCGGCACGAGGTGGAGGTGACGATGACCGCGGCAGTGTTCAACCACGAAGGCCCGTGGACCGAAGAGGAGTACCTCGCCCTCGGCGAGACGCAGCAACGCGTCGAACTCTTCGACGGGAGCCTCCACGTGACCCCAGCCCCCACCCCCCGGCATCAACGCATTTCCCGCAGGCTCGGCAACATCCTCGAAGCAGCTGCTGAGGCCGCCGGTCTCGAACTGCTGGAGGCGGTGAACGTCCGGCTCCGGCCCGGTCGGATACCGATCCCCGACCTCGTCGTCACCAACCCGATCGATCTCGACGAGCTGACCATCGAGGCGACCGACGTCCGGCTGGTCTGCGAGATCATTTCGCCGAGCAACGCGTCCACCGACAAGGTGCTCAAGATGCACTACTACGCCGCGGCCGGCATCGAGTGGTATCTGTTGGTGGAGCAGGTGACGGGTGCCATGCGCCTCTACCGGCGGCAGGGCGGCCACTTCGTGGAGAAGGCAACGACAAAGCGCGGCGAGGCGTTGGAGCTGACCGAGCCGGTGCGGGCCACGATCCGGCCGGAGGATCTCGTCCCCTGACGGGTGTCGGCCGGCTGGCCTAGGGTCGGTCGCATGACCGAGTTCGACGCGGCCACCGCCGCCGTCCAAGCCGCCCTCGACGCGGGCGCACGGTACGCCGACGCCCGGGTGATGCACCGCCGCTACGAGTCGATGACCGCGCGCAACGGGGACGTGGAAGAGCTGACCCAGGACGAGAGCATCGGGCTCGGTGTCCGGGCGCTGGTCGGGGCGAGTTGGGGCTTCTACGCCGTACCCGATCTCTCGGACGCCGCCGCCCGCGACGCCGGCCGACGTGCGGCGCGGACGGCGATGGCCAGCGCTCGGGTGCCCGGCCCGCCGGTCGACCTGGTGCCGGTCGAGGCGGTCACCGCCAGCTGGGCCTCCGGTTGCCAGATCGACCCGCTCGGGGTGCCGCTGTCGGACAAGGGTGACCTGCTGGTCGGCGCGACCCGCACGATGGCCGAACACGGCGCGGACCTGGCCGAAGGCCTCTACCAGATCTGGGACACCGCCAAGTGGTTCGTCTCCAGCGAGGGCCACCGGATCGACCAGCGGATCCGCGAGTGCGGTGGCGGCATCTCCGCCACCTCGATCGGTGACGGCGAGACGCAGCGCCGGTCCTGGCCGAGCTACCGAGGGCAGTACGGCACCACCGGCTGGGAGCTGGTCGAGTCGCTCGACCTGGCCGCGCACGCCGCGCAGATCGCCGAGGAGTCCAGGGCGCTGCTCACCGCACCGCCGTGCCCGGCCGGTGAGACCGATCTGATCCTCGGCGGCGAGCAGTTGGCCCTGCAGATCCACGAGTCGGTGGGTCACGCCATCGAGCTGGACCGGATCCTCGGCTGGGAGGCGGCGTTCGCCGGCACGTCCTGGCTGGACCTGGCCCAGCTCGGCTCGCTGCGCTACGGCTCGGAGCTGATGAACATCACCATCGACCCGACGATCCCGGGCGCGTTGGGCAGCTTCGGTTTCGACGACGAGGGTTCCCCGGCGGTCAAGCGGGACGCGGTCCGCGACGGCCGCTGGGTGGGTGTGCTCGCCGGCCGGGACTCCGCCGCCATCGCCAGCCTGGACTACGGCGGCAGCGTACGGGCCGACGGGTGGGCCCGGCTGCCGATGGTGCGGATGACCAACGTGGGTCTGGAACCCGGTCCGCACACTCTGGACGAGATCATCGAGGCGACCGACGACGGCGTGCTGATGGACCTCAACCGGTCCTGGTCGATCGACGACAAGCGGCTCAACTTCCAGTTCGGCTGCGAGGTCGGGTGGGAGATCAAGAAGGGTCGGCGGGGGCGGATGCTGCGCAATCCCACGTACACCGGAATCGGCCCGCTCTTCTGGCGGTCGATGGACATGCTCTCCAGCGAGACGGTCTCCTGGGGCACGCCCAACTGCGGCAAGGGCCAACCCGGCCAGACCGGGCACACCGGCCACCCGGCCGCGCCGGCCCGGTTCCGCAACGTCCGGGTGGGGGTGTCCGCGTGAGCGCGAGGAGTGAGCCGGTCTTGGGAGCCCCGCAGTCGCGAACCAAGGAGGCATCGTGAGTGGGCCTACGGAGTTGGAGCTGGCTGGGCAGGTCATCGAGCTGGTCCGGCGCCTCGGCGGCCCGGCCGCGCAGGCCGAGGCGGTGGTGACGCGCGCGGATCTGGCGCTGACCCGCTTCGCCAACTCGGCCATCCACCAGAACGTCGCGGAGTCGACCGTCGGAGTTCGGCTCCGGCTGCACGTCGACGGTCGGACCGCCGCGGGCAGCGGAAGCGTGGTCACCGCCGACGGGCTGCGCGCGTTGGTGGAGCGCACCCTGGCCGCGGCGCGGCTCTGCCCGCCCGATCCGGGCTGGCCGGGGCTTGCACCGCCCGCACCCGCACCGGACGCGCCGGGAGTCGACGAGGCCACCGCGTACGCCGAGCCGGATCAGCGGGCCGACCGGGTCGGCGCGTTCGTGGCCGCCGCCGGGGGCCTCACCACGGCCGGATACTGCCGCACCGCGCACCGCTCGTCGGCGTTCGCCAACTCGGCCGGGCACACCGCGCACGGCCGCTCCGCGGAGGCGGCGATGGACGGCATCGCCCGCCTCGACGGCGCGGACGGGGTGGCCCGGCGCTACACCGACCAGCTCTCCGACCTCGACGGTGCCGAGTTGGGCGCGCAGGCGGCGGCGAAGGCGCAGGCCGCGGCGGACCCGCTCGAGCTGCCCCCGGGGCGTTACGAGGTGGTGTTCGAGCCGGCCGCTGTGGCCGACCTGCTGCAGAACCTCTCCTGGTACGGCTTCAACGGCAAGCGGTACGCCGAGCGGCAGTCGTTCGCGGAGCCGGGGGCGGCCCAGTTCGACTCGACGGTGACCCTGGTCGACGACCCGCTGGGCTCGTCGGGTCTACCGTTCGACGCGGAGGGCACCGGTCGACGGGCGCTGACCCTGGTCGAGGCGGGCACCACCCGGGCGGTGACACACGACCGGCGGACGGCCGCCGAGGCGGGCGCGGAGTCCACCGGGCACGCGGTCGCGGGTGGGGCAACCTGGGGCCCGATGGCCCGCAACCTACGCCTCTCCGGCGCGCAGGCCGGCCCGGCCAGCCCGGTTGGCCGGAGCACCACCGGCGCGGCGGCCGGTGCGGTGGTCGACGCGGACACCGCGGCGCTGGTCGCTGGCGTACGCCGAGGGTTGTTGGTCAGCGATCTCTGGTACACCCGGGTGCTGGACCCGAAGAGCCTCGTCGTCACCGGGTTGACCCGCAACGGCGTCTGGTTGATCGAGGACGGCACCGTCGTGCGGGCGGTACGCGACCTGCGGTTCACCGAGTCGTACCCGCGGGCCCTCGGGCCCGGGGCGGTGCTCGGGCTGGGCGCGCGGGCGGTGCGCCAACCGGACCGGGTGGACGGTGCGTGGTGGGCTGCGCCCTCGCTGCGACTCGCGTCCTGGCACTTCACCGGAGGTGCGTCCGGCTGAGCGCAGTGACGTTCGTGCCAGCGCCTCATCGATCGGCGTGCCGGTGCTTTTCCGCAGGCCAGACACACGGGACACTCCCTTGCGCGGACGGCTCGCAGAGATCGGCGTAACGTGTGTCACTTAGCTGCGTCGGTCGACCCGGCGTGGTCGTTGGTGTGCGCATGACGTGGCAGCGGGTGCGGGTTCGCCGGTCCGCGTGCCGACCGGAGAAAGATCAGCCCGCCCGTACGGGCCCGTCGAGGAGACGACTCGAATGACTTCAACGGCAACGAGGCCGCGGGGAGCGCGGGCGCGCGCCGCCATCGCGGCGAAGACGTTGCGTACCGACCGCTGGTGGTTCGCCCCACTGATCACCGTGATCGGGCTCAGCGCCTGGGTCGCGTACGCGACGGTCCGGGTCTTCCAGCATGACAACTACTGGGTGGACGAGTTCCACTACCTGACCCCGTTCTATTCCCCGTGCGTGACTGACCGGTGTGTCGAGGCAGCCTCGCACTTCGGCCGGTTCCTGCCCGGCTGGTGGATCATCCCGGATGCCGCGCTGACCCTGCCGTTCCTGCTGCTATTCCGGCTCACCTGCTACTACTACCGCAAGGCCTACTACCGGTCGTTCTGGCTGTCGCCGCCGGCCTGCGCCGTCCCGGACGGTCACAAGGAGTACGGCGGTGAGACGCGCTTCCCGCTGCTCGGTCAGAACCTGCACCGCTACTTCTTCTACGCCGCGGCGATCATCTCGCTGATCAACACCTGGGACGCGATCCTCGCCTTCCACTCGCCAAAGGGTTTCGGCTTCGGGCTGGGCAACATCATCCTGCTGGTCAACGTGGTGGCGCTCTGGGCGTACACGATCTCCTGCCACTCGTGCCGGCACATCATCGGTGGCCGGCTCAAGCACTTCTCCAAGCACCCGGTGCGGTACAAGGCCTGGACGTTCGTCTCGGCCCTGAACGTCCGGCACATGCAGCTCGCCTGGATCACCCTCGGCACCCTGGCGCTGGCCGACTTCTACATCATGGCGCTCGCGGCTGACTGGTTCTCCGACCTGCGGTTCATCAACTAAAGGGCCCCTGACATGACCACTACCACTCGTATCGAACGACACCACTACGACGTCGTCGTCATCGGGGCCGGCGGCGCCGGTCTGCGCGCGGCGATCGAGGCCCGGCTCGCCGGCAAGAAGACCGCGATCATCTCCAAGTCGCTCTTCGGCAAGGCGCACACGGTGATGGCCGAGGGCGGCGCGGCGGCCGCGATGGGCAACGTGAACAGCCGGGACAACTGGCAGGTGCACTTCCGCGACACCATGCGCGGCGGCAAGTTCCTGAACAACTTCCGGATGGCCGAGCTGCACGCGAAGGAGTCGCCGCAGCGGATCTGGGAGCTGGAGACGTACGGTGCGCTCTTCGACCGCACCAAGGACGGCAAGATCTCCCAGCGCAACTTCGGCGGCCACGAGTACCCGCGCCTGGCACACGTGGGCGACCGGACCGGCCTGGAGCTGATCCGCACCCTCCAGCAGAAGATCGTCTCGCTGCAGCAGGAGGACCAGCGGGAGTTCGGCTCGTACGACGCCCGGATCAGGGTGTTCTCCGAGACCACCATCACCGAGCTGCTGCTCGACGGTGACCGGGTCGCCGGCGCGTTCGGCTACTACCGCGAGTCGGGCGAGTTCGTCCTCTTCGAGGCGCCGGCCGTCGTGCTGGCCACCGGCGGCGTCGGGCGCTCCTACAAGGTCACCTCGAACTCGTGGGAGTACACCGGGGACGGGCACGCGTTGGCGCTGCGCGCCGGGGCGACGCTGATCAACATGGAGTTCCTCCAGTTCCACCCGACCGGCATGGTCTGGCCGCCCTCGGTGAAGGGCATCCTGGTCACCGAATCGGTGCGCGGCGACGGTGGCGTTCTGAAGAACTCCGACGGCAAGCGGTTCATGTTCGACTACGTCCCCGACGTCTTCCGCAAGCAGTACGCGGAGACCGAGGAAGAGGCGGACCGCTGGTACACCGACCCGGACAACAACCGGCGCCCGCCGGAGCTGCTGCCCCGCGACGAGGTGGCCCGCGCGATCAACAGTGAGGTCAAGGCCGGGCGGGGCTCCCCCGCCGGTGGCGTCTTCCTGGACATCGCGAGCCGGCGTTCGTCTGACGAGATCCGCCGACGGCTGCCGTCGATGTACCACCAGTTCAAGGAGCTGGCCGACGTCGACATCACCTCCGAGCCGATGGAGGTCGGGCCGACCTGCCACTACGTGATGGGCGGCGTGGAGGTGGACCCGGACTCGGGTGCCGCCTTCGGCCACGTACGCGGGCTGTTCGCCGCCGGCGAGGTCTCCGGCGGTATGCACGGCTCCAACCGCCTGGGCGGCAACTCGCTGTCCGACCTGCTGGTCTTCGGCAAGCGGGCGGGCGGGCACGCGGCCAGCTACGCCGACGGGCTGCCCGCCCGGCCGAAGGTGGCCGTGGACGCGGTCGAGGCTGCTGTGGAAACCGCGTTGGCCCCGCTGCAGCGGGACACCGGCGAGAGCCCGTACACCCTGCAGCAGGACCTCCAGGCGGTCATGGGGGATCTGGTGGGGATCATCCGCCGGGAGGGCGAACTGGCCGACGCGCTCCGCCGGCTCGCCGAGCTGCGTGAGCGGGTGGCCAAGGTGAGCGCGGCCGGCGGCCGACGCTACAACCCGGGCTGGCACCTGGCCCTGGACCTGCGCAACATGCTGGTGGTCTCGGAGTGCACCGCGATGGCGGCGCTGGAGCGGCAGGAGTCGCGTGGCGGGCACACCCGGGAGGACTATCCGGCGATGGAGCCGAAGTGGCGGCAGGTCAACCTGGTCTGCGCGTTGGACGGCGACACCGTGCAGCTGACCCGCAAGCCGCTGCCGAAGATGCGGCCGGAGCTGATCGGCCTCTTCGACCGGGCCGAGCTGGGCAAGTACCTCACCGACGAGGAGCTCGCTGACTTCGACGCCCTCGTCGCCGACGCTGGAGAGGCGGACAACCGATGAGCGCGAAGCGTCAGTTCCGGATCTGGCGGGGTGACGAGACCGGCGGGGACCTGCAGGACTACATGGTCGAGGTGAACGAGGGCGAGGTCGTCCTCGACGTCATCCATCGTCTGCAGGCCACCGACGCGCCCGACCTGGCCTGCCGCTGGAACTGCAAGGCCGGCAAGTGCGGCTCCTGCTCCATGGAGATCAACGGCAAGCCGCGGCTGGGCTGCATGACCCGGATGTCGACCTTCGGCGACGAGGAGACCGTCACGGTCACCCCGCTGCGCACCTTCCCGGTCATCCGGGACCTGGTCACCGACGTCTCGTTCAACTACGAGAAGGCACGGGAGACTCCCGCGTTCGCCCCGCCGGCGGACGTGGCTCCCGGTGACTACCGGATGCAGCAGGTCGACGTCGAGCGCTCGCAGGAGTTCCGCAAGTGCATCGAGTGCTTCCTGTGCCAGACGGTCTGCCACGTGATTCGCGATCACGACGAGAACAAGCAGGCGTTCTCCGGCCCGCGATACTTCATCCGCGCGGCCGAGCTGGACATGCACCCGCTGGACAGCCGGACCGACCGCAAGGAGTACGCGCAGGCGGAACAGGGCCTCGGATTCTGCAACATCACCAAGTGCTGCACCGAGGTCTGCCCCGAGCACATCAAGATCACTGACAACGGGATCATCCCCATGAAGGAACGAGTCGTCGACCGCAGGTACGATCCCCTTGTGTGGCTTGGTAGCAAGATCTTCCGTCGGGGCGAGACGCCCCAGACCAGCGTGACCACCGCCCGTCACGGCTCTGCGACGCCGGGCTCAGCCCGGGATGGGGTGCACTCGCACGCGGGTGGCTCCCACGACTCGCAGGCTGAGGCGCAGGCGCAGAGCGGCGTCAACTGGCATCGGGAGGTGCCCCACCCGACCGCTCCGGCGGTCGACGACCGGGGCAAGCTGCCGCTGACCGAGCTCACCTTCGACCGGGCCGCCGCGCCGTCGCCGTTCGGCGACGACGTGACCTTCCCGCTGCCTCCGGAGCACCTCAACTTCGCGCACCCGGAGCAGGACGACAAGCACTGAGCACCTCAACGACGACGGGGGCCGCGGCAACAGCCGCCGGCCCCCGTCCCATTCCCCCACCCACCCCGACCCCCGCTCCCGCTCCCGCTCCCGCCCGTTGATCATGAAGTTATTGCTGCGACACGCCGGAGAGCGCGGCAATAACTTCATGATCAACGGGGGGCACGCGGGGGGCCGGCCGGGGGGTTAGGTGGGTTTTAGGAGGGGGCGGAGGGCTGCGACGATGGGGGCGTCGGCCGGGAGCCAGGTGACCGAGTCCAGTTCGTCGGCGGCGAGCCAGCGGAGCGCGGAGTGTTCCAGGGCCTGCGGCTGGTCGCCGTGCAGCAGGCGCGCGGCGTACACCTTGAGCACTGAGCGGCCGTGCGCCATCCGTACGTTGCGGCCGACCCGATCGCCGATCTCCACGCGTACGGCCAACTCCTCGGCGCACTCCCGGATCAGCGCGTCGGTCTCGGCCTCCCCCGGCTCGACCTTCCCGCCGGGAAACTCCCACATCCCCGCCACCTCCGGCGGGGCGGAACGCGCACAGGCGAGCACCCGCCCGTCCCGGATGATCGCCGCACCGACGATCACCTTCAGGTCCCGTCGCTCGGCCTGCCCACCATCATTCGCCCGTTCGGTCCGCACGGGCGTCCAGGGTGCCAGATCAATCGGCGGTTTGGGTACCGTAGCCGTCCGCTAGGCCAACAGAACACGGAAGTGTGGGCGTGGACACCCCTTCCGAGCGGCGAGAGACTAGGGGACACCGACAAGACACGGGATGGCGACGATTTGGCCACGAGCCGACAACGGCGCTTGGGGGGTGCGGTGATGCGCGTGCTGTTCAACAGCAGGGCAAAGCACGACTATCTTTCCGACGCGTTGACCCTGCTATCTGGTTGGACGCGCGAAGGCGAGCAGATCCGACGGACGCTCGCGCTCGACGATACCCAACACGCCGCCCTGACTGAACGGGTCAAGGTCGTCGCGGACGCGCTGCACCTGCGTCCCGAGATCAGCCGCTCGCCCGACAGCACGCAGATCCGGGTCGGGCACGGCAACGGCGAGCCGCTGACCGAGGGTGAGGTCCTGTTGGCCGCCCGCATCGAGGACGCCTACCGGGCGGTCACCGAGTCCTGACGGCCGGGTCCGGACCCACCTCCGCGTCCTGGGGGTACCAGCGCAGCTCCACCGAGTTGCCGTCCGGATCTTGAACGTAGATCGACGTCGCCGACCCGCGCGCGCCGAACCGCCCGACCGGCCCGGTCAGCACCGTGAAGGCCCCGGAGTCGACCACCCGGGCCCAGTCCAGCGGTGCCACCACCAGGCAGAAGTGGTCGATGTTCGTGCCCTGCCGCTCGCCTCGGACGAGGTCGATGATGCTGTCGCGGCTGATCCGCACCGACGGGAACGGGACGGCACCCGCACGCCACTCGTCGACCCGTACCGGTGCCAACCCGAGTCGACCGCAGTAGAAGTCCAGGGAGCGCTCCACGTCGGCGACAGTCAACACAAGATGGTCGAAGCCAGTCACCCGCACCTCGCTCACGCCTCCTCCAGTTCGGCCGCCGCGCACATCCAGTCGGTGAACAGGGCCGGATCGATGTCGGCGACGGCACGCAGCTTCACCACCGCCATCGCTCGGGCGGCGGGCACCAGTCGCCCGGACGGGTCGGTGATCTCCTGCCCCCGCCACAGCCCGAAGGTCACGTAGGACCCGTGGGCCTTGAAGAAGCAGACCGGGCGTTGACCAGGCCGGTCGCCCAGGCTCCAGACCGGGTGCCCGTGCCAGACCGCGCCGGTTGCCCGGGGTACGGCCGCCGCGATCACCGGTGTCAGCTTCTCCCCGATCTCGCGCAGCGGGCCGGCCAGGCCGGCCAGGTAGTCGTCGATGCTCATCTCGCAGCCTCTCGGTCGAATGGTTGCCGTGCCGCGTTTACGATCCGCGAACGGGGACCTCGGACCAAGATCTGATGCCGCTACGATCGTTGTCCACAGGTCAACGATGGAGGCGTGGTGCTGGAGCGGTACGAGGTCGAGACGTTCCTGACGCTCGCCGAGGAGCTGCATTTCGGCCGGACCGCCGAGCGGCTGACCGTCAGCACCGGCCGGGTCAGCCACGTCGTCAAGAAGCTGGAGCGCCGGATCGGCGCACCACTGTTTGCCCGGACCAGTCGGGTCGTCCAGCTCACTCCGATCGGCCGGCAACTCGCCGACGACCTGGCTCCACTCGTCGCCGGGATGGACGAGGCAGTCCGCCGCGCGGTCGACACCGGCCGAGGCGTCACCGGGACGCTACGGGTGGCGTTCCTCGGCGAGTGGACCGCGCCGGTGCTGCTCCGCGCAGTCGCCCTGTTCACCGAACGACACCCCGACTGCCGGGTGGACGTGCACGAGGCGCAGCTGTCCAACACCCGTTCCGGGCTGGTCGACGGCTCCACGGACGTGTTGATCGCCTCGTACCCCTTCGACGGGATGGCCACCGGCCCGGCGCTGCTCTCCGAGGACCGGGCACTGGCGGTGCCGGCGAATCACCCGCTCGCCCGGGAACGGTCCGTGTCACTGGAGGTGCTCGCCGACCACCCGGTGGTGCAGTACCCGACAGCGACCTCGCTGGAATTCAAGCGGGACCGCACCCCGGACCGCACCCCGTCCGGCCGGCCGGTGCCGAAGGGTCCCTCCGGGAACACCTTCTCCGAGATGCTGTCGCTGGTCGCGCTGGGTCGGGGCGTACTGCCGGTGGGCGACAACACGCGGCGCTACTACCCACGCCCCGACGTGGCCTACGTGCCCATCCACGACGCGCCACCGATCGAACGTGGGCCGGTCTGGCTGCCCAGCAACACCACCACCCGGGTACGCGAGTTCGTCCGCGCCGCAGCCGACGCGAACGCCCGATGAGGCACGGGGAGTTCCGCCACCACCGGCTGGTCCAGGTCTACGACGCCGAGTGCCCGTGGGGGCCCGACGACGACTTCTTCCAGGCGGTGGTCGACGAGACCCCGGCCGCCCGGGTCCTCGACCTGGGCTGTGGCACCGGCCGGCTGACCGTCGCCCTCGCCGCCGCCGGCCACACCGTCACCGGCGTCGACCCCGCCGGCGCGTCCCTGGCCGCCGCCCGCGCCCGGCCGGGCGGTGAGCGGGTGACCTGGATCGAGGGCACCTCGGCGCTGCTGCCGAGCCAGGCGTTCGACGTGGCGATCCTGACCAGCCACGTAGCGCAATTCTTCGTCGACGCCGCGGAGTGGGCGCGTACCCTCGGCGACCTGCGGCGGGCGCTCGTGCCCGGCGGCCGGCTGGCGTTCGACGCCCGCGACCCGGCGGACCGCCGCTGGGAACGGTGGAACCCGGTGGATTCGCACCGGCGGATCGCGCTGCCGGACGGCGGCGAGGTCCGCGCGTGGACCAAAGTCACCGGGGTACGCGACGGAGTGGTCGACTTCACCCACCACTACCACTTCGCCGATGGTGCGGAGTTGCTCAGCTCGGCGGCCCTCCGCTTCCGCACGGAGGCCGAGCTGCGCAACTCCCTGGCCACGGCGGGCTTCACTGTGGACCGCGTCCACGGCGGCTGGCGGGGCGAGCCGGTGGGCCAGGGCGACGGTGAGTTCGTGGTGATCGCCCGCGCCGGCACGCTGGCACCGGTTTTCTAGCCTTGGACACATGGCGAACATCGCGTATGACCGCAAAGAGCAGGTCCAGCAGATCGAGAGTGGCCTCCTCGACGGTGAGCAGATCATCGCCGTCTACGACGCCGTCGGCACCGGCACCGGGTTCATCGGGCTGACCGACCGACGCGTGATCATCCAGGACCGCTCCTTCATCGGGAAGCGGTTCGCGATCACCAGCATCCCGTACTCGAAGATCACCAGCGTGAGCGTGGTCAGCAACAAGTCGTGGGGCGGTTCGTTCTTCTCCACCGGGGCGATCGCCATCCACGTCGGGACGCACACCTACGAGGTGGAGTTCCGTGGCGCGCAGAAGAGCCACCACGTACACAACGTGATCCTGCACCACATCTCCTGACCGCACGTCCCGTCGTGGGCCCGGCCGGCGTAATTGCCTTGCCGGGCCCACGACGTCTCTGGTGTCCTCGGTCCACAGCCGCGCGAAGGGAGCAGCCACCATGCCTGACACGACGAGGTCCCCCGAACCCACCGTCATCCGACCTGAGGAATCGAGACTTCGTGAGCAGGACCGTTCCCCCGGCGCTGGGCGCCGCTGACCCCAACCCCGGAGGCCGCTGATGTCGGTCTTCGACGATCCCGGCCTCTTCGGCCGGCTCTGGGCCGCCGGATACGACGATGGCGGCACCAACCCCGACCCGACACCCGCCGTGGACTTCCTGGCCGACCTGGCCGACGGCGGCCCGGTTCTCGAACTGGCGATCGGCACCGGCCGGGTCGCGCTGCCGCTGGCCGAACGCGGCCTCGCCGTGCACGGCGTCGAGGCGTCCGAGGAGATGCTCGCGCAACTGCGGGCGAAGCCCGGCGGCGACCGGATCCCGGTGGTCGTCGCCGACATGGCGGACGTACCGGTGGTCGGTGAGTTCCGACTCGCGTACCTGGTCTTCAACACCCTGTTCAACCTGGTGGACGCCGAGCGGCAGGCGGACTGCTTCCGCAACGTCGCCCGGGTGCTGTCGCCCGGCGGCGCATTCGTCATCGAGACGTTCGTGCCCGACCCGCGCAGCTTCGATTCGGACGAGCAGGTGCAGGTGCGTGCGGTCACCGAGGACTCCGCGACGATTCGGCTGCACCGGTACGACCGGCCGGCGCAGCGGTTCATCCGGCAGACCATCACGTTCGACGCGGACGGTGTGCACCTGAAGCCGTTCGCCATGCGCTATGCCTGGCCCCACCAGATCGACGAGATGGCGCAGCAGGCAGGGCTCCGGCTCACCGAGCGGTACGCCGACTGGCACCGGCGACCGTTCACCGCCGACAGCCCGTCGCACATCTCCGTCTACCGGGCGGAGTAGCGGCGGTCGGTCGACCCCGGCTCCCGACGACCAGTCACGAGGGGGCCGGGGTCGATCCCCGTTGGCGGAAGCGAGATCGAACAAGCCGACCTGGTCGTCCCTGGCGCTGTCGCTCACCCTGGGCGGATTCTGCTGTTGGCAGTCATTGTTGATCCGCAGGGCCCTCGACGGGTCAGCTGGCATCATGCCGTCCCGCTTCCCGCGCTCCTCGCCGTACTGGCCGGTGGTCAGTCACCCACAGCTCCGGCGCGTCCTGCCCGGGCTTGCCGTGTCCGCACTCGGCGACGGCATGGCGGTGGTCGCGGTCACCTGGCTCGCCATCCAACTCGCGCCGTCGGGCCAGCGCGGCACCTGGATCGCGCTGGCCATGGCGGCGTACACACTGCCCAGCGCGGCCGGGACCGTCATCTTCGGCCGGCTGCTGCGGGGGCGCAGCGGCGCCCAACTCGCCGGATGGGACGCGATCCTGCGGGCCTCGGCGCTCGCGGCGATCCCTCTCGCGCACCTCACCGGTGTGCTCACCGTCTGGCTGTACGTCGTCCTGCTCGCCGCCTCGGCGTTACTGCACTCGTGGGGTACCGCTGGGCGCTTCACCCTGATCGCCGAGCTGCTGCCGCCGCAGCACCACCTGCCGGCGAACGCGCTGCTCACCACCGTCGCCGCATTCGCCACCATCGTCGGCCCGCCGCTGGCGGGCATCATGATCGGCTGGGTGAGCCCAGTGTGGGTCATCGCTGTCGACGCCGTCACCTTCGCCGCGCTGGCCCTCACGTACCGTTTCGCCCTGCCTGTCAGCGGCGGCGTCCACCGGTCCGAGCGCGGCGCCTCGCGGACGGCCGGTTTCGCGGTCATCCGCCACGACCACACCCTGCTGGGCCTGCTGGTGTTGAGCCTCGGGTTCTTCTTCCTCTTCGGACCGGTGTACGTGGCCATGCCGATCCACATCACCGACGACCTGCACGCCTCCGCGACGCTGCTCGGCATCTACCACACCGCCTTCGGCGTCGGCGGCCTCGTCGGAGGCGTGATCGCCGGTCATCTCCGCAACTGGCCGATGCGGGCCACCACCATCGGCATCGTCATCGGGTTCGGGGCTGCCATGCTGCCCCTCGGCCTGGGCGCACCGGTCAGCCTTTCGCTGCCGGCCTTCGCGCTCGCCGGCGTGATCTGGGCGCCGTACCGGTCCACCTCGATGGCGCTCTTCCAGCGCAGCACGTCGACGGCGCAGCTACCCGCGGTACTCGCGGCGAACGGCGCCATCCTCGTGCTGGCGGTGCCGTTGGGCACCATGCTGGGAGGGCCCCTGGTGGGTGCCATCGGCGCCCGCCCGACGATGCTGCTCTGCGCCGTGGCGATCGTGACGCTCGGCGTGATCGCCGGGGGATTCGCGATCTCGTCGTACCCGGGGCGCACAATGCCGCGTATGTCTGAGCCCTCTCCGCACCGGCACCACGCCATCGACTACGTCGAGCTCACGGTGACCGACCTCGTCGAGGCCAAGCGCTTCTACGCCGACGCGTTCGGCTGGCAGTTCAACGACTACGGGCCGGGGTACGCCGGCATCCGGAGCCCGCACGGCGACGCCGCACCCGAGGTGGGCGGCCTCCGTCTGGACCAGGACGTCCGGGCCGGCGGCCCACTGATCCTGCTCTACTCGAGCGACCTGGACGGGTCCGTGCAGGCCGTGAAGGACGCTGGCGGCCAGGTGGTGAAGGGGCCGTACGAGTTCCCCGGCGGCCGCCGGTTCCACTTCACCGACACCAGCGGCAACGAGTTGGGCGTCTGGGCCGAGCAGTAGCGCGCCTCAACGCCGTCCGGGCGGCTGGCGCCCGTTTCTTCGTCAAGATCATGCTCGATCATGGATGTAGTGGTGTTCCACCTCCGGCGAGGCCACTACATCCAGGATCGAGCGCGATCTTGACGGGCGCTGACTGGTCTACCGGAGGTCCTCGCCACTTATGACGAGGCAGCCGAACATGTCGTTGAGGACAGCTCGCTGGTGGTCGGTCAAGGGGTTCGCGAAGATCGCGACGCCGACTCCGCACGCCCGGCACGCATCGGCGACCTCGCGGGCCTTGCCGGGGCTGAGCAACGTCCGTCGCGAGAAGGGCGTGGCCATCTTGTCCACACCGCCGGACGAGACACCCCGCCGCTGAACGTGTCGGCTCACGACGTGGCCGCCGCGGGCTTCCACGGAGGCGGCCAGAAGATCGAGCTTCCTGCCAAATTCCTTGTCCTTGGCCGAAAACAGGCCCACCAGCGCCACGTCGACGCCTGCCAGCACTGCGTTCAAGGTCCCGGTCCGGTAATGGGTCACAGCCGCCGAACGCGCAGCACGCCGGTCAGCATCGGCAGCGTGAATTCGCCGTGGGCGGTTTCGCTTCTGTTCCCCAGGAACGCGCGGATTTCGCCGAGGGCGGCCTCCCGGTCCGAATCTGCCATGACCAGCATCCCCGCCCGCGTCGCGAGTGTCGCGACGAGGGAGTCAGCGGTACGACGCTGCCCGTGCGGGAACTCGGCCTGCTCCCGCGCACCGAACCGGGCGACCAGGCCACTGCCGGGAACGAGCAGGTCCGCCGTCGCCGCGCGCCAACTGCCCAGCGTGTCACGGGGGCCGATGGCCGCGCTCCCGCTGACCCGTTCGAGCCCGGCGACCCAGTCGATCCGGTCGTCCATGATGTTCCACAGGCCCGCCAGAGTGCCTCCGGGTGCGAGGACTCGGGCGATTTCCGGCCCCGCGACCGCCATGTCGAACCAGTGCAGCGCGTTACCGGCCAGCACGGCGTCGACGGAAGCGTCCGGCAACGGGATCGCCTCGGCGCTGCCCGGCAGGGCACGGACGGCCGGCAACGTCCGGCGTAGCTCGGTGAGCATCGCCGGGTCGGGTTCGACCGCGACAACATCCGCACCCAGTGTGACCAGCGTGGCGGACAGCTTGCCGGTGCCGGCGCCGAGATCGAGAATTCGCGAGCCAGGTGCGAGCTCAAGCGCCCAGCGCACCGCGGCCTCCGCGTAATCCGGGCGGTGCTCGGCGTACGCGGTTGCCGCCGCACCGAACGACGAACTGAGCAGCACCCGTTCATCCACGCGGTCACCCTACCGTCGCACCGGTCCCAATTGGGGGCGGTCAATCCGGCGGAGACTCTCCGTGCGTCCCACCTCGCTGAAGTCCGGCCGGCGGGGCCACCCGTTCGGCTGCGGCGACCGAGCAGGATCAGACGTTGAAGCGGAACTCCACGACGTCGCCGTCCTGCATGACGTACTCCTTGCCCTCGATGCGGACCTTGCCCGCCGCCTTGGCCGCCGACATCGAACCGTGCTCGACCAGGTCGTGGTAGGAGACCACCTCGGCCTTGATGAAGCCGCGCTGGAAGTCGCTGTGGATGACACCCGCGGCCTCCGGCGCGGTGGCGCCGACCGGGACGGTCCAGGCACGCGCTTCCTTGGGGCCGGCCGTGAGGTACGTCTGCAGGCCGAGGGTGCGGAAGCCGACCCGGACAAGCTGGTTGAGGCCGGGCTCGTTCTGCCCGATCGACTCCAGCAGCTCGCGGGCCTCCTCCTCGGGCAGGTCCACCAACTCAGACTCGATCTTGGCGTCCATGAAGACGGCCTCGGCGGGGGCGACCAGGGCGCGCAGCTCGTCGAGGAACGACTCGTTGGCCAGCTCGGCCTCATCGACGTTGAAGACGTACAGGAAGGGCTTCGTGGTGAGCAGGTGCAGCTCGCGCAGGTGCTCCAGCTCGATCTTGGCGGCGGCAGCCCCGGAGTAGAGGGTGGTGCCACCGTCGAGCACCTCGATGGCGGCCTTCGCGGCGGCGACCGCGGCGGATCGGTCCTTGCGGAGCTTGGCTTCCTTCTCCAACCGGGGCAGGGCCTTGTCCAGGGTCTGCAGGTCGGCGAGGATCAGCTCGGTGTTGATCGTCTCGATGTCGTCAGCCGGGGAGATCTTGCCGTCGACGTGCACCACGTTCGGGTCGGAGAAGGCCCGGACCACCTGGCAGATCGCCGAGGCGTCGCGGATGTTGGCCAGGAAGGCGTTGCCCCGGCCCTGCCCCTTCGACGCGCCGCGAACCAGGCCGGCGATGTCGACGAACGACACCGGGGCCGGCAGCACCTTCTGCGAGGAGAAGATCTCGGCCAGCTTGCCCAGCCGCTCGTCGGGCAGCCCGACCACACCGACGTTGGGCTCGATGGTGGCGAACGGGTAGTTCGCCGCCAGCACGTCGTTCTTGGTCAACGCGTTGAAAAGCGTGCTCTTGCCGACGTTGGGCAGGCCGACGATGCCGATGGAGAGACTCACGACCAGCCAGCTTACGCGGGTGCCGACGGGGCCGGCCCACGCGGCTCCGATTCGACGGGCCGGGCGATCGATCGTCGCTGCCGCCGTGCCCCGGCAGGCATTGCTACCCTTCCCGATTCGATGTCTCGCTCTTGGAGGTGGGATGACCTCGACCTTGCCCGAGCTGTATATCGCCGTCGATGTCGAGGCGGACGGGCCGATTCCCGGGCCGTACAGCATGATCTCGCTGGGTATGGCCGTGACCGGCCAGCCGGACCTGACCTTCTACACGGAGCTGCGTCCCATCTCCGACGAGTTCGTGCCGGCGGCGCTGGCCGTCTCCGGCCTGGACCGGGACCGCCTGCTGCGGGAGGCGCCCACCGCGCAGGAGGCGATGTCAGCCGCGGCGGCCTGGGTCGACGGGCTGCGCCGGATCGGCCGCCCGGTCTTCCTCGCCGCACCCGCCGTTTGGGACGGGATGTTCGTGCACTGGTACTTCGTCCGCTTCGTCGGCCACAGCCCGTTCGGTGCCACCGGCTCTGGTGTCGATCTCCGCAGCTACTGGATGGGGCTGACCGGCAGCGAGTGGGTCCAGACCCACAAGAGCAAGATCAAGAACGAGCTGGGCCTGCACGACGTGCCGCACACGCACCACGCCGGGGAGGACGCGGCCGAGCTGGCGCAGGTCTTCGACGCGGTGCTCCGCCGCCGCCAGGCTGCCGAGCAGGCGTGACGATCGGCGGGGTCGCGTCGACCGTCAACGGAGCAGGCGTGGAGCGATGACCGTCTCCTGGACGCTGCCGTCCGCGTTGCGGCTGACCTCGTACGCCGAGACGCCCTCGCGGTCCGCGATTGCCTCGACCAGCCGGGTGCCCCGGTAGACCAGGCCGACCCCGTCGTCGGTGCAGTGGCTGGCCGGCAGCGTCCCGTTGCCAACCAGTTCGTGCATGAGCGGGCGCCGCTCGGCCTCGCTGTCGTAGTGCACCCCGTTGCCGTACGGCAGCCAGGCCAAGCCCTCGGTGAAGCCGCGCAGGCGCGGACCGAAGCTGTCGGTGGCGCCGCCGACATGCCAGCAGATCGAGCCGGCGGAGACCCCGGCCAGCACCACGCCGGCCTGCCAGCACTCGCGCAGGATCTCGTCGAGCCCATGCACCCGCCAGACCGCGACCAGGTTGGCCACGCTGCCGCCACCGACCCAGAGCACGTCCTGGGCGAGCAGGTGGGCGCGGACGTCCTCGACGTTCGGCATCGGGAACAGGGCGAGGTGCGACAGCCGGAACCGGGTGTCGGCGAACGCGCCGTAGGCCGCGGTCAGCGAGGTGGGCTGGTCCCCGACGGCCTGCCCGAGGTAGCAGATCCGCGGCTGCGGACCGGCCTCGGCCAGCTCGGCCGCCAACTCGAAGACCGGGCCGGGGCGCAGGTCGGCGGGGCCGCGGTCGCCCCGGAAGAAGCCCATGCTGGTGGCGAGGATGGTCGGTTCGCTGGCAGGCATTGGAGGTGTCCTTCCGTCAGGGCGGTGCGCCGTCCATCCTGCCGCAGCCGGTCACCCGCCCACGCGGCGGTCGCCGCACCGCCTGCCCTCAACGACGATCAACTGGACAGGTCCGGTCGCCGCTGGCGGGGCACCTCGACCTCGGGCCATTGGCGCGGGGGCAGCTCGTCGGCCGGGGCCAGTTGCGCGGCGGCTGCGTGGGGCAGGGTGAACCGATCGGCAGCGGCCGGGCCGGCCGAGACCGACTCGCGCAGCATCCAGTGCACCTCGTCGGCCGTCCAGCCCAGCCCCGGCCGCGCGGCGATCTCGCGAACCAACCGCCGGCCGACCCGGGTGTCGTCGTCGTAGAAGCGCATGCACCAGTGGTGCGTCCACATCCCGAGCGCCCGCAGGCCCGCGTCGTCGAGTGAGCCCGCCAACCGGCCGCAGGCGGTGTCGGAGAAGGTCTGCTCCGGATCGGTCGCCCGGTCCCGTTCGATGGCGCCCACGGCGGCCGGCGCGACGGCCCGCATCCGGCGGTAGAGGGACTGCGCCACCGCGCGGGGCAGCGGCGGGAACGCGCCCTGTGTCGACGCCGCCGCCCAACCCGCCACGCTCGCCATTCGCCGCACCCTTCTTCAGTTGGTGGCCGGACGTTACCCGCCACGACCGACACTTCCGGGTCGAAAAACCCCGTTGGATCGTGGATAGCGACGATGACCTGGGGCGTCTGTAGGTGTGACAACGAAACGGGAGGTGGTGGGTGGACGAGGACGAACGGGCTCGGCTGGCCGAGTTCGTCGGCAGCCGGACGCCGGCACTGATGCGGGTCGCTTACCTGCTGACCGGTGACCGCAACGCCGCCGAAGATCTGTTCCAGTCGGCGTTGGCGCGGACCATCCCGAAGTGGGGATCCATCCGGCACGCCGACCCCGAGGGGTATCTCCGCGTCGTGATGTACCGCGAGCAGGTCAGCTGGTGGCGGCGACTGCGCCGGCGGCGGGAGACGCCGCTCAACCCGGCGGACGAACCGGTCGGCGCCGATCCGAGCGGCGGCTCCGACGTGCGGTTGGCGATGCGCGCCGCGCTGCGCCACCTGCCACCGGCACAGCGGGCGGTGGTGGTTCTGCGTTACTACGAGGACCTGCCGGAAGCCCGGGTCGCCGAACTGCTCGGCTGCTCCGTGGGCACGGTGCGCAGCCGTACCCACCGGGCGGTCACGCGCCTGCGCGCCTTGCTCCCGGAGGTCGAAATGCTGGAGGTACGGCGATGACCGACCCCTTCGAGCACCTCATCCGCTCCACTCTCACCGACCTCGCCGAGGAGGCACCGATCGTGCATGACCAGTTGAACCGAGCGGAACGGCGGGTGCGCAACCGGCGCCGCGCCACGGTGACGATGGGAGCGGTCGGCGTCCTCGCGGCGGTCCTGATCGCCACTCCGCTCGCTCTCGCCGCGACCAGCTCGGACGAGCTCCCACCGGCCGCGCCCAGCCCGGCGGGCCCGGCGACCGTGCCCAGCCCGCCCGTGCCCAGCCCGTCCGCGCCCGCCGAGGTGCCGACGGCCGTACCCAGCCCCGGCGGCGCGAACCCGAACCCGTCGAGTCGTCCGGGCACACCCGGCGTACCGGTCCGGCCGACGCCGTCGGACTCGCCGGACGGGTCCGGTGCGCCCGGCGCGCCGGGTGGTGCGCCCGGCGTGCCCGGCGACCCTGTTGCGCCCGGTGTGCCCAGTGCCCCCGGCATGCCCGGCGCCCCTGGCGCGCCCGTTCCCACGCCGTCTCCGTCGAGCCCTTCGCGGTGAACAGTGCCGGTCAGGCAGGCGGCCCCCCGGCCCCGGCCTGACCGGCCAACCCACGGTCGTCTCCGGCGGCGGCGTCAGGACGCTGGCGGCTTCCCCGAGTCGAGAGGTCGATCGGAGATCCCGGTCACCTTCTCCCGGCACTTCCCGTACCAGCGCACCGGTGAACAGGATGCGCCGGCGCACCAGGTTTGCCGAGGCCGGCACGCCCGCTCATTCTTGGGCCATGACCGATAACGGACATCCGGTGTGCGAGCTGCGGAGGCCGCGTTGACCACCGCCATGGCCCGGGTGCCCAACTCGCTCACCGGGCAGATCGTCACACCCGGTGACCGCCGGTACGCGCAACTGCGCTCGACGTACACCACGTCGGCGTCGCCGGCGGCCGTGCTGCTGCCGAAGACCACCGCGCAGGTGGTCGACGCGCTCCGCTACGCGCGGGAACAGCGACTGCCCATCGCCGTCCGCAGCGGGGGGCACGGCTTCTCCGGGGCGTCCTCCAACAACGGTGGCGTGGTCATCGACCTGTCCATGCTCAACCGGGTGCAGGTGCTCGACGAGCGGGCCGGGCTGGTCCGGGTCGAGGCCGGTGCCCGCTGGGCGAACGTCGCGAAGGCGCTGGCCCCGTACGGCCTGGTGATCAGCTCAGGTGACCACGGCAACGTCGGCGTCGGCGGCCTGGCCACCGGCGGCGGCGTCGGTTGGTTGGTCCGCGCCCACGGCCTCACCATCGACCGTGTCCGCGCGGTCGAGGTGGTGCTCGCCGACGGGACGCTGGTACGGGCGGACGCGGAGCACGAGCCGGAGCTGTTCTGGCTGGTCCGCGGTGCCGGAGCCGGCGCGGGGATCGTGGTGGCCTTCGAGATCGAGGCAGCCGAGCAGCGCAATGTCGGCGTGGCGCAGTTGGTCGTCGAAGCGCACCCGGACGGTCGCACCATCCGGGAGTGGACGGCCTACCTCTCGCAGGCCCCACGGGAGTTGTCCGCGGCGGCCGTGCTGTACGCGGAGGGCCGCTCGGCCCTCATGTCCATCACCGCCGTGGTGGCCGCCGAGAGCCTGCGCCGGGCCCGGCCCGCGGTGGAGCCGCTGCTCGCCATCGGAAAGGTGCTCGAACACCGGACCGACCTGCTGCCCTACCCGACCCTGGTGCCGACCGCGCACCTGCACCCCAACGTCGGGCAGCAACGTGGCACGACCACCAACGGTCTGTTCACCGGGCTGGACGACGCCGGCGCGCGGGCCGTGATGCGAGCGGTGACCGGGCCGGGGCGGGCGGTGGTCCAGCTCCGCTCGCTGGGTGGGGCGGTCAACGACGTCGCTCCCGACGCGACCGCGTACCCGCATCGCCACCAGGACACGCTGGTCATCGCCTCGGTGTTCCCACCGCAGGGCGGGGCTGCGTTGGACGCCGCCTGGCGGGCCGCCGGAGCCCGCGCCGACGGCGCGTACGTCAATTTCGAGAGCCGGCCGAACCCGGCCGCGTTCGCCCGGATCTACCCGGGCGAGACCGGGGCCCGGGTGCGGCGGTTGTGGAAGCGGTACGACCCGGATGGCGTCTTCCGGCCGGCCCTGCTGACCGGCCAGCCCACCCGAGCAGGTCAGCCCACCCGAGCCGGTCAGCAGGGCCGCGCCGGTCAGTCGAGCCGATCCGGTCAGCCCGGCCGATCCGGCCAGCCTCATCGGCGCCGCCGCTGACCTCCACGCCCGCCGCCGATGGCCGACCGCCGGTCGTCCAGCTGGGGGCACACTGAGGTCCGATTCCCGCCAGCAGGCGGCCCGACCAGCGGGGCATCATCGGTGACATGGAGTTGGACTTCGAGCGTTGTTACCGGGCCGTGGACAGCCGTGACCAGCGGTTCGACGGCTGGTTCTACACCGGCGTGACGTCCACCGGCATCTACTGCCGGCCGTCCTGCCCGGCGATCACGCCCAAACGGCAGAACGTCCGGTTCTTCCCGTCCGCCGCCGCCGCGCAGGGGATCGGGCTGCGCGCCTGCCGCCGCTGCCGGCCGGACGCCGCGCCGGGCTCACCCCTGTGGGACGTCCGCGCGGACGTGGTCGGTCGGGCGATGCGGCTGATCGCCGACGGGGTGGTCGACCGGGACGGCGTACCGGGGCTGGCCTCCCGTCTGGGCTACACCGATCGGCACCTGCACCGGATGTTGAGCGCCGAAATGGGTGCCGGACCGCTCGCGCTGGCCCGCGCTCAGCGGGCGCAGACCGCCCGGATCCTGATCGAGACGACCGGCCTGCCGATGGCGGAGATCGCGTTCGCCGCGGGCTTCGGCAGCATCCGGCAGTTCAACGACACGCTCCGCGAGGTGTACGCGAGCGCACCGTCCGACCTGCGGACGGCCCGGGGTGGCCAGCAGGCAGCGATCGGGGCGGGCACCATCGCGCTCCGGCTGGCGTACCGCCCGCCGCTGCACGCCCAGGCGCTGCTGGACTTCCTCGCGGTGCGGGCGCTGCCCGGCCTGGACGAGGTCCGCGACGGGACGTACCACCGGGGTTTGCGGTTGCCACACGGCACCGGCGAGGTGGCGCTGACCCCGGCGGACGGGCACGTCGCGGCGACGCTGCGGCTGACCGACCTGCGTGACCTGGCACCTGCGGTGGCCCGCTGCCGGCGGCTGCTCGACCTGGACGCGGACCCGGCGGCCATCGACGCCACGCTCGCCGCCGACCCGGCGCTCGCTCCGGCGGTCGCCGCCGAACCGGGAATCCGGGTCCCCCGTGCCGTGGACGGCTTCGAGATGGCCGTCCGCGCCATCATCGGCCAACAGGTCTCGGTCCTATCGGCCCAAAAAACCCTGACCCGCCTCCTAACCACCCCCACCACCCCCACCACCCCCACCGCTCAAGTCGATCATGAGGTTATTGCCGACGGCGTCGGCGTGTCGCGGCAACAACTTCATGCTCACCTGGGCGAGGAGGGTCGGGGCGCGGGGTTGCGGGGGTTTTTGAGCGCGGAGGACTTGTTGGTGCTGCCGGACTCGGGATTTGGGATGCCCGCCGCACGGCGGGAGACCTTGCGTGGGCTGGCGCGGGCGGTTGTCGACGGGTCGCTGGACCTCGCGGCGGGCGTCGATCGGGAGGACGCCGTCCGGCGGCTGCTCGCGCTGCCCGGCATCGGCCCGTGGACCGCCAACTACCTGGCCATGCGCGCCTTCGGCGACCCGGATGTCCTGCTCAGCACCGACCTCGCGGTCCGGCGCGGCGCCGCCGCGCTGGGCCTGCCCGACACCCCGACAACCCTCGACAAGCACGCCGAACGCTGGCGCCCCTGGCGGTCCTACGCCACGATCAGACTCTGGAGAGCGGCATGAGCATCGACAGCACCGTGCTGAGCACACCGACCGGTCCGCTCAGCATCATCGCCGGCCCGGACGGCGACGTTCGGGCGGCCGGTTTCACCCCGGACCCGGCGGCGCTGCTGCCCCTGGTCCACCCGACCCTGCGGGGGCCGCTGCGACAGCGGGCCGACCTCGGCCCGGTCAGCGCCGCCGTCACGTCCTACCTGGACGGTGACCTCAGCGCCATCGACGCCGTGCCGATTCGTCAGCACACCGGCGGGGAGTTCATGGCGCACGCGTGGCAGGTGCTGCGCGAGGTGCCTCCGGGCACCCCGATCACCTACACCGGGTACGCCGCGCTCGCCGGTCGGCCACCCGCGGTGCGGGCCGCCGCCGCTGCCTGCGCCCGGAACGCGGCGGCACTGTTCGTGCCCTGCCACCGGGTACTTCGCACCGACGGCACGCTCGGTGGCTACCGCTGGGGACTGGACGTGAAGAAGTGGCTTCTCGGTCATGAGCGGCGCTTGACGACAAGCTGACACAATTGTCGCCTTCTATTAACGCTACCGTCTGGTAGTGCCTGTGGAGATCGGCGGCAGCCCGGCCACCCGGGCCGCCGCGCCCCACCATCCGTTGCACAACCTCTGGCGCCTCCGTCCCTACCTGCGCCCGTACGCCGCCGAGTTCGCCTGGCTGCTCGTCGCGGGCCTCGCCGGAACAGCGGCCGGGATCGCCGTACCGCTGGTCGTGCAGCGGGTGGTGGACGGGCCGGTGGCCCGACACGAACCTGTCGGGCTGCTCCAGCTCGGCGGCCTGGCGCTGCTGCTCGGCGTGGTCGAGGCGGTGCTCATCTTCATCCGCCGGTGGGTGCAGTCCTCCTCGGCGGTGGGCATGGAGGCGGCGCTACGCGCCGACGTCTACGCCCACCTGCAACGACTGCCGACGAACTTCCACGACCGTTGGCAGTCCGGCCAGTTGCTCTCCCGGATCACCAGCGACCTGTCGGTGATCCGCCGGTTCCTCTCCTTCGGCGTGTTCTTCCTGGTGCTCAACCTGACCACCTACGTGGTCGTGGTGGTGCTCCTGATCAACCTGCACCCGGTACTCGGGGTGCTGGTCGCGGCCAGCGCGGTGCCGCTGCTGCTGATCAGTCGCCGGTTCGGGCGGCACTACCATGCCGCGTCCCGACGGATGCAGGATCAGCAGGGCGACGTGGCGACTCTGGTCGAGGAGACAGCACAGGGCCTGCGCACCATGAAGGCGTACGGCCGGGGGCCCGAACTGGCGGACCGCTTCGCCGGCGGGGCCCGCAGGCTGCACGACACAGGGGTCAGCAAGGCGCGACTGCTGGCCAACACCTCGGCGTTGCTCGACCTGGTGCCCAACGTGACCCTGGGCGTGGTGCTGGTGGCCGGGGCGGCCGCCGCCGCGAAGGGTGCGCTCACCATCGGCGAGCTGGTCGCGTTCGTCAGCCTCCAACTGATGCTCATCTGGCCGGTGCAGTCGCTGGGTTGGATCATCGCCAACGGTCAGGAGGCCGCCACCGCAGCCGACCGGCTCCAGGAGGTGCTGGACACCCCACCCCAGATCGTGGACCTGCCCGGCGCGCTCGCGCTCCCCCGAGACACGGTCCACGGCCGGCTCCGCTTCGAGCGCGTCGCGTTCAGCTACCCGGGTGCCACCACCCCGGTGCTGCGCGAAATCGACCTGACCATCGAACCGGGCGAAACGCTGGCCCTGGTCGGTGCCACCGGCTCCGGCAAGAGCACGCTGCTCTCCCTGGTGCCCCGGCTGCACGAGGTGACCGCCGGCCGGATCACCCTGGACGGGCACGACCTGCGCGAGCTGCGGCTGGCCTCGCTGCGCCGACTGGTCGGGGTGGCGTTCGAGGAACCCACGCTCTTCTCCATGTCGGTGCGGGAGAACCTCACCCTGGGACGCCCGGACGCCGGCGACGACGACGTCCAAGCGGCCCTCGCGCTGGCCCAGGCGGACTTCGCGTACGAGTTGCCGTGGGGATTGGCCACCCGGGTAGGCGAGCAGGGGCTGTCCCTCTCCGGCGGGCAACGGCAACGACTCGCGTTGGCACGGGCCGTGCTCGGCCGACCGGCGGTGCTGGTGCTGGACGACCCGCTGTCGGCCCTCGACGTGCACACCGAAGCGCTCGTCGAGGCGGCACTGCGGCGGGTCCTGCGCGACAGCACCGCGCTACTGGTGGTGCACCGACCCTCGACGATCGCCCTGGCCGACCGGGTCGCCCTGCTCGAAGACGGGCACATCACCGCGATCGGGCGGCACTCCGAACTGCTGGCCACCGTGCCGGCGTACCGGGCGCTGCTCGCCGCCGAGCCGCCGACCGGGCACCCACCCGCGGCCGGAGCCGCCGGCCCGAGCCCGTCCCCATCGGACGGGTGGGGGCTGGTGCGCTCGTGACAGTGCCGAAGCAGGCCGACCCACCGCCCGAGGAGGAGCCGGAGCTCACCCGCTGGCGTGGAACCGCCACGGACCCGGAGGCCGACCGGAGTCGAGCCGAGGACGCCGCACCCGAGGCGGTGGCCCGGCTGCGCCGGCTCAGCCGGGCCCTGCTCGCCGATGAGCTCCGACCACACCGGGGGCGACTCGCCGCCGCGGTCGGCCTGCTGCTGACCCAGAACGCCGCCGCGATGGCCGGCCCGTACCTCGTCATGGTCGGCATCGACCGGGCCATCCCGCCGCTGCGCGCCGGCGACGCTGGCCCGCTGGTCGCCGTCGCCGGGGCGTTCGCGGTCGCCTCGATGACCGAGTACGCGGCTCGCCGAGGGTTCCTCACCATCTCTGCCCGGATCGGCCAGGCCGTCCTGCTCGACCTGCGGCAACGGGTGTTCGGGCACTTCCTGCGGCTGTCCGTGGGCTTCCACGAGCGGTACACCTCGGGCCGGATGGTCTCCCGGCTCACCAGTGACCTGGACTCGATCGCCGAGCTGGTCGACGGTGGGATCGACAGCCTGGTGATGGCCGGGCTGTCGATGTTGTCGGTGGCCGCCATCCTGCTCTGGCTGGACCTGCCGCTGGCCGCCGTGACGCTGCTCGCCTTCCCGTTCCTGTTCTGGCTCTCCCGGTGGTTCGCCCGGTCGTCGGCGAGCGCGTACCGGCGGACCCGGGACGCGGTCGCGCTGGTCATCGTGCATTTCGTGGAGTCGATGCGGGGCATCCGGGCGGTGCAGGCGTTCCGCCGGGAGCCGCGCAACCAACGGATCTTCGTGGCGCTCGGCGACGACTACCGACGAACCAGCCTGCACACGTTCCGGCTGATCGCCACGTACTCGCCGGCGATCAAACTGATCGGCAACGTCACCGTGGCGGTGGTGCTCTGCTACGGCGGCTGGCGGGTGCTCGGCGGGCAGACCGAGATCGGCGTGCTCGCCGCGTTCCTGCTCTACCTACGTCGCTTCTTCGAGCCGATGCAGGAGTTGAGCCAGTTCTACAACTCGCTGCAGTCGGCCACGGCGGCACTGGAGAAGTTGGCCGGGGTGCTCGACGAACGGCCGGCCGTGGCCGAGCCGGACCGGCCCACACCGCTGCCGAGCGGGCCCGGCCGCGGCGAGTTGACCTTCCGGGCGGTCTCCTTCGGATACCGGGCGGGCACCCCGATCCTCGGCGGGCTGGAGCTGACCGTGTCGGCCGGACAGACCGTGGCGCTGATCGGGCCGACCGGCGCGGGCAAGTCGACAATCGCGAAGCTGGTCGCCCGGTTCCACGACCCGGACACCGGCATCGTCCGGCTGGACGGGGTCGACCTGCGCGAGGTGAGCGACGCCGACCTGCGCCGCGCGGTCGTGTTGGTGACGCAGGAGAACCACCTCTTCAGTGGGACGGTCGCCGAGAACATCCGGTTCGGCCGCCCGAGCGCGGACGACGCGGCGGTCGAGGCCGCCGCGCGGTCGATCGGCGCGCACGATTTCATCGCGGCCCTTCCCGAGGGGTACGCCACCCAGGTGCACCGCCGTGGCGGGCGGCTCTCCGCCGGGCAGCGGCAGTTGGTCGCGTTCGCCCGGGCGTTCCTGGCCGACCCGACCGTGCTGATCCTGGACGAGGCGACGTCGTCGCTGGACGTGCCGACCGAACGGCTCGTGCAGCGGGCACTCGGCACCATCCTGCGCGACCGAACCGCCCTGGTGATCGCACATCGGCTCTCCACTGTGGAGACCGCCGACCGGGTGCTCGTTCTCGACGACGGGAAGGTCGTCGAGGACGGCCCACCCGGTGAGCTGGCCGAGGCCGACGGCCGGTACGCGGCCCTGCACCGGCAGTGGCGCGACTCGTTGATCTGAACCAGCGTTGCGGCAACTGCGTGGCTCGACCCTCCGGCGGTGCCTACGATCGCAGGATGACCGAAACGGCGAGGACGGCCCGAGCCGGCGTTCCCGAGCGTCCGACCCTGGACGGGCTCGAGGAGCGCTGGGCACGCCGCTGGCAGGAGGAAGGCACGTACGCGTTCGACCGCTCGAAGCAGCGCAGGGACGTGTACGCGATCGACACTCCGCCGCCGACCGTATCGGGCGAGTTGCACATGGGGCACGTGTACTCGTACACGCACACCGACACCGTCGCGCGGTACCAGCGGATGCGCGGCAAGGCCGTCTTCTACCCGATGGGCTGGGACGACAACGGCCTGCCCACCGAGCGTCGCGTGCAGAACGTCTACGGGGTGCGCTGCGATCCCGCGTTGCCGTACGACCCGGTGTGGCGGCCACCGGCGGCCCCGGTCGACGACGCGGCCCGCCGCGACCCCACCCCGATCTCCCGGCGCAACTTCATCGAGCTGTGCGAACAACTGACCGTCACCGACGAGCAGGCCTTCGAGGCGCTGTGGCGGCGGCTCGGGCTCTCGGTGGACTGGTCCTTGACGTACACGACGATCGGCCGGACCGCCCGGGCCACCAGCCAACGGGCGTTCGTGCGCAACCTGCGGCGCGGCGAGGCGTACCAGTCGGAGGCGCCGACACTCTGGGACGTCGGTTTCGCCACCGCGGTCGCCCAGGCCGAGTTGGAGGACCGGGAGCGCCAGGGCGCCTACTACCGGCTGCGGTTCATCGCGTCCGACGGGCGCGAGGTGCTCATCGACACCACCCGGCCCGAGCTGCTGCCGGCCTGTGTGGCGTTGGTCTGTCACCCCGACGACGAGCGGTACGCCGACCTGGTGGGCGGCACCGTGCGCAGCCCGCTGTTCGACGTCGAGGTGCCGCTACGTGCCCACCCGCTCGCCGACCCGGCCAAGGGCACCGGTGTCGCGATGGTCTCCACGTTCGGTGACCTGACCGACGTGACCTGGTGGCGTGAGCTGCGGCTGCCCACCCGGGTCGTGATCGGCCGGGACGGCCGGCTGCTCGCCGAGCCGCCGGCCGGGGTGCCGGCGCAGCCGTACGCGGCGCTGGCGGGGCAGACGGTCAACGGCGCCCGCCGGGAGATCGTCGGAATGCTGGCCGACGCGGGTGACCTGATCGGCGAGCCACGCCCGATCACCCACCCGGTCAAGTTCTACGAGCGCGGCGACCGGCCACTGGAGATCGTCTCGACCCGACAGTGGTATCTGCGCAACGGCGGCCGGGACGACTCCCTGCGGGCGACGCTGCTGGCCCGGGGTGCGGAGCTGCACTGGGTGCCGGCGCACATGAAGCACCGCTACGACCACTGGGTGGGCGGCCTGACCGGGGACTGGCTGGTCAGTCGCCAACGCTTCTTCGGAGTGCCGGTGCCGGTGTGGTACCGGCTCGACGACACTGGCGAGCCGGACTGGTCCCACCCTCTCACGCCGGACGAGTCCGCGCTGCCGGTCGACCCATCCACCGACCCGGCGCCCGGCTACGACGAGTCGCAGCGCGGCCGACCCGGCGGCTTCGTCGGCGACCCGGACGTGCTGGACACCTGGGCGACCTCGTCGTTGACCCCACAGATCGTCGGCGGCTGGGAAACCGACCCGGACCTGTTCGCCCGGATCTTCCCGATGGACCTCCGCCCGCAGGGGCAGGAGATCATTCGGACCTGGCTCTTCGACAGCGTGGTCCGTTCGCACTTCGAGCACGGTGTGCTGCCCTGGCGGGACACCGTGCTCTCCGGTTGGATCCTCGACCCGGACCACAAGAAGATGGCCAAGTCCAAGGGGAACGTGGTCACCCCGCTGGCGTTGTTGGAACAGCACGGCTCGGACGCGGTCCGCTACTGGGCGGCCAGCGGCAAGCCCGGCATGGACCTGGCCTTCGACCCGGCCCAGATCAAGATCGGCCGGCGCCTGGCCACCAAGCTGCTGAACGCCTCCAAGTTCGCGCTCGGGCTGGGCGCTGCGGACGCGTTGCGCGCCCCGGCGACCACCCCGCTGGACCGGGCCATGCTCGCCGAACTGGCCACCGTGGTCACCGCCGCGAGCACCGCCTTCGACGCGTACGACCACACGGCGGCACTGCAGGCGACCGAGGCGTTCTTCTGGCGGTTCTGCGACGACTACATCGAGCTGGTGAAGGAACGCGCCTACGGCACCGGCCCGGCCGCCGACTCGGCACGGGCGGCGCTGGCCTCGGCGCTGTCGGTGCAGCTGCGGCTGTTCGCCCCGGTGCTGCCCTACGTGACCGAGGAGGTGTGGTCGTGGTGGCGGTACGGCTCGGTGCACAGTGCGCCGTGGCCCACCACCCACGAGGTGGCCCGGACGATCGAGGGATCGGGCGAGCCGGCGCTGTTGCGGCTTGCCGGCGACGCGTTGAGCCAGGTGCGGCGGGCCAAGTCGGAGCGGAAACTGTCGATGAAGGCGGACGTGCCGCTGGCCGAGGCGCTCGGCCCGGCGGCGCTTCTGGAGCAGCTCAACCTGGTCGCCGACGACCTACGGGCGGCCGGCCGGATCGGCAAACTCGACCTGCTCCCCGACCGCACCCCGGAGCTCGTCATCGCCTGCGCCTTCTGACCTGCGTCCGCCGCCGCCCACCCCGCCGGGGCGGCGGCGGACCGGTCATCACCAGCCGCGCAGGAAGCGCAGCCCGAGCAGGAACGCGATCACCGCCGGCCCTACCAGCAGGGTGATCGCCTGGAGGCGGTACGGCATCCGGTGCCGGGTCAGCTCGCCCGCGTTGCCCAGCACGATGGCCCCGGCCAGCATCAGGAACGCACCCCACCAACCGGTCTCCAGGTCGATCAGATCCACCCGGAGAAGCTGGAGGGTCAAGCCGAGCAACGCGCCGGTCAGCGCGAGCAGGGCCACCGCCCGGTGCAGGCCACGGGCCAGCGGGTGGGCGGCCCGCCAGCCGTAGGTGCCGGCGACCGCCAGGCAGGGCAGCACCACCAGCAGCGGCCAACCCCGCCCCATCACGCCGAACATCAGCAGCGCGCCCACCGCGAACCCCATCGCGCCGACGCAGGCGAGCATGTACCCGGCGAACGCCCGGCCACCGCCCCGGGCCAGCAACGGCCCACCGCTGGCCGCGATCAACGCGGTCGGGATCAGGATGAACACGGCCCACCAGTGGAACTGACCGCTGCCCTGCGCGGCCGTGGCGACCGTGGCGCAGGCCAGCCCGGCGACCGCCAGGCTGGTCAGCCACGGCCGGCTGCTCCGGGAGTACGGCTCAGCCAACGACGTTCGCTCCGCATCGACGCTCACGCCCCACAGCCTGGCCCGGTGTGGGTCCACCGGTCCATCCGGCCAGCCCTACCGCGGGACGGTGGCTGGCCGGAACACCGCTTCGCACCGGTCTCAGCTCGTTTCGCCAGCCACGCTGAACGAGCGCAGACGGTCGATGGCCAGCACGGTAAAGCCGACACTCACCAGCGCGGTCATCACCGACGCCACCGGCACCGACACGGTGGTCTCCAGCAGCCCGGTAGGGGCGATCCGGTCCGCGAGGGCGATCACGTACTGCTGGATGGAGAGCACCTTGGTGCCGCTGACGAAGTTGCCCAGCAGCCCTTCCCAGATCAGCACGTACACCAGGCCGAGCAGCACCGGCCGCCTGGTGACCAGGCTGAGCGCGAGGAACAACGCCGAGTACGCCAGCGCGCCGAGCGTCGCCGAGACCGCCAGCGCCAGACCGAGGCGTACCGAATCGGCCAGCACGCCCGCGACGTAGAGCGGCACCGCGACGGTGGCCGCGGTGACCCCGGCGGCCACCGCGAGCTTCGGCAGCACGATCTGCCAGCGCGGCAGCGGCTTGGTCAGGATGTGCACGACCGTGCCGTCGTCGATCTCGGCGCCCAGCACGCCCGTGCCGATGATCAGCGCAACCACCGGCAGCACCACGGCCAGCCCGAGGCCGACCAGCACCGGCGGCCCCCACTCGCCCGGGTCCACCCCCAGCGACCGGCAGAGCACGGCCAGCCCGAGCAGCACCAACGGCAGCGGGAGCAGCAGCAGGAACCGACGCCGGCCGAACAGCCCGCGCGCGGTGATCCAGGTAATTGTCGACATGTCAGGCCTCCACCAGGTAGGAGAAGACGCTCTCCAGAGACTCGTCGGACGGCACCAGTTGGCGCACCCGGATGCCTTGCTTGAGCGCGATCCGGGGCAGCGCGCGGGTGAAGGCGCCATAGTCGCCGGCCCGCACGGTCAGACCCGTCGGGTCCAACTCGACCCCACTCACCGACGGCTCGGCGATCAGCGCGACGGCCAGCGCCCGGTCGTCGGTGGACCGCACCGCGAAGACGTGCGGGCGGTTGGTCATCAGCCGGCGGATGGTCCGGAAGTCGCCGGAGGCCGCCAACCGGCCGGCCACCATCACCTGTACCGTCCCGGAGACCTGCTCGACCTCTTCGAGGATGTGCGAGCTGAACAGGATCGTCCGGCCGGCGTCGCCCAGCGTGTGCAGCAACTGCATCATGTGCAGCCGCTGGCGCGGGTCCATCCCGTTGAACGGTTCGTCGAGCAGCAGCACCTGCGGGTCGTGCACCATCGCGGCGGCCACCCGGGCCCGCTGTCGCATGCCCTTGGAGTACGTGCCGATCCGGCGGTTCTGCGCCGCCTCCAGCTCCACCAGGTCGATCGCCCGTCGGGCGGCCGCCGCCGGATCGGCCAGCCGGTGCAGCTTCGCGCTGGCCAGCACGAACTCGTACGCGGTGAGGAAGCCCTGCACCGCCTCCCGTTCGCTGACCAGGCCCAGCCGTCGGTAGACGTCAGGGTTACGCCAGGTCGGCTGGTCGTCGAGGGTGACCGTGCCCCGCGACGGCGCGAGGAACCCGGCCATCATGTGCAGCAGCGTGGTCTTGCCGGCGCCGTTCGGGCCGAGCAGGCCGGTCACGCCCGGCCCGAGAGCCATGCTGATGTCGTTGACCGCGACCACGTTGCCGTACCACCGGGACACCCCGGTCAGACTCAGCGTGCTCATCAGGAGGCGACCTTCCGGTAGCGGACCAGCAGGAGGGCGGTCGCGCCAGCGACCAGCAGCACCGCGGCCAGGGCGTAGACCGGACCGAAACCGCCGATCATCATCTCGCCCGGATCGCCCTCGACCAGGAGGTCGCCCAGCGACCAGATGCCGACCCCCTGGACCAGGGTGGAGGGGGAGGCGAGCCCGGCCAGCTCATTGGCCGCCTGCGACGGCAGGATGCTCAGCACGCCCACGATCGGGGTGGTCATGAGGAAGACCGCGACCACACCGCCGGCGGCGAAGGCCCGCTTGCCGGTCAGCGACGCGACCAGCAGCCCGATCGAGGCGAAGACCACCGCCCAGAGCCCGGCGTAGAGCAGCCCGGGCAGCAGGTCCAGCAGCTCGTTCCAGACCCCGCGCATGCCGTCCTTGGTGGTGAAAGCGGCACCCAGGAACATCACCAGCTGCGGCCCACCGAGCAGCAGCCAGAGCGCCGTGACGAGCGCCAGCAGCTTGGCCAGCGCGTAGTCGGTGCGCGGCAGCGGTCGGGAGAAATACAGCGGCAGCACGCCGCTGCGCAGATCGCGGGAGACCAACTCCGGCGCGGCCACCGCGACGAAGAAGATGACCAGCCAACTCATCGCGTCGGCGAACTGGGCGTACGTGGCGACGACCTCGCCGATCTGGCTGCGTACGGCCGCGAGGGCCACCGCGACCAGGGTGACGATGCCGACCACCAGCCACGGGAAGATCTTGGCCTTGGCGCTACGCCCGAACCCGAACGTGGTGCGCAGCCCGTGCAGGTAGAGCGCGCCGAAGACGTGCCGGCGGCCCAGCCTCGGGCCCTCGTAGCGCTGGTAGCCGATGTCGTGGATGACGCCGGTCGGCGCGGGGCGCACGGCGGCGGAGGACGGCTCAGGCATTGGTGCGCTCCCTCGTGGCGAAGAGTTCGGCCACCCGGTGCCGGCGCTGGTCCAGTCGGTGCAGTGGCAGGTCCAGTTCGGCGACGGCGCCGAGGATCAGGTCGTAGGTGCCGTCATCGGCGAGCGGTACGAGAAGCAGACGCCCGTCCCGCGCCACCGGCAGTTTGAGCGCGGCGAGCCGGGCGGCAAGCTCCTCGGTGCCCTCACTGACCTCCACGGCGAGCACGTCGGTGGCCGTGGTCATCGCGGAGATGTGGTCGGCGCGCAGCAGCTTGCCGCCGTCGATGGCGATCAGCGTGTCGCAGATTCGCTCCACCTCGCCGAGCAGGTGTGAACAGACCAGCACGGAGATGCCGAACTCGGTGCCGATCCGGTGCACCAGGGCCAGCATGGCGTCGCGGCCGGCCGGGTCCAGGCCGTTGGTCGGCTCGTCGAGCAACAGCAGGTCGGGGTCGTGCACCAACGCCTGGGCCAGCTTGACCCGTTGCTTCATGCCGGTCGAGTAGCCACCGACCGGGCGGTAACGCTCCTCGTAGAGGCCGACGTGCCGCAGCGCCTCCGACGCCCGCTCGCGGGCGGCGGTGCGTGGCAGGCCGCTCATCCGGCCGAGGTGGGTGACCAACTCGGCGGCGGACAGGTCCGGCGGGAGGCAGTCGTGCTCGGGCATGTAGCCGACGCGCGCGCGGACCGCCGCCGGGTCGACGGTCGGGTCGATGCCGAGCACCGAGACCTGACCGCTGGTCGGGGCGATCAGGCCGAGCAGAATCTTGATCAACGTGGATTTTCCGGCGCCGTTCGCGCCCACCAGGCCGATGATCCCGGGCTCGACGGCGACGGTGAGGTCGGCCAGCGCGGTGACCCGACCTCCGTACGTCTTGGTGAGCGACTGGGTCGCGATCAGTGTCACGCTGCCCAGCGTAGGGAGTCGATGCCCACCGCGGACACCGGCACGCCCCCGGCGCTTCCCTGATCATTGCGGCGGTGGACCCCTAAGGTCCCTCGCAGGGGTGGGCGCCGTACGCGTTCGGCGCGACCCCGCCTCGGGAAAGGACCATCCGGGGTGACACCATTCACCTCCCAGCCGACTGGCCGTCGTGCCCGCGCTACCGGAATGTCGAGCGAGATCCTCTTCGCCGACGGGGACCGGTTCGGTGTGGAGCCGGGTGCGATCGGCAGTAGGGCGGCGGATCCGGCGTTGATCCGCCCGCAGGGGTCGTGGAGTGGCGCTCTCGACCGATCGGCGGTCGGCTGCGAAACTGTGTGCCGGTCAGCGAGTGGGGGGTGTGGATGAGCAACGGCTGGGTGCTGCCCGACGAGGTGCTCCGGGATGCGCCGGCGTACACGCCGCGTCCCGGTGAGCTCGCGGATCTGGAGCTGCTGCTGACCGGTGCGTACGCCCCTCTGAGCGGTTTCATGACCCGCGCCGACCTGGTGTCGGTCAGCCGTCGCGGCCGACTGGCCGACGGCACTCCGTGGCAGGTCGCGGTGACTCTGCAGGTGCCGACCGCGTTGGCCCAGGGCTTCGATCCGCGCGACCCGGCCCGCCGGGCGCTGGTGCTGACCGACGGCGAGGGCGCACCGGCGGCTGCCCTCGACGTGGCGGACGTCTGGCAGGTGCGCGAGGGCGTGGCAGGAGTGGGCGGCCAGCTCCGACGGCTGGGCGACGGCGGTCACGGCCCGTTCCAGCGACTGCGCCGCACCCCTGAGGAGGTCCGCGCGTTGCTGCCCCCGGGCCGGGTGCTCGGGGTGATCGCCGACCGGCCACTGCATCGTCCGCAGCTCGCCCAGATCGCCCACGCCGCCCGCACCCTGGCCGCACACCTGCTCGTGATGATCCCGGTCGGTGAGGGCGGCGCTGGTGGGCTCCCGCCCGAGGCGCTGGTACGCACCATCTTCGCCGCCCGGGACCGGATGCCGCCCGCCACCGTGGTCGCGGTGCCGCTGTCGCATCGACGGGAGGAGATCAGCGACGCCCTGCTGCGCGCCCGGGTCTCCGCCGCGTACGGAGTCACCCACCTGCTCTCCACCGGGGAGATGCTCTCCGGTGCCGGGCTGCGGGTGCTGGTGCCACGCGAACTCGCGTACGACAACCGGGACGGGCAGTGGCGCTGGAGGGAGGACATCCCACCGCGCAACCGTCGGCTCGCGCTGACCCAGCAGGAGATCGACGACCTGCTCGACCGGGGCTTCCCGTTGCCGGAGTGGCACACCCCGCCGGCCGTGGCGAGGGAGCTGGCCCGGACCCGGCCACCGCGCCGGCACCGCGGACTGGTGGTCTTCCTGACCGGCCTCTCCGGCTCCGGCAAGTCGACGATCGCCCGCGGGCTGGCGGACGCGTTGCGGGAGAGCGGTGACCGCACGGTGACCCTGCTCGACGGGGACGTGGTGCGCCGGGAACTCTCCGCCGGGCTGGGCTTCACCAAGGCCGACCGGGATCTCAACGTGCGGCGGATCGGCTGGGTGGCCTCCGAGATCGCCCGGCACCGGGGGGTGGGCATCTGCTGCCCGATCGCCCCGTACGCGGCGGCCCGCGCAACGGCCCGTGAGATGGCCCTGGCCGCCGGGGCGGGTTTCGTGCTGGTGCACGTCGCCACGCCGCTGGAGGTGTGTGAGCGCCGGGACCGCAAGGGCCTGTACGCACGAGCGCGAGCCGGCCTGCTGACCGGGATGACCGGCATCGACGACCCGTACGAGGAGCCGACCGACGCCGATCTGGTGCTGGACACCACCGACCTGAGCGTCGCGGACGCGGTGCAGTCCGTGCTGCATCACCTGACCGAGACCGGTTGGGTGGAGCTGAAGGTCGCGTCCGCCTGAGGCGTCGCCGTACCCCCGTTTCTTCCAGCGCCACCCGCTACGCGCTAGTGTTCATCTTTGTTGGAACACGTTTGACCGCGTGAGAGTGCGTGGACCCCCGGGAGGCACGGCGAATGCTCGCTCAACAGCGGCAGGCGGCCATCCTGGAGCGGGTCCGGTCGACGGGCGGCGTCCGGGTGAGCGAGTTGGCCGGCGAGTTCGGTGTCTCCGACATGACCATCCGGCGTGACCTGGAGGCGCTGCACGAGCGGGGCCTGCTGGCCAAGGTGCACGGCGGCGCCACGACAGCCGGTTCGAGCTCGACCGACGAGCCGGGCTTCCACGCCAAGTCGGTCCGCCAACTGTCGGAGAAGGCCGCCATCGCGGACCGGGCGGCCCAGCTGGTCCGGCCCGGCGCGGCGGTCGCGCTCTCCGCCGGCACCACCACGGCCGAGCTGGCCCGGAGGCTGGTGGACGTGCCCGGCCTGACCGTGGTGACCAACTCGCTGCCGGTGGCCGAGATCCTGCACGCCGGTGGTCGACCGGACCAGACGGTGGTGCTCACCGGCGGCGTACGCACGCCGTCGGACGCGCTGGTCGGTCCACTCGCGGTCGGCGCCGTCCGGTCTCTGCACCTGGATCTGCTCTTCCTGGGCGTGCACGGCATCACCGAGCGGGCCGGTTTCACCACCCCGAACCTGATGGAGGCGGAGACCGACCGCGCGCTGGTGGCCGCGGCGGATCAACTGGTGGTGCTCGCCGACCACACCAAGTGGGGCACGGTGGGCATCTCCTCGATCGTCGAGTTGGCAGCAGCACACGTACTGGTCAGCGACGACCGGTTGCCTCCGCCCGCGCGACGGGTACTCGGCGAACAGGTGGGCGAATTGATCATGGTAAAGGCGACAGGGGCGGGCCGCGCGACGCGCACGCCGACAAGTGAGGGGGCGGCGCAGTGAAACGCACCGCGATCGATCTGGCCGACGGCCGGGAGCTGATCTACTTCGACGAGCGCGACGACGCGGTCCGCGACCAGCCGGACCGCCGCGATCTGCCGCCGCCGCCCCCCGCGTCCCAACTGCGCTACGACCCGCTGACCGACGAGTGGGTGGCGGTCGCCGTGCACCGGCAGACCCGCATCTTCCTCCCGCCGGCGAGCGAGTGCCCCCTCGACCCGTCGGAGGGCGACCGGCTGACCGAGATTCCCGCGCCCGACTACGACGTGGTGGTCTTCGAGAACCGGTTCCCGTCACTGAGCGGCCGAGTGGCCGACGAGCCCGGGGAAATCACCCCGTTCACACCGGTTCGGCCGGGCCTTGGTCGGTGCGAGGTGGTCTGCTTCACCTCCGACCACAACGCCTCCTTCGCCAGCCTGCCCCCGCGCCGAGTCCGCACCGTGCTGGACGCACTCGCCGACCGCACCGAGGTGCTCGGTGAACTGCCCGGCGTGGAGCAGGTCTTCTGCTTCGAGAACCGGGGCGTCGAGATCGGCGTCACCCTGCACCACCCGCACGGGCAGATCTACGCGTACCCCTTCGTGACGCCGCGCACCCGCGCGCTGCTGGCCGCGGCACGCCGACACGCCGAGCGGACCGGCGGGGGCAACCTGTACGCGGACGTGCTGGCCGCCGAGCGCGCCACCGGCGACCGGGTGGTCGCCGAGAACGAACACTGGACGGCGTTCGTGCCGGCCGCCGCCCGCTGGCCGTTCGAGGTGCACGTCGCGCCGCACCGTGTGGTGCCGGACATCCCGGCCCTCAGCGACAGCGAGCGGGACGCCTTCGGGCCGCTCTACCTGGATCTGCTGCGCCGCTTCGACAACCTGTTCGACATGCCGATGCCGTACATCTCGGCCTGGCAGCAGGCGCCGGTGCGGATCGACCGGGAGTTGGGCCACCTGCACCTGCAGCTGTTCAGCATCCGGCGCGCCAAGGACAAGCTGAAGTACCTGGCGGGCTCCGAGTCCGGGATGGGTGTCTTCATCAACGACATCTCCCCCGAACGCGCCGCCGACCTGCTGCGCGCGGCCTGAGACGGCGCGCGGACGCCGCCTGAGCTGGGTGAGAACAGGGCGCGGGGGGCCCGGGACAGGGCCCCCCGCAGGGAAGGGACGGCTGGCTGTGCACGGCACAGCCGGGAAGGCTGGCTGATCGGCGCACGGGTGCCGCGGGTCGACCGTGGTCAACCTTCCTCGGACGCGACTGGCATCTCGTCCATCCTGGTCAACGAGGCGCGCCGGCCGGAGTGACGCCAACCGGCGCGTCACCGCCAGAAACGCCGAAGCCCGCCGGCAGGTGCCGGCGGGCTCCGATCATGCGGTACGCCTGGATCAGGCAGCGATCCGACGGGCCAGGTTCTCGTCGAGCGCGTTCATGAACTCGTCGGTGGTCAGCCACGGAGCGTCGCGCGAGATGAGCAGCGACAGGTCCTTGGTCATCTGGCCGCCCTCGACGGTGTCGACGATGACCTGCTCCAGCGTGTTGGCGAACTCGGTGACCGCCGGGGTGCCGTCCAGCTTGCCCCGGTGGGCCAGGCCCCGCGTCCAGGCGTAGATCGACGCGATCGGGTTGGTCGACGTCTTCTCACCCTTCTGCCACTGCCGGTAGTGCCGGGTGACCGTGCCGTGCGCGGCCTCGGCCTCGACGGTCCGGCCGTCCGGGGAGAGCAGAACCGAGGTCATCAGACCCAGCGAGCCGAAGCCCTGCGCGACGGTGTCGGACTGCACGTCACCGTCGTAGTTCTTGCAGGCCCAGACGTAGCCGCCCTCCCACTTGAGCGCGGCGGCGACCATGTCGTCGATCAGCCGGTGCTCGTAGGTGATGCCGGCAGCGTCGAACTCGGCCTTGAACTCGGCCTCGAACACCTCGGCGAAGATGTCCTTGAACCGGCCGTCGTACGCCTTGAGGATGGTGTTCTTCGTGGACAGGTAGACCGGGTAGTTGCGGTCCAGCCCGTACCGGAACGACGCCCGGGCGAAGTCCCGGATCGACTCGTCGTAGTTGTACATGCCCATGGCGATGCCGCCGCCCCGGAAGTTGGCGACCTCCATCTCCATCGGCGCGCCGCCGTCGGCCGGGGTGTAGGTGATGGTCACCGTGCCCGGGCCGGGGACGACGAAGTCGGTGGCCTTGTACTGGTCACCGTGGGCGTGCCGGCCGATGATGATCGGCTTGGTCCAGCCGGGGACCAGCCGCGGCACGTTGGACATGATGATCGGCTCGCGGAAGACGACGCCGCCGAGGATGTTGCGGATGGTGCCGTTGGGCGACCGCCACATCTTCTTCAGGCCGAACTCCTCCACCCGGGCCTCGTCCGGGGTGATGGTCGCGCACTTGACGCCGACGCCGTGCTCCTTGATGGCGTTGGCGGCGTCAATCGTGACCTGGTCGTCGGTCTCGTCGCGGTGCTGGATCGACAGGTCGTAGTAGTGCAGGTCGACGTCGAGGTAGGGCAGGATCAGCTGCTCCCGGATCTGCTTCCAGATGATCCGGGTCATCTCGTCGCCGTCGAGTTCTACGACCGGGTTGTTTACCTTGATCTTCGCCATCGGCCGGCGCTCCTCTCGGGGGACATGCTCAAGCAGTACGAGCGTACTGCAATTGGGCCGGCAGCTCCCAGCCGGCCTCGACCGGCCGGCGGAAACCGGGCTGCGCGGCTCAGGAGTTCGCTGGCAGGATCGCCCGATGCCACTGAGCCGCACCCTCGGGTCTATCACGGTCACCGCACTGAACGACGCCGAGGGGGCCTTCTTCCAACCCCGCACCGAGGCGTTTCCGCACGCCACGGCGGCCCACTGGCGGGAGGCCGACCGGCGTGACCCCGGCTCGGTGACCGCCGACGGGCAGTGGTGGCTGCAGTTCCGCAGCTTCGCGGTCCGCTCCGGCGACGGCCCGGTCACCCTCGTCGACGCCGGAATCGGCCCGACCGACGCACCCGCCGCGAGCTGGGCACCGGTGCCCGGCCGGATGCCCGCCGAACTGGCCGCCGCGGGCATCGACCCGGCCGATGTCGACACGGTCGTGCTGACCCACCTGCACACCGACCACATCGGGTGGGCGGTCACCGGCTCACCCGGCCGGCCGTACTTCCCGAACGCCAACTACCTGCTGCAGCGCGCCGAACTCGACGCCGCGGAGACGCTCAACCCCGGGCTGCCGGCCGGCCTGATCGCGCCCCTGCGCGCCGCCGGCCAGCTGCGGGTGGTCGAGGGCGAGACCACCCTCACCCCAGCGGTACGCCTGCTGCCCACCCCGGGCCACACACCCGGCCACCAGTCGGTGCTCCTGACCGCGGCCGACGAACGGATGCTGATCACCGGCGACCTGCTGGTGCACATGATCCAACTCGTCGACCCCAACCTGACCTACACCCACGAAGAAGACCCGGAGCTGGCCCGCATCTCCCGGCTGACCGCCCTCCGCACCCACTCCCCCACCCTTCTAGCCACCCCTCACCTGACCACCCCCTTCACCCCCCACCCCCACGCCCACCCCCACCCACTCGCACCCTGTTGATCAAGAGGTTTGCGTCAGGAATCGCGGTCACGGTGACGCAAACTTCTTGATCAACCAGGTGGGGGTGGGGGTGGGTGGGGGTGGGACGGTCGAAGGGCCCGCCGGCTTGGCCGGCGGGCCCTTCGAGTGGTTCGGGGACTCACATGCTGGAGATGTCGCCCTGCTTGGCGCGGACGGCTTCGGCGGCCTCCAGGAGGCTGGCGCGCTCGTCGGCGTCCAGGTCGGTCTCGACGACCCGCTTCACGCCCTCGGCGCCGATCTGAGCCTCGACACCGAGGTAGACGCCGGAGATGCCGTACTCGCCGTCGACCCAGGCGCAGACCGGCATGACCTCGCCGGAGTCCTCGGCGACGGCCTTCGCCATCCGGGCCGCGGCGGCGGACGGGGCGTAGTACGCCGAGCCGGTCTTGAGCAGCGCGACAACCTCGGCGCCACCGTTGCGGGTCTTGACGACCAGCTCCTCGATCTGTTCGGCCGGCATCGCGTCACGCAGCGGCTTGCCGTTGACGGTGCTCTTCGACGGCACCGGGACCATGGTGTCGCCGTGCGAGCCCAGCGTCAGCGTGCGTACCGACGCCACCGGCACGTTCAGCGCCTCGGCGACGAAGTTGCTGAACCGGGCGGTGTCCAGCATGCCGGCCTGGCCGAGCACCCGGTTCTTCGGGAACTGGGTGGCGAGCTGCGCCAGCGCGGTCATCTCGTCCAGCGGGTTGGAGACCACGATGACGACGGCGTTCGGGGCGTACTTGGCGACGTTCTCGGCGACCTGGCGGACGATCTTGGCGTTGGTCTCCAGCAGGTCCATCCGGCTCATGCCGGGCTTCCGCGGCAGACCGGCGGTGATCACGACGACGTCGGAGCCCTCGATCGACTCGTAGCCCTCACCGTTCGGGCCGGTGGTCACGCCGACCACCTTCGTCTCGAAGCCCTCGATGGCCCGCGACTGGTTGAGGTCGAGCGCGAGACCCGCGGGCTTGCCCTCCACGATGTCGGTGATCACTACGGTGTCGAAGACGTCGAACTCGGCCAGGCGCTGTGCGGTGGTGGAGCCGTAGAAGCCAGCCCCGACGACAGTGACCTTCTTACCCATGGTCGTCCCACTCCCTGATAACCAGTCGGTTTTCCGGACCGTATCAGCCATCCTGGCACCGATCAGGCCAGGGTCGGACGGTTACGGCGTTACACCTCAACCGCGCTCGGCGCGCTCCACGACGTTGGTGAGCAGCATGGCCCGGGTCATCGGACCCACGCCGCCCGGCATGGGGACCAGCGCGCCGGCCGTCTCGGCCACCTCCGGGTCCACGTCGCCGGTGTAGCGGCCCTTGCCGTCGGCGCCGATCACGCGGGTGATGCCGACGTCCACCACGACCGCGCCGGGGTTGATCATGTCGCCGGTGAGCAGGCCCGGTACGCCGGCCGCGACGATGACGATGTCAGCGGCCCGGGTGTGCGAGGCGAGGTCGAGGGTGCCGGTGTGGCACAGCGTGACCGTGGCGTTCTCGCTGCGCCGGGTGAGCAGCAGGCCGAGCGGGCGGCCGACGGTGTTGCCCCGACCGACCACGGCGACGGTCGCGCCGCGCAGCGCCACGTCGTGCCGGCGGAGCAGCTCCACGATGCCGCGCGGGGTGCAGGGCAGCGGGCCCTCGTAGCCAAGGACGAGCCGGCCCAGGTTGACCGGGTGCAGGCCGTCGGCGTCCTTGTCCGGGTCGATCAGCTCCAGCACCCGTTGGGTGTCGAGGTGCGCCGGCAGCGGCAACTGGACGATGTAGCCGTGGCACGCCGGGTCGGCGTTCAGCTCGGCCAGCACGTCGTCGACCTGCTGCTGGGTGGCGTCGGCCGGCAGCTCCCGACGGATCGAGGCGATGCCCACCTCGGCGCAGTCACGGTGCTTGCCGTTGACGTACGCCTGGCTGCCCGGGTCCGCCCCGACCAGGACCGTGCCCAGCCCCGGGGTGATGCCGCGTTCCGCGAGTGCCTTCACCCGTATCCGCAGCTCGTCCTTGATTTCCGCCGCGGTTGCCTTGCCGTCCAGAAGCGTCGCCGTCACGACCAGATCGTCTCACGACCACCGCTCGCGGTTCAGACGACCTCGCTCGGGCGGCCGACCGTCACCCGATTCATCGCCGTGCGCGTGTGACGTTCTGTGACGTGTCGCTAGTCACTCTCAGTCACATTTTGTGGATTCGGTCACCATCGAACCAGACATCAGGCCAGCGTCGGGCAGAGACCGGACGGCCGGTCAAGAGAGCGCCAGCCGGGTCGAGGGCGGCACAGCGAGCGCGGCATCCGGTCGAACATCCGCTGGCCACCGACGTTTAGACCGGTTTTCGCTAGCAGATCCGCTGACCTTGAGCAAGCCGGGACCCCCTGGACTGTTACCCACCCGCAACCGCGTCGTTGCCGAAGACCTGTCGCCGACCTACCGTTGCCGTTTGTTGCGCAGCGTAAACCCAGCGTCGGGCATGACTGCGCAGCGTGAGGAGATGAGGAGGCTCAATGCGAGTTCGTAGACTCGCCGCCTGGACCGCCCTCCCGCTCGCGGTGACGCTGGGCCTCGCGGCCTGCGGCAGCGGCGGAGACGGTGGATCCGGCGGCAGCGGCACTTCGGCGGTCAGCATCCAGATCGCCGAGCCGAAGCACCTGGTTCCCACCAACACCACCGAGACGTCCGGCGCGCAGGTGCTCACCGGCCTGTTCAGCCCGCTCGTCGACTACGACGCCCAGAACAAGCCGTACGAGGTCGCAGCCGAGTCGGTGACCTCGTCCGACAACAAGGTCTGGACGATCAAGCTCAAGGACGGCTTCACCTTCCACAACGGCGAGAAGGTCAAGTCCGACAACTACATCAACGCCTGGAACTACGGCGCGTACGCCCCCAACGGTCAGGACAGCAACTACTTCTTCGAGAAGATCGCTGGCTACGCGGACCTGCAGGGCAAGGCGCCGAAGGCCAAGGAGATGTCCGGTCTGAAGAAGGTCGACGACCTCACCTTCACGGTGACGCTGTCCGACCCGTACATCGACTTCAAGACGGTGCTCGGCTACACCGCGTTCTACCCGGTGCCGGACGCCGCGTTCTCGGCCCCGGGCGTGCTCAAGGACTCCTACGAGCAGGCGCCGATCGGGCAGGGCCCCTTCAAGATGAAGGGCACCTGGCAGCACGACAGCAAGATCGACGTCGAGCGCTACGACGCGTACCCGGGTGAGAAGCCCAAGGTCAAGGACATCGAGTTCCGGATCTACCAGCAGCTGACCGCGGCCTACGCGGACGTCCTGGCGGACAACCTGGACGTGCTGCCCACGATCCCGTCCGAGAGCCTGAGCACCGCGCCGAGCGACCTCGGCGACCGGTACAAGACCAGCCCGATGTCGTCGTTCCAGTTCCTGGCGTTCCCGACGTTCGACAAGGACTACAGCAACCCGGACGTGCGTAAGGCCATCTCGATGGCGATCGACCGTGACGAGATCACCAAGTCGGTCTTCAAGGGCTCGCAGCAGCCGGCGCGCTCCTTCGTCTCGCCGGTCCTGCCGGGCTACCGGGACAACACCGCGGGCGCGGCTGGCGAGTTCAACCCGACCGAGGCCAAGAAGCTCTACCAGGCCGCCGGTGGTCCGTCGAAGATCGTCATCTCCTACAACGGCGATGGCGGCCACAAGGACTGGGTCGACGCCACGGTCAACCAGCTCAAGGCCAACCTGGGTGTCGACGCCGTCGGCTCGGCCGAGCCGAAGTTCGCCGACCTGCTGACCAAGGTCGAGAAGAAGCAGCCGGTGGGCATGTTCCGGATGGCCTGGGTCATGGACTACCCGACCATGGAGGACTACCTCGGCCCGCTGTACACCACGAACGGCTCGTCGAACTACTACGGGTACAGCAACCCGGACTTCGACAGGCTGGTCAAGGAGGGTTCCGCCGCCAAGACGCAGGACGAGGCGATCGCCAAGTACCAGCAGGCGGAGGACATCCTGGCCAAGGACATGCCGGTGATCCCGCTCCGCTTCGGCGAGAACGTGTTCGGCACCTCGTCCAAGGTCAAGAACGTGCAGATGGACCTGTTCCAGCGCGTCAACCTCATCAAGATCGAAGCAGCCAACTGAGCTGACCATGGTGCGGGCCACCCGGGCGACGATGCCCGGGTGGCCCGGACCGCACCACCGGGGCCGGGCCGCAGAAGCGGACCCGGCGTCGGTGGTGCCGGCTTCCCCGGGCCGGACGGCGCGTCTCGGATATTTCGGGTACGACCAGAGATGCCGTCCTGCGACCCTTTCGCACATTTCCGGAGAGACTGCTAAGCATGTTCCGCTACATCTTGCGGCGCCTACTGCAGATGGTCCTGGCGTTCTTCGGGACCACCCTGATCGTCTACGCGCTGACATTCGCCGGGCAGGGCGACCCCATCCAGGCGCTCGCCGGCGAGCGGCCGGTGACGCCAGCCCAACGGGCCTACCTGACCGAGAAGTACCACCTGGACGCCACCGGCGTCGGCGGCTTCTTCTACCGCTACTTCGACTACGTGAAGAACCTGCTCAAGGGCAACCTGGGCGAATCGCTCACCGGTCGGAACATCGGTGACATCCTCCAGCAGGCCTGGCCGGTCACCGTCCGGCTCGCGCTCATCGCGCTCGCCGTGGCGATCATCTTCGGCGTCAGCGCCGGCGTGATCGCCGGCATCCGCCGGGCCAGCATCTTCGACAACTCGACGCTGGTGCTGACCCTGCTGGTGCTGGGCATCCCGACCATCGTGCTGGCGCCGCTGGCGCAGTACTTCCTGGGCGTCAAGTGGCAGCTCTTCCCACCCACCGCCGGCTCCGACCCGACGCTCTACGCGCTGCTGCTGCCCGGCATCGTGCTCGGCTCGCTGTCGCTGGCCACCGCGCTGCGGCTCACCCGGGCCTCGGTGGCGGAGAACCTGCGCGCGGACTACGTCCGGACCGCCCGGTCCAAGGGCCTGGTCAAGCGTCGAATCGTCGTCGTCCACGTGCTGCGGAACTCGCTCATCCCGGTGGTCACCTTCCTCGGTGTGGAGCTGGGCAACCTGATGAGCGGCGCGATCATCACCGAGGGCGTCTTCAACATCCCCGGCGTGGGCTTCAACCTCTTCCGCGGCATCCGCACCGAGGACGGCCCCCTGGTGGTCGGCATCGTCAGTGTGCTCGTCGTGGTCTACCTGGTCTCGAACCTGGTGGTGGACGTCCTGTACGCCGTACTCGACCCGAGGATCCGCTATGAGTGACTTTGAAACTGTGGCGGCCACCGAGAACCAGGCCGCACGGCGTGGCCCCTCGGGCGAGCCGGGCACACCCAACCAGGTCGGCGCCGCACACAAGCCTCGCAGCCTGGCCGGAGACGCCTGGCGCGACCTGCGCCGCAATCCGATCTTCTGGATCTCGCTGGCGCTTGTCGTCACCTTCACCCTGATGGCGCTGCTTCCCGGGGTGTTCACCGCCAACAACCCGAACGACTGCGTGCTCTCCCGGCAGCACGCCGGGCCGTCCGGCGGAGCCATCTTCGGGTACGACTTCCAGGGCTGCGACACGTTCTCCCGGGCGGTCTACGGCACCCGGGCCTCGCTGGTGGTCGGCGCGCTCGCCGCGCTCGGCACCGGGATCATCGCGCTGGTGGTCGGCATGCTCGCCGGCTACTTCGGCCGCTGGGTCGACGCGGTGCTGTCCCGGGTGATCGACGTGGTGCTCGGCATCCCGCTGCTGCTGGCCGCGATCGTGCTGCTCAAGCGGGTGTCCAGCGACAGCCAGTGGGCACGGATCGGCGCGGTCGTCTTCGTGCTTGCCCTCCTGGGCTGGACGACCGCCGCCCGGGTGGTGCGTTCCTCGGTGATCACCGCGAAGGAGCAGGACTACGTCGCGGCGGCCCGGATGCTCGGCGCCGGCAACGGGCGGATCATGTGGCGGCACATCCTGCCGAACTCACTGGCCCCGGCCATCGTCGTGCTGACCATCGCGCTCGGCTCGTTCATCGCAGCCGAGGCGACGCTCTCGTTCCTCGGCATCGGGCTGAAGGCACCGACCATCTCGTGGGGCCAGGACATCGACACCGGCCGGATCCACATGCGTGAGGCGGCCACGCCGCTGATCGTCCCGTCCGCATTCCTCGCGCTGACCGTGCTGGCGTTCATCATGCTCGGCGACGCGATCCGTGACGCCTTCGACCCGAAGCTCCGGTGAGAGACATGCGAGCGCGAGGAGTGAGCGTGGCGAGCCCCGCAGTCGCGAGCGAAAGGCAAGCACTGTCATGACCGTTCAACCCACCCCCGCCTCCGCCACTCCCGAAGGCGGCCATCTGCTGGAGTTGCGGGACCTGCACATCGAGTTCCGCACCAACGAGGGCGTGGCTCGGGTGATCAACGGCGTGTCGTACCACCTCGACGCCGGCGAGACGCTGGCCGTGCTCGGTGAGTCGGGCTCCGGCAAGTCGGTCACCGCTCAGGCGATCATGGGCATCCTGGACACGCCGCCGGCGTTCATCCGCTCCGGCCAAATCCTCTACCAGGGTCAGGACCTGCTCGCTCGCTCCGAGGAGCAGCGCCGGCAGATCCGCGGCACGGAGATCGCGATGATCTTCCAGGACGCGCTCTCGGCGCTGAACCCGGTCTTTCCGGTCGGCTGGCAGATCGGCGAGACGCTGCGCCAGCGCGCCGGCATGTCCCGGGCCGACGCCCGCCGCCGTGCCATCGAGCTGATGGACCTGGTCAAGATCCCGGGCGCCGCCAAGCGGATCGGCGACTACCCGCACCAGTTCTCCGGCGGTATGCGGCAGCGCGTCATGATCGCCATGGCGCTGGCGCTGGATCCGAAGGTGCTGATCGCCGACGAGCCCACCACGGCACTCGACGTCACCGTGCAGGCCCAGATCATGGACCTGCTGGCCGACCTGCGCCGGGAATTCAACATGGCGATGATCCTGATCACCCACGACCTGGGTGTGGTCGCCGGTGTCGCCGACCGGATCGCGGTCATGTACGCCGGCCGGATCGTCGAGCACGCCGACGTCCGCTCGCTCTACAAGGCGCCGGCCCACCCGTACACCAAGGGTTTGTTGGAGTCGATTCCCCGGTTGGACGTCCGCGGCCAGGAACTGTCGACGATCAAGGGGTTGCCGCCGAACCTGATGCGCATCCCGTCCGGCTGCCCGTTCCACCCCCGGTGCCCGTACGTCCAGCAGGTCTGCGTGGACGTCGTGCCGCACGACCTGGTCCTCGGCGACGGCCGGACCAGCGCTTGCCACTTCGCGCAGGAGGTCCGTGATGACAGTGTCGCCCGCTAACTCCACCAAGGTCCGCGGCGAGACCATCCTCTCCGTCGACAACCTGGTGAAGCACTTCCCGATCACTCAGGGCGTGCTGTTCCAGCGGCAGATCGGCGCGGTCAAGGCCGTCGACGGGGTGAGCTTCGAGCTGCGCCGGGGCGAGACGCTGGGCGTGGTCGGCGAGTCCGGCTGCGGCAAGTCCACCCTCGCCCGGCTGCTGATGCGGCTGGAGACACCCACCTCCGGGCAGGCCACCCTGGAGGGCAGGGACCTGTTCAAGGCCTCCGGGGGTGAGCTGCGTCGACTGCGCCGCAACATGCAGATGGTGATGCAGGACCCGTACACCTCGCTCAACCCACGGATGACCGTCGGCGACATCATCGGCGAGCCGTTCGAGATCCACCCGGATGCCGCGCCGAAGGGCAGCAAGCAGAAGCGGGTCCAGGAGCTGCTCGACCTGGTCGGGCTCAACCCGGAGCACATCAACCGGTACCCGCACCAGTTCTCCGGCGGTCAGCGTCAGCGCATCGGCATCGCCCGCGCGCTCGCGCTGCGGCCCGAGATCATCGTCTGCGACGAGCCGGTGTCGGCGCTGGACGTCTCCATCCAGGCCCAGGTGATCAACCTGCTGAAGCAGCTGCAGGACGAGCTGGGGCTCTCGTACATCTTCATCGCCCACGACCTGTCCGTGGTGCGGCACATCGCCGACCGCGTCGCGGTGATGTACCTCGGCCGGATCGTGGAGATCGGCACCGATGACGAGATCTACGAGCGGGCCACCCACCCGTACACCCAGGCTCTGCTCTCCGCGGTGCCGGTGCCGGACCCGGAGGCCCGCGAGCAGCGCAACATGATCCGGCTGGTCGGCGACGTGCCCAGCCCGGCCGACCCGCCGAGCGGTTGCCATTTCCGCACCCGCTGCTGGAAGGCCCAGGACATCTGCGCCACCCAGGACCCCCAGACGGTGCCCCGCGCAGCAGACCCCCACCCGTCCGCCTGCCACTTCGCCGAGCTCCGCCCCGCAACCGCGTAACCCCACCCGCCGCCGCGCTCCGTCCCGTCCCTGTTGATCATGAAATTATTGTCCCGACACGCCGAACGGCCGGGCAATAACTTCATGATCAACGGGGGCGGGACAGAGGGACCGGGGTTAGTGGAAGAAGTGGCGGGTTTTCGTCAGGTACATCGTTACGTTGGCCTTCTTGGCCGCTTCGATTACCTCTTCGTCGCGGATCGAGCCGCCGGGCTGGACGATGGCGCGGACGCCTGCGTCGATGAGGATCTGCGGGCCGTCGGCGAACGGGAAGAACGCGTCCGAGGCGGCGACCGAGCCACGGGCCCGATCGGCACCCGCGCGGCTGACCGCGAGCTGCGCCGAGTCGACCCGGTTGACCTGACCCATGCCGACGCCGACGGTGGCACCGTCCTTGGCGAGCAGGATCGCGTTGCTCTTCACCGCGCGGACCGCCCGCCACGCGAACGCGAGGTCCCGCAGCAGCTCCTCATCGGCGGCCTCGCCGGTCGCCAACTGCCAGGTCGCCGGGTCGTCACCGGGCGCGTCCACCCGGTCGGCGACCTGGGTCAGCACGCCACCGGTCACCGGCCGCCACTCGACCTTCGCCGGGCTCCAGGCCGGCGCGCGCAGCAGCCGGATGTTCTTCTTGCCCTGCAGCACCTCGACCGCGCCCTCGTCGAAGCCGGGGGCGACCACCACCTCGGTGAAGATGTCGGCGACCTGCCGGGCCAGCTCGACCGAGACCGGCCGGTTGACCGCGATCACGCCCCCGTACGCCGACACCGGGTCGCAGGCGTGCGCCTTGCGGTGCGCCTCGGCCACGTCCGCGCCCACCGCGATGCCGCACGGGTTGGCGTGCTTGATGATCGCCACCGCGGGCTCGTCGGCGAAGTCGTTCGCGGCCCGCCAGGCGGCGTCCGCGTCGACGTAGTTGTTGTACGACATCTCCTTGCCGTGCAGCTGCTCGGCCTGGGCCAGCCCCGCCGGGGCGTCCGGGTCGGTGTAGAGCGCGGCAGGCTGGTGCGGGTTCTCCCCGTAGCGCAGCACGGTCGACTTGCGCAGCGCCGACCCGGTGAACGCCGGCCACGAGTCGTCGGCCGGAGCCAGCTCCTGGGCGCACCACTGGGCCACCGCCACGTCGTACTCGGCGATGTCGGCGAACGCCCGCGCTGCCAACGCGCGACGCTGGGCGAGGGTGAAGCCGCCCTCGTCGAGCGCGCCGACCAGCGCCGGGTAACCGGTCGGGTCGGTGAGCACGGCGACCGAGGCGTGGTTCTTGGCGGCGGCCCGCACCATGGCCGGGCCACCGATGTCGATCTGCTCGACGCACTCCTCGACGCCGGCGCCGGAGGCGACGGTCGCCTGGAAGGGGTAGAGGTTGGAGACCAACAGGTCGAACGCGGAGACCCCCAGCTCGTCGAGCTGTGCCACGTGCGTGTCCTTGCGCAGGTCGGCGAGGAGGCCCGCGTGCACCTTCGGGTGCAGGGTCTTCACCCGGCCGTCGAGCACCTCGGGGAACCCGGTCACCGTCTCCACCGGCGTCACCGGCACACCGGCGGCGGCGATGGTGCCCGCCGTGCTGCCGGTTGACACGATCTCCACGCCGGCGGCGTGCAGGGCCTGAGCCAGCTCGACCAGCCCGGTCTTGTCGTAGACGCTGACCAGCGCCCGCCTGATCGGGCGGCGCCCGTCCTGAGTGGGACTCACGGAACCGTGACCTTCCTTCCGGTGATGGTCCAGCCTTCGCGGACCAGGCGACCGACCTGCTCGACGAGCTGGTGCCGCTCGGCTTCCTTGATGCGCTCGGTGAGCGTGTCCACGTCGTCGTCGTCCAGCACCGGCACCGCGACCTGCGCGACGATCGGCCCGGTGTCCATGCCGGCGTCGACGAAGAAGAGGGTGGCCCCGGTGAGCTTCACGCCGTAGGCGAGGGCGTCACGCGGGCCGTGGATGCCGGGGAACGCCGGCAGCAGCGTGTTGTGGGTGTTCAGGTAGCGGTCGCCGAAGGCGGCGAGGAACTGCGGGCCGACCAGCTTGAGGAAACCGGCGGAGATGACCAGGTCGGGTTGGTGCTTCGCGACGTGCGCGGTGAGCGCGGCGTCCCAGTCCTCGCGGGTGTCGTGGTCGCGGACCCGCTCGACGAAGGTCGGCACCCCGGCCGCGTCGGCCCGGTCCAGGCCCGCGATGCCGTCGCGGTCCGCGCCGACCGCGACGATCTGTGCACCGTACGCGGGATCGACGGCGGCATCCAGCAACGACTGAAGGTTGCTTCCGGAGCCGGAGATGAGGACGACGATGCGGGCGACAGACGCGGGCTCGGTCACCGGGCCACCCTATCGGGCAGGTCAGGAGGCCCTTCGGCTGGGCGGCGCGCCGATCGTGACAGTGCTGACGAGCATCGACCCGGTACGCTGCCGCTCACTCGGGCCGAACGCCGCGCCGACCCGCGCCCCGTCACTGACCCGGCAGGCCAGCAGGGTCGCTGAGATGAGGAGCACCCATGCCGCCCGGTCCCCACTCCCAACGGCAGCCGTCGATCGACGGCAACATGACGATGTCGTCGTGTTGCTGTGCTGTGCATTCGGAGGACTGGCAGCGATCATGGTTGGAAACAACAGCAGCAACTGACGGAACCAGTTCAAGGAGTTTCTCGAATGCAACCCGGTAACCCCGGCCAGGACCCGTACGGCCAGCAGCCCAACCAGGACCCGACCGCTCCCCAGCCGCCGCACGACCCGTACGGTCAGCCGCCCGCCGCTCCCTACGGCCAGCAGCCGGCTAACCCGTACGGTCAGCCGCCGGCCGCCCCGTACGGTCAGCCGCCGGTCTCCGGTCAGCCGTACGGCCAGCAGCAGCCCCCGTACGGCGGCGGCCCGACGTACCCGAACGCCGGCTACCCGCAGGCGCAGGGGCAGAACAACACCCTCGGCCTGGTGGCGCTGATCCTCGGTATCGCGTCGATCCCGCTGGCGTGCTGCCCTCTCCTGGGCATCCCGGTCGGCATCGGCGGCGCGGTGACCGGCTACCTGGGCCGGCAGAAGGCCGCCCAGGGGCAGGCCAACAACGCCGGTCAGGCCAAGGCCGGCCTGATCTGCGGCGCGGTCGGCGTCGGGCTCGGCATCCTCGCGGTCGTCCTGAGCGTCGCGCTGAACGTCGGCCTGCCGACCCAGCCCTGACGGATCCAGCACGCCTGGGGCGCTCCGGATTCGTCCGGGGCGCCCCGCGCTCGTTCTACTGTGCGGGGGCGCGGGTCAGTGCTCGGGTGGCGGCGGCGCCGAGCAGTGCGCCGACCGCGATGACACCGGCCGCCACCGCCCCGACCTGCCAGCCCACCGGGCCGACCTGCGCCAACCGACCGGCACCGAGTGGCCCGCTGGACACCGCGGCGGCTACGCCGAGCAGCACGCCGGCCACCGGCCCGGCCAGCGCCGCCGGCGCCAGCAACTCGGCCCAGCGCTGCGGGGCCCGCTCCGGCCCGGCGAGTCGAGCCACCCGGCGGGCGAGCAACCAGCCGGCGACCATCCCGGCCAGCACCGGCACCGCGAGCAGCAGGGCGCCGAAGCCGTCCACCGGGCCACGCGGCAGGCCGGCGAGCAATGGCACGGCCGGCAGCGCGCCAACCGACACCTCACTGGTACGAACCGCGGTGTCGGTGCCGACCGCGAAGCCCGGCCCGAGCAGGTAGCTGGCGGACCAGATCGCCGCGTTCGGCGCGTACGCGACGCTGACCAGTGTGATGCCGGCCTGCCCGGCAACCCCGGTCCGGTACGCGCCGATCATGTCCGCCGCGTCGCCGCCGCCGGTCGCCACCGCCAGGCCGGCCGCGCCGGCGCCCGCGCCGAGCAGCAGCAGCCCGGCCACCAGACCGGTGCGGATGCCGTCGCGCACCGGGCCCGGCATCCGAGTGACGAGTAGTCGGGTCACGGCGGTGATGCGGGTCGCGCCGACCAGCGCGGCGAGTGTGCCGACCACCGCGAACGTGGCTCCCGCCCGGATCACCGACGCATCCGGCCCGTCGGTGCCGACCAGCACGGCCGCGAGCGCGCCGAGCAGCCCGTACGCGATGCCGACCGCGCCCGCGGCGAGCAGCGCCCGGCGCGGTGAGCGGGTGTCGCGGGCGCCGATCGCGCGGCTGACGTGCACACCGGCTCGGGTCAGTCGCCAGAGCGCGAGCACGGTCAGCGCCAGCGGGGCGAGCCCGAGTGGACCGGACTCGGTGTGCAGCGGGACGCCGTGCCCGAGCAGCCAGCCGGCCAGCGCGGTGCGCAGGGTGCTGGCCAGGGTGGTGGAATCCGTGCCGAGTTGGACCAGGCCGAGCACGATGGCGACCGGCAGGTAGGAGGTGAGGGCGGCCCAGCCGGCAGCCACCCCGGCGGCGACGGGCAACGGCGCACGCCCGCGTGGCGACCCGCCCGCGCGGGGCGCGGGCACCCGTCGGGCCGGCGCGGCACGGTCGACCGGCCGGTCGTCGGCGCGCACACCGCCGGGACGGCTGGGACGGTCAGGGGTGACGGGGGACATCCGCTCTACTCTGGCACGTCGTGCGGGCGGTGGCAGTCCGTTAACCCGTCCGGAGGGCGGCGAGTTGACCGAACCTGAGTCCGGACGGCCCGGTCCGGTCTAGCCTCGGCCCTGGGGGGCGCGATCGCCGCCACCCGGGTCGGGTCCGCCGGTCACGGTCCGGTCGGTACGCCGACCACGACCACCCGGAGGAAGCTGTGACGACGCCATACCCGCCGCCCCCGCCGCCACCGGCCCGGGGACGGGACCGGACCACGCTCTGGGGTGTGCTGGGCATCGTGCTCGGGCTGATCTGCTGCGGCATCCTCGGCATCATCTTCGGTTACCTGTCCATCCGGGATGCCCGACGGAACGGGCAGTCACCGTTGCTCGGCTACCTCGCCATCGTCTTCGGCGTGATCAACATCATCGGCGGAGCGATCCTGCGCTCGACCGGCAACTACCCGTTCTGGAACAACGACTGAGCGGGCTGGTCGACCAGCGAACTGACGCTGGAAGCGCAGAGCGGGGCGGCCGCCGATGCTGGTCTCACCGGACACGGTGAACCCGGTGCGTGCCAACACCGCCTGGGACGCCGGGTTGTCGAGGGTGGCCAGCGCGGTGAGACCGGCGAGCCGGTAGTCGTCGGCGGCCAGGTGGCACACCTGCTCGACGGCCGCGGTGGCGACGCCCTTGCCCGCGGCCCGCTCACCGACCCGGTAGCCGAGCTCGGCGAACCCGGCCGCGACGTCCACGAGGTTGACCCGGCCGACCAGGTCACCCTGCTCGGTCAGGACGACGTGGAAGTGGCACAGGCCCGCCTCCTGCTCGGCCAACAACGCGCGGTGCCGGTCGGCGAACCCGGAAAAGTACGCGTCGCCACGATCCGGCACCGAGCGCGCGAAGTACGCCCGATTCTCCCGTTCGAAGGCCAGCAGGGCGTCCGCGTGGTCGGCCCTCAGCCGCTGCACTGTCAGCACGCCGGCAGCCTACGGTCCGCGCGGCGCTCCGGTGGTACGACGAAGGGGGCCGACCGGCTGCGGTCGACCCCCTTCGGTGTTGCCTGGCCCGGCTCAGCTGCCGGACATGATCTCCCGCATGAGGCGGGCGGTCTCGGTCGGCGTCTTGCCGACCTTGACTCCGACCGCCTCCAGCGCCGCCTGCTTCGCCTCGGCGGTGCCGGCCGAGCCGGAGATGATCGCCCCGGCGTGACCCATGGTCTTGCCGGGAGGGGCGGTGAAGCCGGCGATGTAGCCGACCACCGGCTTGGTGACGTTGGCCTTGATGAACTCGGCGGCCCGCTCCTCGGCGTCGCCGCCGATCTCACCGATCATCACGATGGCGTCGGTCTCCGGGTCGGCCTCGAACGCCGCCAGGGCGTCGATGTGGGTGGTGCCGATGATCGGGTCACCGCCGATGCCGACGCAGGTGGAGAAGCCGATGTCGCGCAGCTCGTACATCATCTGGTAGGTCAGCGTGCCGCTCTTGCTGACCAGGCCGATCCGGCCGGAGCCGGTGATGTCGGCCGGGATGATGCCGGCGTTGGAGGCACCCGGCGAGGCGATACCCGGGCAGTTCGGCCCGATGATCCGGGTCTGCTCGCCCTTCGCCACGTTGTACGCCCAGAACGATGCGGTGTCGTGCACCGGTACGCCCTCGGTGATCACCACGGCCAGCGGGATCGCGGCGTCGATCGCCTCGACCACGGCGGCCTTGGTGAACTGCGGCGGCACGAAGATGACAGTGACGTCCGCCCCGGTCTCGGCCATCGCGTCCGCGACGGACGCGAAGACCGGCAGCTCGGTGCCGTCGAAGTCGACCTTCTGGCCCGCCTTGCGCGGGTTGACGCCGCCCACCACGTTGGTGCCGGCGGCGAGCATCCGCCGGGTGTGCTTGGAACCCTCGGAACCGGTCATCCCCTGGACGATGACCTTCGAGTCCTTGGTCAGCCAGATAGCCATGATCAGACCCCCGCAGCTGCCAGCTCGGCGGCCCGCTCGGCCGCACCGTCCATGGTGTCCACCCGCTGCACGAGCGGGTTGTTCGCGCCGTCCAGGATCGCCCGGCCGGCCTCGGCGTTGTTGCCGTCGAGACGGACGACGAGCGGCTTGGTGACCTGCTCGCCGCGCTGCTCCAGCAGGGCCAGCGCCTGGATGATGCCGTTGGCGACCTCGTCGCAGGCGGTGATGCCGCCGAAGACGTTGACGAAGACGCTCTTCACGGCCGGGTCGGAGAGCACGATCTCCAGCCCGTTCGCCATCACCGCGGCGCTCGCGCCGCCGCCGATGTCGAGGAAGTTGGCCGGCTTGACGTTGCCGTGCCGCTCACCGGCGTACGCGACCACGTCGAGGGTCGACATGACCAGACCCGCGCCGTTGCCGATGATGCCGACCTCGCCGTCGAGCTTGACGTAGTTGAGGTCCTTGGCCTTCGCGGCCTGCTCCAGCGGATCCACCGCAGCCTGGTCGACCAGCGCCTCGTGGTCCGGGTGCCGGAACGCCGCGTTCTCGTCCAGGCTGATCTTGGCGTCGAGCAGCAGCAGCCGACCGTCGCCGTTCTTGGCCAGCGGGTTGACCTCGACCAGCGTGGCGTCCTCGGCGACGAACGCCTGCCACAGGCCGACGGCCACCTCGACCACCTGCTCGGCGACCTCGGCCGGGAAACCGGCAGCGGTCACGATCTCGCGAGCCTTGGCCTCGTCCACGCCCTTCACGGCGTCGATCGGGGCCTTCACGACCTTGTCGGGGGTCTCGGCGGCGACCTGCTCGATGTCCATGCCGCCGGCGACGCTGGCGATGCAGAGGAAGGTGCGGTTCGCCCGGTCGAGCAGGTACGAGAAGTAGTACTCGTCGACCACGTCCGCGGTCACGGTGATCATGACCTTGTGGACGGTGTGACCCTTGATGTCCATGCCGAGGATGTCCGTGGCCCTCGCCACCGCCTCATCCGGGCCCTCGGCCAGCTTGACGCCGCCGGCCTTACCTCGGCCACCGACCTTCACCTGCGCCTTGACGACCACGCGACCGCCGAGGCGTTCGGCGATCGCGCGGGCCTCTTCGGGGGTAGTGGCGACGCCGCCGGCCAACACGGGCAAGCCGTGCCGCTCGAACAGGTCCCGCCCCTGGTACTCGTACAGGTCCACGATTGCGCGTCCCGTCCCGTCTCCGCGGCGCGCCGTCGCGCCGCCACCAGCGTTCAGAAAACAGTTTGACGCCTGTCATCAGTTGAAACAGGCCATTGGCCGCAGCCTAGCGAGGTCGGCACCACCGGCAACCGAGCGGGTGCGCGGTGTGCGGTAATGCACAACCGGGCATCGGATGCGGCCGGTTTCCGGCCATGATTCGGCCGGCATCCACCGTCCGGGCGATGTTGACAGGGTTGCGTAACCCGGCCGTGGGGGCGTCGTTGAGTCAGGTGTCGGAGCGCTGAACAGCGCGATGACGGGAGACGGCCGATGCCCTGTCGGTCGAGGGGTGGCGGCGGGGCATCGTGCATAGAGGGGCCGGACGTGTGAGGGGTGCGTCCGGCCCCTCCCCCGTGCCCGGAGCCCGATCGCCGACGTCTTTCAAGGCTGCCGTGGCAAGCCCTTGGCGAACTGCCTCAGGAAACCGGCTGCGCGACGTTCTGTCGGACCCACTCGACAATCGCCTGAGTGGTGGCGCCCGGCGTGAAGATCTTTGCGACGCCCAGCTTCTCCAACTCGGGAATGTCGCCGTTCGGAATGATGCCGCCACCGAACACGACGATGTCGCGGGCGTCCCGCTCACCGAGCAGTTCCAGCACCCGGCGGAAGAGCGTCATGTGCGCGCCGGAGAGGACGGACAGGCCGACCGCGTCGGCGTCCTCCTGGATGGCGGTCTCCACGATCTGCTCGGGGGTCTGGTGCAGGCCGGTGTAGACGACCTCCATCCCGGCATCCCGCAGGGCACGCGCGACGACCTTCGCGCCTCGGTCGTGGCCGTCCAGGCCGGGCTTGGCGACGACGACCCGAATACGAGAGCTCATCAGCGCACACCTTTCACCGGCTTCACGGCCTTCACCTGAACGAACGGTAACCCGGCGGACCCAGCCCCGGAAATCCGGGCCGGGAACCGGTCTCCGGGACGCTCACGGCCCGGGGCGACCACCAGGCAGCCTAGGGAAGTCCCGCCAGCGCCGCTGGCCACTGCTCCCGGCACTGCCCGCAGTCAAGCCGGACGACTCCGCCGGACCGGTCACGCTCGGCGACGAACGGGCAGCATCGGGGGCACCGTTCAGCGTCACGATGCGTGACAATAATGGACGCAAACGGACAGATCGACACGCCAATTTAGCGCTCTAGCTTGTGGCTGGCCTGGTGGTTGGCTAACGTGTCCACGGTTGTCATCAGGTCCATGGACGGGTGACGACGCGGTCAGCGGACGTTCATTGGAGCTTCACGAACGCCCACCGGCCGCTTCGGAACCCCGACAACGGAGGGTGTGCGTGCGCCAGCGCCTGTCGTCTGAGCCCGATCGATATCGCGGTCGTCGCCGCGTGCCCACCCCACCGCGTAGCCGTTACGCCGCTGTCGTCACCACCGCGTTCGTCGGGGCCGGCATCGTCGCACTCGGCGCGAGCGCCCTGCCGGATGCCAAGGACGTCAGCCCGACGGTGCTCGACGAGCTCAAGCAGGCGTCGGTCACCAGTCAGGAAGCGGCGGATCGAGCGGACAACGCCGACCGCGCCTCCCGGGACAGCCGCAGCAAGGACAGCGCCGAGCCCGAGGTGTGGCTGCTGCCGCTGCAGGGCTACGACTTCAACTCCCCCTACGGGATGCGCTGGGGCAAGCTGCACACCGGCGTGGACCTGGTCGCCGGCGAGGGCACTCCCTATGTGGCGATCCACGACGGCCTGGTCACCAAGGCCGGCTGGTTCGGCGGGTACGGCAACGCCGTGATCGTCCAGCACTCCGACGGCAGCGAGGCCATCTACGGCCACTCCTCCGCGGTGAGCGTCAAGGAAGGCCAGCAGATCAAAGCGGGCGACCAGCTCGGCCTGGTGGGCCAGACCGGCCACGCCTACGGCACCCACCTGCACCTGGAGATCCATGTCAAGGGCCAGCCGGTCGACCCGGTGCCTTACCTCCAGCAGCGCGGAGTGGACATCAAGCTGCAAGTCGAGGCAATTTACAGCGAGGTAGCCGCCTCCTGACGCTGTGCAACGACCGTTGACCGCCCGGATCTGTCGATCCGGGCGGTTTTTCGTTGGACGGACCCGGCGGATGTCTGCCGGGTCACAGCTCGGACTGTGACCGGCGACACCCAGCAGCATGATCACTTATCCGGATGTAGCACCGCACAGCGGGTCATATCCGGGCACGCGGCCCACGGCCGAGCGCCCGGCGGTGCGGTCCCCCTACCGCCGCCCGCTCGGCCCGACACCAGTATTTCGAGGTCAAGTGCCCCTCGACTGTGAAGGCCCGCCGTGCAGGAAGACAGCCCCGTCCAGAACGAGAACACCCCCGACAGCACCACCCGGATCGAGCAGCCGCAGCGCGGCGGCCGGCGCAACCGCCTCATCGTGCTCGCGGCCGCCGCTCTGGTGGCCCTCGGCCTCGGGGGCGTCGCCGTCGCGACCACCGGCACCGACCACCCGGCACCCGCCGCCGTCTCCCTCGACGCGCAGTCCCGGGCCGAGGCCGCCAGCCGGGCGGACCGCTCCGCTCGCGAGTCGAGCAACCTGGTTACCCCCTCGGCCAGCCCGACGCTGAGCCCGTCGACGGCAAGCGCCAGCCCGACACCCACGAAGACGGCCGCCGCGAAGGCCAAGCCGAAGCCGAAGAAGACCACCAAGCCCACGCCCGCCTGGGTCGACCCGATGCCGGGCGCCGCGGTCACCTCCTGCTACGGGCAGCGCTGGGGCACCCTGCACGCCGGCATCGACCTGGCGCTGCCCTCCGGTACGCCGATCCGCGCCGCGGCCGCCGGCACCGTGACCCAGGCTGGTGACGCCTCCGACGGGTACGGCAACTCCGTCTTCATCGACCACGGGAACGGCTACCTGACCCACTACGCCCACCAGAGCCGCATCGCGGTCACGGTCGGCCAGGCGGTCAAAGCCGGCCAGGTCATCGGCTACGAGGGCGCCACCGGCGACGCCACCGGCCCACACCTGCACTTCGAGGTGCACCAGGGCATGTGGAACCAGATCGACCCCGCCCCGTTCATGCGGGCGCACGGCGTGAATCTGGGCTGCTGAGGCAGAGTGCCGCGTGGTCCGCGCGCTACATCAAGGAAAGAGTGGCCTCAGTGGTACCGGAGGCCACTCTTTCCTTGATTCAGTGCGATCTTGCGGGCGGTGATCCGGCGCGCGCCGACCCAGCCCGTCGGGTCAGAGCTTGTCGACCGGGGCGTGCCGCAGCACCAGCCACATGGTCTGGTCGCCGAAGTCGATCTGCGCACGGGCACCCGGGCCGTGCCCCTCGACGGCGAGCACCCGCCCCAGCCCGTACCGCTGGTGATTGACCCGGTCGCCGGCAGACACCTTCGGCCCCTGCGGCAGCTCGCTGGCCGTGGTCAGCCGGCTGGCGTCCACGCCGAGCCGCTGGGCAAGCTGGGCCGCCTTCGGCGTGCCTCCGGTGAAGGTGCCCCGCCCGCCGGGCGCGCGGTCCGCACGACCGCCGACGCCGCCGCCCCCGCCAGCCCACGAGGTGTACGACCCCTCGGTGCGCTCCCAGTGCACCAGCTCCGACGGCAACTCCTCCAGGAACCGCGACGGCGGGTTGTAGGACGGCTGCCCCCAGGCCGAGCGGGTCACCGCCCGGGAGAGGTAGAGCCGCTGTCGGGCACGGGTGATGCCGACGTACGCCAGTCGACGCTCCTCCTCCAACTCGCGGGTGTCGCCCAGCGAGCGCAGGTGCGGGAAGACGCCGTCCTCCAGGCCGGTCAGGAAGACCACCGGGAATTCCAGGCCCTTGGCGGTGTGCAACGTCATCAGGGTGACCACACCCTGATGGTCGGGATCGTCGGAGGGGATCTGGTCCGCGTCGGCGACCAGCGCCACCTGCTCCAGGAAGCCGGCCAGGGTGGCCCGCTCCCCCTCCTCGCCCAGCGCCTCGATCCGCTCGGTGTACTCCCGGGCCACGCTGACCAGCTCCTGGAGGTTGTCCACCCGGCCCGCGTCCTGCGGATCCAGGCTCTCCTCCAGCTCGGTGAGGTAGCCCGAGCGGGTCAGCAGCGCCTCCAGCACCTCCTCCGGGGTGCCGGTCTCGGACAGCTCCCGGGCACCGTCGAGCAGCGCCACGAAGTCGGCGATGCCGTTGGCCGCCCGGCTGGAGATGCCCGGTGCCTCCCGGGCCCGGCGCAGCGCCGCGCCGAACGAGATCCGGTCCCGGCTGGAGAGCGCCTCGACACACGCCTCGGCGCGATCGCCGATCCCGCGGCGGGGGGTGTTGAGGACCCGCCGCAGGCTCACCGTGTCGTCGTCGTTGACCACCGAACGCAGGTACGCCAGAGCGTCGCGAACCTCCTTGCGCTCGTAGAAGCGCACCCCGCCGACCACCTTGTACGGCAGGCCGACGCGGATGAACACCTCTTCGAAGACGCGCGACTGGGCGTTGGTGCGATAGAAGACCGCGACGTCGCCGGGACGGGTCTCGTCGGCGTCGACCAGCCGGTCGATCTCCCGGGCCACCCAGTCGGCCTCGGCGTGCTCGGTGTCGGCCACGTACCCGACGATCCGCTCGCCGGCGCCGGCCTCGCTCCACAGCCGCTTGGGCTTGCGGGAGGTGTTCCGGTCGATCACCGCGTTGGCCGCGTTGAGGATGGTCTGCGTGGAGCGGTAGTTCTGCTCCAGCAGAATCGTCCGCGCGTCGGTGAAGTCGCGTTCGAATTCCAGGATGTTGCGGATCGTCGCGCCCCGGAACGCGTAGATCGACTGGTCCGCGTCGCCGACCACGCACAGCTCGGCGGGGTCCAGCCCGTCGGTGCCGGAGACCAGCTCCTTGATCAGCGTGTACTGCGCGTGGTTGGTGTCCTGGTATTCGTCCACTAGCACGTGCCGGAACCGCCGACGGTAGCTCTCCGCGACGTGCGGGTGGGACTGGAGCAGGTGCACCGTGGTCATGATCAGGTCGTCGAAGTCCAGTGCGTGCGCCTCACGCAGCCGGCGCTGGTAGAGCGTGTACGCCTCAGCCAACGCCCGCTCGTTGGGCCCGGTGGCCCGCGCCGCGAACTGCTCGGGGTCGACCAGCTCGTTCTTGAGATTGGAGACCTGGGCGGCCAGACCGCGCGCCGGGTACCGCTTCGGGTCGAGATCGAGCTCGCGGGTGACCAACTGCATCAGCCGACGGGAGTCGTCCGCGTCGTAGATCGAGAACGTCGACTTGAGGCCGGCGTGCTCGTGCTCGGCGCGCAGAATCCGGACGCACGCGGAGTGGAACGTCGACACCCACATCAGGCGGGCCCGGGGACCCACCAGCGCGGCGACACGCTCTTTCATCTCGCCGGCGGCCTTGTTGGTGAAGGTGATCGCGATGATCTCGCCCGGATGGACGTCCCGTGCGGCGAGCAGGTAGGCGATCCGGTGTGTGAGCACCCGGGTCTTGCCGGACCCGGCGCCCGCCACGATCAACAACGGCGAGCCGGCGTGGCTGACGGCGTCGCGCTGTGGCCCGTTCAGCCCAGCGAGCAACTGCTGCGGATCGAGACGCGCAGCGGCCGGCCCAGGTCGGTGCGGGCGGGCCGGCGCGGACTCCGGCGCAGGCGGGGACGCGGGAATGTCGAAGAGAGGATGCATCGCCCGACAAGTCTATGCCGCCGGCCAGACACTTCCCCTCCCGCTGCGCCGAGGTGCGGGCAAGGCCTTGCGCACCCACTGCCGACGTGGGCATACTCGACGGCGTGATCGCTGCGCGTTACTACTTTTACTATGGCACCGGGAGTCCGGCTGCCGTAGGTCGCGCCTGATCGATTCAGACCTGCTAAAGCCCCGGGCTCCTGGAGTCCGGGGCTTTTTCTGTCCCGGGTTTCGGGCACCGGGCACCACAGTGCGAGAGGTACCCGATGATGACAGACGTGATGGAGCAGAGCGGCGGCCCGATCCGACCGAAGGCTGAACAGCCCGCGGCGAACGGGAGGGAGCCAGCGGTGTCCACGTCGCCGACGGTCGAAACCGCTGGGCCGGCCGAGCCACAGACCGGCACCGCGGAGCCGACCGCGTCCGCGCGGATCCTGGAGATCAGGGGACGGATCAACGAGATCGACCACGCGCTGATCGCGCTCTGGCAGGAGCGGGCCGCGTTGTCCCACGAGGTCGGGGCGACCCGGATGGCGTCCGGCGGGACACGTCTCGTGCTCTCCCGGGAACGGGAGATCCTGGAGCGGTTCCGGGTCGCGCTCGGCGCCGACGGCACCCAGTTGGCCCTGCTGCTGCTCCGCGCCGGCCGCGGCCCGCTGTGAGGCGCACCGCTCGCAGTGCGCCGCACGGCCGCTGAAGCCACGTGGACCAGCCGCACGGTCCGCTGTACGCCCCGTCGGCGGGCCGCTGGCCTCCGGGGCGGCCGAGAGTGCCCTCCGGCCATTCGGCACGGGAGCGGCCCGCTCCAGGTCGTGGACAGACGAAACCGCCTGCCGTCGTCGTGGTGACGGCGGCAGGCGGTTTCGGTTGACCTACGCCTCGTGAGTGGCGACGATCTCGCGCCGCTCCGCGAAGTGGCAGGCGCTCGGGTGGTCCGAGTCCTGCCGGATCTCCAGCAACGGGACCTGCTCGGCGCAGACGTCCTGCGCCTTCCAGCAGCGGGTCCGGAACCGGCAGCCCGAGGGCGGGCTGATCGGCGACGGCACGTCACCCGTGAGCCGGATGATCGTCTTGTTGTGCCGCTGCGTCGGGTCCGGCACCGGCACCGCGGAGAGCAGAGCCTGGGTGTACGGGTGGGTCGGCCGCTCGTAGATCTCGTCCTCGGTGCCGATCTCGACGACCTTGCCGAGGTACATCACCGCGACCCGGTCCGACAGGTGGCGAACCACCGACAGGTCGTGCGCGATGAAGACGTACGAGAGCCCGAACTCGCCCTGCAACTGCTCCAGCAGGTTCATCACCTGGGCCTGGATGGAGACGTCCAGCGCCGACACCGGCTCGTCGCAGACGATGATCTCGGGCCGCAGCGCGAGCGCACGGGCGATGCCGATGCGCTGACGCTGACCGCCGGAGAACTGGTGCGGGTACCGGTTGATGTGCTCCGGGTTGAGCCCGACCAGGTCGAGCAGCTCCCTGACCTTGGCCCGACGGCTGCCCTTCGGCGCCACCTCCGGGTGAATCTCGAACGGCTCACCCAGCAGGTCACCGACGGTCATCCGCGGGTTCAGCGAGGTGTACGGGTCCTGCATGACCAGCTGGATCTGCCGGCGGAGGCGCCGCAGCGCCCCGCCGGACAGCTTCGAGGTGTCCTGGCCCTTGTAGACCACGCTGCCGGCGGTCGGCTTCTCCAGGTTCATCAGCACCCGGGCGAGGGTCGACTTGCCGCAGCCGGACTCACCGACCACGCCGAGCGTCTCGCCGGCGCGCAGGCCGAACGAGACCCCGTCGACCGCCTTGACCTGACCGACGGTCTTCTTGAACACCACACCCTGCGTGACGGGGTAGTGCTTGACCAGGTCACGGACCTCGAGGATGTTCTCAGACACGGTTCACCAGCTCCTCGGCGAAGTGGCAGGCGCTGGCCCGGCCGTTGCCCACCTGCAGCAGTGGCGGGACCTTCTCCCGGCACACCGGCTGAGCCATGGGGCAGCGCGGGTTGAACGGGCAGCCCGGTGGGATGTTCATCAGGTTCGGCGGGAGGCCCTTGATCGTCCGGAGCTGCTGCCCCTTCTCGTCCATGCGCGGGATCGAGTCGATCAAGCCCATCGTGTACGGGTGCGCCGGCTTGGCGTACAGGTCGTAGACGTCGGCTTCCTCGACGATCCGGCCCGCGTACATGACCGCGATCCGGTCCGCGACGTCGGCGACCACACCGAGGTCGTGGGTGATCAGGATCATGCCCATCTGCCGCTCACGCTGAAGCTCGGCCAGCAGGTCCATGATCTGGGCCTGCACGGTCACGTCGAGCGCGGTGGTCGGCTCGTCCGCGATCAGCACCTCCGGGTCGAGCGCCAGCGACATCGCGATCATCGCGCGCTGCCGCATACCGCCGGAGAACTGGTGCGGGTAGTTGTTGAACCGGCCCTTGGCGTTCGGGATCTTGACCTGGTCGAGCATGTCGATCGCGCGCTTCTTGGCCTCCGCGCGACCCATGCCCCGCCGGACCCGGAACTGCTCGGCGATCTGGAACCCGACGGTGAAGACCGGGTTCAGCGCGGAGAGCGCGTCCTGGAAGATCATCGCGATGCCCTCACCGCGAATGCGGCGGCGCTCCTCGCTGGACATGCCGAGCATGTCCTTGCCGTGGAAGCGGACCTGCCCACCGGTGACGAAGCCGGGTGGCGTGTCGAGGATGCCCATGATGGTCTGCGCCGTGACGCTCTTACCGGAGCCGGACTCGCCGAGCACGGCGAGGGTCTCCCCCGCGTCGACGTGATACGTGACCCCGTTGATGACCTTTGCGACGCCGTCCCGGGTGCGGAACTCCACCCGCAGGTCGTCGACCTCGAGCAGCCGACCGGAGGGACGTCCGGACCCGCCGGATCCCGGCGCGGACTGCTCAGACACGAGAATGTCGGACACTGGATATCCCCTAGCGGAGTTTCGGATCGAGGGCCTCGCGGACCGCCTCACCGAGCATCACGAAGCTCAGCACTGCGGTGACGAGGAACGCGGCGGGGAAGAAGACCAGCCCTGGCGCGACCCGGATGAAGTCCTTACCGCCGCTGATCATGATGCCCCAAGACACCACCGGCGACTTCAGGCCGACGCCCAGGAACGACAGGGTGGCCTCGGCGCCGATGAACGAGCCGACCATGATCGTGCCGTAGACCAGCAGCGGGGCCAGGCAGTTCGGCAGCAGGTGCTTCAGGATGATCCGGCCGGTGCCGGCGCCCAGGGCGCGGGCCGCGACGATGTAGTCGGCCTCCTTGGTGGCGAGCACCGAGGAACGCATCAACCGCATGACGACCGGCCAGCTCAGCACGATCAGCGAGACGATCACCAGGCCCATGATCTGGGCCTTGCTGTTGCCGGAGCCCGAACCGTTGAACGTGGTCAGGATGACGATCGCGCCGAGCACGAAGGGCAGACCGAAGAAGACGTCGGCGATCCGGCTCAGCAGACCGTCGACCCAGCCGCCGCGGTAGCCGGCGATGATGCCCATCGCTCCGCCGACGAGCAGGGTGCCGATCACGGAGAGCACGGCGACGATGATGGACGCCCGCGCACCGTAGATGGTCCGGGCGTAGACATCGCGGCCCTGCACGTCGTAGCCGAACCAACCATCGGCGGACGGCTTCTTGAGGCTGTTCGTCAGCGATCCATTGACGGCGTCGCCGGGCGCGAACAGCGCCGGGAAGGCCGCCATCAGGAGGAAGATCACGATCAGCGTGACCGAGATCCAGAACAGCGGCTTGCGCCGCAGGTCCCGCCAAGCGTCACCGAGCAGGCCACGCGGCTTGTCGTTGCTCTGCGGCTGGCCCGCGGTGGCGGGGGCGGCGGATTCGGTCGGCTGTGCGCCAGGGGTGCTGACGATCGATGCGGTACTTGGGTCACTCATAACGAATCCTCGGGTCCAAGGCGGCGTAAAGCAGGTCAACCAGCAGGTTCATCACGAGATAGACCAGCACTAGGACGACCACGATGCCCACCACGGTGGCGCTTTCCTTGGTCACGATCGCGCGATACACCGAGCGGCCGATACCGTTGATGCCGAAGATCCCCTCGGTGACGATCGCGCCGCCCATCAGTGCGCCGAGGTCGGTGCCGAGCAGGGTCACCACGGGGATGAGCGAGTTGCGCAGCAGGTGAACGCCTACCACCCGGCGCATCGGCAGGCCCTTGGCGATGGCAGTCCGTACGTAGTCCGCGCGACGGTTCTCCGCGATGCTCGTACGTGCCACCCGGGCTATGTACGCCACTGACGCGCTGCCGAGCACGAAGCCCGGCACGATCAGCTCGGACCACCGCATCTCGGAGGAGACGGTCGGCTTGACGATGTGCCACTGCACGCCCAGCAGCCACTGGAGCACGAAGCCGACCACGAAGACCGGCAGCGCGATCAGGAAGAGGGTGGAGACCAGGACCAGGTTGTCCAGGAAGCCGTTGCGCCGCAGACCGGTCAGCACGCCGGCGCCGAGGCCGATCACGGCCTCGATGGCGAGCGCCACCAGGGCCAGCTTCAGCGTGTTCGGGTACGCGGTCGCGATGATGTCGCTGATCTCTTGCTGCGAGAAGGTCTGACCGAAGTCACCCTGGAGCAGGTTCTTCATGTAGTTGGCGTACTGCACGAAGACGTTCTGGTCCAGGTGGTACTTCTCGGTCATGAAGGCGATGTACTGGTCCGGGCAGCGACGCTCGCCGCACTTTCCTGCGAACGGATCGCCGGGAACAGCCCAGACGAGCCAGTAGATCAGGAACGTCGTACCGATGAAGACCGGCACGAGTTGCAGCAGCCGTCTCAACAGATAACGGCCCATGGGGTGGTCCTCCAGACAGGGGGCGCGTCGGAAGGCCGACACGGTGGTGACAACGTGCGAGTGGAGTGTTGTAACACCCTCTCGCGGAACGGCCCCGGGTCGGGCTCACCGGATATGGCGAGCCCGACCCGGGGTCAGACCGTTCGGATCAGAGCTCGACCGAGGTGATGTCGATCTCGCCGACGTTGTTCAGCTCGAGCTTCTTGATCTTCTCCGAGTGGCCAGACTGCTGACCGTAGAAGTAGATCGGGATGCTCGGGACGTCCTGGTCGACCTTCTCGACGGCCTTGGCGAACGCCTCGTGCGAGGCCTCCAGGCTCGGCGCGGCGCTGGCCTCCTTGGCCAGGGCGTCGACCTCCTTGTTGCTGTACAGACCGTCGTTCGAGGAGCCACCCGTGACGTAGAGCGGGTTGATCCAGTTCTCGACGTCCGGGTAGTCCTGCTGCCAGGCAGCGCGGTACGGGCCGGTCATCTTGTGGGCGTTGACGTTCTGGCGGAAGACCGCGAACGTCGGCACACCCTCGGCCCGAGCGTTGATGCCGAGGTTGGTCTTGATCTGCTGCGCAACGGCGTCCATCCAGTCACCGTGGCTGGAGTCAGCGTTGTAGTAGAAGACCATCTCACCGGTGAAGCCGCCGGCCTCGGCCAGCAGCGTCTTGGCCGTGGCCGGGTCGAACTTGCAGGCGGTGCAGTTACCCGGCTTGGCGCCCGGGGTCAGCGGGTTCGCCCAACTGTCGGCCGGCTTGCGGGTGCCGAAGAAGATCTTGTCCGAGATCTCCTGCCGGTTGATCGCCAGCGAGACGGCGCGACGCAGCTTCGCGTTCTGGAAGCGCTTGTCGTAGAACGGGAACGCGATCAGCGCGGTCGACGGCGTGACGGTCGACAGGCCCCGCTCACCGAGGTCGGTCTTCCACTTGTCACCGGCGAGCGCCGAGGTGGGGACAACCTCCATGAAGTCGAGGTTGTTCGCCAGCAGGTCGGCGTAGGCGGCCGTCTCGTCCTGGTACAGCTTGACGTCAACGTCCTTGATCTTCATCTTGTCGCGCAGGTTGTAGTCGTCGAAGCGCGTCAGCTTGATGAGGACGTTGTCGCTCCACGACACGAACTTCACCGGGCCGTTGCCGATCGGCTTCTTGCCGAACTCCTCGGGCTTCATGGTGAAGAAGGCGTCCGGCAGCGGCATGAAGGCGCTGTAGCCGAGCTTGGTCGGGAAGACCGCGGTCGGCGCCGCCAGGGTGACCTCGAAGGTCTGGTCGTCGACGACCTTCAGGCCGGACAGCTTCTCAGCGGTCGGGGCCGGGGCCTTCTGCGGACCGTCCGGGCCATCCGGGTCAGACGTGTAGGTCTGGTCGAAGCCCGCGATGTCGGCGAAGAAGGTGCCGTTCTGCGCGCCGTTCGGCGAGTAGGCAGCCCAGTTCCAGGCGTCGACGAAGTTCTTCGCCTTCACCTCGGTACCGTCGTGGAACTTGGTACCCTTCTTGATCTTGATCGTGAAGACCTTGGAGTCCGTGGTGTTGATGGACTCCGCCAGCGCGTTGCGCGGGGCCCCACCGTCGTTCGGGTACTCGACCAGGCCGGTCCACAGCCAGTCGATGACCTTGCCACCGCCGGTCTCCGTGGTGTTCGACGGAACCAGCGGGTTCTCCGGCTGGACACCGTGGACAACGATCGCGCCGTCCGCGCCGGCGGCAGCATCGCCGTCGCCACCGCTCGAGCAACCGCTCGCGACAAGCGCGGCAGCCGCGCTGAGCGCGATAGCGCTCGTCGCCCGCTTCGAGACTCTCATTCCGAGGGGCCTCCTCTTTCTAACCAGGTTCCGTCGTGGGTTTCACGCACGTTTGGGGGTGACACCGCCCGACCACCCCGGGGCGCGGGTCGCCGGGACCACAGGGAAGTTGGGGACACCCCTGATGTTCCGATCCGCCGGGCTCCCCCGCCAACGAGGCGCGACACGACGCAGAGGGCACGGCCACGAACCGTCGTAATCGACGAGGACGTGGTCATGGGCCGTGCGGAGTGCCACACACCGATGGTGAGGTGCTGCCACTGTGACACCCACTGGCCGCTTCCGTGAAGGTGCCGTTATCAAGCCGTTAGTTGCCCGCCACGTTGCCGATACTTGAAAAATGATCATAAAACGGTCGGTGCGGGCAGCTCTGACCAGGAAATACCCGGGATCACCCGAGCAGCCAGGCTGCGCCCGGACTCAAGCACGGTGCGCCGCCCAGGGCCCTCGCCTGCCCGATAGGACGTCCGTCACCGCTCGCGTTTTCACCCATCCGGACGAGGTCGACTACGGCTCTACGGGCACGATCACCGGCCGGGTGGCCGAGTGCGCGGAGATCACCTATCTGATCCCTCGGCCGGCGCAACGCCACGTCAGACGAGCCGGCGATCCGCCGCCCAGCGGGAAAGCTCGTAACGGTTGGACATCTGAAGCTTGCGCAGCACGTTCGACACGTGCGTCTCCACCGTCTTGATGGAGATGAACAGCTCCTTGGCGATCTCCTTGTACGCGTACCCCCGGGCCAGCAGCCGCAGCACCTCCCGCTCACGGTTGGTGAGCTGGTCCAGCTCGGGGTCGGCCACCGGAGCGTCCGGTCGGGCTGCGAAGGCGTCCAACACGAACCCGGCCAGCCGGGGGCTGAACACCGCGTCCCCGTCCGCCACCCGGCGGATCGCCGCGGCAAGCTCGTCCGGGGAGATGGTCTTGGTGACGTAACCCCGAGCACCGGCACGGATCAACCCGATGACGTCCTCCGCCGCGTCGGAGACGCTCAGCGCCAGGAACTTGACCTGCGGGTGGGTACGCCGCATCGCCTCCAGCACCGCGCGTCCGCCGCCGTCGGGCATGTGCACGTCGAGCAGCACCACGTCCGGTCCGACAGCGGCGATCCGGGTGACCGCCTCGGCCACCGTGCTCGCCTCGCCCACCACCTCGACGTGGGCGCCCAGCTCCGCGCGCACCCCGGCCCGGAACATGGCGTGATCGTCCACCAGGAACACCCGCAGCCGCTCGGGGCGGGCATCCGCCGGGTCGAGGTGCTCGGTCGACTGCTCGGCCATGGTCATCTGTTCCTCTCCGCTGCGGACGAGTCCCGGGAGATCGGCAGGATCAACCGGACCTCGGTCCCCTCCCCCGGGCCGGACCGGATTTCGGCCCGTCCGCCGTGCCGCTTCATCCGCCCGATGATCGAGCCGCGTACGCCGTGCCGGTGGTCCTCCACGGTATCCGGATCGAAGCCCTTCCCCCGGTCCCGGACGAAGACGCTGACCTGATCGGGCTCCACCTCGGCGTAGAGCGACACGGTCAGCACGCCAGCGTGGCGGGCCGCGTTCACCAGCGCCTCCCGCGCGGCCGCGACCAGCGCCCCCACCTTCTCGTCGGTCTCCCGGTCCCCCACGACCACGGCCTCCACCGTGATGGCGTAGGTGTCCTCGACCTCGGCGGCGGCCTGTTCCAAGGCGGCGGCGAAACGTTCGCTCGGCGACGCCGTGGGCTTGTAGAGCCAGTTGCGCAGGGACCGTTCCTGCCCTCGGGCCAGCCGCTGCACCATCTTGACGTCGCCGGCGTTGCGCTGGATCAGTGCCAACGTGTGCAGCACCTGGTCGTGCACCATCGCGGCCAACTCGGCCCGCTCCTGCTCGCGGATGCGCCCCTCGCGCTCCGAGCGGAGCTGGCTGTACGTCCTCCAGAGCACTGGCGCGGCGACCACGCCAACCCCCGCCAGCCCGACCAGCGCGAAGATCACGCCGTTGATCACCGCGTCGAAGTTCTGCGCGGGCGAGTAGACGGCCGCGACGCCGATGATGCCGACCGCGACCAACACTCCTCCGCCGATGAAGCGGAGCACGAACGCGCGCCGGTCACTCTCCTCGACGACCGCGCCGAGCCAGGGCACCGGCATCGCCTCGCCCCACTGCCGCCGGCGCTCCGGCGCGGACTGGTGCCAGATGACCCCGGCGCCGACCGCGATGATGGCCACCAACCAACCGGCGGTGCCGGCCGCACCCACCGAGTCGAAGACCATCACCTGGATCAACAGGACACCGAGCCCGATCCCGACGAACGGCAGGAGTTGGGCGACGTCGCGTCGGGGCGGCACCGCGGTGTCACCGGGCCGCAACGGCACCACCGCCCAGAAGGCCGCGTAGAGCAGCAGGCCGAGCCCGCTCAGGCCGAGCAGCACCATGAACGCGACGCGCACCCGCAGCACCGAAATGCCGAGATGGTCGGCGATACCGGCAGCGACGCCGGCGGCCATCCGGTGCTCGGGTGCGCGATACAGGCGCGGGGGCGGAGTCACGGTGCTGATCGGAGGCTCCCTGGTCATGGTGGCGGGTGGTCGAGGTCGGTGATTCGATCGTCACACGCTGCGGCGTCCACGACCACGGGGACGCCCCCGACATTCCGGCCGCCGTATCTCAGGGTGGGGTCAGGGTCGGGTCCTGAGGTCGCTCGGGTTCACCTGGCAGCAGGATCGAAGCATGACCGAGGAAGCTGCCCCGCCACCCCGCCCGGGGTCGGCACAGCCGGGCGGTTCGACACCGCCCCCGCCTGCCGCGACGCCCGCCCAATGGACCGAGCCCAGCACGTTTGGTCCGCCCACCGGCTCCGGCCCAACCGCCGACAGCGCACCCGCCGCCGGCTACGGGCCGCCCGTCGCCGGCCATCCGGGCCAGGGCTTCGCGGCCGGCACCGGCTACGGCGCCGGCGGGGCCGGAGGCACGCCACCCGGACAGGGTGGTCCCGGTCCGTCCGTGCCGCCACCGCCGCTGGGCGGCGCTGGTTTCACCTCGCGGTACGGGCTGGTCCGACCGCGTGAGGGGCGGTATCTGGCCGGGGTCTGCGCCGCGATCGGACGAGCCACCAACACCGATCCGGTCCTCTGGCGGGTGCTGCTCGCGGTGCTCGGGTTCTTCGGGGGGATCGGCATCCTGGTGTACGTCGCCGCCTGGTTGATCATTCCGAATGAGGGCGACACCGCGTCCCCGATCGAGTCCATGCTCGGCCGCGGTCGCTCCAGCATGTCGCCGGTGACGGTGATCGTGCTGGGCATCCTGGTCGCGGCCAGCTTCGGCTACATCGTCACCGACGCCTTCCGCGCGGTGCTGCTCGGCGCGGCCATCCTGGTCGCCGGCGCGCTGCTGCTCAACCGGGACAGCCGGAACAACCCACCGGCAGGCCCCCCGGGTGGACCGGCACCGTCCGCCCCGTCCGGCACCCCGCCCGGACCGGTACCGCCGGTGGCCTGGCCCGCACCGTCGTACGGCACGGTCCCATCGACCGCCCCGCTGCCGACGGTCGGCGGAGATCCGGCGTACGCCACCGCGACGACGGGGGCGGCGCCCACCGTCACCACCCCGGCGTACGACGTGCAGCCGGCCGCCGTGCCGCAACCGCCCGCCACGGCGCAGCCAGTGTCCGCAATGGGCTCGGTATCCGGGCAACCGGCTGGCCCGACGACTGTCGGGGCCGGCTGGCCGGCACCCACCACGGGCTGGCCGAGCACCGACACGCCCAGCGCCGGCTGGCCGTCGGCGCCGGTGACCGGTCCACCCGCTGCCCCGTCCGGCTATCCGACCGCCGCCCCGCCGTCCGGATACCGTCCCCCGTTCGCGCCGCACGGCCCGTACGCTTCGCCAGCCCCGGCCGCGTCCCCGCCGCCGAAGCCACCGAAGCCGCCGAAGCGCCCCCGGGAGCGTTCGCCGCTCGGCGCGGTGACCTTCTCGCTGATCTTCCTGGTCCTCGGTGTGGTCGCCCTGCTCGACCTGCTGGACGTCTTCTCCATCAGCGCCTCGGCGTACTTCGCGGCCGCGTTGGCCACGATCGGGCTGGGGCTGCTGGTCGGCACCTGGTTCGGGCGGGCCCGCTGGCTCATCGCGCTCGGCCTGGTGACCGCGGCGGCGCTGGGCACGGCGACGGTCGCCGAGTCCTACGACCGGATCCGGGGGGTCGACGGCGCGGTGACCTGGGCACCGACGGACTACCGCGACCTCGCCGACCGGTACGAGAACAGCTTCGGTGACGCCGTGCTCGACCTGCGGGGGATCGACTTCGCGAAGCGGGACAGCCAGGTGACGGTTGCGATCAACTTCGGTAAGGCGACCGTGGTCGTCCCGCCGAACGTGGACGTCACCACGGTGGCCGACGTCAACGCTGGTGACGCCATCATCTTCGGCAACCGTTCCGGTGGGCTGGACGGCCGCCTGCAGGAGAGCACCGACCTCGGCGTCGACGGTGCCGGCGGCGGGCAGCTACGCCTCTACATCCACGTCAATGCTGGCAACCTGGAGGTGACCCGGTGAAGGCTCACCGCACGGATCTGGTGTCGTTCGCCTTCGGGCTCGTGTTCCTGGCGCTGTCCGCCTGGTGGCTGCTCGGCCAGATACTCGGGCTCGCGCTACCCGCGGTCGGCTGGTTCCTGGCCAGCGCACTGATCCTGATCGGCGTCTTCGGACTGGTCGGCGCGCTGCGCTCCGGTCGGTCGGGCCGGCCCGAGCAGACCGCCGAGGCCGGTGCCACCGAGGCCGTCACACCGGTCTCCGGTGCGTCCGCGCCGGTCTCCGGTGCCGCCGCGTTGACCTCCGGCGCTGCGCTGCCGGCCTGGGAAGCCCAACAGTCCACCTGGGACGCTCCCCTGCCGGGATCGACACCGGAGACGTCGACCACCGAGGTACGAGCGCCGGAGGCACCGACCACCGACGTGATCCACCCGGCCTGGTTGGCTCACCCACCGTCGGAGCCGCAGACCAACCCGGTCCCCGCCCAGCCCGACAACGAGACCGACGAGCCGACGGTCGGAATCCTCGACCGAGCAACCCCGGTGGAGGGGAATGAGCCGACCCGGCCCGACCGTCCGGTCGACGCGGTCGACGACGAACCGGGCAACGAGCGGGAGGGTCGACGCGGGGAGGCCTGACGTCGGTCACCCGCCGGGCGTCGGCCTACTCGACCGCCACGGCGGTGCGGATGGCGCGTACGGGCGCATATGCTGGCCGGTGGAGATCTCGCCTCCGCCGGCCGGCCCGTCCCGCCATGGCGGTCCCGCCGCGATTCCCGTCTCTACCCCCGTCAGGAGCCCGCCCGACATGACCCAGTCCCCCGCCGTGCGTACCACCGGTCGGTCCGGTCCGGTCCGCATCGGCGAGCGAGCCGCCCGTACCCTCATCTCCGAGCTGGCCCGGATCAACGACCCCAAGGCCGCCCTGCTGGTCGGGGTGGGTCCGGAGTCCGCGGTGCTGGCCGCGGCGATCGAGGCGCTGCTCCCCGGTGACCGGCTCACCGTGGTGCCCGCCGAGCCGTTCGGCGCTGCCGCGCTCCGCGAGCACGTCACCGCCCAGGGCCGCTGGGTCGCCGACCGGGTGGGCGTCGTCGACTCACTGGCCGAGGCCGAGGCCGCCGGGGTCGTCATCGCCGGCGAGGTGTTCAGCGGCACCGCCGAGGAGACCCGCAGCGGCATCGAGGGTCTGGCGAAATACCTGTCCGACGGTGCGGTGCTGAGCGTGGCGACCATCGCCACGCCCGGCCGGACCACCGGCGCCGCCGCCGAGCTGGCTCGGCAGGACGCCCTCTACGGCGTCGGCGCCGACCTGGTGCTCCGCAACAACCCGCCGGTACGGGTCTACCGACTGCGCTTCACCCCGGCCAGCCCCGCCTCGGCCGACAGGTTGACCCCCCCGCACCGGCCGTCGAGCGTGCCGCTGACCCGCGGCATGCACATCGACTCCAACGGCGTGGCCGCCGCCGGCATCGCGCTGGGCCTCGCGGCACTGACCCGGGTGGCGCGTCCCTCGTCCAAGCTCTGGCTACTGCCAGCGCTGGCCGCCGGACCGGTCGCCGCGTTCTTCCGCGATCCGGAGCGGGACGTGCCGGAAGACCCGACCGCCGTCGTCGCCAGCGCGGACGGGAAGGTCCTGTCGGTGCAGCGACTGCACGACGAGCGTTTCGGCGACGGCGAGTGGCTGCGGGTCGCGGTCTTCCTCTCGGTGCTGGACGTGCACGTCAACCGTGCCCCGGTCGCCGGCAAGGTGGTGGACTACTTCGTCGCCGATGGCGGCTTCGTCAACGCCATGAAGCCGGACGCCGAGCACAACGTGGCGGCGTACACCGTCCTGGACACCGCTCGTGGCACCGTGGTGGTCGCGCAGCGTACCGGGCTGATCGCCCGCCGGATCGTCCAGCGCGCGCCGATCGGCGCGCTGCTGGCCAAGGGCGAGCGCTTCGGGTTGATCCGGTTCGGCTCACGGACCGACGTCTACCTCCCGGCCGAGGCCGCGGACCCGCTGGTCGGGCCGGGCGACAAGGTGGTCGGCGGGTCCACGGTCATCGCCCGCTGGCGCTGACCCACCAACGCGGAACGGGGCGCCGCTGTCCGCGGCGCCCCGTTCTCAACTGCTGAAAATCAGGCGGTACGACGCTGCCGCAGCCAGAGCACCGGCCCACTGACCAGGTAGCCCACCACGATCAGGGCGAACGTGAGCCGGATGTCGACCAGCGCGCCGACCACCGGGGCCAACCAGAGCCACGGCGGCAGCTTCACCAGACGGGCGAGCTTGGCGTACGGGAAGCTCGAGACCATCGCGAAGGCGAGCAGCGCGACCCCGGCGACCAGCACGGCGCCGGGCACGGGCAGGCCGATCGCCACGGTCACGGCGAGCACCGCAGCCGCCATGGTGGTGGGCACACCGCAGAAGAAGCGGCCGTCCTTCGGCGAGACGTTGAAGCGGGCCAGTCGAATCGCGGCACACGCCGCGACCAGGGCGCACGCCACCGCCGCGGCGGCCGTGGACACGGAGCCAGCGAGCGAGGCGTAGACCACGACCGGCGCGGCGAGGCCGAACGAGCACATGTCGGCCAGCGAATCCATCTGCGCGCCGAACGGGCTGGCCACGCCGAGCCGGCGGGCCAGTGCGCCGTCCAGACCGTCGAAGCCGACGCAGGCGATCAGGCAGAGCGCGGCGATCCGCACCTCGCCCTGCATGGCCAGGAAGATGGCCAGCATGCCGAGCATCAGGCTGGCGATCGTGCAGGCGTTGACCAGGCCGAACTTCATCCGGCGGGCGAGGGTGCGCTCGCCGGGGAGCAGCGGAATCGATCGCGCCGAAGCCTCGTCGGCATGCGCCATCGGCGGCATCGCCGGGCTGATCGGCATGACCGCCTCGATCTCTGCCCGGCCGACGCCCAGTGTCGGTCGGCTGAGCCGGTCCAGACCGTAGCGACGGCGCTGCCGGTCGGCGTACCGACGCTCGGGCGGGGCCACGTCGGTCGCGTGCAGGTCACCGTCACGACGACCGACCCGGACCAACAGCACCTGGCGGGCGAACGTGCTGCTGCGGCGCAACCTGCCCGCCCAGCGACGCCCTGCGGGGCGCGGACTGTCAGTAGTACGACGCCGGCGCCATGGGGCTCTCGGCACGTTTCCTCCATCACCGGATCGGCTGGCCGCCGTGGGGCGGGTGTCCGGCTGTCTCGTGCCGGACCCTGCGTGGCCCGGCAGCCGTTTTGCGGAGTACACCATCGCATAGGGGAACGTGGCTTGGCGATAGCTGCCGGCGGTACTGGTAACTGGTTTAAACCGCTCGAACCGCTCGCTTATTCCCATCCCGGGCCTCATCGCCCGTTTCCTCCATCATTCCCGCCTTTGACTGTACCGGAGGGTCACCATCTCGGCTCACCGAGCCGCGTGCTATCTGCCACTCTGTCCGATTGCCAAGGCAGCGATGTCGCTCAACGGCAGGTCAACAGCTTGGGCACGGGTGAACCAGCCGGCCCGCGCCGTCGAACCTCCGGCGGATTCGGTGACCACCGCATCAGTAGGTACGTCCACCAGCACCCGATAGATCACCCGTACGCCATGCCAGTCCAACGGTCGACCCTCCGGGCCGAACGCGGCGGGATTGTGCAGATTGTCCACCCCGAGAAGCTCCACCACCCGGCCCAGTTGACCACCCTCCTCGACCAACTCTCGGAGCAACCCAGATGTCGGCTGCTCGCCGTGATCGGTGCCACCGCCGGGTAGATGCCACTGCCCAGCACCGGGATAGCCAGCCGCGATCTGCGTGAGCAGGATCCGCCCGGCCGGGTCGGTGACCAGCCCGTACGCCCCGAAGCGCAGCCTGCGATCGGGATCCGCCGGAGCGAACGGCTCACGCGACCGGTGCGTTCCGGGCGGCAGCGGGGTGACCGGCAGTCCGAGCGCCTCCGCGCTGAACGGCGCCAACGGCAACCGCGCCGCCTCGGGCAGGGTGAGCCATCGAGCCTGGCCCCCCGAGCCACCCCCGCCGTCACCCGGCGCGCCGTCACCCGATGCGCCTTCGCGCATCGCGCCGTCACCCGACGCGCCGTCGCGCATTGCGCCTTCGCGCGCGCTGAGCTCGAACAGCAGCCGGTCGGTGTGCAGCGCGACGTCGTCCTCCGGACAGGTGGTCACGTCGGCTAGCACTGCCCGGAGCGGACCGACGGTCACAGTCAGCCCGGTCTGCCCGGCGATCTCCCGGACCACGGCGCGCTCCGGGTGCTCGGCGTGCGCGACCGCACCACCTGGCAGCCGCCAAATCCCCGGGAACTCACCCTCAACCCCGTCCCGGACCACCAGGACCCGGCCCGAATCCCACAAGATCCCATAAGCCCCGACGCGCCGCACAAGCTCCATCCCGGCCCACTCCGCTTCCCCCGTCGAACTGCCCGTCGATCATGAAGTTATCGCCGTCCATCTCGGCGTGTCCTGACAATAACTTCATGATCAACGCGGAGCTGGGGCGGTGGGGCCGGGTTGGGCTTGGTTGGCGCCAGGTGGGGGTGTATCTAGTGGTGATCGACTCCGTTTCGCCGATGTCGCGGTATCCCTGCGGTGGGTTACCGCAATGCCGGTGATACGGAGTGGATCATCGCTCGCGCCGCTCTTCCCCGGGCTTACGGCCGGTTGCGCCCCTTGGCGGGGCGCCGCACGGGCCATCAAGACGCACAACTGCCCCGCCCGCACACCGACATCCCAACGCACGACCGCCCGCACGCACGCCCGCACGCACGACCGCCCGCACGCACGACCGCCCGCACGCACGGCCACCCCGAACGACCCGGAGCGGGCGGGGTCAGGTGAGTTGGGCGGCTTGGACTGCTTCGGCGGTCACCTCGGTGAGGTGGTGGGTGGGGAGAGCGCCCAGCTCCTCGCGGGCGAACCAGCGGGCTTCGCAGGTGGAACCGCCCACGTCGGCCACGGTCAGCGGGTTGGGCTGGTCGACCACGACCCGGTAGAAGGCGCGGACCCCGTGCCAGTCGATCGGGTAGCCCTCTGGGCCGAGCGAGGCGGCGTCGCGGTGACTGGCCACCCCGAGCAGCTCGACGAGGCGACCGGCCTGGCCGGTCTCCTCGATCAGCTCCCGGATCAGCGCGGCGCCGGGCTGCTCGCCGTAGTCGGTGCCGCCGCCGGGCAGGTGCCAGCAGCCGGCGCCCGGGTAGCCGTCGGAGATCCGGGTGAGCAGCACGCGACCGGCCGGGTCGGTGCACACCGCGTACGCGGCGAATCGCTGCGCGCGGTGCAGCCCGTCGGGGCCGGGCACCGCGTAGAACGAGGGAAATTCGGGTGCCTCGTCGGGCACCACGTCGGCCGAGGAGGCGGGCAGCCCGAGGGCACGTGCGGTGAACGAGCGCAGGGGCAGCTCGCGCGCCTCGTCGAGGGTGTACCAGCGGGCCAGGTCGGTGGGGCGCTCGCCGACCCGGTCGGCCAGCGTGCCGCCGCGCACCGCCACCCGGTAGATCAACCGGTCGGTGTGGATGGTGATGCCGCGCTCCGGCAGTGCCCGCATGTCGGCGAGCACGTCGGCCAGGCCGGAGACGGCGACCGAGAGGCCGGTTTCGGCGGCGGTTTCGCGGACCACCGTGTGGTTCGGGTCCTCGCCGTGATCGACCGCCCCGCCGGGCAGGGACCACGTGCCGGGGGTGCCGGAGCGCTCCGACGCGCGGACCAGCAAGACTCGGCCTTTTGAATCAGCACAAACTGCGTATGCCGCGATCCTGCGGAGCGGCTCCAGCAAGGTGGTCACGAAAGCAAATTCTCCCCGGGCCGGGTTACCGGAACGGAAAAGAGTCGGATTCCTGACTGTTTGACCCCGCTCAGGGATTGGTCAGGGTAAGGATCCGGGCGGTCACCGAGGGCAGGCCGGGCACCGGCGCGGACTGTGGAGACATGACATCCACCACCGCTCCCCACGCCCCGTACCGGCAGCTCCGGCGACCCACCACCGACCGCATGGTGGCGGGGGTCGCCAGCGGCATCGGCCGTTACTTCGCCATCGATCCCACCCTGATCCGGGTGATCTTCGCGGTCACCGGTCTGCTCACCGGCGGGCTCGCGCTGTTCGCGTACCCGATCATGTGGTTCCTCATGCCGGAGGAGCCCACCGGCGCGCCGGCCTGGCCGCACACGGCGGGCGTCGCGCCGCAGGCAGGCCCGCCGCCCACCGCCGGGCCCGCGCCCGGCGGGCCGGAGCCGGGGTACGCCCCGACGCCGCCCTACCCGCCGACGACCCCGTCCAGCACTCCGCCGGCTGCCTGAGCCGGGCTCACTCCCACTCGATGGTGCCCGGCGGCTTGCTGGTCACGTCCAGCACCACGCGGTTCACCTCGGCCACCTCGTTGGTGATCCGGGTGGAGATCCGGGCAACGATCTCGTAGGGCAGGCGTGACCAGTCAGCCGTCATCGCGTCCTCGCTGGAGACCGGGCGCAGCACCACGGGGTGACCGTAGCTGCGCCCGTCTCCCTGTACGCCGACGCTGCGCACGTCGGCGAGCAGCACCACCGGGAACTGCCACACGCCCCGGTCGAGGCCGGCGGCGGTCAACTCCTCGCGGGCGATCAGGTCGGCCTCGCGGAGCAGGTCGAGGCGCTGCTGGTCGACCGCGCCGATGATCCGGATGGCCAGGCCGGGGCCCGGGAACGGGTGCCGCCAGACCATCGCCTCGGGCAGGCCGAGCTGCAGGCCGAGCGCGCGGACCTCGTCCTTGAAGAGCGTGCGCAGCGGCTCGACCAGCGCGAACTTCAGGTCCTCCGGCAGGCCGCCGACGTTGTGGTGGCTCTTGATGTTGGCGGTGCCGGTGCCGCCGCCGGACTCGACCACGTCCGGGTAGAGGGTGCCCTGGACCAGGAACTCCACGTCGCCGTGTGCGGCGACCTCGCGGGCCGCTGCCTCGAAGACCCGGATGAACTCCCGACCAATGATCTTGCGCTTCTGCTCCGGGTCGGTCACCCCGGCCAGCGCGCCGAGGAACCGGTCGGCCGCGTCGACCACCTTCAGCTTGATGCCGGTGGCGGCCACGTAGTCCTTCTCCACCTGCTCGGCCTCGCCGGCACGCAGCAGGCCATGGTCGACGAAGACGCAGGTGAGCTGGTCACCGACCGCCTTGTGCACCAGCGCGGCGGCGACCGCGGAGTCCACCCCGCCGGACAGGCCGCAGATGACCTCCTTGTCGCCGACCTGGGCGCGGATCCGGGCAACCTGCTCGTCGATGATGTTCTCGGGCGTCCAGGTCGGCTCGATGCCGGCGATGTCGTAGAGGAAGCGGGTCAGCATCTCCTGACCGTGCGCGGTGTGCCCGACCTCCGGGTGGAACTGCACGCCGGCCCGGCGTCCGGCCAGGTCCTCGAATGCCGCCACCGGCGCGCCCGCCGACTCGGCGGTCACCGTGAAGCCCTCGGGCGCCTCGGTGACGGCGTCGCCGTGGCTCATCCAGACCGGCAGGTCCGCCGGCAGGTCGCGCAGCAGCACGCCGGGGTCGAGGAGGCGGGGGCGCAGCGGCGTGCCGCCGTACTCACGGTTACCGGTCCTCGCGACCGTGCCGCCCAGCGCCTGGGCCATCGCCTGGAAGCCGTAGCAGATGCCGAAGACCGGCACGTCGGCCGTGAACAGGCCCGCGTCGATCTGCGGCGCGTCCGGCGCGTAGACGCTGGACGGGCCGCCGGAGAGGATGATCGCGGCGGGGTTCTTCGCCAGCATCTCGGCGATCGGCATCGAGTGCGGCACGATCTCGGAGTAGACCTTCGCCTCGCGAACCCGGCGCGCGATGAGCTGGGCGTACTGGGCTCCGAAGTCCACCACGAGGACGGGGCGAGGCAGGCTCATGTGCACAAAGCCTACCGAGTGTCACGGCCAGCCCCGGCACCGGCTCGCCGCTCAACCCCCTCCCCTCGCGATCTTGCACTTACTGTCCCGCCAAAAGCCACATTCGCCGCCTAACGACGACCGCAACTGCAAGATCGGCGCAGGGGAGGTCAGGGACGCAGCGCGCCCGGGGCGTTCGGGGGCACCGCCGGGTGGTGCGGGGGTACGGGTGCCAGGCGGCGGTACGGGTCGCCGAGCGGCGGGCGGGGGTCCTTTTCGCCTCTGTTGGGCCAGAAGGACATTGCTCGTTCCGCCTGCGCGGTGATCGTCAAGGACGGATTCACGCCCAGGTTGGCCGAGACCGCCGCGCCGTCGACCACGTGCAGCCCCGGGTGCCCGTACACCCGGTGCCAGGGGTCGATCACCCCGTCGGCCGGGGTGGCGCCGATCACCGCCCCGCCCAGGATGTGCGCGGTTATCGGGATGTCGAACGGTTCGGTGACCGAGCCGCCGGGAGTGCCGCCGATCTCGTCGGCGAGCAGGCGGACCGCCGTGTTGCCGGCCGGGATCCAGGTCGGGCTCGGCGTGCCGTGGCCCGGGCCGGTGACCAGCCTGCGGCCGAACGCGCCGCGCCGCCACCGGGTGGTCAGCGAGTTGTCCACCGACTGCATCACCAGGGCGATCACCGTCCGTTCCGACCAGCCGCGCACCGACAGCATCCGGGCGGTCAGCCCCGGCTGCCGCACGATGCTGCCCAACCAGCGCCGCATCCGGTGCGGGCCGCCGTCGACCAGCAGGGATTGGAGCAGCCCCATCGCGTTGGAGCCCCGCCCGTAGCGGACCGGCTCGACGTGGGTCTGCGGGTCGGGGTGGAACGAGCTGGTGATGGCCACCCCCTCGGTGTAGTCCAACCCCTCGGAGCGGGCTCGTTGGCGCGGCACCGAGGCGCCCAGGATCGCCTCCGAGTTGGTGCGGGTCAGCTCGCCGAGGCGCGGCGAGAGTCCGGGTAGCACGTCGCCGGCCTTCATCTCGTGCAGCAGCCGTTGGGTACCGAGCGCCCCGGCCGCGAAGACCACCTGGTCGGCGTGGATGACCTGCCGACCCTTGCGCAGCCAGGCGCCGGTGCGCTCGGTGTGCACCTCGTACCCGCCGCCGTCGGCGGGCCGGACGGCGGTCACCGTGGTCAACGGACGGACCGTGACCCCGAGCCGTTCCGCGAGCCAGAGGTAGTTCTTGACCAGCGTGTTCTTCGCCCCGTGCCGGCAGCCGGTCATGCACGAGCCGCAGTGCAGGCAGCCGGTGCGCTCCGGGCCGGCACCACCGAAGTACGGGTCGGCGACCCGCTGGCCGGGACGGCCGATGTGCACGCCCACCGGGGTCGCGTGGAAGGTGTGCCCCACCCCCATCCGCTCGGCCACCGCCCGCATGGCGCGGTCCGCGCCGGTGTCCAGGGGGTACGTGGTGACGCCGAGCATCCGCTTCGCCTGGTCGTAGTGGCGGGCAAGCTCGTCCCGCCAGTCGGTGATGTCCCGCCACTGCGGGTCGGCGTAGTAGGCCGGCAGCGGTTCGTAGAGGGTGTTCGCGTAGACCAGGGAGCCGCCGCCCACCCCGGCGCCGGAGAGCACCAGCACCCCGGTGCCCGAACGCCGGTCGGCCGGGCGGAGCAGGGTGAGCCGCTGAATGCCGTAGCAGCCCAGCTTCGGTGCCCAGAGGAACCGGCGGGCCCTCCAGGAGGTCTGCGGGAACTCGTCGTCGGCGAAGCGCCGGCCAGCTTCCAGCACGGCGACCGAGTAGCCCTTCTCGGCCAGCCGGAGCGCGGTGACGCTGCCGCCGAAGCCAGACCCGATGACGACCACGTCGTACCGCATGGACGCATCATTACTCGCGAGTAGCGCTCGCGCCAGCGACAGTTTTTGCGCGATCATGCACCGGCCTACCGACCCGACGCCTTCCGGCCGCAACCCGGGGCACCCGTCGGAGCGTTGTTCACCAGACGGGTGGAAGGAATCCAAGATGATCCTCGGGTCGATGGCACCGCGCCGGCGGTGGCTGCTGCTGGGCCTGGTGGCCCTCGCCGCCGTCGCGTTGATCGCGGGCGGCGCGGTGGTGATCACCCGACTGACCGGCGACAGCAAGCCCGGCGGAACCCCGGTCGCCGGCTCACCGACCCCGTCACCGATCAGCACGCCCACCCCGAGCCCGAGCGGCCCACCGCCGGGCGCGGACATCACCGGCCCGCTCAACCTGCTGCTGGTCGGTGTGGACACCCGGGTCAGCGTGCCCGGGTGGGAGCCGCACGCCGACGCCGTCCTGGTGCTGCACGTACCCAAGGGGTTGGGTCAGGCGTACCTCTTCTCCCTCCCCCGCGACCTGCTGGTGGACATCCCGGCGTTCCCGAAGGCTGGCTACAAGGGCGGCAAGACCAAGCTCACGCACGCGATGAGCTTCGGCAGCCGGGTGCCGGGCAAACCCAAACAACCAAGCACGGCCCAGGGGTACGAGCTGTTGCGCAGCACGGTCAGCGGATACACCGGGCTGCGCATCGACGCCGGCGCGGTGCTCACGTTCAACGGGTTCGACAAGTTGGTCGACAGCCTCGGCGGGGTGGACATCTACGTCGACCAGCGGGTCGCCTCGCTGCACCGCCGGCCGGACGGCAAGTATCGGGAGAGCGCGCCGGGCGGGTACACCGGGCCGCAGCAGGTCTACGAGAAGGGCAACCAGCACCTCAACGGCTGGCAGGCGCTGGACTACGCGCGGCAGCGCTACATCACCGGCGGCGACTACGCCCGGCAGCGTCACCAGCAGCAGCTGATCCGGGCGCTGACCCGCAAGATCCTGGACGAGGGCCTGGCCCGGCAACCGGAGCGGGTCGACCAGGTGGTCGCGGCACTGGGCGACACTCTCGTCTACGCGGGTGGGCCCCGGATCGTCGACGTGGCGTACGCCCTGGGTGGGGTGCCGGAGAACCGCTTCACGCTGGTCGGCCTGCCCGGCTCCGGTGTCGGCAAGGGCAGCGCCTACCGCGGCGAACAGCTGACCACCGACGGCCGGAAGTTCATCACCGAACTCCGCGCCGGCCGCGCGGATGCCTACCTGGCAGCCCACCCCACCCTGGTGGTCAAGAACTGACAGTGGTCAGAGCCGCTTGGGCAGGGCCGGCTTCTTGGTGCCGTAGAGCCAGGCATCGAAGAGCGCGTCGAGTTGCTTGCCGGAGATGCGCTCGGCGAGGGCCACGAACTCGGGCGTGGTGGCGGTGCCGTTGCGCTTCTCCGCGGCCCAGGTCTTGACGATCTCGAAGAACGCCTTGTCGCCAACGGCCACCCGCAGGGCGTGCAGGGTCATGCCACCGCGCTGGTAGACCGACTCGCTGAACAGCTCCTTCACGCCCGGCTTGCCCGGCGGCGTCCTCCACACCTGGGCGGGCACCTGGGCGAACCGGATGTCGAACGCCTGCTTGGCGGTGTACTCGTCGGTGTGCTCGGCCCACAGCCACTCCGCGTACGTCGCGAAGCCCTCGTTGAGCCAGATGTCCTCCCACTTGGCCAGCGCGACACTGTCGCCGAACCACTGGTGTGCCAACTCGTGGGCGACCACCTCGGTGTTCGCGCCCTGCCGGAAGAAGCTGGCGGCGTAGACCGGGCGGCTCTGCGTCTCCAGGGCGTAGGAGATCCGGCTGTCCGAGACCACCACGCCGCCGTACGCGTCGAACGGGTACGGCCCGAACACGCTCTCCAGATAGTCGGCCACCTTGACGGTCTCCGCGATCGACGTGTCCGCGGCGCCCTTGGCCACGTTTGTGGTGACCGCACTGAACACCGGGCGGCCCTTGTGCTCGCCAGTGGTGATCCGGAACTTCCCGATCACGAGCGTGCTCAGGTAGCTGGCCATCGGCGACTTCTCCGACCACTTCCAGGTGGTCCAACCGTCCGAGCTGGCCTTACCGCCCGGCACGCCGTTGCTGACCGCGGTCAGACCGTCCGGAACGGTGATCTCGAAGTCGTAGGCCGCCTTGTCCGACGGGTGGTCGTTGACCGGGAACCAGGTGCTGGCCGACTCGGGCTGCCCCAGCGCGATGGCACCGTCCGACGTGTGCAGGAACCCGCCGTCACCGAGCGTCTCGTTCTTCAGCGGCTTCGGCACACCCTCGTAGGCGATCTCCGCGACGAACCCGTTGCCGTTGATCAGGCCGGAGGCCGGCTTGATCACCAGCTCGTTCCGCTCCCGGCTGTGCGTTGCCGGTGCGCCGTCCACGGTGACCGCGGTGACGGTCAGGCCGGCCAGGTCGAGGTTGAACGTCGACAGGTCGGCCGTCGCGGAGGCCTGCACGGTGGTCGTACCGGTGAGCTGGTCCTTCGCCGGGTCGTAGCGCGCCTTGACGGTGTACCGGTCGACGTCGTAGCCGCCGTTGCCGTAGCTCGGAAAGTAGGCGTCGCCGACCCCCGCCGCGCCCGCCGTGAACGTCCGCGACGGCGTGGGGGACGCGCTCGCCGACGGCTCCGCCTCCGTGCCCGTCGAGTCGCATCCGGACAGTGCGAGTGCCCCGGTCACCAGCAGAGCGGCGCCCATCCGCAGTCCGTGCCGCGTCACCCGCATCCCACACCCTCCCGCGTACGGTGAACGGGCGTTTCGCCGCCGTTCCCAGGCGGCAGCATATCGACCGACCGTCGCGGCTCCGTCAGGGCAGTGTGGGCGCCGACCCACCCACCAACCAGGCGTCGAAGAGCGGCCGCAGCTGTCGACCCGCCACCCGCTCGGCCAGCGCGACGAGGTCCGAGGTGGTCGCGTTACCCCCCGCCCGCTCGGCGGTCCAGGTACGCAGGATCCGGAAGAACATGTCGTCACCGACGGTCCGTCGCAACGCGTGCACGGCGAGCGCCCCCCGCTTGTAGACGGCCGCGCCGAACATCCCCTCCCGGCCCGGCTCGACCGACGGCTGCGACCAGTCGGTCGTCGCGTACTGGAGTTCGAAGTTGCGCTGGGCGGTCCGGCCGCCGTCGTGCTCCTCCCACAGCCACTCGGCGTAGCTGGCGAAGCCCTCGTTGAGCCAGATGTCGCTCCACCTGCCCACCGACACGCTGTCGCCGAACCACTGGTGGGCCAGCTCGTGCGCGACGACGCTCAGGTTGGGCCGGTCGTCGGTGAAGAAGGCCGGCCCGTAGACCGGGCGCGACTGGGTCTCCAGCGCGTACCCGATCCGGTCGTCGGCGATCGCGATCCCGCCGTACGAGTCGAACGGGTACGGGCCGAAGCGGCTGGCCAGGAAGTCGACGATCGCACCGGTGCGGGCCAGTGAGGTGGCCGCGCCACCGGCCGGCGGCAGGCTCGCCGCCACCGCGGTGACCATCGGCCGGCCGGCGTGGGTGCCAACCACCACCCGGTAGTTGCCGATCACCAGTGTGCTCAGGTAGCTGGCCATCGGGGCGCGCTCCGACCAGCGCCAGGTGGTCCAGCCGTCGGCGCTGCTCTTCGGGCCGGGCACTCCGTTGCTCAGCGCGGCCAGGCCGTCCGGGACGGTCACCGCCAGGTCGTAGGTCGCCTTGTCCGAGGGGTGGTCGTTGACCGGGAACCAGGTGGCGGCCGAGTCGGGTTGGCCGAGCGCGACCGCGCCGTCGGCGGTGTGCAGGAAGCCTCCGCTGCCCAGCGCCCCGTCGGCGACGGGTGTCGGCACACCCCCGTAGTCGACCGTCACGGTGAACTGCCGACCGCGCGGGAGCCCGTCGCGCGGGGTCACCACCAACTCGCCGTCGCCGCGACGGTGGTCGGCCCGCGCGTCCCCCACGGTGACAGCGCCGACGTCCAGGCCGGCCAGGTCCAGGTTGAAGCGAGACAGGTCCTGAGTGGCCGTGGCGGTGATGACGGCTCGACCGGTCAGCCGATCCGTCGACGGGTCGTAGCGGACGTCGAGGCCATAGTGCGTGACGTCGTAGCCGCCGTTGCCGCGCCCCGGCACGTACGGGTCGCCGACGTCGGCCGCGCCGGGCCGGAAGCCGCCGCCGTCATCGCCCGTACAACCGGCGGCGATCAATCCGATGACGCAGGTCAGCGCGACGGTGGCGGCGACCCGACTGCCGGCCGGCGTCCGTCCGGTCAGGACCATGCACACACTCCTCCCGCGGCTTCCCCGGTCAGGACGAGCGTAGTCAGCGCCGCCGTCCGCGCGATCCATATTGACGATCATCAGCAACTTTCGTTGAAACGTTCAAAAGTTCTCATCGATCGACACTTTCTTTTGACTTAGACCGACGTTAGTGTCTGTCTCCAAGATGTAACGAGCTCGGAACATTCACGCCGATCACCGCCGGGACGGCACACACCCGCGTCCTGGCCCCACGGGCGCTCGGCGGCGCCCCGCGACCGGACCACGTCGCGCCTCTGCTGATCGTGATCGACGGCAACCGCCGTCGCGAAAGGTGGAACCATGCCCGACCACACCACCCCCGACGCCTCCCCCACCGGCCGGCTCAGCCGCCGGTCCCTGCTCGCGGCCTCGGCCGGCGCCGCCGCCGCGATCGGCGCGGCCGGCCTGCCGGTCCTCGCCACCGGCACTCCCGCGCTCGCCAACCCCAAGAAGGCGAGCAGGCTGCGGGTCGAGCCGCTGATCCCGGCCAAGAACCGCGGCATCATCCTCTACAGCGTCCGCGACCGGATCACCGCCGCGCCGGACGACAGCGGGGTGCCGTACGGCTTCGAGCGCGTCCTCGCCCGGCTCGCCGAGATCGGCTACAAGGAGATCGAGTTCGCCGGCTACACCCAGAGCACCGAGATCCTCGGCCGGCAGATCACCCCAGCCGAGATCCGCAAGATCCTCGACGACAACGGTCTGGTCGCCAACGGCACCCACGCCTCCATCCAGCCGGCCACCTTCCAGCAACAGCTCGACATCGCCGAGGAACTCGGCATGAAGAACATCGGCACCGGCAGCGATCCGACCAGCAGCGCGTACAAGGCCGAGTGGGACGCCGCCGCGGACATCTGGAACGAGCTGGGCCGACAGGCCCGGGCCCGGGGCATGCGGCTCTACACGCACAACCACGACACCGCGTACAGCTTCCTGATCGACCGGGGCCCGCGCGACGCGCAGGGCCGACAGACCCGGTCCTCCGGCATCCGCCGGCTGGAGTACTTCTTCGAGATCACCGACCCGCGGTACGTCTTCTTCGAACTCGACATCTACTGGGCCTACGTCGCCCGTTACAAGCACCAGAAGTACGTCAACCCGACCGGCCAGGAGGTGACCGACCTGTTCGACCCGATCCTCACCGTGGCCGAGCGGACCACCCGGTTCCCGCTCTTCCACGCCAAGGACGGCGACCGGGACACCAGCGTGCCCAACGGTCACCAGATGACCCCGCTGGGCGAGGGCGACCTCAACTTCCAGCAGTTCTTCCAGACCATCGGCGAGCGCAACTTCCACCACGCCAACTGGGAGATGGACACCGCCCCCGGCGGCACCGAGAACAGGGGACAGTCGCTCGACTTCGCGGCGACCAGCTACCGCAACATGTCCGACCTGACCATCTACGTCGACAAGTGATCCCCGGCGCGACCGGTGTCCAGCGGACACCGGTCGCGCCCCCTCCGCCGGCCACCGCGCCGGCTCGCGCTGACGGGCCGTACGACACCGGCCCGGTCACCCGCGTCCCCCTTCGGCGACGGGACGCGCCCGGTCCATCCCCCACGCAGACGTGCTGCCGGCCCTCAGCGGCCGGGGATGCCGCGCGTCTGCCGACCACCGGAGGAACCGATGCCCCGACCGACCGGACGACGATGGTTCGCCGTCGCCGCTGGACTGATCCTCACCATCCCCCTCACCTCTGCCGTCCCCGCGACCGCCGCCCCGACCGACGACGTGGCCCCGACCACGCCGGCCGTCGTGGAGAACGGACCAACCGCGCTGCGCTCTGCCGCCCGCGCCCCGCAGACCTACCGGGTGCTGGTGTTCACCAAGACCGCGGGTGAGCGCCGCGCGTCCATTCCCGACGGCGTCGCGACCATCCGGCAGCTTGCCCAGGCGAACGACTTCACCGTCACGGTGAGCCGGGACGCGGCCGTGTTCACCGCCGCCGAGCTGGCGAAGTACCGCGCGGTGGTGTTCCTCAACACCACCGGCGACGTACTCAACGCCAGCCAGGAAGCGGCGTTCGAGGCGTACGTCAAGGCTGGTGGCGGTTACGTGGGCGTGCACGCGGCGGCGGAGACCGAGCCGGACTGGACCTTCTACCAGGACCTGGTCGGCGCGAAGGTGGCCGGTGCCTCGCCGGCCGTTCGCGGCGTGGTGGACGTGGCCGACCGAGCCCACCCCGCCAGCGAGACGTTGCCGCGCACGCTCACCCTCACCGAGGAGTGGTACAACTTCAGCCGTAACGTCCGGGGTTCCGCACACGTGCTGGCCACCGTGGACGAGAAGACCTACACCGGCGGCGCGATGGGGTACGACCACCCGGTCACCTGGTGCAAGGACCACCAGGGCGGGCGCTCCTTCTACACCGGCCTCGGGCACAGCATCGAGACGTACCGCTCGGCGAAGTTCCGTGAGCACCTGCTCGGCGGCATCCAGTGGTCCGCCGGCGTGGTCGAGGGCGACTGCGGCGCCACGGTGCTCGGCAACTACGAGAAGGTGACCCTCAACGACGACCCGGGCGAGCCGATGTCGCTGGCCGTACTCCCGGACGGCCGGGTGCTGCACAACACCCGCGGCGGCGAGGTGCGGCTCTACGACCCCGCCACCGGCGCCAGCCCGGTGATCACCACCGTCGACGTGTACCAGCACGACGAGGACGGCCTCCAGTCGGTGGCGATCGACCCGGACTTCGCGACCAACAAGTGGGTCTACATCTACTACGCCCCCAGGCTGAACACTCCCGTCGACGATCCGGCCACCCCGGGCGTCAACGAGGGCGACGCGCCGGCCACCTCCACCGACCCGACCGTCTGGGACAAGTTCAAGGGCTACAACCAGCTCTCCCGGGTCAAGCTGGTGGACTCGCCCACTCCGCACCTGGACATGAGCACCGAGCAGCAGATCCTCCGGGTCGACGTGGACCGCGGCATCTGCTGCCACGTGGCTGGCGAGATCAAGTTCGACGGCAAGGGGCTGCTCTACCTGATCACCGGCGACGACACCAACGCCGGAGGCTCCGACGGCTACACGCCGATCAACGAGTCGCCGACCCAGGGCCCCGGCTACGACGCGCAGCGCTCGGCGGCCAACACCAACGACCTGCGGGGCAAGCTGCTGCGGATCAAGGTGCGGGCCAACGGCACGTACGCCATCCCGAAGGGCAACCTCTTCCCCGAGGAGCGGGACACCGCCGCCAAGACGCGACCGGAGATCTTCCTGATGGGGCTTCGCAACCCCTTCCGGTACGACGTGGACGCCAAGGGCATCGTCTACGTCGGCGACTACTCGCCGGACTCCCGCGTACCCAGCGCCACCCGGGGGCCGGACGGCACCGGCCGCTGGTTCGCCACCGACAAGGCCGGCAACTACGGCTGGCCGTACTGCTACTCGCCGAGCCTGCCGTACATCGACTTCGACTTCGTGACCCGGACCTCCGGCGCCCCGTTCAACTGCGGCGCCCCGGTGAACGACTCACCGCGCAACACCGGCCTGCGGGTCCTGCCCAAGGTCGAGCAGCCGCAGTTCTGGTACACGTTCGACGCGCGCACCCCGTGTGCCGGCTCGTACCTGGAGAACCCGCCGGCCGGCTGCGACTTCAAGTGGCCGGTGATCGGCACCGGCGGCGTCGGCCCGATGGGCGGCCCGATCTACTCGTACGACCCGGCGTCGACCTCCGAGGTGAAGTTCCCCGAGTACTACCAGAACGCGGTGGTGTTCGGTGAGTTCACCCGGGACAAGATCTTCATGATGCGCACCGACGGCCGGGGCACCCTGACCGGCGTCGAGCAGTTCCTTCCCGGCGTCGTCTTCGACAACCCGATGGACATGGAGTTCGGCCCGGACGGCTCGCTCTACCTGCTCGAGTACGGCGACGGCTTCTTCCGGGCCAACCCGGACGCGCAGTTGTCGGTGATCCGGTACGTCAAGGGCAAGCGGTCACCGGTGGCGAAGCTCGACGCCACTCCCACCTCGGGATCGGCACCACTGACCGTGCGGTTCTCCTCGGCCGGCAGCTACGACCCGGACCCGGGCGAGTCCATCTCGTACGCCTGGGACTTCACCAGCGACGGCACGGTCGACTCGGCTGATCCGGCCCCGTCGTTCACCTACACGGCCAACGGGACGTACACCGCCAAGCTGACGGTGACCGACTCCAGCGGGAAGACGGCGGTGCTCACCAAGGAGATCGTGGTGGGTAACACCGCGCCCACGGTGACCGTCACCAGCCCGGTGAGCGGCAGCTTCTTCACCTGGGGTGAGACCGTGCCGTTCACGGTCACCGTGACGGACCCGGAGGACGGGCCGGTGGACTGCTCGCGGGTGACCGTGACCTTCGTCCTCGGCCACGACAGCCACGGCCACCCGGACAGCTCGACCACCGGCTGCACCGGCACCCTCGCCACCCCCGCCGACGGCGGTGACCACGCCGGCGGATACCTCTACGGGGGAATCAGCGCCTCGTACAGCGACCTGGGCGGCGGCGGTCAGGCCCCGATCACCGCGGTCGGCCAGGCGATCATCCAGACGCCCCGACAGCAGGCCGAGAACGCCCAGGTACGGCAGGGCGTCGAGGTTGCCGTGACCGGTGACACCGGCGGCGGGCAGCACGTCAGCGGGATCGACCCGGGCGACCACCTCGCGTTCGACCCGATCAACCTGGGCGGGGTGTCCACCGTGACGCTGCGGCACTCCGGTGGCTCGGCGGCCACCGCCGGCACCCCACGGGCGACGGTGGAGCTGCGACTCGACTCGCCGACCGGCCCCGTCGTCGCCACAGCGGCGTTGAACGCGACCACCGGCAACTCGGCCTTCACCAGCACCGCGGTGCCGGTGGACCAGCCGGCCGGGGCGCATCGGCTCTACCTGGTCTTCACCGCCGTATCCGGCGGCCCGACCAGCGGCCTCGTCAACCTGAACTGGGTCGAGTTCACCGAGGGCTGACACCCCCGGTACGCCGAAGGCCGGCCCCGCAGCGTGGCGGGGCCGGCCTTCCGGCGTCTGACCGAAGGGTCAGCGGTCGAGGACCAGGCCGACCTTCTGGAACTCCTTCAGGTCGCGGTAGCCGCACTTGGCCATGGCCCGACGCAGCCCCCCGAACAGGTTGAGCTGACCGTCGGCCTCATCCGCCGGGCCGAAGAGCAGCTGCTCCATCGACCCCAGCGGCTCACCGGCAACCTCGAAGGCACCCCGAGGCAGCGACGGGTGGCTCGCCGCCGAGTGCCACCAGGCACCACCGGCGGGCGCCTCGTCGCAGAGCGACAGCGGCTCACCGAGCATCACCGCGTCCGCGCCGCAACCGAGCGCCTTGGCGATGTCGCCCGAGGTCTGGATGTCACCGTCGGCGATCAGGTGCACGTACCGGCCGCCGGTCTCGTCCAGATAGTCGCGGCGGGCCGCCGCCGCGTCGGCGATCGCGGAGGCCATCGGCACCCGGATGCCCAGCACCGACTCGGTGGTCGACCACTCGTCGCCACCGATGCCCACGATCACACCGGCCGCGCCGGTACGCATCAGGTGCAGAGCGGTCTTGTAGTCCGTGCAGCCGCCGACGATCACCGGCAGGTCGAGGTCGGCGATGAACTCCTTGAGGTTCAACGGCTCGTCGGTGGTCGACACGTGCTCGGCCGAGACGATGGTGCCCTGGATGACCAGGATGTCCACCCCGGCGTCCAGGATCACCGGGGCCAGCGCGAGGGTGTGCTGCGGAGAGACCCGCACCGCCACCGTGCCGCCACCGGCGCGCAACTCGCGGACCCGCTCGGCGATGAGGTCCGGGCGGATCGGCTCCGCGTACACCTCTTGGAGCCGCTTGGTGGCGCGGGCGTCCTCGCCGAGGCCGGCCAGCTCCTCCAGCACCTTGGTCGGGTTCTCGTAGCGGGTCCAGAGCCCTTCGACGTTGAGCACGCCGAGACCGCCGAGCTGACCGAGCCGCACCGCCGACGAAGGGCTCATGGTGGCGTCGGAGGGGTGGCCGACGCACGGGATGCCGAACGGGTACGCGTCGAGCTGCCAGGAGGTCGAGACGTCATCGACGTCCCGGGTACGGCGGCTCGGCACGATGGCGATGTCGTCCAGGTGGTAGCCGCGCTGCGCGGTCTTGCCCAGCCCGATCTCGACCACGTCACGCATGGGGGACTCCAGGTGGTTGGGGGTGGTGGGTCAGCGGGAGTGGTAGTTGGGCGCCTCGACGGTCATCTGGACGTCGTGCGGGTGGCTCTCCTTCAGCCCGGCCGCGGTGATCCGGATCAGCTGGCCACGCCGGTGCAGCTCGGGGATGGTCGGGGCGCCACTGTAGAACATGCCCTGCCGCAGGCCTCCGACAAGCTGGTGGGCGACGGTGGCGAGTGGGCCACGGTAGGGGACCTGCCCCTCGATGCCCTCCGGGATCAGCTTCTCGTCGGAGATCACGTCGTCCTGGAAGTAGCGGTCCTTGGAGTAGGACTTCTGCACACCCCGGCTCTGCATGGCGCCGAGCGAGCCCATCCCCCGGTAGGACTTGTACTGCTTGCCGTTGATGAAGATCAGCTCACCCGGGCTCTCCTCGCAACCCGCGAGCAGGCTGCCCAGCATCACCGAGTCGGCGCCGGCGACGAGGGCCTTGGCGATGTCGCCGGAGTACTGCATCCCGCCGTCGCCGATCACCGGCACCCCCAGCGGCCGGCAGGCCCGGGCCGCCTCCATGATCGCGGTGATCTGCGGTACGCCGACGCCGGCGACGACCCGGGTCGTGCAGATCGACCCTGGGCCGACCCCGACCTTGACGGCGTCCGCGCCGGCCTCGGCCAGGGCACGGGCCCCGGCGTAGGTGGCGGAGTTGCCCCCGATCACCTGCACGTCGGTCTCGCGCTTCAGGCGCTGGATCATCTCGACGATGGCCCGGCTGTGGCCGTGCGCCACGTCCACCACCACCACGTCCACCCCGGCGTCGACCAGGGTCCGAGCCCGCTTGTACGACTCCTCGCCGAAGCCGATCGCGGCGGCGACCCGCAGCCGACCCGAGGAGTCCTTCGTCGCCAGCGGGAACTGCTCGCTCTTGGTGAAGTCCTTCACGGTGATCAGACCACGCAGCCGGCCACCCTCGTCGACCAGCGGCAGCTTCTCGACCTTGTGCTTGCGCAGCAGGTCCAGCGCGTCGGCCTTGCTGACCCCGACCGGCGCGGTGATCAGCGGGAGCTTCGTCATGACCTCGTGGACCGGGGTGGACGGGTCGGAGACGAACCGCATGTCGCGGTTGGTGATGATCCCCACCAGGGCGCCGCTGGCGTCGGTCACCGGCAGCCCGGAGATGCGGAACTTCGCGCAGAGCCGGTCGACGTCGCGCACCGTGTCCTCGGGCGAGCAGGTCACCGGGTTGGTGATCATGCCCGACTCCGAGCGCTTCACCAGGTCGACCTGCTGGGCCTGGTCCTCCATCGAGAGGTTGCGGTGCAGCACGCCGATGCCGCCGTTGCGGGCCATCGCGATCGCCATCCGCGCCTCGGTCACCGTGTCCATCGCGCTGGAGACCAGCGGGATGGCGATCTCGATCTCCTTGGTCAGCCGGGTACGGGTGACCACCTCGCTGGGCGCCACGTCCGACTCGCCCGGCTGCAACAGCACGTCGTCGAAGGTGAGGCCGAGCGGAACCACCCGGGCGGAGCCGGTCGGCAGCTCGGGCAGGTGGCCGCCCAGGTCGGCGTACTCGACACCGGCCGCAAAGTCGGCGCTGGGCGAATTTTCCACGATTGCTCCCCTGAGCTGCTCGGATGGGCTTCAGCGAGGTGGCGCGGGCGGGCACCGGAGCGCGCCACGGTACCGGCACGTCGCTTCATCGTACCCAGTGAGCTGCGCGACTCGTCCGTGGCAGGCCGGCCCGGCGCGAGCCCGGGGGCGGACGTCCCCGCCGCGTTGGGTCTACGGTGAGGGGGTGCACGACGAGCCCATCGACCCGTTCAACGGCGACCCGGCCGATCCGACAGCGGGTCTGGAGGACCCGGGCGACGATGCGACGCCGGATCCACTGACCGACGTCGAGCGGCAGGATGTGCTGGAAGACCTCGCCGACCTGGAGATCTACCAGGCTCTGCTGGCCCCGATCGGGGTCCGTGGGCTGGTGATCGAATGCGAGGACTGCCGTGAGCCCCACTACTTCGACTGGGACCTGCTCCGGGGCAACCTGCGGCACCTGCTCAACTCGGGTCGCCCCCGGGTGCACGAGCCCGCGTACGACCCCGACCCGGACCACTACGTGACCTGGGACTACGCCCGGGGGTACGCCGACGGGGTGCACGACACGCTGAGCGAGGGCACCGAGGACGAGCCGGGCACCCCGACCGCCACCCAGTGATGGTGGCGCGCGACGGCGTGCCTCAGGCGACCAGGCCGGCCCGGAAACCCGCGGCCACCGCGTGCGCCCGATCCCGAGCACCAAGCTTGCGGAACAACCGGCGGGCGTGCGTCTTGACGGTGTCCTCCGAGACGAACAGCTCCCGGCCGATCTCCGCGTTGCTCTTGCCCTCGGCCATGCCCAGCAGCACCTGAAGCTCGCGCTCGGTGAGCCCGATCGACGCGCGGGTGGACCGGGCGTTCGGGGCGGGCCGGGTCGCGTCGGTCTGCTCGGCCGCCGACTCGCCCGTCGCAGACTCAGGCTCGTCGTCACCCCGCTGCACCGGCACCGACGGCACACCCGCCTGCCCCTCGCCGGGCGTGGCCGCCCAGCCGGGCTCACCGGAGCCACGCGGCGACGGCCCGGAGCGACCGGAACCGCCCACCGACGCGGTGTCCCGGGCCGGATCGGTGATCCGCTGCCGGGAGGCCCGGCCGGGCGCGGTGAGCAGCAGCAGAGCCTTGGCCACCGCACTGGTCAGATCGTGGTCGACATTCTGGATGAGACCCCGGGCGCCAGCGCTGATGGTGGCCGCCGCGGCCTCGGACTCTTCGGTACCGAGCAGCACCACCGCGGCCTGCGGCGCGCGGGCCAGCACCCGACGGACGAAGCCGGCGCTGTCCGGCCGGGTGAGGGCCGTGTCGGCCAGCACCACGTCGGCAGGTCGCTCGGCCAACCGCAGCATCACCTCAGGATCGGAGACGGCGGTACGAACAATTGCGGACAACCCCAGCCGCGCGGCAGCAGAAGTAAGGTGCTGGGCCGCGAGTGGTGTCCGAACGCACACAAGAACGGTACGCACTGTGGTCTCCTCTCCGCCAACGAGCAGACCATGACGGGGTCGGCTGGGGAGGGGGTTCCCGGCAATCCTTCGAACTTTTCCGACAAATAGGGCAGAAGCCGCAATTTCTAGGACGTTTTCGATCACAGAAGTGTGAGGCGACGACGGCCCGGGTACCGGGAGGTCCAGGCCGGGAACGGTGCGCCTGCGCGGCCCGCCGCACGGATGCCGGCCACAAGGATTCTCGCGGAGCCGCGCGGGAGGAGGGGTGCTGATGTCGAACGTACGTAGACTGCCCGGACCCATCGTCGATCTCTGGGACTGGCAGCGACTCGGTGCCTGCCGGGGGCGGGACAGCGCCCAGTTCTTCCACCCCGACGGCGAGCGAGGCTCATCCCGACTGCGTCGTGAGTCCGCCGCCAAGTCGGTCTGCCGCGCCTGCCCGGTCAGGGCCGAGTGCGCCGCGCACGCGCTGTCCGTCCGCGAGCCGTACGGCGTGTGGGGCGGCTTCAGCGAGGCGGAACGACTGCGACTGCTCGCCGTGGGCTGGGAGGACCTCGCTGACCGCCGGCACGCCCGGGTCGACGTCGCACGGCTGGAGGCCCGCCTGGGTCGCCCGCACAAGTCGACCGTCCCGGCCCAACGCAACGTCGCCTGACCCGACACGTCACTGACATCCGCGAAACCGCGTCCCCGCACCGGGGGCGCGGTTTCGCGTCGCCGAGCACAGGCCCGACGATCACACACCCCAGCGCCGCCCACCGTCACGACGGGCATGCCGGCCCTCCCGTCACCGCCGACCCCCATGTCGGCTATCGGCCCCCCGTCACCGCCAGCCCTGACGGCCGCCGCCCGCGCGCCGGTGGTGTGGGACCCACACCCGCGCGGTCCGTCCACCGCGGGCCTCACGTCACCGGTCCCGAACATGATCGACACGACATCGCCGATGTTGGGGTATCCCGTGCGTCGGATACCGCAATGTCGGCGATCTGGAGTGGGTCTTGCGGGTGGCCGGCCACCCGAGGCCAGAGCGTGTCGGGTGTTGGGTGGTTTGTCCGGTCTGGGGATGTCCGGCCTGGGCGACGTGCGTCGTGTGCGTGGGTGGTTGTCCGTTCTGGGGCGCTCTGGCCTGTGACCGGTCGCACCCGTGGCCCGGAATCATGGCCGGCCCGGGGTCGTTACATATCCTGACGATCGCAGCACCACCGGCTAGCCGCCCCGCCCCCCGGGGTTGGAATGCCGACCCGGGCCCGGTCGTTGCAGTCCCCACGAACGACCGCCCGCCCGGCCGCCTCCACGAGGTGCCGATGGACGGGCCACCCCCGGAATGACCCCGGCCCCCGGGTCGTTACACCTGGACCCGGCGCCACGAGCCCCCGCTCGCAGGCCGCCGAACCCGGGCGCGCCACAAGCCCTCCGCTCGTGAGCCACCCCGGGAATGAGCCCCGACCTCGGGTCGTTACACACAGACCCGGCGCCACGAGCCCCCCGCTTGTAGGCCGCCGACCTCGGCGCCGTCAGCCAGGCGCCAACCCCCTTTAAGACTTTCCCCTGTTTTGTGCAGCGCCGGACGAGGTGCTCACACCCGCTTGCCACCCCCTGTTGGTGTGCGGGTGTTCCTACCCCCGAAGGAGCTACCCCCATGAACACGATCATGCGTAAGAGTGTGCTGTCTGTTGCTGGTCTCGCGTTCGCCGGTGGTGTGTTCGCCGGTCCGATCGCCGGCCACGCCAACCCGGTCGACGCTAAGCCCGTCGCGGTGGCGGTGCAGGCCGACAAGCCCGACACGAGCAAGCTGATCCCGCACGGCACGCAGGGCGACCAGTCCCGCATCAGCCTCAACGACGAGCAGACTGGCAACGCGAAGGCGATCATCGCCGCGACGAAGAAGGCTGGTCTCCCGGAGCGGGCTGCGGTCATCTCGATCGCGACGAGCCTGCAGGAGTCGAAGCTGGAGAACCTGGGTCACCTGGGTGACATGAACGACCACGACTCGCTGGGCCTGTTCCAGCAGCGCCCGAGTTCGGGTTGGGGTACCCCGGAGCAGATCACCGACCCGGCCTACTCGACCACCGCGTTCCTCAAGGGTCTGCGGCAGGTTGATGGGTGGCAGGACATGCCCCTGACCCAGGCCGCGCAGACCGTCCAGGTCTCCGCCTACCCCGACGCCTACGCCCAGTGGGAGCAGCAGGCCGCCGACCTCGTCGGCCAGCACTGGAACAGCTGACCACCGCACCAAAGCACCACCGCACGGCAACACGACCGCTGGCCGGCACCCCGAACCTGGGGTGCCGGCCAGCGGCATATCCACACCCCACACACCGCCCCGCACTAGCGTTCCGGACCCGGCCCGCACCCCACCCGGCCCCGCACCGAGCCCCAATACGGCTGCGTCTGTGTCCGCGCCGCGTCTGTGCCAGCGCCTGGGCCTGCGCCGCGTCCGTGCCCGTCCGTGCCGGCCCCGCGCCTATGCCTCGCGCCTGTGCCTCGCGCCGCCGTCCGTGCCCGCGTCCGGCCGGCACCGCGTCCGTGCCCTCGCGCCGCAGTCCGTGTCCGCGCTCGGGCCTACGCCTCACCCGGGCCGTCCTGCACCCGTGCCCGCGTCGATCATGCACTTGTGGTGCCCGGTCGAGGATGCTTCAGGCTGCTTTGTCCCCCACCACAACTCCTTGATCGACGCGGGCTGGCCCAAGGCACACGCCCCCGCAGCCACGAGCTTCGGCAATCTTGGACAGTTTCCGTCAGCAGCTGACGGAAACTGACCAAGATCTCCACAGCCGGACGTACCGCCGATCAGGCCGACCGCCCGGCGCCGCCCCCAAGGCGAGCACAAGGCGAGCGCAAGGCGGGCCGGCACGGCCCGGCGCTGACTCAAGGCAGGTCGGGACAGCCCGGCGGCAACCCACCAGGCGATCAGCGGACGGTGACGGTGACCGAGTGCCAGCCGGTGGCGCCGTCTGGGACCACACCCTGCGTACGCTCGGTCTGGATCTCGCCGGTCGCGTCCGTGGCCCGGACCTGCAGCCGGTGTTCGCCCGGCGTGGCGTCCCAGCGCCACGACCACTGGACCCAGGTGTCCACCGACACGGTCGGTGCCAGCGCTGCCTGTTGCCACTCTCCGCCGTCGACGCGTACCTCGACCTGGCGGATGCCCCGGTGTTGCGCCCAGGCCACCCCAGCGACGGTCACCGGCCCGGTGGTCAGCCGGTTGCGTCGCCGGGGCGTGTCGATCCGTGATTGTGTCTTGATCGGCCCTTGGGCGGACCAGCCGCGCGGCACCCAGTACGCGTCGAAGTCGGCGAACCGGGTCAGCTCCAGCTCGGTCACCCACTTGCAGGCCGACACGTAACCGTAGAGGCCGGGCACCACCATCCGGACCGGGAAGCCGTGCTCGACCGGCAGTGGCTCGCCGTTCATGCCGACCGCCAACAGCGCGTCCCGCCCGTCACGCAGAGCGGCGGTGGGGGTGCCGCAGGTCCAGCCGTCGACCGACCGGCCGACGACCTGGTCGGCGTCCGCGTCCGGCTCGACTTCGTCCAGCAACTCCCGCAGGGGTACGCCGAGCCAGCGGGCGTTGCCGATCAGGTCCCCGCCCACCTCGTTGGAGACGCAGGCCAGCGTGACGTACCGCTCGACGAGCGGCCGGGCCAGCAGGTCCGCGTAGCTGTAGGTGCGTTCGGTGCCGACCCGCCCGTGGATTCGCAGTCGCCAGGTGTCCGGGTCCACCTGGGGCACCACGAGCGCGGTGTCGATCCGGTAGAACCCGAAGTTCGAGCTGACGTAGGGCGCAACCTGTGCCATCGAGAGGTCCGCGCCGGCCGGCACGGCCGGTGCGGGGGCGACCGGCGCGGGCAGCCGGATCGCATCCCGGGCGGCGGACACCCCGCGCCGACCGGCAAGCCAACGCCCACCGAGACCGCCCACCAGGGCCGTGCCGAGCAGTACCCCGCTGCCGGTGAGGAACCGTCGCCTCGACTCCGGGTCGGCGCCCGACGACTCCCCACTCGCCCCTGCCACCAGCGCAGGCTCAGCCGGGCTCAGAGCCGACGGCCCAGCCGACGATTCGGCCGAAGACCCACCCGAGGGCTCGGCCGAAGACCCGGCCGACGGGCCGGCCGGCGACACCGGCGCGATCGGGGTGGGTGGTGACCAGGGCCAGGGGTCCAGCTCCAACGGGCCGCCAATGAACAGCCAGAGCACCAGGGCACCGAGGCTGGCGCCGACCAGTGACGGCAGCGCGTCGGCGGCGTCCGCACCGGGGCGGGTCAGCGCGGCGGCCACGCCGATGGCACCGAACGCGGCGATGCCGGCCAGGCCGAGTGCCAGACGGCGGACCGCCAGCACACCGAACAGGGCGGCGAACCCTCCGAGCAACAGGCCCGTGACGACCAGCAGTGCGATCTTGTCGGCGGTGCCGAAGATGTCGATGGCGAGTTGCTTCAGCGACTCGGGGACGGCGTCGACGACCACCCCGCCGACCGCGACCAGGGGCGCCGACCGGGGACCCGTCAACACTGCCACCGGTTCGGCGATCCCGATCGCGATGGCGGCGGCGGTCACTCCGGCCAGCGCGGCGTACCGCCGCGACGTGGTGCTCATCGGCCCAGTGTGCGCGATCGTTCCGCCCGGCCGCCAACAACGTCAGCGGCCGGTAGTGATCCGCGAAGACGAACCGGGGCGCACCGTCGTACGACGGCGCGCCCCGGACTGGTGTCGCTACCGGGTCAGAAACCCGGGCCGTGCTGGTGGCCGTGGCCGTGGCCGTGCCCGCCGCCGGCGGCCGGCTCGGCCTGCTCCGGCTTCTCCACCACGAGGCTCTCCGTGGTGAGCAGCAGACCGGCGATCGAGGCGGCGTTGGTGACCGCGTTGCGGGTCACCTTCACCGGGTCGATGATGCCGGCCTTGACCAGGTCGACGTACTCGCCCTTGGCAGCGTCGAGGCCGTTGCCCCACTTCAGGTCGGCGACCTTCTGCGTCACGACGTAGCCGTCGTGACCGGCGTTCTGCGCGATCCAGCGCAGCGGCTCGACGAGCGACTTGCGCACGACCGAGACGCCGACCTTCTCGTCACCGGTGAAGCCCAGGTCGTCGTCGAGCACCGAGAGGATCTGCACCAGGGCGGCGCCGCCGCCGGGCACAGTGCCCTCCTCGACCGCAGCCTTGGTCGCCGCGATGGCGTCCTCGATGCGGTGCTTGCGCTCCTTCATCTCGACCTCGGTCGCCGCGCCAGCCTTGATCACGGCGATGCCACCGGAGAGCTTCGCCAGCCGCTCGGCCAGCTTCTCCCGGTCCCAGTCGGAGTCGGAGGCCTCGATCTCCTTGCGGATCTGAGACACCCGGTCGGCGACGTCGGCCTTCTGGCCACCGCCGTCGACGATCGTGGTGTTCTCCTTGTCGACCACGATGCGCCGAGCGGTGCCGAGCACCTCGAGGCCGACCTGGTCGAGCTTGTAGCCCAGCTCCGGGGCGACCAGCTCGGCGCCCGTGGAGATCGCGATGTCCTGGAGCAGAGCCTTGCGCCGGTCACCGAAGCCCGGGGCCTTGACCGCGCAGACCTTGAGGGTCTTGCGCAGCGAGTTGACCACCAGGGTGGAGAGCGCCTGGCCGTCCACGTCCTCGGCGATGATCAGCAGGGGCTTGCTGTTCTGCAGGACCTTCTCCAGCAGCGGGAGCAGCTCCTCGATCGCCGAGATCTTCTGGGTGGTGACCAGGATGTACGCGTCCTCAAGGACGGACTCCTGACCCTCCAGGTCGGTGACGAAGTTCGGCGAGATGAAGCCCTTGTCGAACTGGAGACCCTCGGTCACGTCCAGTTCGGTGGTGAGCATCGAGCCTTCCTCGACGGTGATGACACCGTCGCGGCCGACCCGCTCCATCGCCTCGGCGATCAGATCGCCGATGGTGGCGTCCTGCGCGGAGATCGTCGCCACGTTCGCGATCGACTCCTTGCTGGTGACCTCGGCGGCACGGCCGAGCAGCGCCTCGGAGACCTTGGTGGCCGCCGCGTCGATGCCCCGCTTGAGGCCGGCCGGGTTGGTCCCGGCGGTCACGTTGCGCAGACCCTCGCGAACCATCGCCTGGGCCAGCACGGTCGCGGTGGTGGTCCCGTCGCCGGCGACGTCGTTGGTCTTGGTCGCCACCTCCTTGACCAGCTGCGCGCCAAGGTTCTCGTACGGGTTGGTGAGCTCGATCTCCTTGGCGATGGTCACACCATCGTTGGTGATCGTCGGCGCACCGAATTTCTTGTCCAGGACGACGTTGCGCCCGCGCGGGCCGAGAGTGACCTTGACCGCGTCCGCGAGGGCGTTGACACCGTGCTCCAGCAGGTGTCGGGCGTCGTCCGAGAAGCTCAGGATCTTCGCCATGAATGTCCCTTCGAAGCGCCATTGCCCCGGCCCGGCGAGCCGGACCGAGGCAATGGCACTGATCGGTTGCTTACTTCTCGATGACCGCGAGGACGTCGCGGGCGGAGAGCACCAGGTACTCCTCGCCGGCGTACTTGACCTCGGTGCCGCCGTACTTCGAGTAGAGGACGGTGTCGCCGACCTGAACGTCAACCGGAACCCGGTTGCCGTTGTCGTCGATGCGCCCCGGGCCCACAGCGAGGACAGTGCCCTCCTGCGGCTTCTCCTTGGCGGTGTCGGGGATCACGATGCCCGACGCCGTGGTGGTCTCAGCCTCGTTCGCCTGGACCACGATGCGGTCCTCGAGCGGCTTGATCGCAACCTTGGTCGCGGTAGTCACGGGCATACCCTCCTGGGGTACTGGTTTCGTTGCTGGCCGGCGGGGCCGACCAGCGTCAATCTGCCTCATGCCACCGGGCGGGGCCGTCGTCGCGGGTGCCGGTCCGCCTGGCGTGCGCACCCGGGTCGCGAGACCCGGAAGCTGGCACCCTCAGGGTGAGAGTGCTAATCGCAGGTTATTCCGTGGCTAGCACTCCGTCAAGGAGAGTGCCAGCGCGTCGCGCCCCGCCAGCCAGGATTTCCGAGTCGACCAGGACAATGATCGGGTGGATCTCGACCAGTTGGCGGCGCTGCGTACCCCCGAGGGGTCGGCCGCGCTCACGGCGGCGGCCGGGCTGGCCGGCGGTGATCCGCTGGCCGCGGCGTCGGCGCTGCGCGCTGCCGGGGTGCCGCCGACGCTGGCCGCGGCGGCGCTCACCCAGGCCGAGCTCCGTCACCGGGCGGTCGGCAAGTTCGGCCCGGCCGCCGATGGGATGTTCCTCACCCGCCCTGGCCTGGAGCAGGCCACCCGCCGGGTGGTCGCCGACCGTCGGGCCGCCCGGCTGCACGCGGCTGGCGTCCGCACCCTGGCCGACCTCGGGTGCGGCCTCGGCGCGGACGCGCTGGCCGCCGCCCGCGCCGGCATCCGGGTGTACGGGGTGGAGGCCGACCCGGTGACCGCCGCGATGGCCGCCGCCAACGCAGCGGCGGCCGGGCTGGCCGACCTGTTCACGGTCGAGTGCGGCGATGCCACCGCGTTCGACGTCTCCCGCGTCGACGGGGTCTTCTGCGACCCGGCCCGCCGCTCCACCGGCACCGGACGGCGGATCTTCGACCCGCGCGCCTACTCGCCGCCGTGGGATTTCGTCACCGGGCTGGCCGAGCGGGTTCCGCGCACCGTGGTGAAGGTGGCGCCGGGCCTGGACCATGCGCTCATTCCGACCGGCGCGGAGGCGGAGTGGGTCGGCGTGGACGGCGACCTGGTCGAGGCCGCGCTCTGGTGCGGCGAGTTGGCCGAGGCGCCCCGCCGGGCCACGCTCTACCGCCAGCAGGGCGCCGAGGCGCACCGCCACCAGCTCACCGGCTCGGGCGCAGACGAGGCGCCGGTCGGGCCGCCCCGCCGCTTCCTGTACGACCCGGACCCGGCGGTGGTACGCGCACACCTCGTCGCCGAACTGGCCGTCGAACTGGACGCCACCCTCGGCGACCCGAGCATCGCCTACCTCTACGCCGACCACCCGACCCGCACCCCGTACGCGCGCTGCCTGGAGATCACCGACGTGCTGCCGTTCTCGCTGAAGCGTCTGCGGGCGCTGCTGCGGGACCGCCGGGTGGGCCGGGTGGAGATCCTCAAGCGCGGTTCGGCGCTCACCCCGGAGCAGCTCCGGCGGGACCTGCGGCTGGCCGGCGACGCCGCGGCGAGCCTGGTGCTCACCCGGATCGCGGGCGCACCGACCGTACTGATCGGCAGGCCGGTCGACTAGCGTCGTCGTCGTGGCGGGACAGGGCACTCCGGCGACGGCACTGGTGGTCAAGCGTGGCGTCGCGCATCGCACCCATCCGTACCGGGTGGCGCCGGACGCCCCGAACTACGGTGCGTTGGTGGCGGTGGCGCTCGGCGTGGCGCCAGAGCGCGTGTTCAAGTCGCTGGTGACCGAGGTCGACGGCGCGCTCACGGTGGCGGTCGTCCCGGTCACCGGCGAGCTGGATCTGAAGGCGCTCGCGGCGGCGGTCGGTGGCAAGCGGGCGGCGCTGGCCGACCGGGCGGTCGCCGAGCGGGCAACCGGCTACGTACGCGGGGGGATCAGCCCGCTGGGGCAGCGCAGGCGACTGCCCACCGTGCTGGACGAATCCGCGCTGAGTCTCCCGACGATCTACGTCTCGGCTGGTCGGCGAGGCCTGCAACTTGAACTGGCCGCAGCGGATCTGGTGGCGCTGACCGACGCCCGCACCGCGCCGTTGCAGACCCGCTGACGGCTCTCGTTACGTCGACTCCCCCGTGGGATACCCGGGGAGTAACAGTCGCGTTGCTGAATTGTTATCGCTGCCAACAAACTTGGCACCTGCGCAGTCTTGTGGATTCGGCGCGAGGCGCAATACGTTGCCGGACACAACAAAAACAACACCTCCCCCACCCCCGAAAGGACCCTGCACATGCGTAAGGGGATCCTCACCATCGCCGCCGTGGGCCTGCTCGCGACCGGCGGCTTGACCGCCTGCGGCGACGACTCCGGCGACGACAAGGCCGGCTCGGCCAAGACTCCCAAGATCGGCGTGATCCTCCCGGACAGCAAGTCCTCCGTCCGCTGGGAGACCGCGGACCGTCGATTCCTGGAGGAGGCGTTCAAGGCCGCCGGCGTCCAGTACGACATTCAGAACGCGCAGAACGACAAGACCGCCTTCCAGACCATCGCCGACCAGATGATCACCAGCGGCGTCACCGCCCTGATGATCGTCAACCTGGACTCCGGCACCGGCAAGGCCGTGCTGGACAAGGCCAAGTCGCAGGGCGTCGCCACCATCGACTACGACCGGCTCACCCTCGGCGGCTCCGCCCAGTACTACGTCAGCTTCGACAACGAGAGCGTCGGCAAGCTCCAGGGCGAAGGTCTGACGAAGTGCCTGACCGAGAAGGGCGCCAAGAACCCGGTCGTGGCGTACCTCAACGGCTCCCCCACCGACAACAACGCCACCCTGTTCAAGGCTGGCTACGACTCGGTGCTCAAGCCGAAGTTCGACGCCAAGGAATACGTCAAGGGCCCCGAGGACGCGGTGCCGGCGTGGGACAACGCGCAGGCCGCGACGATCTTCGAGCAGCAGCTCACCAAGGCCAACGGCAAGATCGACGGCGTGCTGGCCGCCAACGACGGTCTCGGCAACGCGGCCATCTCGATCCTCAAGAAGAACAAGCTCAACGGCAAGGTGCCGGTGACCGGGCAGGACGCCAGCGTCGAGGGCCTGCAGAACATCCTCGTCGGTGACCAGTGCATGACCGTCTACAAGGCCGTCCGGGAAGAGGCCAAGGCCGCTTCCGACCTGGCCATCGCGCTCGCCAAGGGCGAGAAGAAGGACACCGGCCAGACGGTCAAGGACCCGGAGGGTGGCCGCGACGTCCCCTCGGTGCTGCTCACCCCGAAGGCCATCTACAAGGACACCGTCAAGGACGTCATCGCCGACGGCTACGTGACCAAGGAGCAGGTCTGCGCCGGGACGTACGCCAAGCTCTGCGCCGAAGCCGGCATCAGCTGACCGACGCCGCAGTACCCGCCGGGACGACCATCGCCGCCCGGCACGGGAGAACCTCTCCCGTGCCGGGCGGCGCCCGCCGGATGTGCCCCGACCTCCCTTGAGAAGGAGACCCCCGTGTCCGCGACCCCCCTGCTGGAACTCCGCGGGATCGACAAGAGCTTCGGTCCCGTCCAGGTGCTCCGCGACGTCGCCCTCACCGTCCACCCGGGTGAAGTGACCGCACTGGTCGGCGACAACGGCGCCGGCAAGTCGACCCTGGTGAAGTGCATCAGCGGCATCCACCCCACCGACGCCGGCGAGATCCTGTTCAACGGTGAACCGGTGCACGTCGGCAGCCCCCGCGACGCCTCCGCGCTGGGCATCGAGGTCGTCTACCAGGACCTCGCGCTCTGCGACAACCTGGACATCGTGCAGAACATGTTCCTCGGCCGGGAGAAGCGCAGCGGCATCGTCCTGGACGAGCCGACCATGGAACAGCTGGCCGCCGAGACCCTGGCAGGGCTCTCCATCCGCACCGTCACCTCACTGCGTCAACACGTGTCCAGCCTCTCCGGCGGCCAGCGTCAGACCGTGGCCATCGCCAAGGCGGTGCTGTGGAACAGCAGGCTCGTCATCCTGGACGAGCCGACCGCGGCGCTCGGCGTGGCACAGACCGCCCAGGTGCTCGAACTGGTCCGCCGCCTCGCCGACAACGGCCTGGCCGTGGTGCTCATCTCGCACAACATGAACGACGTCTTCGCCGTCTCCGACCGGATCGCCGCGCTGTACCTCGGTCAGATGGTCGCCCAGGTGAAGACCACCGACATCACCCATGCCCAGGTGGTCGAGCTGATCACCGCCGGGCGTTCGGGCGGGCTCGGCCTCGCCACCGACCCGGGCAGCAACGGCGACGGCTCGCTGCCGGCCGACTCGATCTCAGGAGGCCTCCGATGACCACCACCGCCGTGCGCAACGACGGCCCGGCGGCCGTCACACCGGCGCCGACCGTCGGGGGCCATGTCCGCAACTACCTGAGCCGGGTACGCGGTGGCGACGTCGGCGCACTACCAGCCGTACTCGGCCTGATCGTGCTCTGCACGGTCTTCGCGGTCATGCGGCCGTCGTCGTTCCTGTCGGCCGGCAACTTCGCCAACCTCTTCACCCAGGGCGCGGCGGTCACGCTGATCGCGATGGGCCTGGTCTTCGTGCTGCTGCTCGGCGAGATCGACCTCTCCGCCGGCTTCGCCAGCGGGGTCTGCGCGGCGGTGCTGGCCAATGTGGTCACCGTGCTCGGCCACCCGTGGTGGGTCGCCGTGCTCGCCGCGGTCGCCACCGGTCTGGTCATCGGCACCAGTCTCGGCCTGCTGGTCGCGAAGATCGGCATTCCGTCCTTCGTGGTCACCCTCGCCGGCTTCCTCGCCTTCCAGGGCATCGTGCTGATGCTCGTGAAGGATGGCACCAACATCTCCGTCCGCGACGAAACGCTGGTCGCCATCGCCAACCGCAACCTCGCCCCCACCCTGGGCTGGGCGCTGGCCGCCCTCGCGGTCATCGGCTACGGCGCGGTACAACTGCTGCGCCACCGCAACCGGGTGGCCCGCGGCCTGATCACCGACCCGATCGCGGTGCTGGCGCTCCGGATCGGCGGGCTCGCCGTCATCCTCGGGACGGCGGTGTACGTCCTCAACCTGGAGCGCAGCCGCAACGTACTGGTCGTCTCCCTCAAGGGTGTGCCGATCGTGGTGCCGGTCATCGCGGTGCTGCTGATCATCTGGACCTTCGTGCTCCAGCGCACCAGCTACGGCCGGCACATCTACGCCGTCGGCGGCAACCGGGAAGCGGCCCGCCGGGCCGGCATCGGGGTCGACCGGATCCGCATCTCGGTGTTCGTGATCTGCTCGGCCATGGCCGCCATCGGTGGCATCGTGGCGGCCAGTCGGGCCAACTCGGTCGACCCGAACACGGGTGGCAGTAACGTACTGCTCTACGCGGTCGGCGCGGCAGTGATCGGCGGCACCAGCCTCTTCGGCGGCAAGGGCCGCGTCCTCGACGCCGTGCTCGGCGGCGCGGTGGTCGCGGTAATCGAAAATGGAATGGGCCTGATGGGATACAGCGCGGGAGTCAAGTACGTGGTCACCGGCGTCGTGCTGCTGCTCGCCGCCAGCGTCGACGCGCTCTCCCGCCGCCGCGCGGCAGCCACCGGCACCCGCTGACCGCGCGGGAGGTAGCACCACGATGCGCCCAGGACCGAGCCAGGACGAGGTCCGACGGCAGAACCTCGGGGCCCTGCTGAGGCACGTGCACGTCCACGGGGCGACCACACGCGCCGAACTGACCACCACGCTGGGCCTCAACCGCAGCACCATCGGCGCGCTCACCGCCGACCTGTCCGCGGTGGGGCTGGTCAGCGAAGGCGCGCCGAAGGAGACCGGCCGGGCCGGCCGACCGTCACTGGTCGTCCGGCCCGAGTCGGCCCGGGTCTACGCGTACGCGTACTCAGTGGAGGTGGACCGGCTGCGCGCGGCCCGGATCGGGTTGGGTGGGGCGGTCCTGGACCGCCGGGACCTGGACCGACCGCGTGGCCTGCTGGCCGCGGAGGCCGCCCCGCTCCTGGCCGGTGCGGTGAAGGAGATGCAGCAGGTCGTGCCCACCGACGCGATCTGCGTCGGCGCCGGCGTGGCGGTCTGTGGCATGGTCCGCCGCGACGACGGCCTGGTGCGGCTCGGCCCGACCACCGGCTGGGTGGACGAGCCGATCGGCGCCGCACTCGGTGCCGAGCTGGGCATCGACGTGCCGGTCACCGTGGGCAACGTGGCGGACGTGGCGGCGTTCGCCGAACACACCCGGGGGGTGGCGGCCGGCTGCGACAACGTCCTCTACCTGTACGGCGACGTCGGCGTGGGGGCCGGCATCATCGCCGGCGGACGCCGGCTCACCGGGCATGGTGGGTACGGCGGCGAGGTCGGCCACATGAAGGTGGTCCTCGACGGTAAACCCTGCGAGTGCGGCTCCCGGGGCTGCTGGGAGACCGAGATCGGCGAGCACGGTCTGCTGCGCGCCGCCGGCCGCTCCGGCGCCCGAGGTCGTGACGCTCTGCTGGCCGTCTTCGACGCCGCCGACCGGGGTGACGCCCGAGCCCAGGCGGCCGTCCGCCAGGCCGGTGACTGGCTCGGCTTCGGGGTGGCCAACCTGGTGAACGTCTTCAACCCGGAGATGGTCATCTTCGGCGGGACCATGCGTGACCTCTACCTCGCGGCGGCGGCCCAGATCCGCAGCCGGCTCAACTCCAACGCGCTCGGCGCCTGTCTGGAGCACGTCCGACTGCGTACGCCGAAGCTGGGCGAGGACGCGCCTCTGATCGGGGCCGCCGAGCTGGCTTTCGAACGGCTCCTCGCCGACCCCCTCGACGTGGGCTGATCCGCGTACGCTGTCCGGCGTGGATGTCGAGCTGCGCGCTTCCGACGACGACCGCAACCGGGTGGTCGCCGAGCTGCACCGGCACACTGCGGCGGGTCGGCTGACCCTCGACGAGTTCTCCGATCGGGCCGGTGCGGTGTGGACAGCACGCACCCTCGGCGACCTGGCCGCGCTGACCCGCGACCTGCCGGTGCTGCCCGACCCGGCCAAAGACGGTGACGATTCCGTCGGGCATGGGCGTCGGGAGTTGCTGATGCTCTTCGCCGCTGCCGCGCTCACCCTGCTGCTGCTGGGCGTCTTCCTCGCCGTCACCCGCTGATCCGCATCCCCCTCCGATGAACTGATCGCGCGATCAGTCCGTATCAGTGGGCGGACGGGCAGCCGGCAGGGTATGGCTGCCCGGTCCAGACGCGTTTCGGTCCGGACCGAGGAGGCACCACAGACATGGCACCGCTCAGTTCCGCCCGTCGCCGGCCGGGCATCCGGACCCATCGAGCGGCGATGCTGCTCATTGCGATCATCGCGGGGATCGGTGTCCTGCCCGGTGTCGCCGTCGCCGCGCCCGCCGGCGGCCAGCAGCTCAATGCCGCCGACATGACGCTGCTCAACGGAGTGCGGCTGGCCGGGCTGTGGGAGATGCCGGCCGGCCAGATGGCCGCCGAAAAGGGGCAGTCGGCCAAGGTCCGGGAGATCGGCGCCGGCATCGCCAACGAGCACCAGGCGCTCGACCAACTCGTCGTCGACGCGGCCAACAAGCTGGGAGCGAACATCCCCAGCGAGCCGACCGCCGAGCAGAAGGGCTGGCTGGCGGAGATGCAGAAGGCCTCCGGCGCCCGGTTCGACCAGATCTTCGTCACCCGGCTCCGGGTCGCCCACGGCAAGATCTTCCCGGTGATCGGCGCGGTCCGGGCCAGCACCCGCGACGCCACCGTCCGCAAGCTCTGTGACGATGCCAACGGCTTCGTCATGCATCACATGCAGATGCTGGAGAGCACCGGGCTGGTCCGCTGGCCGGAGCTGCCGCCAGCGGCGCTGCCCGCTCCCGGTGACGACGGGCTACTGGCCGCCGCCGCCGCCAACACCGGCCCACAGGTCGGGGTCAGCAGCACCGTCGTCTGGCTGGTCTTCCTCGCCGCGCTGGGTACCGGCGGAATCGCCACCTACCGGATGCTGCGCCGCAACTGAACGTCGGCAGTGGACTCGTTGGTGGCTCGCGTCACCGGTCGACCTGGGTGAAGTCCCAGGAGTGCGGGGCGCGAGCCACCAGCAGGGCAGGCGGATCCGGCAGCGGTCGAGGGTTGCTGCGCCACTTGGAGATGACCACGACACGGTGGTCGGTGGAGGAGAAGACCTCGCTGGAGACGTGCAGCGGGTCGTGCTCCAACTCGGGCAGGGCGGTGTCGCACACCCAGGTGATCAGGTCGGCGACGCCGTACGCCTCGGCACGCGCCTCCCACATCCGCACGATCATGTCCGCCGCTCCCGTCACACGCTGACCGTGGTCAACGGCAGTGCCGAGTCGGCCGGCAGGTCCAGTCGGCTCGGCGCGACCCCTGCGGCGACCAGGTGCGAACCGAGCGCGGCCACCATCGCCCCGTTGTCGGTGCACAGCTTCGGCCGGGGCACGCGGACCCGGATGCCGTACTTCTCGGCCCGCTGCTCGGCCATCGCCCGCAGCCGCGAATTCGCCGCCACTCCCCCGCCGATCACCAGCGTCTCGATTCCGCTGGCCCGGCAGGCGGCGAGCGCCTTGTTGGTCAAGACGTCACAGACGGCCTCCTGGAAGGACGCGGCCACGTCGGCCACCGGCACCGGCTCGCCGGCACGCTGACGCGCCTCGACCCACCGGGCCACCGCCGTCTTCAGCCCGGAGAACGAGAAGTCGTACCGGTGGGCGGCGAGATCCTTCGCGGCGGTCAGACCGCGGGGGAAGGCGATCGCGGCGGCGTCGCCGGCCCGGGCTTCCCGGTCGATGGGCGGGCCGCCCGGAAACGGCAGCCCGAGCAGCCGGGCGACCTTGTCGAACGCTTCGCCGGCCGCGTCGTCGATGGTGGCCCCCAACGGGGTGACGCCCCGGGCCAGGTCGTCGACGAGCAGGAGGGACGAGTGGCCGCCGGACACCAGGAGCGCGATGGCGGGTTCGGGCAGTGGGCCATGTTCGAGGGTGTCCACCGCGACGTGGGCGGCGAGGTGGTTGACGCCGTACACCGGCTTCTCGGCGGCGAGCGCGTAGCCCTTCGCGGCGGCCACGCCGACCAGCAGCGCGCCGGCCAGCCCCGGCCCGGAGGTGACCGCGATCGCGTCGATGTCGGCCAGGGTCACGCCGGCCTCGGTCAGTGCCCGGTCCATGGTCGGCACGATGGCCTCCAGGTGTGCCCGGCTGGCCACCTCCGGCACCACACCCCCGAACCGGGCGTGCTCCTCGACGCTGGAGGCGAGCGCGTCGGCCAGCAGGGTGTGCCCCCGCACGATGCCGACGCCAGTCTCGTCGCAGGAGGTCTCGATACCCAGGATCAGCGGTTCGTCAGCCATGGTCGTGTGATCCGTCCCCGGTCGGCTCGGCGTCGCGCCGCATGACCAGCGCGTCGGTGTTGCTCGGTTGGTAGTAGCCGCGCCGCACCCCGATCGGCTCGAACCCGTACGTCGCGTAGAGCCGCTGGGCGGCGGCGTTGTCCACGGCGACCTCCAGCAGGGTGCTGCGGGCGTCGCGTCGGGCCGCCTCGGCGAGCAGTTCCTCCAGCAGGGCACGGCCAACGCCGCGCCGCTGGGCGTCCCGGCGGACGGCGATGTTCTGCACCCACACCTCGCCCGGCGGAACACCGGCGAGCCCGGCGTAGCCGAGCACCGAACCGTCCGCGTCGACGGCGACCCGGTAGTGGTGCCCGTTGGCCAACTCGTTCCAGAACATGGCCGGCGACCACTGCTCGGCGCCGAAGAGGTCAGCCTCGATCGGCAGCACGTCGTCGATGTGCCACCAGCGGAACGGGTCGAGCCGTACCGCCGTCACGGCAGGACCGGTTTGCGGCCGGTCGCCGCCACCGCGTCCGGGCGGCGCAGGTAGAGCGGGGTGAGCCGCTCGCTGGGCGCGCCCGCCCGGATCCGCTCGGCGGCCAGCAGGGCCAGCACGGTGGCGTCCGGGTACCGCGGCTCGACCCGAACGGGCAGGTCCAGGATTTCGGCGTACCGATGCGCCCCGTCGCCGACCGCGATCGTCGCCCCCAACTCGCGAGCGCGCGCGGCGGCGACCACCGGCGTGGACACCTCGGGCCCGACGATCCGCTCGCCAGCGCCGTCGTAGACGGCCCAGTACAGCTCCTTGCGCCGGGCGTCGCTGGCGGCCAACACCGGCTCGCCGGATGCCGCCGGGTAACCGATGGCATCGAGCGAGCAGACGCCGTACGTGGGGATGCCGAGCACCTGACCCATCGTCGCGGCGGTGACCAGGCCGACCCGCAGCCCGGTGAACGGCCCCGGGCCGAGCCCGGCGACGATGGCGGCCAGGTCACGCGGGCGCGCGTCGGCATCGGCGAGGACCGCGTCCACCTGGGGCGCGAGCAGTTCGCCGTGGGCGCGGGCGTCGACGGTGCACCGGTGCGCCCGGGCCACCACGCCGTCCGCCGAGACCTCCACCAGCGCCGCGGTCACCGCGGGGGTCGAGCTGTCCACCACGAGTACGAGCACGGTAAGCCAGCCTAGCCGCCCCGCCAACGCCGCCCGGTCACGCCCCGCCCCCGCCCGCTCGGTCGGCACCCCGCGCCGCCTAGGCAACTGACCGGCGGGGCGGCACGCCCCCGGGCGCGCGGCGGATACCTCGGTGAGCGGTATACCCGTGGGTCATAAATATGACTCACAGGTATACCGCTCACCAGGACAAGTCCAGCCCGGCAGGAGCAGGTCACGCGCCCACCGCAGCCCGGGGCAGAGGGTGGCCAGTCGTCAATCCGCCGCAGCGGTATCCGCCACGGGTCGGGCTGGTCCACCATCCCGACATGCCAACCACGCGCCTCGTCACCCTGCTCGGCAGCGCCGTCCGACAGCAGCGGCACCTACGCGACCTGACCCAGGTCGAGCTGGCCGAGTTGGCCGGGGTCAGCCAGGCGGCGGTGGCCCGGATCGAGAGCGGCAACCGCGCGCCCAGCATCGCCGTCCTCGAGGCGTTGCTCGCCGCGATGGACGTCCAATTGGTGGTCGGGGTCGAACCGCTGGACGCGCACCTCGACGCACGGATCGACGACCTGGCGGCCCGGCCGATCGGTGAGCGGATCGACGGGTTGGGCCTGGACCGGATGCTGGACCGGCTCTCCGACTTTCCTCAGGTGATCACCGGGAGCACGGCGGCGTTGCTGCAGGGCGCGCCGGTGCCGGTCGAGGCCCTGGAGATCGCCGTGCGTTGGCAGGACTCGAAACGGTTCACCCGCTGGCTGGAGGCGGCATACGGCCAGCGGTGGAACGCCAACTGGGGTGAGTTCGGCGGAGTGTGGCTGGAGCCCGAGGAGCCGGGTGAGCATCGTTGGTCGACCCGGTACGGCGAGGTCAGGGCAACAATGTGCGACGAGCTGCCCGAGACGATCGAGGTGCAGCACGGTGGGCGGATCTACCGGGTGGTGCCGCTGGTCGAGCTGGAGTTGACCGAGCCACGCGCTGGCGAGCTGTTGCGCCGCTACCGGGACCGGCAGGCGGCCGGCGGAGGCTGAACCACGGCGGGCTCAGCCGGCGGTGCGCTCCCAGTCGATGGTGGGCAGGCCGGCGTCGGCCAGCGCCTTGTTGGCCGCGCTGAACGGGCGGCTGCCGAGGAAGCCGCGCGGGTTCATCGGGCTGGGGTGGCCGGCCTCCAGCACCACGTGCTGCGGGTTGGTGACCAGGGCGGCCTTCTTGCGGGCGTAGCCGCCCCAGAGCAGGAAGACGACCCGGTCCGACGACGCGTCCAGCGCCCTGATGGTCGCGTCGGTGAACTCCTCCCAGCCGGAGTTGGCGTGCGAGCCCGGGGTGGCCTGACGGACGGTCAGCACCGCGTTGAGCAGCAGCACACCCTGGGCGGCCCAACCGTCGAGGTTGCCGCTGCGCGGCTTGGGGACGCCGACGTCCGCACCCAACTCCTTGAAGACGTTGCGCAACGACGGCGGCACCGTCACACCGTCCCGGACGCTGAAACTCAGCCCGTGCGCCTGCCCGGCCCGGTGGTAAGGGTCCTGCCCGAGGATCAGCACCCGGGTGCCCTGCGGCGGGCAGAGCCGGTAAGCCGAGAACAGGTCCTCCAGGGGCGGGAAGACGGTCTGCGTCGCGTATTCCCGGGCGACGAACTCGGCCAGCGCAGCGGTGCGGGCAGCGTCCAGGTGCGGGGTGAGCACGGCACGCCACTGCTCCGGCAGCAGGGCCAGCAGGTCAAGGGCGGGGGCGTCGTCGGCCATCAGGAACCTCTCACAGCGCGGGTCGGTCCCCCGCACTCTAGGCATCGGGTACGACAGCCGCCGGCCTAGCCCAGGTCGGCGAGCCGCCGGGCCCAGTCGCCACCGATCGGGTCCAGCTCGACGATCCGGGTGTCGTCGTCGCGGCGGTCGATGCGGACCCGCAGGTGCGCGTCGACCAACTGCTCCACCAGGCCCTCGCCCCACTCCACCACCGTCACCGAATCGTCCACCGAGGCGTCGAGGTCCAGGTCGTCGATCTCGGCGCGTGGATCGGTGGCGTCACCCAACCGGTACGCGTCGGCGTGCACCAGGGCCACCCGGCCGCCCCGGGCCGGATCGGGGCGGTGCACCCGGGCGATCACGAAGGTCGGCGAGGTGATGTCCCCGACGACACCGAGCCCCGCGCCGACACCCTGGGTGAGCGCGGTCTTGCCGGCGCCCAGCGGGCCGGTCAACAGCACCAGGTCACCTGCTCGCAGCAGCCCGGCCAGGCGCCGGCCGAACTCCCGGGTGTCCTCGACGGTCGGCAGCTTGACGACGTGACTCACCGTTCCTCCGGCTCTCCGAGTGACTCGAGGAACCGCGCGAGCGCGGCATTGACCTCGTCAGCGTGCTCCAGCATCACCACGTGACCGCTGTCCTTGATCTTGACGAACTCGGCGTGCGGCAGCCGCCGGACGATCTCCTCGGAGTGGGTCACCGGGGTAATCATGTCCTTGTCGCCGACCACCACCAGCACCGGCGTCGCGGCCAACGCGGCGAGAGCCGGGAAGCGCGAGTGGGTGGCCAGGGTCCGCAGGTAGCGGGTCACCGTGTCGGCCGACGTCCGCGAGTTCATCGTCTCCACGAAGGAGACGAGCGCCGGGCTGGGCTTGCGGGTGCCGAACCCGTACTTGCGGGTCAGCAGCCAGGCAACGTTCGACGTCGACTTGCGGGCCTTGTCGATCACGGGCCCGCCGTACCGGGTGGCGTTGCTGACCATGTACAGCACCGGACCTCCGACCCGGCCGAGCAGCGCGGGCGCGACCAGCTTGGTCTCCGCGATGAGCCCGCCCGAGGTGGCCATCAGGACGGTGCCGACCACCCGGTCACCGAACAACTCCGGAAACAGCTCGGCGAACGCCATGATGGTCATGCCGCCCATCGAGTGGCCGACCAGCACCAGTGGCCCGTCCGGGGCGGTGCGGTCGATCACCTGGCGCAGCGTCCGGCCGAGCACCGTCAGGTCGTACTCTCCGGTCTCCAGCCGGCCGGACCGACCGTGACCGGGCTGGTCGTACGCCACGATCCGGTAGTCACCGCGCGCGGCGAGCATCTGGCGCTGGAAATGGAACGTCCCCATGTCCAGGCAGAAGCCGTGCACCAGCACGACGGTGGGGTGCCCCGGCACCGGCCTGGTCGGCTCGACCACCTCGACGTGGATGTCCGTGCCGTCCGGCAGCTCGAGACGGAACGCCTCGTCGTACCGCTGCTCGCCGAACGTCTCGTGCGCGTAGCGGTCGGTCGGGTCGGTCTTGAGCCGGCGGACCAGGGTGCGCTCGGTGGCGACGCCGGCCGCCAGGCCCGCCGCGGCCACCCCGACCGCGGCGCCGACGATCCCCGCGACCCGGCCCGCAGCGGTCCGCGGACGCGGAATGCGATAGCTCATGCCCGCTCGCCGTCGTAGACGCGCGGCACGCGGGTGCTGCCGAACCGGGTGACGATCTCGTAGTTGATCGTGCCGACCGCCTCGGCCCAGTCGTCGGCCGTGGGCTCGCCGTCGGCGCCGCTGCCGAAGAGCGTCGCCACGTCGCCGTCGGCCACCGGGTCGTCGCCGCAGTCGAGCACGAACTGGTCCATGCAGACCCGCCCCGAGATCGTCCGCCGTACGCCGCCGAGCTGCACCGGCCCGGTGTTGGAGGCGTGCCGGGGAACCCCGTCGGCGTACCCGAGCGGCACCACGGCCAGGTTCGCCTCGCTCGGGGTGGTGTAGGTGTGCCCGTAGGAAACACCGGTGCCGGCCGGCACCCGCTTGGTGAGCATCACCCGGGCGCGCGCGGTCATCGCCGGCCGCAGCCCATACGTCTCACCGGCCACCGGGGAGAGCCCGTAGATGGCCAGACCGGGGCGGACCAGGTCGAAGTGGGTGTCCGGGCGGGTCAGCGTCGCCGCCGAGTTGGCCAGGTGCCGCCAGCGCGGGCGCAGCCCGGCCCGTTCGACCATGGCCAGCCCCTCGTGGAAGACGGCCACCTGACGGTCGGTGGTGGGGTGGCCGGGCATGTCCGCGTACACGAAGTGGCTCCACACGCCGACCACCTCGACCAGGCCGTCGGCCTGCGCCTTCGCGGCGGCGTCCAGCAGCGCTGGCCAGTCGGCGACGGTCGCCCCGCCCCGGGACAGCCCGGTGTCGATCTTGAGGTGCAGGCGGGCAGGGCGCCCGGCGAGCCGGCTCGCCTCGATCATCTCGTCCAGCTGCGGGAGGCTGGCGGCGCCCAGGTCCACCCCGGCGCTGACCCCCTCGTGCAGCGGCAGCCCGGGCGCGAGCAGCCAGGCCAGCACCGGCACGGTCACCCCGGCCCGGCGCAGGGTGAGCGCCTCGTCGAGGGTGCAGACACCGAGCCAGTCCGCCCCGGCGTCGAGCGCCGCGCGGGCGGCCGGAAGCATCCCGTGGCCGTACCCGTCAGCCTTCACCACGGCCATCAGCTCGGCCGTGGTGCCGGAGCGGAGTCTGCTCACGTTCTCGCGGATGGCGTCAAGATCGACGCGTACCTCGGCCTGCCACATGCGCCCAGCCTACTTTCCGCTGAGATCACCGCGGGCGGCGACGCACGCCCCGGACAGCCGATCCGGTCGTGCCGCCTGGAACCGACCCGATCAGCCCAGCCGGGCGACGACCGGGCGCAGTGCGGTCACCACGTCGGGCGCGGTCACCGGCCCACCCCGGGCCGCCTCCCGGCCAGCGAGCCCATGCAGGTACGCGGCCGAGGCGGCGGCCCGTTCGGCGGGCACCCCGGCCGCCAGCAGGGAGCCGAGCAGCCCGGCCAGCACGTCGCCGGTGCCTCCGGTGGCCAGTGCCGGGGTGCCGGTCGGGTTGACGTACGCCCGACCGTCCGGCGTGCCGATCACCGTGCGGTCCCCCTTGAGCAGCACCACCGCGTTCATCCAGGCGGCCAGCCGCAACGCCGCGCCGACCCGGTCGGCGCCGGGCTCCTCCCCGCAGAGTCGCGTGAACTCCCGGTCGTGCGGGGTGACCACGATCGGCGCGTCCCGACCGCGCAGCCGGTCGGCGAGCGACCCGTCCACCAGCAGGGTCAACGCGTCGGCGTCGAGCACCACCGGCACCGAGGTGGCCAGCACGGCGCGCAGTTCGGCAGCCGCGTCCGCACCGGTGCCCAGCCCGGAGCCGCAGACCCAGGCCTGCACCCGGCCCGCGTCGGCGACCCGCCCACTGGCGATCACCGAGGGGTGCTGGTGCAGCACCTCGGTGCGGGCGCCACCGGCGTAGCGGACCAGTCCGGTCGGCCCGGCCAGAGCGCCACCCACGGAGAGCACCGCCGCACCCGGGTAGGTCGCCGAGCCGGTCGCCACGCCCACCACGCCCCGGGTGTACTTCTCCGAAGCCGGGCTCAGCTCCGGCCACCAGTCGATCAGGTCGGACCACTCGGTGACCCGGAGCGCCGGGGTGCCGCGCAGCCACGGGCGCAACCCGATGTCGACCAGCTCCACCTGCCCGGCCAGGGCCGCGGCCGGCCCGACCACCAGTGCGGGCTTCAGCGCGCCGAAGGCCACCGTCACGTCGGCGCGGATCGCGCTCGGTCGGCCGGACGCCGACAGCGGCACGTGGCCGGTGTCCACCGCGACCCCGCTCGGCACGTCCACCGCCAGCACCGTGGAGCGGTTGTCATCGCGCCCACGCAGCTCGCAGAGGCGCTGGACCACCTCGTCCGCGCTCGCCCGCAGACCTCCGGTGCCGCCGATGCCGACGATGCCGTCGAGGACCAGGTCCACCGGGCCGGTCGGACGGTCCACCAGCCGGCCGCCGGCAGCTCGCAGCGCGGCCAGCCCCGCAGCGTGGGCGCGCCCGGGGGTGAGGAGCAGGGCGGACACGTCGACACCTCGGCGGGCCAGTCGCTCCCCGGCGTACAACGCGTCGCCACCGTTGTCGCCGGAGCCGACCAGCAGCAGCACCCGGCCGCCGTAGACCCCGCCCCGCTCGGCGAGCAGCAGCGCGGCCCGGCGGGCCAGCCCGGCGGCGGCCCGCTGCATCAGCGTGCCCTCCGGCAGCGTGGCCATCAGCCCCGCCTCGGCCGCCCGTACGTCGGTCACCCGCCACACCGATCTCATGCCACCGTGTCCCATCCGTTCGCGGGTGGACCCGACCGGCCCACCCGGTCGACGTCACCGTTCCGCGACCACCATCGCCGACGCGATCCCCCCGTCGTGCGACAACGAGAGGTGCCAGTGGTTGACCCCGCGCGCGTCGGCCGCCGCCGCGACGGTGCCGGCGACGGTCAGCCAGGGACGGCCGTCCGGGTCGGACACGATCTCGCAGTCGTGCCAGTTCAGCCCGGTCGGAGCGCCGAGCGCCTTGGCCACGGCCTCCTTCGCGGCGAACCGGCCGGCGAGCGACTCCGGAGAGCGCGGGTTGCCGGAGCGGGTGTGCCGCTCGGCTGTGGTGAAGAGTCGGTCGGCGAGCAGCGGCGTCCGTGCCAGGGCCCGGGCGAACCGGTCGACCAGGACGACATCGATGCCGACAGCGACGATCACCACACCACCCTACCGGCGGCCGAGGCCGCAGATTAGCCGTCGGGCCCGCCGTGGGCAACGCCTGTGGACACGCCGGGGTACGGCCCAGAGCCGGCTGTCCACAGGGCAGGGCGGGGCCGCCGGGGCCCACCTAGCGTCAGCTCGTCGATGCGGATCGTCCACGGGGGTGTGGTCATGAACGATGAGCCGTTCACTGTCCGGCCGGAGGAGCTGCGGGCGGTTGCCGTCAGCCTCGACGACGAGGCGCACCGGCTGGCGTTGGGTCTCGCGGGGGTGCCCGGGCTGCTGGTGGTGGCGCCCGAGTGGCGAGCTGGCGCGGCTCTGGCCGGGTTGGAGGCGGCCGGTCATGCCTGGTTCTGCCGGCTGGGTGCCCAGGTGGCGGTGACCTCCGGTGGGGTGCGGACGGCGGCCGAGGCGTACGAGGCGGTGGACGACCGGGCCGCAGACCGGTTCGCCGCTCTGCCCCGGTGAGCGTCGGCTACCGGCAGCTGTGGGCAGCCGATCCGGGCGGGTGGCGGGTCGCCGGGGCGGCCTGGGCCGGGATGGTCGGGCCGGTCGACCGACGCGTCGGCGAGCTGCGGGGGGCCGGCGGGCGGTTGCGGGGCGGTTGGTCCGGTGCGGCCGCCGCAGCGGCTGATGCCCGGCTCGCCACTCTCCGAGACGAGCTGACCTCGGTCGCGCCCGCGTTGATCGAGGTCGACCAGGTGCTGGCCGAGTTGGCCGGCCGACTGACGGTGGCGAAGGCGCGGCTCGCCGCGGCGGTCGCTCAGGCGGACGCGGCCGGGCTGATGGTGGACCGCGCGGGCGGGGTGCACGTTGATCCCACCCGGGTCCGACCCACCGAGCGGACCGGCGTGGCGGCGGCTCGGGTGGCGGCGGCCCTGCGCGACGCGCTCGACGGGGCCGGGGCGGCGGATCGGGCGGCCGCCGACCGGTTGGATGAGTTGGCCCGTGCCGCCGGCTCCGGCTGGGTGTCCCCGCCGCCGCCGGGCCGGCCCGCAGCCGGTGCCGCGCCGACGCTGGTCCGCGCCTGGTGGTCCGCGTTGACACCGGCGCAGCGACGGTGGCTGATCGGGCGCGAGCCGGCGCTGGTCGGCCGGTTGGACGGGGTGCCGGTGGCCGCGCGTGACCAGGCCAATCGGCTGCGGCTCGGGTTCTGGCGCGAGGAGTTGCTGGCTGAGCGGCGACGCTTGCTGGCCCGGGTGCCGCCAGAGCCGCTCGCGGCGGTCCGGCTGCACGGGGTGGTCGGACGGTTGGCCGGCCTGGACTCGCTGGCCGGGCGGCTGGCGGCCGGCGGGGAGCCACGGGCGTACCTGCTCGGGTTGGATCCGGCCGGTGAGGGCCGGGTGGTGGTGGCGCTCGGCGATCCGGACCATGCCGACCGGGTGCTGACCCACGTGCCGGGGATGACCGCCGGTCTGGATGACGCACCCGGTGAGCTGGGCAGGGCAGCGCGCGTGCTGGACCGGTGCATCGAGCTCGCCCCGGGTGAGCGCAGCGCGGCGGTGCTCTGGTTGGACTACGACGCTCCGGATTTCCTGGCCGGGGCCGCCTCGGCTGGCCAGGCCCAGGACGCCGGCCCGGCGCTGCACCGCTTCCAGGAGGGGTTGCGGGCCAGCCACGAGGGGCCGCCGGCCCGGCAGACCGTGCTCGGGCACAGCTACGGGTCACTGGTGGTGGGAGTGGCCGCCCGGGAGCACGGGCTGGCCGCCGACGCGCTGGTCTTCGTCGGCTCGCCCGGGGTCGGCGCGTCGCACGCCGCCGAGTTGGGCGTGCCACCCGGAGCGGTCTGGGCGAGCAGCGCCCCGGACGACGTGATCCGAGCGGCCCGCCCAGCGGACGAGCTGGGCCGACGGGCACTGCTGGGTTCTGCTCCGCTGGCGGCCGTGCTGGGCTGGCCCAACCGGACCGGGCACGAGCTGTGGTTTGGTCACGACCCGTCAGATCCCGGCTTCGGCGGCCGGGTCTTCGCCAGCGGGCGAGGCGGGCACACCGGTTACTGGGACCCGGGCAATCCCGCGTTGGACGGGATGGCCCGGGTCGTCCTGGGCCGCTGAGGGCTTACTCGACGGTGACCGACTTGGCCAGGTTGCGGGGCTGGTCCACGTCGTGCCCGCGGGCGGCGGCGATCTCGGCGGCGAGCACCTGCAGCGGCACCGTGGTGACGAGCGGGGCCAGCAGGGTCGGCGTACGCGGCACGTAGATCAGGTGGTCGGCGTACCGGACGACGGCCTCGTCACCCTCCTCCGCGATCACGATGGTCCGCGCGCCGCGCGCCCGGACCTCCTGGATGTTGGAGACGACCTTGTCGTGCAGCATGCCCCGGCCAACCGGCGAGGGCACCACGCAGATCACCGGGGTGCCCTTGTCGATCAGGGCGATCGGGCCGTGCTTCAGCTCACCGGCGGCGAAGCCCTCGGCGTGCATGTACGCCAGTTCCTTGAGCTTCAGCGCGCCCTCCAGGGCGACCGGGTAGCCGACGTGCCGGCCGATGAACAGCACGGTGGGCTCGGACTTCAGCTCCCGGGCCAGCTCACGGACGGGCTCTATCCGGCTCAGCAGCTCACGCAGCTTGCCCGGCATCTCCTGCAACTGCGCGACGACCGCGCCCACCTCGTCGGCGAACTTGATGCCGCGCACCTGGGCCAGGTGCAGACCGATCAGGTAGCAGGCGACGAGCTGGGTGAGGAACGCCTTGGTGGAGGCGACGGCGATCTCCGGACCGCCGTGGGTGTAGAGCACGGCGTCCGATTCACGAGGGATGGTCGAGCCGTTGGTGTTGCAGATCGCCAGCACCCGGGCCTTCTGCTCCTTGGCGTGGCGCAGCGCCATCAGGGTGTCCATCGTCTCGCCGGACTGCGAGATCACCACGATCAGCGTGGACCGGTCGAGGACGGGGTCGCGGTAGCGGAACTCGCTGGCCAGCTCCACCTCACACGGGATCCGGGTCCAGTGCTCGATGGCGTACTTGGCGACCATGCCGGAGTGGTACGCCGTGCCGCAGGCCACGATGAAGATCTTGTCGACGTCGCGCAGATCCTGGTCGCTGAGGCGGACCTCGTCGAGGGCGATCTCACCGGTTTCGGTGAGCCGGCCGAGCAGCGTGTCGGCGATGGCCTGCGGCTGCTCCTCGATCTCCTTGAGCATGAACCAGTCGTAGCCGCCCTTCTCGGCCGACGAGGAGTCCCAGTCGATGTGGAAGTCCTTGCCGGCGGCGGGCTGGCCGTCGAAGTCGGTGATCTCGATGCTGTCACCGGTGATCAGGACGATCTGGTCCTGGCCCAGCTCCACCGCTTCCCGGGTGTGCTCGATGAACGCGGCCACGTCGCTGGCCAGGTAGTTTTCCCCGTCGCCCCGGCCGACCACCAGTGGCGAGTTGCGCCGGGCGCCGACGACCGCGCCGGGCACCGAGGCGTCGACGGCGAGCAGGGTGAAGGCGCCCTCCAGCCGCTGGCAGACCACGCGCATCCCGGCGGCGAGCAACTGCGGGCTGTCCGGCTGACCGGCGGCGCGCAGGTCGGCCAGCGCGGCGGCGAGCAGGTGCGCGGCGCACTCGGTGTCGGTGTCGCTGGTGAACTGGACGCCGTCGGCCTCCAGCTCGGCGCGGAGCTTGGCGAAGTTTTCGATGATGCCGTTGTGGATCACCGCGACGCGGCCGTCGCCGGCGACGTGTGGGTGAGCGTTGCGGTCGGTCGGGCCGCCGTGGGTGGCCCACCGGGTGTGCCCGATGCCGGTGGTGCCGTCACCGATGCCGATCGGGCTGGCCGCGCAGGAGGTCGGGTCGTCGGCGGCCCGCTCGGACAACACCTTCTCCAGGTTGGCCAGCTTGCCGGCCTTCTTCTCGGTCAGCAGCTGGTCGTCGCAGACGATCGCGACGCCCGCCGAGTCGTAGCCGCGGTATTCCAACCGCCGCAGCCCGTCGAGGACGATGCCGAGTGCGGGGCGCGCGCCCGCGTATCCCACGATTCCACACATGGCCCGCAGCCTAACCCAGTTTCACTCATCATGGGTGCTCGAAAGTCGGGTTATCAATCACGGAATCTGAGCGATCGGTGGTTGGTGGGCCACAACGGGACGAGCTTCCCGGCTCGCTCAGGGCCCAGCCCCGGCGAACGGGGTTGCGGCGGGCCTTTGGAGTACGAAAGTCTCTCGGCGGGTTCGGCGCGCCCGCCCACGGCCCGTTCGTCCCATACCCACTCCAGCCCGGAGCAGCCATGTCCGACGCGCCCCCGCCCGAGCCGTCCCCCTCCTCCCCTCCGGACCGGCCATCGCCCCCACCAGCGCCGGATCCGACGGCGCAGCCCTCCTCGGCCGCGTTGCCGGCGCCCGACCCGCTGGCCCCGGGTCAGCCGTGGGCACCGCCGTCCCCCTGGACGCCGTCTCCACCGGCCGCACCCTGGTCGCCGTCCCCCTGGACGCCGGCTCCACCGGCCGCACCCTGGTCGCCGTCCCCACCTGCGGCCCAGTGGACACCCGAACCGTCGGCACCCCCCTGGCCGCAGACCCCGCCCGACGCCTCGGGCCCGCCACCCGCCGGATCGCCGCCGGCAGGGTGGCCCACGCCCGCCGCACAGCCACCGCACGCAGGCTGGTCGCCGCCAGCCGGCGGATGGCCGCCTCCCGGCTATCCGCCGCCGTACGCCTACCCCGGGCACCCGCAGGCCGGCGGCAGTCCGGTGACGGACAGCGGCCGGGTCGTCGGGATCGTCATCGCGGTCTTCGTGGTGCTGGTACTGATCATCTGCGGCTGCCTCTGCGCTGGTGGCCTGCTGCTCGACAGGAACAGCCCGGACCCGGTCGCCGAGGACCCGTACGTCTTTCCCGACGACGACTGGACCACTCCCGCCGTCGAGCCGCTCTTCCCCGAGCGACCCACCGCGCAGCCGCCCACCCTGGCACCCACCCCCACCAAACAACCGATCACCGCACCGACGTCAGGGCCAGCCCCGGTGACTGTCGTCTACGAGGTCACCGGGTCGGGTCAGGCGGACATCGCGTACTACGACGCCGAGAGCGACCTCATCCACGTCGACCACACGAAGCTGCCCTGGCGCACCAGCATCCGGACCAACGGCCAGAGCAGGGTGATGGTGGAGGCCACCTGGCCCGACATCGACTACCACGGACCACTCGACTGCACCCTCACCGTCACCGGCGTCGGCAAACCGATCGTCGACAAGACGCGGGGATACTGGCGGACCACCTGCTCGGTCGAGTGAGGCTGGGGTTCACCCCGGGGGCACCCGTAGGCTGACGCCGTGACGACGAGCACCGATGTCGACCCGCTGGTGGCCCGGATGCGGCCGTTCGGCACGACGATCTTCGCCGAGATGTCCGCCCTCGCCACACGGACCGGCGCGGTCAACCTCGGCCAGGGCTTCCCCGACACCGACGGCCCACCGGAGATGCTGGCCGCCGCCGCCGAGGCGTTGCGCGGCGGGCAGAACCAGTACCCGCCCGGGCCGGGAATTCCCGCCCTGCGCGCGGCGGTCGCGGCCCATCAGCAGCGGTTCCACGACCTGGCGTACGACCCGGACGGTGAGATCGTGATCACCGCGGGCGCGACGGAGGCGGTCGCGGCGAGCATCCTCGCCCTCTGCGAACCGGGTGACGAGGTGGTCTGCTTCGAGCCGTACTACGACTCGTACGCCGCCTCGATCGCGCTGGCCGGCGCGGTCCGGCGGCCGGTGACCCTGCGCCCCGCGGCCGACGGGCGGTACGCCTTCGACCCGGCGGCGCTGCGCGCGGCGTTCGGCCCGCGCACCCGGTTGGTGCTGCTCAACTCACCGCACAACCCGACCGGCAAGGTCTTCACCCCGGCTGAGCTGGCGTTGATCGCCGAGCTGTGCCAAGAGCACGGCGCGTACGCGGTCACCGACGAGGTGTACGAGCACCTGGTCTTCACCGACGCGGCGAGCCCGCACGTGCCGCTGGCCGCGCTGCCCGGGATGCGGGAACGGACACTGCGCATCTCGTCGGCGGGCAAGACGTTCTCGTGCACGGGTTGGAAGGTCGGCTGGGCGAGCGGCCCGGCGGCGCTGGTCTCGGCGGTGCTGCGGGTGAAGCAGTTCCTCACCTTCGTCAACGCCGCGCCACTGCAGCCGGCGGTCGCCGTGGCGCTGGCCCTGCCGGACGACTACTACACCGGCTTCCGGGACAGTCTCCAGCAGCGGCGCGACCAGCTCGTCGGCGGTCTCACCGACGCCGGGTTCGAGGTGCTCGACTCGGAGGGGACGTACTTCGTCACCGCCGACATCACCGCCCTCGGCGGCCGGGACGGGGTGGAGTTCTGCCGCTCGCTGCCGGAGCGCTGTGGCGTGGTGGCGGTGCCCACCCAGGTCTTCTACGACGACGCCGAGGCGGGCCGGCGGCTGGTCCGGTTCGCCTTCTGCAAGCGTCCCGAGGTGCTGACCGAGGCGGTCACCCGACTGCGCGCACTGGCCCCGATCGGCTGACCCGGCGGGCCGCCGTCCGAAGCCTGTGGAGCTGATGTCACAGACGAGTCAGCTCCACAGCCTTCGGATTACCTACGACGCGGCGGGGCTGGCGGTGCGGACCAGCTCGGCGATCCGCTCGGCGACCTCGCGAGCCGTCGCCTCGGTAGCCGCCTCGACCATCACCCGGACCAGCGGCTCGGTGCCCGACGGGCGCAGCAGCACCCGGCCGGTCTCACCCAGCTCCGCCTCGGCCCGCTCGACCTCGGCGCGGACGGCCGGTGCGGCGGCGCCGACGGTCCGGTCGCCGACCGGCACGTTGATCAGCACCTGGGGCAGTTTGGTGACGACCGAGGCCAGCTCGGCGAGGGACTTTCCGGTGGCCGCCATCCGGGCCATCAGGTGCAGGCCGGTGAGCACACCGTCGCCGGTGGTGGCGTGCGCGGGCATGACGATGTGGCCGCTCTGCTCGCCGCCGAGCGCCAGCCCGGAGGCGCGCAGAGCCTCCAGGACGTACCGGTCGCCGACCTTGGTCTCGATCAGCCGGATGCCCTGCGCGGACATGGCCAGCCGCAGGCCGAGGTTGCTCATCACGGTCGCGACAAGCGTGTCCTGGGTGAGCGTGCCGGCATCCCGCATGGCCAGCGCGAGGATCGCCATCACCTGGTCGCCGTCGACCTCGTCGCCGCCGGCGCTGACCGCCACGATGCGGTCGGCGTCGCCGTCGTGGGCGATGCCCAGGTGCGCGCCGTGCTCGACCACGGCCTCGCGCAGCCCTTCGATGTGGTTGGAACCACAGTCGTCGTTGATGTTCAGCCCGTTCGGCTCGGCGTTGATCGCGATGACCTCCGCGCCAGCCTCCCGGTAGGCGACCGGGGCGACCTCGGCGGCGGCGCCGTTGGCGCAGTCGACCACGACCTTGATCCCGTCCAGCCGGTGCGGCACGGCGCCGACCAGGTGCTGGACGTAGTGGTCCGCGCCGTCGAGCAGGTCGTGCACGCGACCGATGCCGGCGCCGGTCGGCCGATCCCAGGCGGTGGCGGCGTTCGCCTCCACGGCGGCCTCGATCTGCATTTCGATCTCGTCGGGCAACTTGTGCCCGCCGGCGGCGAAGAGCTTGATGCCGTTGTCCGGCATGGGGTTGTGCGACGCGGAGAGCACCACGCCAAGGTCGGCTTTGGCCTCGGCGGTGAGGAACGCCACCGCCGGGGTGGGCAGCACGCCGACCCGCACCACGTTGGCGCCGGCACTGGTCAGCCCGGCGACCACGGCGGCCTCCAGCATCTCGCCGCTGGCCCGGGTGTCGCGACCCACAACGGCCAGCGGCGGATGGCTGCGGTCCGTCTCGGCGAGTGTGTGCGCAGCGGCCACAGCGAGCGCCAGTGCCAACTCAGGGGTGAGATCCGCGTTTGCCCGCCCGCGTACGCCGTCCGTGCCGAACAACCGACCCATACCCGCCAACCTCCGATGCGTACTGCCGATGTGGAGAAAGCGGAACGGCCGGCCACCTCCCCCGATCGAGGGGAGGCGAACCGGCCGTCCGTCAGAAGTACAACGCGCTGGTGAAGATCAGCGCTTCGAGTACTGGGGAGCCTTACGGGCCTTCTTGAGGCCGTACTTCTTGCTTTCCTTGACCCGGGCGTCCCGGGTGAGGAAGCCGGCCTTCTTCAGGGCCGGGCGGTCGTCGGGCTCGTTGACGATCAGCGCCCGGGCGATGGCCAGCCGCAGCGCACCGGCCTGGCCGGTGGTGCCGCCGCCACGCAGGTTGGCGATGACGTCGAACGCCTCGGGCTTCTCGGCGGTGACCAGCGGGTCCTTGATGAGCTGCTGGTGCACCTTGCTCGGGAAGTAGGCCTCGAGGTCACGGCCGTTGCAGGTGATCTTGCCGGTGCCCGGAACGATACGGACCCGGACGATGGCCTCCTTGCGCCGACCCACGGTCTGGATCGGGCGGTCACCACGCGGCGCGCGGGCGACGGGCGCCGGCGCCTCGGTGGCCTCGGGGGCAACCTCGGTCTCGGTGGTGATGTCGGTCATGCTGCTTCCTTCGCCCGCGCTCACTGCGCGATCTGCTTGATCTCGAACGGCACCGGCTGCTGCGCGAGGTGCGGGTGCTCGGCACCGGCGTAGACCTTCAGCTTCTTGATCAGCTGACGGCCGAGCTTGTTGTGCGGGAGCATCCCCTTCACAGCCAGCTCGATGGCGCGCTCGGGCCGCTTGGTCAGCAGCTCGTCGTAGCCGATCTGCTTCAGACCACCCGGGTAACCGGAGTGGCGGTAAGCGACCTTGGTCTGGCGCTTGTTGCCGGTCAGCGCAACCTTGCCCGCGTTCACGATGACGACAAAGTCGCCCGTGTCGACGTGCGGCGCGAAAGTCGGCTTGTGCTTACCACGCAGCAACGTGGCGGCGTGGGTGGCCAGGCGGCCCAGCACGACATCAGAGGCGTCGATGACGTGCCACTGACGCTCGATCTCACCCGGCTTCGGGCTGTACGTACGCACAGGTCTACCTTGTCTCGTCGTCGGTCTGGGGTCGCGCGCCGAGGTGACCAGATCTTGCAGGCCGGACCAGCGCGCACGAACGACCAAGCGTACCTGATAGGGCACGCCTCTGGATGTCGTACAACAGCAGGCAACGATACCGGGCGCGGTGTCCGCAGGTCAAAACGGGGGTGCGGTCCCGCGCGGCGACGCGCCGACCGTGGCCCAGCTCACACGCTGGCCAGCGGATTTGCCCTCGGCCGGTGGTGGACGACCCAGGTGACCGCGACGCACAACGCGATGAAGGCAAGCCCGCGGACACCGGCCCGCCGCTGTGAGCGCGCCCACCCGGTCTGTGGTCAGAGCTGCTGGAGGATGCGCAGCGCGCGGCCGACCCGGAGCATGGTGTCGGTGTCGGCGACGTCCACGCAGTCGGTGAACCACTTCTTCATCGGCGAGGAGATGCGGTCGGGCATCACCACGTACCGGCCCATCGTCACGGCGAGCGGCGAGTCGCGCAGCAGCGACTCCTCGACGACCTCGACCACGATCACGATGGGCACGTCGGTGGAGTTGTAGACGTCTGAGCTGATCACGAGCCCGAGGCGTTCCCGGGCACCCTCGATGCGCCAGACCTCTCCCCTACGCAGCACGCGGTCGTCCGCCGGAGAGCAGGTCGTTGACCATGCCCACCTCGCGGGCGTCGGCGAGAGCGGCGGACTCCAGGTCCAGACCGGCACGGCCCACGGCGGCGGCGTGCGCGGTGAAGACCTCGCGCAGCGCCTTCTCCCGGGCGGCCTGGTCCATCCATGCGGAGAGCGACAGTCCTTCGCGCTTGGCGAACCGCCGGGCCTCCTCGATCGTCTCGTCCGTGAACGACAGAGTCACCTTGGCAGTCATGCGGATGAGACTACCCAGCGGTATGACCACCAGTCATCCTCGTTCAGCGTGCCGGCACCACAGGCGGCAAAACGCACTCCGGTGACCTTTACGACATTCCGTGAACTCACCAGGTCTGTTCGGCGGCCCGCACCAGGATCTCGTTGACTGCCACTCGTCGGTCCCGCGTCACGATGTACGAGACCGCGTCGGCGATGTCCTCGGGCTCCAGCAGCTCCAACCCCTCGGTCTGCCGGACGATCGCCTCCCGGATGCCGTCGCGCACGTGCGAGGCCAACTCGGTGTCGACCGTCCCCGGCTCGATCACGCTGACCCGTACCCGCTTCGGACCGACCTCCTGCCGCAGTGCCTCGGAGAACGCGTTGACGCCGAACTTCGTGAGGTTGTAGACGGCCGTCCCGGGCCGGGCCACCCGGCCTGCGGTGGAGCTGATGTTGACCAGGTCCGCCACTCGGCGGGGAGCGGTCTCGGCGGCGGCGAGCAGGTGCGGGAGCGCGGCACGGGTGACATGGAGCATGCCCTGCACGTTGACCGCGAGCATCCGGTCCCACTCCTCGATCGGGGCCTCGGCGACCGGGCCGACGAGCATGAGCCCCGCGTTGTTCACCACCGTGTCGAGCCGGCCGAACTCGACCACCACCCGGTCCACGGCCGCCAGCGCCTGCGACGGGTCGGTGATGTCCGCCTCGACCGCCAGCGCCACACCGCCGCCGGCCCGCACGCTCTCCGCCAGCTCGTCGAGCTTGGCCCGGCGGCGGGCCAGCACCGCGACCGTCGCGCCGTCGGCCGCGAGGCTGCGGGCGGTCGCCGCGCCGATGCCGCTGCTGGCCCCGGTCACGAGCGCCACCGTGCCATCGAGCGGTCCCGCCATGTCGTCCTCCTCGTACCCGGCGTCACCCCCAGTCCCTGAGCATGGACGACGGGAGTCAGGCCCGACCGCCGAACACCGCGAAGCGCCACTCCTTGAAGTAACAGTCGACGTCGACCAGGCCCGCCTCGGCGAGCCACCGGCACTGGTCGGCCACGGTCGCTGGCCGGTCGTGCCGCATCCGCTCCCGGGCGGCGGCGATCTCCTCGGGCGACGATCCCAACTCGGTGATCCGTGCCGTCCACACCTCGTCGTAGCGCCGATCGAGCGCCGGGGTGGGGCCGGCCACCTGCTCAGCGTTGACGAACACACCGCCGGGCACCAGCGCGGCGGCGGCCCGCCGGTAGAGCGCGCGCTTACCGGCGTCGTCCAGGTGATGAATGGCCAGCGCGCTGACCACCGCGTCGTACCGGCCGGCCGGCAGCGGGTCGGCCAGGTCCGCCTGGACCGTCCGGTGCGGGACGGACCGGGCGCGTAGCTCGTCGGTGGCGCGGGCGAGCATCGCCGGCGCGGCGTCCACCAGGGTCAGCCGAACTCCGGGCACCGCCGCGGCGAGCAGCAGCGACAGCAGGCCGGTGCCCGCGCCCAGGTCCAACACCTCGGGGGTACGACCGGCGGCCAGCGCAGCGCGCAGTGGCGGCGCCGCCACCTCGACGGCGGCGCCGTAGAAGCCGTCGAAGCAGGGCACCAGCCGCCGGCGGGACTCGTCGTAGGTGCCGGCCACCGCGTCGAAGGCGTCCGCGACCCTCATCGGAGACTCCCATTTTGTAGGACGACTTTCCCACATTATAAGCACTTCATGTTGAAGGGCGCTGTTGCGAACGACCTGGGCTGGCGGCGACGAACGGCGAGAGGCCCCCGGCGCTCTCCTTGGTTCGAGGAGCCGGGGGCAGTTCTTGCTGCGCTGGTTAGCCGACGGGACCGATCGGCTTCGACAGGTCGGCGAAGCCGGCCCATGCCGCCGGTCCAACGCGGTCCCGGCTGCGCGGGATGCGTCCTGGATCGGCCCATCGCGCAGCGGCCTTCGGATGTCCAGATCTTGGACAGTTTCCGTTACGCGAGAACGGAAACTGTCCAAGATCTCCACGAGCGAGCACTCACGAGGGCGGCCCCTCTCCGGCCGCACCGTCGCCGCCGGGCGGTGCCCTGGCCGCCAGGGACCACCGTCTGTCCGAGGCGACCGCCGTCGACCGTCCGTTCGCCGCCGAGCCCCCTTGCGGTGTGAGCCCCACTTGACAGGACCGAAACAGAAGGGACCCGGACTGGAAACTGCCCGGCGGCACGCTTTCCCGACATGACAGACGGTGCGTGGTCGGCCACTGGACCGGGGCGGGTGCCCCGAGAAGTGGCGACGCGCTGTCCGTACTGCCCGCTCCGGCGCGGGCTGGCGCTTCGCGAGGACGACCCGGCCACGGGCGCGCTACACCTCCTTCGTCAACGCTCCCGACGTGCCCGACCCGTCGATCACCTTCGACCAGGAACGCGGCCAGCCGGTGCCAGCCGGCGGTTCTCGACCGGCCCGACCACGACCGACCGACGGTCGCCTCGCCGCTGCACAAGCAGATGTACGACCTGCGCAGCGGGCACTGCCTCGACCTGCCCGGGGTGGCCGTGACCCGGCACGACGCACGTTGCCGCGACGGGCTGGTCGAGGTGCGGTTACGACAGGAGGGTTGATGCGCGAAGAACTGGCGGGCTTCACCATCGGGGTGACCGCCGACCGGCGGCGCGACGACTTGGCCGCGCTGCTCGAACGCCGGGGCGCCCGCGTGGTGCTCGCCCCGGCGTTGCGGATCGTGCCGTTGTCCGACGACACCGAGCTGCGCGAGGCGACCCGCGCCTGCCTGGAACAGCCGCCGGACATCCTGATGGCCAACACCGGCATCGGCATGCGCGGGTGGTTGGAGGCGGCCGAGGGTTGGGGGCTGGCCGAGCCGCTGCGCTCGGTGCTGGCCAGCTCGTACGTGGTGGCCCGCGGCCCGAAGGCGCGCGGCGCGATCCGGGCGGCCGGGCTGCACGACCAGTGGTCGCCGACCTCGGAAAGCTGCGACGAGGTGGTCAACCACCTGCGCCGGCGCGGCGTGGCCGGGCAGGTGATCGCCATGCAACTGCACGGTGAGCGGCAGCCCGAGTGCACGCTCGCGCTGGAGGCGGCCGGCGCCACGGTGATCGAGGTGCCGGTCTACCGCTGGGCCGCACCAACCGACCCGGCACCGCTGCACCGGTTGATCGACCTGATCGCCGGCCGGTTGGTGGACGCGGTGACCTTCACCTCGGCGCCGGCGGCCGAGGCACTGTTACGGGCGGCCGGGGACCGGACCGACGCGGTGGTGTCCGCGTTCCGTGGCGACGTACTGGCCAGTTGCGTCGGCGCGGTGACCGCCGAGCCGCTGCTGCGGCACGGTGTGCCGGTGAGCGCCCCGGGTCGGGCCCGGTTGGGGGCGCTGGTGCGGACCATCGTCGACGAGTTGCCCCGCAGGACCGTGACGTTCAAGGCCGGCGGGCACCTGCTCACGCTGCGCGGGCACGCCGCCGTGATCGACGGCGAGTTGCGGCCACTCGCTCCCGCCCCGATGGCGGTGTTGCGGGCGCTGGCCCAGTCCCCCGGCCGGGTACTGTCCCGCACGGCGCTGCTACGGACGCTGCCTCGGGGCGCGGACGAGCACGCGGTGGAGATGGCGGTGGCCCGTCTCCGGGCCGGCCTGCGCGCGCCCCGCGTGGTGCAGACCGTCGTGAAGCGCGGCTACCGGCTCCAGATCGACTGACGCGTCACGGCCGGTGTGTGTGCCGGCCGTGACGCGACGGTTCAGCCGACCGGTGTGGGGAAGCCCCGCCCGTGCTCGGCCTGCAGCCGGAGCATGGCGTGCTCGACGACCGTCACCAGCACCTGCTTGACCGAATCCCGGTGCCGGGCGTCCGTCATCACCAGCGGCACCTGCGGCGAGATGGCCAGCGCCTCGCGGACCTCCTCCAGCTCGTACTGGGGAGCGCCGTCGAACCGGTTCAGCGCCACCACGTACGGCAGGTTGCGGTTCTCGAAGTAGTCCAGCGGGGCGAACGCGTCGGTGATCCGGCGGGTGTCCACCAGGACGGCGGCACCGACAGCACCTCGGATGATCTCGTCCCACATGAACCAGAACCGGGTCTGACCAGGTGTACCGAAGAGGTACAGGATCAGATCCTGAGCCATGGTGATGCGGCCGAAGTCCATGGCGACCGTGGTGGTCTCCTTGCCCGGCACCTTGGACGGGTCGTCGATGCCGACACCCGCCGCGGTCATCAACGCCTCGGTGGTCAGCGGTGTGATCTCGGAGATCGCCCCGACCAGTGTCGTCTTACCGACGCCGAAGCCGCCCGCGACGACGATCTTCGCGGAGACGATTCCCCGGCCCGGCCGCCCCCCAGCGGGGTCATAGCCTGCGAAGTCCACTTAGCACCCTTCCAAGCAGTTCCATCCGCTCCTCGAACCCCTCGGCGGGAGCAGCAGTGTGTAACGTCAGCAGGCTCTCGGCCACCATGTCGGCGACCAACACCCGGGCGACGCCCAGCGGCATCCGGGTGTACGCGGCGATCTCCGCCAGCGACTGTGCTCGGCCCTCGCAGACCGTGGCGATGCGGTGCTTGTCATGCCCCGCGAAGCGGGACTCGGCGACCTGGGTGGGAGACGCGGTGAGGACGGCTTCCAGGGCGATGTCCTGCCGAGGTTCGGTACGACCACGGGTGACCGCGTACGGACGTACCAGTGCGCCGCGCGGGTCAGCGCGTCGTTGGTCCATCCCCAGTCACCTCCTCGTCCCTTGTGGAGCCGGCCCGTGCGGCCTCCCGTCCCTGCTTCGACGCGCGGTTCGAGCGCCGTCCTACCGTGCTACGAGCGCACCGCGTCCCGCGGCAGCGGCACCAGCGCGGCACCCACCCGCTCGACCAGCAGCGCCATCTCGTAGCCCACCTGGCCCACGTCGCAGCTTCGCGCGGCCAGCACGGCCATCGACGAGCCGTCGCTGATCGACATCAGGAAGAGATACCCGCTGTCCATCTCGATGACTGTCTGCAACACCCCGCCCGCGCTGAACATCCGGGCTGCGCCCTCGGTCAGGCTCACCACGCCGGAGGTGATCGCGGCGAGCTGGTCAGCCCGGTCCCCCGGCAGATCCCGGGAGGACGCGAGCAGCAGCCCGTCGGCGGACACCGCCACCACGTGGGCGATGCCCGCCACGCTGTCGGCGAAGTTGGTGAGCAGCCAACCCATGTCCTGCATGGCAGCTGGCCTGTTCATCGGCTCTCCTTGGTCGAGGTGCTGTTCAGGTCCGTTCCGGCCGTCCTACCACGCTGCACACCACGGTGGTAGGCCGACAACAGACCGCGTACTTCATCGGGGGTCCGCCGGCTGCGGTCCCGGCCGCTCTTCGGTTCGATGCCGCCCGGTACGAGCTGCTGCTGCGGCACCCGCTTGGGCAACCCGGAGCGGGTGGTCCCGGCGGGGGCCGGCTCGGCGGCTCGACTGGCCCGCGACCAGCCCTCGTCGGCGGCCGTCCGCCAGGCGTGCGGGTCCGCGGCGGGGGCGGCCGGCGTCGTGGGGGCCGCCGGCGCCGTCCGGGCGGCCGGCGGCGGGGAGTACGACGGTGGCGTGCCGAGCCCACCGGCGGGCGCGCTGCCGCGTCCCCCGGTGGCCGACGGGGTGATGCCGTCGGTGTTGGCGCTGCCGGGAGTACGGGTCGGCAGTGGCGGTCGGGCCGGCGCGGCAGCCGGCACGGACGCGGCACTCGGCTGACCGCCGTTGCCCGTGCGCAGCCCGGCATCGGCCGGAGCGGCGGCGGGCGGCGGCTCGTCGAACTTGGGCCGGGTGAAGATCGCGGTGGCGTCGTCGCCGTGCGACCGGAACCAGACCGCCTCCATCTCCCGGAAGATCGGTGCCTCGGCGGGGAATTCGGGCCGGCTGCTGACCGGCGCGGCGGGCACCGACGGCGCGGCAGGCGGTGCCACCGCGCCAGGGCCGGCGACCGGCCCGACCGGCAGACCCGGGGCGCTGCGCCCGTCCGTGGCATCCGTGGTCGAACCGCGCCGGGGCAGCGAATCGATGGTCGGGTAGGCCACGGTCGGGCTGCCGGTCGAGGCGACCGCGCCATTGCTGTACGCGGGCCGCGCCGGCGGAAGTGGGGCAACAGGCGCCGGGGCGGCCGGTGCCGGCACGGGCGGCACCGTCGAACGCGTGCCGGTGTAGCCACCCGCCTGGACGGCCGGGGTGGTGTCCCGGGAGTCCAGCGGGGACTGCCACTGTGCGGGAGCCGGCGCGTTGGTCCGCCACTGGTCGGGCAGGGTGGCCGCCGACGTCGCGGCGCCGGCGAACTGCTCGGTGTGACCGACCGGAGTGAGCGGGTTCTGCTCCACGGCCATCGGCTGACGCGGCCGGCTGAGCACCTGCTCGCGGCCCCGGTTCGTGGGCAGCACCACGGTGGCGGCGGGCAACGTCACCTGGGCGACGGTGCCGCCCTCGACGTTGCGGCGCAGCTCCACCCGGATGCCGTAGCGGGAGGCGAGCCGGCTCACCACGGCCAGACCCATCAGCCGGAACGCGGCGACGTCGACGCTCGGCGGGGCGGCCAACCGGCGGTTGAGCGAGTCGAGCTGCTCGTCGGTGAGGCCGAGCCCGCGGTCCTCGATCTGGATCAGGACGTAGTCGCGGATCCGGCGACCGTCGGCGACCACCGTGGTGTTCGGCGGTGAGAACCGGGTCGCGTTGTCGAGCAGCTCGGCGACGAGGCGTACCACGTCGTTGACCGCGTTCGCGGCCACCGAGATGTCGGTGTCCACCGTCCCGAACTCGATGCGGTTGTACAGCTCGACCTCGGACTGGGCGGCGCGCAGCACGTCGACCACCAGCGCGTCGTCGCGGCGCGGCACGGCCGAGTCGGCGCCGGCCAGGACCAGCAGGTTCTCGTCGTTGCGGCGCATTCGGGTGGCCAGGTGGTCGAGCTCGAAGAGCTGCGCGAGCCGCTTCGGGTCCTCTTCGCCACGCTCGATCGCGTCCAGCTCGCCGATCATCCGGTCGACCAGGGTCTGACTACGACGTGCCAGGTTGAGGAACATCGCCGAGACGCTGGTACGAAGCGCGGCCTGCTCGGCTGCGACCCGCACCGCCTCCCGGTGGACGACGTTGAAGGCCAACGCGACCTGACCGACCTCGTCGCGGCTGTTCAGCTGGATCGGGTCCCGGACCTGGCGGACGATCTCGTCCACCCCGCCGTCGCCGACGCTGCCCATGTTCTGCAGCCGCTGCACCGCGTCGGGCAGGTCGTGGTTGGCCACCGAGAGCGCACCCTCACGCAGTCGGCGCAACGAGTGGTTGAGCGAACGGGCCAGCACCACGGCCAACGACACGGCGATGATCAGCGTCAGCAGAACCAGGATCGACTCGATCACGGCCTGCCGGATGACATCCGCGCGCGCCTGGTCGGCCTGCTGGAACAGCCGGTCCTGCAGTTGGATCTCGGCCCAACGCATCAGGTCGTTCACGGCGCCGATGGCGGCGGTGGCGTCCTGCGCGGTGACCAGCGGGCGCTGCCCGACCGAGCGGGTGATGTCGGTGGCCACCCGGTCGGCGAGGCCGACCGCGTCACCGGAGACGGTGCTGTCGACCAGGGCTCGCTGCACCGGGTCGGCGGCCAGGGAGAAGGCGACCAGGGCCTCCTGCTGGCTGGTCAGAGTGGCCACGAAGGAGGAGAACTGTTCCGGGTCGAGCTGGCCCGCCGACAGGGCGGTGAAGGCGACCGCTTCCTCCTCGGCGACCGACGCCTTGGCGCGCGCGAAGGCGGAGACCGCGCGGCGGCTGTCCGACAGGCTCTCGTCGCCGGGCAGCTGGGCCAGGCCGTCACCGTAGGAGACCAGGTCGGTGAGGATGACCCCGTAGCGGAGCACCGCCTCGGCGACCGCCATCTGCCGGCGGTCCAACACCTCTTGGCGGGTGCTGTCCAGAGTGGACAGGTGGCTGTCGATGGCGGCCAGGCGGTCCCGCAGGGCCGTCGGCACCTCGCCGATCCGGCCCCGCTCGGCGCGGTACTCGTCCACCTGCCGCTGCGTCTCACGGACCCGCAGGTTGTACGCGTCGGCCGGCTGCTGCGGAGTGGCCAGGTAGGCGGCTGCCGCCATCCGCTCGGCCTGGAGGTCCTGGGTGAGAGCGCTGACGTCGATGGAGAGAGCCGTCAGTGACCGGGCCCGGGTAGCGTCGAAGGCACCCTCGCCAACGGAGATCAGGCGGACCGTGGCCAGCGCGATCACCGCCGCCACCGGGACGACAAGAATCAACGCCAGTTTGGACCGGATCCGGGCGTCCCGCAGTCGCGGCATCCGTCGGCGCGTACGCCGACCGCTGTCGCCGAGCGCGGGCAGGGTCGTCGGTCCGGTGCTCACGACATCGCCTCCGTCGTTTCTTCCCCGCCTGAGCCGCCGAGCCATGCCGTAAGCGGAGGGGACCACGCGCGGCACGGCCGCGATTTCATCAGAGAAGACCCTGTTTGGGAAGCCGCAGTGAGGTAGGAAACGGTCGGACGGAGCGCATCCCGTGATCCGGGCAACTGATACCTTCATTTCCGCAAGCCCCTGAACAGGGCATGTAACTCCTGAGTGGTCACGCGTGTGTGCAAAGTGAGCTTTTGCAAACATTGCGTTACCCCAGCATGTGGGATGGCCGTCCCGAAAGTGCTGCCGGGGTCCGCGCTTGACCACAGCGCCGGCCATTGGCAAGGTTTTGCAGGCTTCGCGCACACCGTACGGCAGAGGAGATCCCGTCTTCCACTGAGGACGGATTAGCGGCGGTGACCGGGCAGCGCCCGCGCCCGCACCTGGAGGACTGAGTTGAGCCCCATCCGCTCCGCGACCATCGCGGCGCTCGCATCGGCCGTAGTGGCCACCACGCTCACCGGCTGCCAGTTTGGCGGGGCGGAGCAGGACACGAGTCCGATCTGGATCGCCGCCGACCTCGAACTTTCCGGCGCCGCCGCCCCGGTTGGGCGGACATACCAGCGGGCCCTCGAACTCAAGGTCGAGCAGTTGAACTCCTCGGGCGCACTGAACGGCCGGGAGATCAAGCTGAAGGTGAAGGACAACCGTTCCGACTCGGCCGAGTCACTTCGCAACATCGTCGACTTCAGCAGCGATTCACGCGTCAGCGCCATCATCATGGGTGGTTGCAACGAATGCGCGGTCGGTGCTGTCGGAACCATCAACGAGAAGCGGATTCCCACCATTGCGCTCGCCAGTTCCGGCGCGATCGCCGGCCCGGTCGCCCAACGGCGCTACGTGTTCAAGCTGGGCGCCAACGCCCCGGACAGCGCTGCCGCACTGACCACCGAACTGCGCCGCAACAACATCCGCAAGGTGGGGATGCTCGTCAGCGACGACGACTACGGCCGGGAGGGCGCAACCGCGCTCAGGAGCGAGCTGGACAAGCTCCGCATCACGCTCCGCGAGCAGAAGGTCAAGACCACCGACACCGACGTCAGCCAGCAGATCCAGCAGCTCGCGGCGGGCAAGCCCGACGCGCTGGTCTTCTGGACCCCTCCCGAGCAGGCGACACTGGCCGCCACCAGCGCCCAGCAGACCACCTTCCGGGGGTCGCTCTACTTCGACGCGGGTGCGGCCGGTGACCTGTTCCTGGGCGCGGCGGCCAAGGCGACCGAGCGGGCCACGCTGATCTTCACCCAGACGATGGTGATCGACGACGTGATCGCGACCACACCGGCCAAGGCGGCGCGGCGGCAGTGGTTCCAGGACTACACCGCGCGCTTCGGCGGGTACAACGGGTCCTCGTCCTTCGCCGCGGACGCCGTCCAGCTGATCGCCGACGCGGAACTTCGCGCCGGTGGCGAGGTCGGGAAGGTCAACCGCAACGGCATTCGGGACGTGCTGGAGACGTCCCAGATGGACGGCCTGTCCGGCCCGATCCGGATGACGCCCGACAACCACAGCGGGCTGATGCCGCAGGCGCTCACCACGCTGGTCGCCCGTAATGGTCGCTGGCGGTTGGCGGGGTAAACGCTTCTGGGCCTCGTGTAGCTCGCTGGTCCGGCGGGTTCGTCGGGGTGCCGGGTGGGGTGTGGCCGACCGTGCCCGGCTCCGGGCGGTCAGGCTTGATCCCTCCGCCGGGCACGGTCGGCCACACCCTTTGTGCCAGCAGCGTCGACGAAACGGGCCGGCCTCCTGAGTGGGAGGCCGGCCCTTCGCGTTTCTTAGTGTTGATCTTGATCGGTGTCTTGGCGCTGATCTTTGATCTTGCTCTTGTTGGGTTAGCGGCTGCTGGTGGTTTCTTTTACCCAGGGCAGCGCGATTCGCTCGATCAGCAGGAGCGCCGAGTAGAGCAGGATGCTCACCAGCGCCACCAGCATGATCGCCGCCCACGCGGTGGCGGTGTCGCCCACGCCGGCGTACTGCAGGATCAGGTAGCCAAGGCCACTCTCGCCGGCCTGGAACTCGCCGATCACCGCGCCGATCGCGGCCAGTGGCATGGCCACCTTGAGCCCGACGAAGATCTGCGGCAGCGCCGCCGGGAAGCGCACCTTGCGGAACGCCTGCCAGCGGGAGGCGTTCCAGGAGCGCACCAACTCCGCCAGGTCCGCCGGCGTGGTGGTCAGCCCGGTCGCGGTGGAGAGCACGATCGGGAAGAAGCAAAGAAGGAACACCATGGTCAGGATCGGCTTCTGACCCCAGCCGAGCGCCACCACCAGCAGCGGGCCCAACGTGATCTTCGGCACTGCGTTCACCGCGACCAGCAGCGGGGTGAACATCCGCTCGACCGTACGGGAGCTGGCCAGGGAGAGTCCGATCAGGACACCGGCGGCCGCCGAGAGGGCGAAGCCGGTCAGAATCTCCAGCAGGGTGTCCCAGGTGTGTTCCAACATCTGGGCGGGCTTGTCGACGAACGCGGCGAGCACGTCGCCGGGCGGTGGCAGGGCGGCGGGGTGGACCAGCTCCAGCCGAGCGATCAGCCACCACGCCGCCAAGGCGACCAGGAGGCCGGCCGCGGGCAGCAGCGCCGCCCCGGCCCCGGCGCGGAGGCCGGCACCTCGACCCGCCCGCCCCGACTCGCGGCCATTACCCGCAGGTGGAGGTGCCGCCACCGCCGGATCCGCCGACCGGACGTCGGTCATCTTGTCCTCCTCGAAATCCCACGGCCCCCGGGGAGGGGCCGACGAGCGACGGGGGTACGCCCCACCGAAATCGGCGGGACGTACCCCCTGGTGACGACCGGACGATCAGGCCTTCGGCGCGAGGCTGAAGTCGATGATCTGCTCGGGGGTGATGTTCTGCTTGAGCGCGCCAGCGCCCTGCAGGATGGCGATGCTCTTGGCGACCCGACCGCTGTCCAGGGTGCCGATCGCGGTGCCGGTGTTGCCGGAACGGACGTACGCGGCCATCAGCTCAAGCTCGGCGGCGGCGGCGACCGCGTTGGCGGCGTCGACGTTCTTCTTCAGGATCTCGCCGGCCTCCTTGGAGTTGGCCAGGCTGTACTCCAGGCCCTTGAGCAGCGCAGCGGTGAACCGCTTCACCATCTCGGGCTTCTCCTTGGCGATCTTCGAGGAGGTGATCAGCACGTTGCCGTAGAGGTCCTGCATCACGTTGCTGTACGGCAGCATGACGGCCTTCTTCTTGGCCACCGACTCGATGGTCGGCTGGCCGACGACGAACTGGCCGATGCCGTCCACCGCGCCCGAGGCGAGCGTGCCGATCAGGGCCTGCGCCTCACCGTTGACCCAGGTCACCTTGCTCGCGTCCACACCGGCGAGCCGGGCGTACGTCGGGAAGAGGTTGCGGACCACGGAGCCGGGCGTGTCGGCGAGCTTCTTGCCCTCCAGGTCCTTCGGCGAGGCGATGTTCTTGCCCTCGACCGTGGCGATGCCAGCCATGGTGCGCTGCTGGATCGCGGCCACCACGGTGAAGTCCTTCGCCTGGCCGTTGCCGACCTGGAGCAGACTGCCGGTGAGGTCGACCGGGCCGAAGTCGGCCTGGCCGCCGACGACGGTCTGGATCACACCACCGGTGCCCTGACCGGCCTTGATCTCGACGTCGAAGCCGGCTTCCTTGAAGAAGCCCTTGTCCTTCGCCACCCAGGCGTAGGCGTCACGGCCGAACTGGCCGAAGGAGGTGAGGTAGGTCACCTTCTCCAGCGCCTTGCCGTCACCCCCCTTGGCGTCGTCGGCCGAATCCGACCCGCTGCTGCAGGCGGAGACAAGGGCGAGGGCGGTGGCCAGCGCGGCCGTAGCGACCGTACGGGTCAGCCTTCTCATCAGTGCACCATGTCCTTTCCGACCGGGGCCGGCAGGCCACCGGAGGGGGTTGTCTTGACGGGCCGGCAGGAGGGGTGAAAGCCGGGCGTCACGGTAGTGAGGGGACTCTTCGCGGGCACAGCGTACGAGAAACCCACCTTTGCGACGCCAGGCGTATCGGGTTGCGGAACGGAAACAACCTCATGACCACCCCGGACGGTGCGATACGCAGACAGGCCGGCTAGCCTTTGTCGGATTCCTGACCGTCCACTCAGCGGAGGTCCGCCGGAGATGATCCAACTGGCCGGGGTGTCGCGTACCTTCGAGGGCCGATCTGGCCGGGTCGAGGCGCTGCGTGGCATCAACCTCGACGTCGCCGAGGGCGAGTTCGTCGCCGTGCTCGGCCGCTCCGGCTGCGGCAAGTCCACGCTGCTGCGGTTGATCGCCGGGCTGCTCCCGCTGACCGCCGGCGAGATCACCGTGGCCGGTACGCCGATCGCCCGCCCTCGCCAGGACATCGCCATGCTGTTCCAGAAGCCGGCGCTGCTGCCCTGGCGCACCGTGCTGGACAACGTCATGCTGCCGGTGGAGATCTTCGGCTGGAGCCGCGCCAAGCACCGCGAGCGGGCCCGGCAACTGCTCGACGTGGCCGGGTTGGCCGGCTTCGAGAAGAGGCTGCCGCACGAGCTCTCCGGCGGCATGCAGCAGCGGGTGTCGTTGTGCCGGTCGTTGATCGGTGAGCCCCGGGTGATGTTGATGGACGAGCCGTTCTCCGCGCTCGACGCGCTCACCCGCGAGGAGCTCTCCGGCGAACTCCAGCGGGTGCACATGGAGAACAAGCCGACCATCGTCTTCGTCACCCACTCGATCGACGAGGCGGTGCTGCTCGCCGACCGGGTGGTCGTGCTGAGCCCCCGCCCCGGCCGGATCCGCAAGGTGGTCGACGTCAACATCCCCCGGCCCCGCACCCTGGGCCGCAACGCGCACCTGGCCGACGTCGCCCGGGTCAGCGCCGACCTCCACGAGCTGTTGATGGAACGCGACCAGCCGGCCGCGGCCGGCGCGGAAGGACGATGAGCATGCGGGTTTCGGTCTTCACCGAGCCCAACCGGGGCGCCAGCTACGACACCCAGCTCCGCTTCGCGCGGCTGGTCGAGGCCTGCGGCTACGAGGGCTTCCTCCGCGCCGACCACTACCAGTCGATGGGCGCCGACCCGGGCCTACCCGGCCCGACGGATGCCTGGCTGACCCTCGCCGCGCTGGCCCGGGAGACCGAGCGGATCCGGCTCGGCACCCTGGTGACGTCCGCCACCTTCCGCCTGCCCGGCCCTCTCGCGGTGATGGTCGCGCAGGTCGACCAGATGAGCGGCGGCCGGGTCGACCTGGGCATCGGCGCCGGCTGGTACGAGCGCGAGCACATCTCGTACGGCATCCCGTTCCCGCCGGTCGGCGAGCGCTTCGACCGGCTGGCCGAGCAGCTCGAAGTGATCACCGGACTGTGGCGGACCCCGTCCGGCGAGACCTACAGCTTCACCGGCGACCACTACCGCCTGGTCGACGCCCCGGCCCTGCCCAAGCCGGTGCAGGTGCCCGGGCCACCGATCATCGTGGGCGGGCGCGGCCCCAAGCGCACCCCGGAGCTGGCCGCCCGGTACGCCGACGAGTTCAACATGCCGTTCAAGTCCGTGGCGGACACGGCCGAGGCGTTCGACCGGGTGCGTGAGGCGTGCGAGCGCAGCGGTCGGGCGGAGTCCGGGCGCGACCCGTTGGTGCTCTCCGCCGGGATCGTCGTGGCCATCGGTCGGACCGACGCGGAGGCCCAGCGGCGTGCCGCACCCCTGCACGAGAAGAGCGCGCTGCCGCCGGAGGACCCGGTGGTCGGCTCGCCCGCACAGCTCGCGCAGCGGATCGGCGAGTTCGCCGCGATCGGCGCCACCCGGGTCCACCTGCGCCTGATCGACTTCGCTGATCTCGACCACCTTGAGCTGATCGCGGCCGAGGTGCTCCCCCAACTGGACGGAGAACGATGAGCGACGTGATCGTCGACGGGACCGAACTCGGGCCGGTGGGCCAGGAGATCGTGTACGAGAACGACCGGGTCCGGGTCTGGCACATCCGCCTCGAGCCGGGCGAGCGGCAGCCGCTGCATCGGCATGATCACCCCTACCTGGTGGTGGCCATCGAGGGCGCGAAGAACGTCGTACAGACCATCGACGGCACCCGGATCGACGCCGACGAACCCACCGGCGGAGTGGTCTACCGGGACCCGGGGGCAGTGCACATGCTCACCAATGTCGGAGACACGACTTACCTGGCTCGGCTGGTCGAACTCAAGTAGACCCGCCGAGCGTGGGCCGACGCGCCGCGCGGCGCGCCGGTGGCGATCGGGTGTACCGGGTGCGTAACGTGCCGGTCATGGCCTTTCGGACCTGGGGCAGACTGCTGCTCACGGCGCTCGGGGTGAGCGTGCTGGCCGGGGCCGGCCAGCTCGGCGTCGCGTACGGTTTCGGCATCGTCCGGCTGACCGGCGCCTTCACCGGTACGACCGTCAACCAGTGGCCGGCCCAGCTCGTGTGGGTGGGCTGGTTCGCCGCGAACGCCGCCGTCGCCGGCGCCGTCCTGACCGGACGACTCGCTCGCCGCGACGCTCCGGCGGCCAGCACCGGCCGGCAGTTGGCAATCGGTGGCGCGGCGGCGCTCGGTGCCACCGTCATCGCCCCGCTCTGCATGCAGCCCGCCCGCGCCGCAGAGTTGATCTCCGTCGACCCGGTCTGGGCGGTGGGCATCTGCGCCGTACTCGGTGCGGTGATCGGGGCGGGCGCCGCGATCGCCGTCCTGCTCCGACCCGAGCTGGGCTGGAACATGGCGGCTGTTGCCGGCGCGGTCTGGCTGCTGGCGCTGATCTCCGTCCTGCCGTCGCTCGGCACGGTCGGCCCACTGCCCACCGTCCGACTCGGGGTGCTGGAACCGAACTGGCTGAACGACGCCGCCGCACAACAGCTCGCGCTGCTGCTGCTGCCCACCGTGGCACTGTTGGCCGGTGCCGCGACCGCCGGGTTGGCTCGCTGGCGGGGCCAGGCTCCACTGGTCAGCGGTGCTACCGGGGTCGCCGGTCCGGTGCTGGTGGCGTTCGCCTATCTGACCGCCGGCCCGGGCGACGCGGTGGACCGCTACCAGGTCAGCCCCTACTACGGCTCGCTGATCGCGATCCTCGCCGGCGCGCTCGGCGCGGCCGCCGCGGCGCTGCTGCGCTGGCCGACGAGTGCCCGCGCCACGGATCCGCAGGCGATCGAGCCCAGCGACATCCTGCGCCCGCTGCCTTCCAGCCCGGTCCTGCCCGGCACCGCGTCCGCAGGTTCGGCGAACGACCGGGACACCATCGAGCGCACCGACGCGCAGCTCGCCAAGACTGAGCCACCGGTCGGGCAGCCGGCCGGTGCTGAGCTGGCCGGCAGCGCCTCAGGTCCGCGTGCCGCAGGCGGCTCCGATGGCGTACGCACCGTCCCGGCGCACTGGGACTGGCCGGCGACCACCGCGAGCGGCCAGCACGGTCCGACCCCCGCCGCTCCGGCGGCACCCCCGGCCTGGCGGACCGATCCGACCACTGACTTCTCCACCGCAGCGCTGGCAGCGCGCAGGTCGAGCCGGGACGATGTCACCTCCCCGGCCGACACCGCGCCCCCGGCCACCGACGTCAGCAGCTCGACCGAGGCCACCCCGACCGCGGCCACCCCGACCAGCACCACGGCCGGACGCGCCGGCGCCGCCACTCCGGCAGGCGGCCCAGAAGACGAGCCGACGAGCAGCGCGACGACGGTCACGGGCGACCGACCGACCGGCGGCCGCACCACCAGCAAGGACACCCCCACCACCGAGCCGGCCAGTGCGGCCCCGACCAGCTCGGGCCCACCCACCTCCGACACGACCAGCGCAGGCACGACCAGCGCAGGCACGGCCAGCGCAGGCACGACCAGCGCAGGCACGACCAGCGCAGACACGACCAGCGCAGACACGACCAGCGCAGACACGACCAGCGCAGACACGATCAGCGCAGACACGACCAGCACGGGAGCAGACGACGCCGGCACGGCCGACGCTCCGCTGACGCCCAAGCCGCGCCGTACCCGTAAGCCGAAGGCCAGCCCGGCCGCCACCACGTCCAACACGCCGGACGGCACACCGCCATCCGAGTCGGAGACCACCGCCGAGGCAACCACCGGTCGGACCAGGAAGGTCCCCCGGCCCGGAAAGCCGGCCGACCGGACCGCCGCTGGCAAGGCCACCGGCACTCCGGTACGCAGCGCGGAGAGCCAGGACACCGGATCCGGTCTGCCCACCGAGGCCATCCCGGCCGCTGACTCCACCGCGTCAGCGGCAGCAGCCGCGTCGACCACCCCGACCGCCGCGACCGGTTCGACCAGTGCACCCGCCGCCCCGACCGCCGCAGCCGACTCCAAGGCGGAGGCCGGCGACTCACCGCGCACCCCGGCCGCCACTGCCACCGGTCCCGCCGTCTCGCCGGCCGAGCCGGCCAGTGGATCCGCAGCCACCAGGGCCGACGAGACCGACAGCGCGCGGCCCGCCACCGAGGACGGTTCCACCGCCGGGTTGTTCGGGATCACTGCCGGCAGCGACCCGGACACGGATCGGTGGACGCCGACAGCGCCGGCCTGGCCGGTCACCTCGGCGTGGACGGTGCCGCCGCAAGCCTCTGACCCGGGGCCAGCGACATCGGAGACAGCGACCGGGCCGGATGAGACTGAGCCGACCTCGCCGCCGACGCCGAGGCCTCGGCACCGGGCGCCGCTGCCGGACCTGAGCCGGGCCAGCACCTGGGACGCCTTCAGCACCGCCCGCCGGGCCGGGCCGGCGCAGGCGCCGGACACCGCCTGGCCGACGTCGGCCGACCCCACCGCGGCCAGCGAATCGGCCGCCCCCACCGAACCAGCCGCCCCCACCGAACCAGCCGCCCCCACCGATCCTGCGAGCACGACATCGTCTCTGGTCGTCCCCGGCCAGGCCGCCCCCGCCAAACCAGCCGAACCTCCGCACGCGACAGCGTCTCCGGTCGTCCCGGGCCAGGCCGCTTCCGCCGGACCGGTCGCGCCCACGCGGCATCCGAACCCGACAGCGGCACCAGCCGTCCCGGGCCAGGCTGGCGTGCCCTCCGATGCCGCCACCCGCGCCGCCGACCCGGCGACCACCGACGACGCGCCGGCTGCCGCGCCGACCGCCGCGGTGGTGGCCGAGCAGCCCTCCCGGCGAGGACGGCTCGGCGGTCTGTTCCGCCGCAACCGGTCCCGGGCCGAAGAGGAGAGCCAGGAGCCGCCGGCCGCCACGGCGCCACTGCCGAGCCAGGACGAGGAGTTCGTCGACTGGGTCGCCGGTCTGAGCAAGCCGGTGTCGGACAATGAGCCGGAGCAGGAGAGCGGCCGCCGGTCGCTGCGCTCCACCGGTCGGCACCACCGCGACTGACCCGGCAGAAGACCCCTCGGACAACCGATCGGTCGGCCGAGCCGCACGCAGGGCCGGTCGGGTAGTGGACGAGCCGCCGGCCCAGCGTGCGGGATCGGTCAGGCCAGCGGCAGGTAGACCTTTCCACCGCCGGAGACGAACTCCTCCGACTTGTCCTTCATGCCGCGGGCGGCGTACTCCTTGAGCTCCTGGGTGATCTTCATGGAGCAGAACTTCGGGCCGCACATCGAGCAGAAGTGCGCCGTCTTCGCCGGCTCGGCGGGCAGCGTCGCGTCGTGGTACGACCGCGCCGTCTCCGGGTCCAGCGAGAGGTTGAACTGGTCCTCCCACCGGAACTCGAACCGCGCCTTCGACAGCGCGTCGTCCCAGTCCTGCGCGCCGGGGTGCCCCTTGGCCAGGTCCGCCGCGTGTGCCGCGATCTTGTACGCGATCACGCCCGCCTTCACGTCGTCACGGTCGGGCAGGCCGAGGTGCTCCTTGGGCGTGACGTAGCAGAGCATCGCGGTGCCGAACATTCCGATCATCGCGGCGCCGATGGCCGAGGTGATGTGGTCGTACGCCGGAGCGATGTCGGTGGTCAACGGCCCGAGCGTGTAGAAGGGCGCCTCGTGGCACCACTCCTGCTGCAGGTCCACGTTCTCCTTGATCTTGTGCATGGGCACGTGGCCGGGGCCCTCGATCATGACCTGGACGTCGTACGCCCAGGCGACCTTCGTCAGCTCGCCAAGGGTGCGCAGCTCGGCGAACTGCGCCTCGTCGTTGGCGTCGGCGATCGAGCCGGGCCGCAACCCGTCGCCGAGGGAGAACGTCACGTCGTACTTCGCGAGCAGTGAACACAGCTCCTCGAAGTTCGTGTAGAGGAAGTTCTCCTCGTGGTGCGCCAGGCACCACGCCGCCATGATCGAACCGCCTCGGGACACGATGCCGGTCACCCGGTCCACGGCCAGCGGCACGTACGGCAGGAGCACCCCGGCGTGCACCGTCATGTAGTCGACGCCCTGCTCGGCCTGCTCGATCACGGTGTCCCGGAACACCTCCCAGCTCAACTTCACCGGGTCACCGCCGACCTTCTCCAACGCCTGGTAGATCGGCACCGTCCCGATCGGCACCGGCGAGTTCCGCACGATGGCCTCGCGGGTCTCGTGGATCCGCTTGCCGGTGGACAGGTCCATCACGGTGTCCGCACCCCACCGGGTGGCCCAGGTCAGCTTCTCCACCTCCTCGGCGACCGACGAGCTGACCGCCGAGGTGCCGATGTTGGCGTTCACCTTGACCAGGAACGCCTTACCGATGATCGCCGGTTCGCACTCGGGGTGGTTCACGTTGAGCGGCAGCACCGCCCGGCCGGCGGCGATCTCGGCCCGCACCAACTCCGGGTCGACGTTCTCCCGGATCGCCACGAACTCCATCTCCGGCGTCACCACGCCAGCCCGCGCGTACGCCAGCTGCGTGGGCCGGCGACCGTCCACCCCGGCGAGCGGCGTACCCGCACCCCGCACCGGCGCCACGTCACCCCGCTCGGCGATCCACGGCCCGCGCAGCGGCGGCAGCCCCACCTCAGGGTCGGATCCGGGACCCGACGTGTCGTAGAGCCGCACCGGCGGATGGTCCCCGGTCAGCTCCACCTCCGCGAACGGCACCCGGACGTCCGGCCGTGAACCCTCGACGTACACCTTGCCTCGTGCCTGCATGACAGCCTCCCTGGTGATCAAGCGGACCAGCCGAAGTGGTCCAGCGGCCCACGTCCCGCGCCCAGCTCCCAACTCCGCGCGCCGGTCAGCGCACGGAGCACGTACTCCTTGGCGGCTTCCACCGCCGCCGGCACCGGATCGCCGAACGCGAGCCGCACGGCGATCGCCGCCGAGAACGAACAACCGGTGCCGTGTGTGTGCCGGGTGGTCACCCGGGGCGCGCGCAGCAGGGTGGTGACGCCGCCGCCGTGCAGCACGTCGACCGCCTCGCTCCCGTCCAGGTCGCCGCCCGTGACCACCACGTATTCCGAGCCGCCGGCCGCGAGGGCCTCGGCGGCCGCGACCATCCCGGCCACGTCGTCCACCGGGCGCCCGGTGATGGCTGCGGCCTCCGCGCAGTTCGGTGTCGCCACCCTGGCGTACGGGAGCAGCCTCTCCACCGCGCCCACCACGCCGAGCCGGTGACCACTCGTGGCGACCAGCACCGGGTCGACGACGAGCTGGGGCAGCCGGCCGTCCCGTGCGGCCTCGGCCACCACGTCGGCGACCGCCGGGGTGCCGAGCATCCCCGTCTTGACCGCGCCGATGGTGAAGTCGTCGAGGACGCTCTCGAGTTGCTCGGTGACGGTGCGCGGCGGCAGAGGCAGAACGGCGTCGACACCCCGGGTGTTCTGGGCGGTGACCGCCGTGAGGACGCTGGTGCCGTACGCGCCCAGCGCGGCGAAGACCTTGAGATCCGCCTGGATGCCGGCGCCGCCGCCGGAGTCTGAGCCGGCGATGGTCAGCAGTGTGCTCGGGGTCATGTTGCCTCTTTGGTTGCGGTTTGGGGCTGCGGCCGACCGTGCCCACTCCGGGCGGTCAGGCTTGATCCCTGCGTGGGCACGGTCGGCCGCAGCCCCCGTCGTGGAGACCTGGGTGCCTTCGCGCCGGCTTTGAGAAGCTCAGGGGTGACCGCCTCGACATAGGCGCTGGTGAGGCTGGCCGCTGCCGCACAGGGGTCTTCGGCTCGCATTAGTGCGCCCAGGACGGCTACTCCTACGGCTCCTGCTTGGACGCAGGCGGTTACCTGTTGTGGGGTTTCCACTCCGCCCAGGGCCAGCAGTGGCACGGGACTGGCGTCGACCAGCTTTCGCAGACCGTTCGGTCCTAGGGGTGGGCCGTAGCCGGGTTTTGTCTGGGTGGGGTGGACCGGGGAGACGATGGCGTAGTGCTCGGTGGTCAGTCGGTCCAGTTCGGCGTGGTTGTGGCAGGAGCGGCCGACGAGCCGGTGGGTCGGTGGCGGGTACGGGCCGGCGGCCGGCAGGTGGACGGCCTCGCCGTCGAGCGGGTCGGGGCCGGCCACGATGAGGGTGCCGTCGACCTCGGCGAGGATCGCGCGCAGGTCGGCGGCGATGGCGGCGCGCTCGGCACGGGGCAGGTCCTTCTCCCGCAGCACCACCCAGCGCACTCTCCCGGCCACCGCCCCCGCCACGACCCGGTCGAGCGCTTTCCGCGCGACGAGCCGATCGGTCAACACGACAACACCGGACGGCGGGGTCACAGGTCGGGTCTTCCCTCGTCTGAGGTGGAGGGGAGAGCATGGAAACGGCGGGCGATCCGGCCGGCGCCGGCCGCCAGGCGGCCGGCCTCCACCGCGTACCGCATCGCGGTGGCCATCGCCACCGGCTCGGCGGCCCGGGTGACCGCGCTGGCCAGCAGCACCGCGTCGCAGCCCAACTCCATGGCCAGGGCTGCGTCGGACGCGGTACCGATGCCGGCGTCGAGGATCACCGGCACGTCGACGCCCTGACGGATGAGCCGGATGTGGTGCGGGTTGCCGATGCCGAGCCCCGACCCGATCGGCGAGCCGGCCGGCATCACCGCGGCACAGCCCACGTCGGCGAGCCGGCGGGCGAGCACCGGGTCGTCGCTGGTGTACGGCAGCACGGTGAAACCATCGGCGACCAACTCCTCGGCGGCGCGGAGCAGCTCCACCCCGTCGGGCAGCAGCGTCCGCTCGTCGCCGATCACCTCCAGCTTGACCCAGTCGGTGTCGAACGCGTCCCGGGCCAGTCGGGCCACCTTCACCGCCTCGGTCGCGGTGTGGCAGCCGGCCGTGTTCGGCAGGAGCCGTACCCCGCAGCGGTCCAGCAGGTCCAGCAGCCCGCCGGAGGAGCCCGGCGCTGTGCCCACCCGGCGCAGCGCCAGGGTGACCAGCTCGGTGCCGGACGCCCGGATCGCCTGCTCCAGCACGTGCAGGTTCGCGGCGCCACCAGTGCCGAGGATCAGCCGCGAGGTGAACGTCTCCCCACCCAGCTCGAATGGCACGCCGCTCACCCGCCCTGCGCCGCGGTGAGCACCTCGACCCGGTCACCGTCGCGCAGCGCGGTGGTCGCCCAGCCGGTCCGGGGCACCACCTCGCCGTTGACCGCGACCGCCACCCCACGCTGCTGAGGCACGACGTCGCGGACCAGGTCCGCCACCGACGCGCCGCCGGGCACGCTGCGCCCGGCCCCGTTCACCGTCAACTCCACCGGTCCCCCTCCATCGTCGGTTCAGGTCCGCCGCCGTCCGCCGCGCCGACGAACCGGTCCGGCGGGAAGGACGCGAGCAGCGGGTCGGGTACGCCGGTGAGCACCAGGTCGGCGATCAGGTCGGCGGTGATCGGGGTGAGCACGATGCCGTGTCGGTGGTGCCCGGTAGCGGCCAGCACGTCCGGCCGGCCGGGCAGCGGTCCGAGGATCGGTGCGTTGTCCGGGGTGCCGGGGCGTAGCCCGGCGGTCGCCTCGACCAGGTCGTACTCGGCCAGCTCGGGCAGCAGGTCGACGCCGGCGCGGAGCAGGCGTTGCACGGCTCCGACGGTGACCGTGGTGTCCGACCGTTCCTCGACCGTCGCGCCGAGCACGACCTCGCCGTCGGCTCGGGGCACCAGGTAGACGGGCTCGCCGTCGGCGTACCCCCGGATCACGTGCCGGAAGCCCGGCGCGACGCCATCGGGCGCGCGGAGCCGGAGGACCTGGCCTTTCACCGGCCGCACGGGCAGGCCGGTGAGTGCGGCGGCCCCGCAGCCGGCGGCGACCACGGTGACCCGGGCGTGCACGTCGGACAAGTGCCGGACCGCGTGCGGCACGAGCACCGCGCCGGCTCGCTGCGCGGCCGTGCGCAGCGCCGGCAGCAGCAGTCGGGGGTCGACCTGGTGGTCGGTGGGCGCGAGCGCGCCGCCGCGCACCCGCGGGGCGAGCGCCGGCTCGCGGTCGCGCAGCTCGGTGGGGCGCAGCCGGGTCACCGGCAGGCCCAACCCCTGCTGGTACGCCCAGAGCCGGCCCGCCTCGGCCAGGTCGTCACCGGTCAGCCCGACCATCAGGGTGCCCTCGGTCCGGTAGCCGATGTCGGCGCCGGTCGCTTCGGTCAGCTCGGCGGCGAACGTCGGCCAGCGGGCGGCGGACGCCAGCAGCAGCTCGGTGAGCTGCCGCTCACCGAAGTACGCCTCGGCGACCGGGGCGAGCATGCCGGCGGCCACCGCCGAGGCCCCCGAGCCGGGTGCCGGATCGTGCACCACCACTCGCAGCCCTCGGGCGGCGCAGCGCCAGGCGATCGCCAGCCCGATCGGCCCCGCCCCCACCACTGCCACGTCCGGCCGGACCCGATCGCTCGATGGCGCTGACGGGGACCGGCCGGTCAGCACGTCAGTGCCTCGATCAGCTCGGCGGTCGCCCGAGCCGGGTCGGCGGCACCGGACACCGCACCGACCACGGCCACCCCGTACGCCCCGGCGGCCCGCAGCACCGGCACCCGGGCGGCGGTCACTCCCCCGATCGCGATGACCGGCACGTCGACGGCGTCGACGACAGCGCGTACCCCGGCGGGCCCGATGGGATCCGGCAGGCCGGACTTCGTGCTGGTGGGGTGGCACGGCCCGACGCCCAGGTAGCTGGCTCCCGCCGCGACGGCCTCGGCCGCTGTTCCCGGCGCGCGGGCGGTGGCTCCCAGCACCCCGGTCGGGCCGAGCACCCGGCGGGCTGCGGCGACCGGCAGGTCGTCGGCTCCGACGTGCCCGCCGGCTGCGCCCACCGCGAGCGCCACGTGCAACCTGTCGTTGACCAGGCAGGTCGCCTCGTACGACGCGCAGAGCGCCAGCACCCGTCGGGCCAGGTCGTACGCCTCGCGGTCGGTGGCGGAATCCTCGACCCGGACCTGCACCACCAGGTCGGCGCGGGCCGCCGTGAGGGCGGCCCGGACCACGGTGAGTGGGTCCCGCCCGGGTCGGGTGTCGGTGATCAGATGCAGTCGCCCTAGGGACGGCACGGCAACGCTCCTCCCTGCGCCGGCATTACCCGGATCAGGTTCAACGGTCGGGGGCTGTCAGCCCCCCTCTCAGCCCGGTACACCGGGCTCCCGTGGGTTACTTGCGTGTCACCGTACGACAGATCCGCCGGCCTGCCAAGGCGGGGTCTCGGCGGCGACCGGCCAGCCGGACCGCGCGGCGACGAGCGAAATCGATGGGCCGATTCATGCGGTCCTGTTCGGAATGTCGCCCGCCGTTGCAGAACCGTTACCCGCCGGCATCTTGCCGGACATTGAGCCAGCCGAATTAATTTGTTCAGCGATTCGACAAAAATGTCGGCGGGGCACCCTGGCACGGTGTAACCGCCGACTCCATCTGGGACGGTCTTCGGCGAGCCGGCTCCCGCGAGCCCTGTCACTACGACACAGGAGGCGGCGTGTCCCGTTCTCGTCGTGCCCGCGTACCCATCACCGCGACCTTCATCTCCCTAGCTCTCGCCTCGACGACACTGTTCGGTACGCCCGCTCAGGCGGCACCGACGGCCACGCAGGTTCCCCCGCGAGAGGCACCAGCCGCCGCCCCGGTCACCCAGGTGGCGCCGAAGGTAGCGAAGGCAGCCGTCGATCCCTACTCCGTCCTGGTCTTCTCCAAGACCGCCGGCTTCCGGCACGACTCCATCCCCACCGGCATCGCCGCCATCCAACAGCTCGGCACCGCCAACGGATTCACCGTGGACAGTTCCGAGGACGGCGCCGTATTCAGCGACGCCAACCTGGCGAAGTACAAGGCCGTGATCTGGCTTTCCACCACCGGCGACGTCCTCAATGCCGAGCAGCAGGCGGCATTCGAGCGCTACGTACGCGCCGGCGGCGGTTACGTCGGCATCCACGCCGCCTCGGACACCGAGTACAGCTGGGCCTGGTACGGCGATCTGGTCGGCGCGTACTTCGCCAACCACCCGGCCAACCAGCAGGCCACGGTCAAGGTGGAGGAACACGCCCACCCGTCCACGGTCGGGCTGCCGGACCGCTGGTCCCGGTTCGACGAGTGGTACAACTTCCAGACCAACCCGCGGCCCGACGTGCACGTGCTGGCGAGCCTGGACGAGAAGAGCTACACCCCGGGCGCAGGGGCGATGGGTGCCGACCACCCGACCGCCTGGTGCCAGGACTTCGACGGCGGCCGCTCCTGGTACACGGGAGGCGGACACACCCGGGAGTCGTACGCGGAGCCCGAGTTCCTGTCCCACCTGCTCGGCGGCATCCAGACCGCGGCCGGTGCGGTGGAGGCGGACTGCGGGGCCACGAAGACCTCGAACTTTGAGAAGGTCTCGCTGGACAGCAACACCAGCAACCCGATGGAGCTGGACATCGCGCCCGACGGGCGGGTCTTCTACATCGAGCGCGACGGTCGCGTGCAGATCGTGAAGCCGGACACCGGCAGCACCGTCACCGCCGTCGACCTGGACGTCTTCACCGGCAACGAGGACGGTCTGATCGGCATCCGGCTCGACCCGGACTTCGCCACCAACAAGTGGGTGTACCTGTACTACGCGCCGAACGACGGCGTCACCCGCAACCTGCTGTCCCGGTTCACCGTGACCGGCGACACCATCGACCTGGCCAGCGAGAAGCAGGTGCTGCGGGTCGACACCCAGCGCAACACCTGCTGCCACGCGGGCGGCAGCATGGCCTTCGACAGCGCCGGCAACCTCTACCTGGCCACCGGTGACAACACCAACCCGTTCGAGTCGAACTCGTACTCGCCGCTCGACGAGCGGCCGGGCCGCCAGGACTACGACGCGCAGCGCACCTCGGGCAACTCCAACGACCTGCGCGGCAAGGTGATCCGGATCCACCCGGAGGACGACGGGACGTACACCGTCCCGACGGGCAACCTCTTCGCGCCGGGCACCGAGAAGACCCGTCCCGAGATCTACGCGATGGGCTTCCGCAACCCGTTCCGGATCGGCACCGACCCGAAGACCGACACGTTGTACGTCGCGGACTACGGGCCGGACGCCAACGCGGACAACCCGACCCGGGGCCCTCGGGGCCTGGTCGAGTGGAACATCGTGACCCCCGGCAACTACGGCTGGCCGTACTGCACCGGGACGAACGAGGCGTACAACGACTACACGTTCCCGTCCGGTCCGAGCGGGGCGAAGTTCGACTGTGCCGCACCGGTGAACAACTCACCCAACAACACCGGTCTGACCAACCTTCCGCCGGTCGTCCCGGCGACCGTCGACTACGGGTACGCCGGTGACGCGCGTTACCCGGAGATCGGCGGCGGTGGCGCACCGATGGGCGGCCCGGTCTACCGGTACGACGCCGACCTCAACTCCACCCGGAAGTGGCCGGCGTACTACGACGGCAAGGCGCTGCTCGGTGAGTGGAACCAGAACAAGATGTACACGATGCAGGTGACCGCCGACGGCAAGTCGTTGGTGGACATCAACCAGTTGCTCACCGGCATGAGCATGGTCCGGCCGATGGACTTCGAGTTCGGCCCGGACGGCGCGCTGTACCTGATCGAGTGGGGCAGCGGCTTCGGCGGCAACAACGACAACTCGGGCGTCTACCGGATCGACTACATCGCCGGTGACCGCGCGCCGATCGCGGCGGCGTCCGCCACCCCGACCTCGGGTGCGGCGCCGCTGACTGTCACCTTCTCCAGCGCCGGCTCCCGGGATCCGGACGGTGGCACGCTCACCTACGCCTGGACGTTCGGCGACGGGCAGACCTCGACCGAGGCGAACCCGACGCACACCTACGCCACGGCGGGCAACTACACCGCCCAGCTCACGGTCACCAACCCGAAGGGCCGTACCGCGGTGGCCAACGTGCCGATCACCGTGGGCAACACCGCACCGACGGTGACCATCGAGTACCCGCCGGACGGTGGCTTCTTCAACTGGGGTGACCAGGTCCGCTACACCATCAAGGTGACCGACCCGGAGGACGGGCAGGTCGACTGCGACAAGGTGCAGCTGCAGGTGCTGCTCGGTCACGACGAGCACGCCCACCCGTTGGAGCAGCACACCGGCTGCACCGGCACCGTCCAGACGTCGCTCGCCTCCGGGCACGGCGCCGAGGCGAACGTCTTCGCGGTCTTCGAGGCCACCTACACCGACGAGGGCGGTGCCGGTGGTGCCAGCCCGCTCACCGGCCGGGCGATCGAGGTCCTGCAGCCGAAGCAGAAGCAGGCCGAGTACTTCACCGCCACCGGGCGCGCTCCGGTGAGCACCGGCGGCGGAGACGCCGGCGTGCAGCGGGAGACCAGCGCCGACACCGCCGGCGGTGGTCAGAACATCGGGTTCATCGAGGACGGCGACTGGTGGTCGGTGGCCCCTGCGGACCTGACCAACATCACCGAGATCCGGTTCCGGGCCGCCTCGGCCGCCGCTGGCGGTCGGATCGAGGTCCGCGCGGGTGCGGTCGACGGACCGGTGGTCGCCACGGCCACCGTGCCGGCGACCGGCGCGTGGCAGACGTACACGGACGTGAGCGCGCCGGTCACCGGTGCCGCGAGCGGTTCGCTGTACTTCCTGGCCCGTGACCCGAACGGCGGGACGGGCTCGCTGTTCAACGTCAACTGGATGGACTTCGTCGGCCGCGGTGTCACCGAGAACGCGCCACCGGTGGTCAGCGCCACGGCCACCCCGGCCACCGGCACCGCGCCGGTCACCGTCGCCTTCGACGGCACGGCCACCGACGCCGAGGGCGACACCCCGCTGACGTACGCCTGGGACTTCGGTGACGGAGGCACGGCGACCACCCTGGACGCCAGCCACACCTACGCCAACCCGGGCACCTTCACGGCCACCCTCACGGTGACCGACAGCAAGGGTGCCAAGTCCTACGCCGCGGTGCCGGTGCGGGTGGACGCGCCGGACACGTCCTGCTTCGGGGCGCGTTCGGACGACTTCAACGGCACCAGCCTCGACAAGGGCCGGTGGACCAGTGTGGTCCGGGAGAACCAGCTCTACTCGGTCAGCGGCGGCGCGCTGCGGCTGCCCACCTCGGTGGGTGACCTCTACGGCGCTCGCAACGACGCCACCAACCTGGTGCTGCAGGCGGCTCCGACCGGCGCGTGGGAGATGACCACCAAGGTCACCCTGCCGGTGACGGCCAACTACCAGCAGGCCGGCGTCCTGGTGTACGGCGACGACGACAACTACGCCAAGCTGGACCTGCTGTACAACGGCAGCCGGCGGGTGGAGTTCATCCGGGAGACGGCCGGCACGCCGCGCAACGAGGCTGCCGACAGTGTCGCCGCACCGACGGGTGACACCGTGTACCTGCGGATCACCAGCGACGGGACGAACCTGACCGCGGCCGTCTCGGCCGACGGGCAGACCTTCACCCCGGCCGGCCGCTCGGCCGCGCTCGCCGGCATCACCAACCCGCGGATCGGGGTCTTCGCGCTCAACGGTGGCACCGAGGCACCGGTGGTCGACGCGGCCTTCGACTCGTTCCAGGTCACGCCGGACGCCCCGGCCGGGCCGGTCGATCCGTCGGACGAGTTCACCGGCACGACGTTGGACAAGTGCCGGTGGGACGCGATCCTGCGGGAGGACCCGACCGGTTACCGGGTCACCGGCGGCGCGCTGCGCATCGACGTGCCCAACGGTGACATCTACGGCACCGACAACACCGGGCCGAAGAACTTCATCCTCCAGACCGCGCCGTCCGGCGACTGGACCCTGGAGACGAAGGTCGACGGCAGCCTGCTGAACGAGCAGTACCAGCAGGCCGGTCTGCTCGTGCAGGCGGACGACGACAACTACCTGAAGTTCGACTTCATCGCGGACAACCAGGCCGGCCAGGCGGTGACGCGGCGGATCGAGTTCCGCAGCGAGATCGCCGGGGTGGTGCAGAACCCGCAGCCGGAGGCGGCCAACCTGACCGGTGCCGTGTGGCACCTGCGGCTGGCCCGTACCGGCGACACGTTCACCGCGTCGTACTCGGCCGACGGGACGACCTGGACCGCGTTGACGGCGTTGACCAACAGCACGGTCGGGGCCACCCCGAAGGTCGGGTTGTTCACCCTCGGCGCCAACCAGACGGCGTCGAAGACCGCCGCGTTCGACTACTTCCGGCTCAGCACGGAGGTGGCCGACGAGACCGCGCCGGTTACCACGGCGGCGGTTTCCGGCACCCCGACCGACGGGTGGCACACCGGGCCGGTGACGATCACGCTCACCGGTGCCGACGAGGCTGGCGGTAGCGGGCTCGCCGGTACGGCGTACCAGCTAGACGGGTCCACCACCTGGACGGATTACACCGCGCCGGTGGAGGTCACCGGGGACGGCGAGCACGAGCTGCGGTTCCGCTCGACCGACGAGGCGGGCAACGTGGAGTCGACGAAGACCGTCTCGGTCAAGATCGACGCCACGGCGCCGGTGACCTCGGCGACGTTCGCTCCGGCGAACGACGCCGGCTGGCACGACGGGACGATCCCGGTCGTGTTGACCTCGACCGACGCCGGTTCCGGCGTCAACACGGTGGAGTGGTCGCTGGACGGTGGCGCGTGGACGCCGTACTCGACGCCGGTCGAGGTGACCGGTGACGGGCAGCACGAGCTGCTGTTCCGCTCGACCGACAAGGCGGGCAACGCCGAGACGCTCAAGTCGGCGGTGCTGCGCATCGACGGCACCAAGCCGACGCTGCTGGTGTCCGGGATCGCCGACGGCCAGCTCTACGGAGACAGCCAGGACGTCCGGGTGTCCTGGCAGGCTGTCGACCCGACCTCGGGCATCGCGACCGTGGTCGGCAGGTTGAACGGCCAGGCGTACGCCAGCGGCACTCTGCAGGCCATGTACGAGCTGCCGCTCGGCCTGCACGAGTTGACCGTGACCGCGACCGACAAGGCGGGCAACGAGACCACCTCGACGGTCCGGTTCTTCGTCACCACCTCGTTCCGGGACATGCAGAACCTGCTGGACCGGTTCAAGGCGACGAGTCGACTCTCGGCCAAGGCGCACAAGCAGTTGACCGCGAAGCTGGACGCGGCCCGTCAGGCCGAGGCGGCCGGCAACGACAACAAGGCGATCAAGCAGTTGACCCAGTTCCGGAACCTCGCCGCCGACGCCACCCTGGTGGCCGAGGCGGAGATCCGGGACGTCCTGATCCGGGACGCTGACGCCATGATCGTCCGGCTCGGCGGCACGGCCAGCAAGGCCGGGGTCAAGGCGAACGACGGCGAATCGGTCAAGGGCACCGGGCGCCTCGGTGAGGATGCCACCCGGCTCGCACCCGGTCGCCAGCTCTGATCCGACGAGGCCCCTCCCCGACGCCACGGCGTCGGGGAGGGGCCTCCCTCATCCGTAGCGAGGAGATGTCCGTGACGGGTATCCGCAAGGTGTTGGCCGCCGTGTTCGCCGGGCTGGCCCTGACCCTGCTCTCCGCTGCCCCGGCGGCCGCTCAGGCGGACAAACTCAAGCTGACGGTGGCCGGCGACGGGGCCGAGGGGGTCACCATCCAGGCCACCTACGCCGATGGCCGTCGGCTCGACAAGGTGGTGCGGTTGGTCCTCACCGCCACCGGCCCGGACGGACAACGGCTCGGCCCGGTGCAACTCGAACCGGCGCCCGAGGGTCAGGGCTTCTACACCACCGGTCCGCTGCTCTCTGCCGGCAGTTGGCGGGTGAAGGTGAACGCCCCCGCTCCACACCAGAGCGAGGCCACCGCCACGGTGCAGGCCCGGGCGGCGCAGTCCCCGCCGGTGCCGGCGCCGGTCGCGGTGACCGCGCCAGATCGCACCGCCGGACGTGGGGCGGGTGCCGGCTGGTGGCCGTTCGCGGCTGCCGGCCTCGTCCTCGTCGCCGCGGCGATGGGGGTGGCCATGCTGTTCGGCCGTCGCCGCACCGATCCGCAGAACGACTGAGAGGGCCGGTCCGGACGGCCCTGTGGGCGCGTCCGGACCGGCCGGTGGATCCGTGCTCGCGGGTCAGGCGAGGGCGAGCACGGCCAGGGTGATGATCGAAGCGCCGAACACCACCACGTGGCGGGCGTTCTGCAGGGTCCAGGTCCAGGCCGGGAACCCGTCCTCGGCGGCCTTCAGCAGAGCTGGCACGTCGATGCGGGCAAGCATCGGGTCGCCCTTGCGCACGAACGCGGCCCGTACGGACTTCGCCGCGGTCAGGTTGCTGTAGAGGATCAGGCCGTTACCGGCGAGCACGATTGACTGGAAGATCCAGGTCAGGACCTCTGCCCACGGGCCACCGGTCAGATTGAGCGCGGCCAGGCCCACCATGACCGCGGCGACCGTGACGGGAACCGCGGTCTCGTGGCCACCGGCGTCGAACCTCATCCCGTTCTCGGCCAGGACGGTGGGCCGTACGCCCTGGCGCTTGAGCTCCGCCTCCGCAGCGGCGGTCGCGGAGGCTCCGTAGCGGTGACGGACGAGCGGGATGCTCACGAATGCCGCAGCGACGAGCAGCTGCATTGCCGCGATGAGAACGTTCATGGCCGGGGCTCCTCGGTGACTCACTTGAACTATGTACAAGTGAGCCTAGGCGAGCACTCGAACTAAGTGCAAGTTTCTTCCAGAACTTTGTTCAAGTACCGTGGGTCACATGCCACGCGACACGTTGACCAGGGAACAGATCATCCAGACCGCCATCGCGCTGCTCGATGAGGAAGGCCTGGAGGGCCTGAACATGCGCAGCCTGGGCAAGCGGCTCGGCGCCGCGGCCACTGCGGTCTACTGGCACGTGAAGAACAAGGACGACCTCGTGGTGCTGGCCGGCGACCACGTCTGGGACGAGATCGAGTTGCCCGATCTCGACGCCATGGACTGGCGCACCGCGGCCACCTCGATGGCCGCCTCCCTGCACGCAATGCTCAGTCGGCACCCGTGGCTGGTCCAGGCCCTCGGCACGCACCTCTTCTACGGCCCCGGCAAGGCCCGCCACGACGACCACAGCCTCGCCGTCTACGAAGCGGCCGGCTTTACCGGCGCGGATGCGGATCAGGCGGCGGCGGCTGTCTTCACGTACGTGCTCGGCAACGTCCTCGGCGCGTCCGCCACCACGTCGCTGATGAGACGGCTGAGCCGCGACGGTGGCGACCCGCACGAGGCCCTCCGGGACACCATGGCGAAGGCGACCGAGGTCGCCAGGCAATTCCCCCGGCTACGCACCCGCCTCGAAACGCCGGCCGCCGACTACAACGCGGCACCCGAGGACACATTCGACTTCGGCCTCCAGGCACTCCTCGACGGCCTGGCGGACCGCCTGCCCGAGGGCCACGCCCTCTGAAGACGCCGATCAGAGCTGCGAAAAAGCTCTGGCCTGGCGCTTAGCGCCAGGCCAGAGCAATGATCAACACGAGCCGCCTGCGACTCGCACCCGCTGGTCAGAGGACAACTCGCACGAAGGGACCGCGCTCGCCGTCCGGGGCTCAGAGAATGGCGCGCAGCGCCGCCAGATCCTCGTCGCTCGGCTCCCAGGTGCCGGCAGCGGCGTTGGCCCGCACCTGCTCCGGTGTGGTGGCACCGGCGATCACCGAGGTCACCGCCGGCTGGGCGGCCAGCCCGCCGATCGCCACCTGGAGCATCGTCAGGTGCCGCTCGGCCGCGTACGTCTCGATCGACTCGATGGTGTCCCAGTCGGCCGCGGCGAGCCGCTCGGCGTACCGGCCACCGCCGGAGAGCCGGCTGCCGGCCGGCGGCTGGCCCTCGCGCTTGTACTTGCCGGTGAGCAGGCCGTTGGCCAGCGGGAAGAACGGCAGCATGCCAAGGCCGAACCGCTCGCAGGCCGGGATGACCTCGGTCTCGACCGAGCGCTCCAGCAGGCTGTAGTGGTTCTGGGCGCTGATGAAGCGGGACCGACCGTTGGACGAGGCGACCCAGTCCGCGTCGGCGATCTGCCAGCCGGTGAAGTTGGAGTTGCCCAGGTAACGCACCTTGCCGTCGCGGACCAGGTCGTCCAGGGCGGCGAGGGTCTCGTCGATCGGGGTGCCGGGGTCGGGCTCGTGCATCTGGTAGAGGTCGATGTGGTCGGTGCCGAGCCGACGCAGCGACGCCTCCACCGCGCGGGCGATGTAGCGCCGCGCGCCCCGCGCGCCGAAGTCCGGTCCGTTCAGGCCGTTCATGTCCATACCGAACTTGGTGGCCACCACCACGTCGTCCCGGCGCCCCTTGAGCGCCTGCCCGAGCAGCTCCTCCGAGCCGCCCTGCGGCTCACCGTAGATGTCGGCGGTGTCGAACAGGGTGATCCCGGCGTCCAGAGCGGCGTCCACCACCGCACGAGTGCCGTCGAGGTCGAGCTTCCGGCCGAAGTTGTTGCAGCCGATCCCGACGACGGACACCACGAGCCCGGAGTCGCCCAGCCGGCGATAGGTCATCTCAGTCACGAGATCCACCCTATGCCCAGCGGAGAAAGGGCCCCTCGGTAACGCCAGGCGTCAACGAGGGGCCCGCCGCGCACTCAGCCGACGTCCCAGACCGGTTCGGGCGTTTCCACCACTTCGCTGTCGCCCCGGAACAGCACGAACCGGTCGAATGAGCGGGTGAACCAACGGTCGTGGGTGACCGCGATCACCGTCCCCTCGAACGCGGTCAGGCCCGCTTCGAGGGCCTCCGCGCTGGCCAGGTCGAGGTTGTCGGTGGGCTCGTCGAGCAGCAGCAGGGTCGCCCCGGACAGCTCCAGCAGCAGCACCAGGAAGCGGGCCTGCTGACCACCGGAGAGGGTGCCGAAGCGCTGGTCACCCTGACCGGCCAACTCGTAGCGGCTGAGCACCCCCATCGCCGCGTGCCGGTCCATCCCCGTGCGGTGCTCGTCGCCACGCCACAGGATTTCGACAAGCGTCTTCGACATCAGCTCCGGTCGGTCGTGGGTCTGCGAGAAGTGCCCGGGGCGGACCCGGGCGCCCAGCCGGGCCACGCCGTCGTGGGCCACCGGGGCGAGCGCTCCCGCCCCGTCGACCGGCCCGTTCGCCGGGTCGGGATCGGTGCCGCCCCGGGCCAGCAGCCGCAGGAAGTGCGACTTGCCGGTGCCGTTGGCACCGAGCACCGCCACCCGATCGCCGTACCAGATCTCCAGGTCGAAGGGGTAGGTCAGGCCGTCGAGCTCCAGCTGCTCGCAGATGACCGCGCGCTTGCCGGTCCGCCCGCCACTCAGCCGCATCCGGATGTCCTGGTCCTTCGGCGGTACGGGCGGTGGCCCGGCCTCCTCGAACTTGCGCAGCCGGGTCTGCGCGGCCTGGTAGCGCGAGGCCAACCCGTCGTTGTACGCGGCCTTCTGCTTGTACATCAGCATCAGCTCGCGCAGCTTCTGGTGCTCCTCGTCCCAGCGCCGACGCAGCTCGTCGAGGCGGGCGTGCCGGGCCACCCGCGCGGAGTGCCAGCTGGCGAAGCCGCCCGGGTGCACCCAGGCGCTGCCACCCTCGACGGCCACCACCCGGTCGGCGCTCTGGGCCAGCAACTCGCGGTCGTGTGAGACGTAGAGCACCGACTTGGTCGACTCCCGCAGTCGCGCCTCCAGCCAGCGTTTGCCGGGCACGTCCAGGAAGTTGTCCGGCTCGTCGAGCAGCAGCACCTCGTCCGGGCCGCGCAACAGCAACTCCAAGGCGAAGCGCTTCTGCTGGCCGCCGGAGAGGGTACGCACCGGCCGGTCCCGCACGGCGTCCCAGGTCAGGTCGAGCACGATGGTAGCGACGGTGTCGAAGAGCACCTCGGCGTCGTACCCGCCCGCCTCGCCCCAGGCGCCCAGCGCGTCGGCGTACGCCAGTTGGGCTTTGCCCGCGGCGTTGCTGAACTTGCCGCGGGCCTCGGCCGCCCGCATGGCGGCCTCGGTCTCGCGGAGCTGGCGACCGGCGTCGCGCAGTGACGGCGGGGCCAGCGACAACGCCAGGTCGGCGAGCGTCGACTCGTCGCCGATCATGCCGATGAACTGGCGCATCACGCCCAGCCCACCGGCTCGCGCGACGACGCCGGTACGCACCGGCAGGTCGCCGGCGACCATCCGCAGCAGAGTCGTCTTCCCCGCGCCGTTCGGCCCGACCAGGGCGACCTTGCTGCCCTCACCGACCCGGAACGACACGTCGGCGAAGAGTTCCCGACCGTCGGGCAGGATGTGCCCGACCGCTGCCACGTCCACGTATCCCACGCCGGGATCCTGCCCCAGTGAAGGCCGGGAGGGACATCCAATTACCGGGTGACCCGCAGCACCCGGAAGCCCTTCTGGCTGGCGTACCGCTCGACCTGCCAGCTCTGCTCGGTGAGCCAGCGCTGCAGCGAGTCGCCGCCGAGGTGCCGGGCGACGACCAGCCAGCCGACTCCGTCCGGGGCGAGTCGGGGCAGCCAGCGCAGCAGCAGTTCGTGCAGCTCGTCCTTGCCGATGCGGATGGGTGGGTTGGACCAGAGCTGGGCGAACCGGATGTCCGCCGGGACGTCGTCGGGCGCGTGGACCCGGACCCGGTCGGCGGCGTCGACCCGGGCCGCGTTGGCGGCGGTCAGCTCGCGGGCGCGGGCGTTGACGTCGACCGCCCAGACCGTGCTCGCAGGTGCCAGGTCGGCCAGCACGCAGGCGATCGGACCGAACCCGCAGCCGAGGTCAAGCAGGTCACCGACGGTGTCGGAGTCGGGCAGGTCGGCCTTGCGCAAGAGTACGGCGGTGCCCGGGTCGAGACGGCTGGCGGAGAAGACGCCGCCGGCCGAGACGAGCCGGTAGTCGCGGTCGGCGACGGAGAACTCGACCTCGCGCGGCGGAGCGTCGCTGGCGGGCTGAGCAGTGAAGTAGTGGTCGCCGGTCACGCCGGCAATTCTCGCACCGCCCCGGGCTGGCCATGACACGGCCCGCGCACACATTTCCCTGATATTACCCCCTAAAGGGACAATCACTCCTACTCTGGGCGACATGGTGTATCGGTACGAGTCCGATGAGGACGCTTTCGAGGAGTACCCGGGACCCGGGTCCGACCTGTCGGTGCTCGGCGCCGGTCCGCCCCCGCCGGCCGGGCCCTCTCCGTCACGCTTCCCCACGCCGTCGCTCCCCCGGGCGAACCAGCTCTCGCTGCCGTCGTCGCAACCACCACCGGCTCGTGCCGACATTCCGCCCGCCGCGCCCCGCAGCCAGGTCTACACCTCAGCCACGCCGATCGACCCTGCCGCCCGACGCGGCGGCGGCCGACTGTGGCAGGTGCTGATCGGCGGCGCAGCGGTGCTGGTGCTGCTCGCACTCTGCGGCCTCGGCGCCGCCGCGCTGCTCATCGACCGCAACGAGCAACCGCAGAACACCCCGACGTACCAGCCGAACGCCGCCGCCCCGACGTCGGCAGCGCCGGAACGACCGGCCCTCGACTCCCGGGAGTCCGACCAGGCCCCGCTCACCGCCAAGGAACTCTTCCCCACCAAGGAACTGAAGCTCACCAGCGGCCAGCCGAGCTACCAGGTGCTCAAGACACAGTCCAGCGGCAGTTGCGCGGTCGCCGCCACCGACGAGGTCGCCGACCTGCTGGTCCTGCTCGGCTGCAACCAGGTCGTCCGGGGCACACTGCGTACCCCCGACGGCGACCACCTGGTCACCGCCGGCCTGTTCAACCTCACCGACAAGGTCAGCGCGGATCGCGCCCGGGACCGGGTACGCCAACTCCTCGACGAGCGGCAGGGCCGGTTCCGTGGCCTCGTCGCCGGCACCGACGACGGCACCGACATGCTGACCACCGCCCCGGCACGGGTCGGCTGGCAGGTCCGTGGTCACTACCTGGCGTACGCGCTGGTGGTCCGCGAGGACGGGGCGGCGATCAAGGCGGGTGACACCAAGGTCCGCGAGATCCTGTACGACATGATCGAGCTGCACCTCAGCCGGGGAGTCCTGCAACAGCGGGCCGACGGTGGCACAGCCTCCCAACCGACGCCGGCGTCCTCCGACGGCAGCGCGAGCCAGGGCGGCAGCACCGACGACGGCGGGTTGCCGGGCGACTGACCCTCGCCACGCGGCCGGCGGTCAGCCCTCGACCGGGACCCGCAGGCGGCGGGTGAGGTCGGCGCGGCGGGCGTACTCGGCCGGATCGGCCGGGTAACCGACGGCGACCAGGGTCAGCCCGTGCGCGGGGGCCACGGTCACCTCGCTGGACCGTTCCTGGCGGGTGAGCAGGCTGCCCGGCCACTCGACCGGGCGGCGCCCGTCCCCGGCCACCAGCATCGCCCCCACCAGGCTGCGCACCATCGCCTGGCAGAACGCGTCGGCCTGCACGGTGGCGACCAGGATGCCGTCCGGGTCGCGACGCCAGTCCAACCGGGTCACCTCGCGCAACGTGGTCGCGTTCTCCTTGCGCCGGCAGTACGCGGCGAAGTCGTGCTCCCCGACCAGGCCGGTCGCCGCGGCGTTCAGCGCGGCCAGGTCCAGCGGCTTCGGCCAGGCCAGCACCTCGTGCCGGCGCAGCGGCTCGGCACCGAAGGGCGCGTCGGTGACCCGGTACTCGTAGCGCCGGAAGGTGGCCGAGAACCGGGCGTCGAAGTCGGCCGGCACCTCGGTCATCGCCCGTACGCGTACGTCGGTGGGGAGCAGCCGGGCCAGCCGGCGCAGCAGCCGCCCGTCGTGCTGCCGCCACACGTCGACGGGCAGGTCCAGGTGGCAGACCTGCCCCGTGGCGTGCACCCCCGCGTCGGTCCGCCCGGCGACCGTCAGCCCGGTGGCCGTGCCGGCCCCGAGGACCAGGTCCAGGGTCTCGACGAGCACCCCCGCGACGGTCCGACGGCTGGGCTGGGCAGCCCAGCCGGAGAAGCCCGTGCCGTCGTACGAGACGTCCAGCCGCAGCCGGATCCGCTCGTCCACCTCGTACCTCCTGTTACGGGTCGGGCCCGACACCCCGATGGGGTGCCGGGCCCGACGTTGCCCTTGATCAGGCCTTGTTCTCGGTGGCCTCGTCGCTGTCCTCGCGGGCGGCGTCGGTGTCACCGGACGCCGACACCGGCGCCTCGGAGTCCTGGTCGGCCTGAGCCGACTGCGGGGTCTCCTCAGCCGGGGCCAGGGCCTCGACCTTGTCCTGCTGCGCGGCCTTGCGGGCGGCGGTCTTCTTGTTCACCTTGGGCTCGGCGACCTGAAGCTCTTCCACCAGCTCGATGATCGCCATCGGCGCGTTGTCACCCTTGCGCGGACCGGTCTTCACGATCCGGGTGTAACCGCCGGGGCGGTTGGAGTACCGGGGCGCGATCTGGTCGAACAGGGCGTAGACCACGTCCTTGTCCTTGACGACACCCAGCACCCGCCGCCGCGAGGCGAGGTCACCGCGCTTGGCCTTGGTGATGAGCTGCTCGGCCAGCGGACGCAGCCGCCGGGCCTTCGTCTCGGTGGTCTGGATCTTGCCGTGCTGGAACAGCGCAGTGGCCAGGTTGGCCAGCATCAGCCGCTCGTGCGAGGGGCTGCCGCCGAGGCGGGGGCCCTTGGTGGGCGTGGGCATTTTTGGTGCTCCTCAGTTGTGGCGGCAGCGCGGACTAGAGCTGCTCGGTCTCGCGGTAGTCGTCGGTGTCGTAGTCGGCCTCGCCGAAGGTGTCCACGACATGCGCCGGGTCGAAGTTCGGAGCCGAGTCCTTCAGCCCGAGACCCATCCCGGCGAGCTTCATCTTGACCTCGTCGATCGACTTCTGACCGAAGTTGCGGATGTCGAGGAGGTCGGCCTCGGTACGCCCGATGAGCTCACCAACGGAGTTGATGCCCTCGCGCTTGAGGCAGTTGTAGGAGCGGACGGTGAGGTCCAGCTCCTCGATCGGCAGGGCCAGGTCCGCCGCCAGCTGGGCGTCCTGCGGGGACGGCCCGATGTCGATGCCCTCGGCGGTCTCGTCCAGCTCCCGGGCCAGCCCGAACAGCTCCACCAGCGTCGAACCGGCGGAGGCCAGCGCGGTGCGCGGGCCCATCGACGGCTTGGTCTCGACGTCGATGATCAGCCGGTCGAAGTCGGTACGCTGCTCGACACGGGTCGCCTCGACGCGGTAGGTCACCTTCAGCACCGGCGAGTAGATCGAGTCGACCGGGATCCGGCCGATCTCAGCGCCGGACTGCTTGTTCTGCGCCGCCGTCACGTAGCCCCGGCCCCGCTCGACGGTCAGCTCCATGTCGAGCCGGCCCTTGCCGTTCAGGGTGGCGAGCTTGAGATCCGGGTTGTGCACCGAGACGCCGGCCGGCGGCTGAATGTCGCCGGCGGTCACGTCGCCCGGGCCCTGCTTGCGCAGGTACATGCTGACCGGCTCGTCGTGCTCGGAGCTGACGCACAGCTCCTTGATGTTCATGACGAGCTCGACCACGTCCTCCTTGACACCGGGGATCGTGGTGAACTCGTGCAGCACACCGTCGATCTTGATCGAGGTCACGGCCGCGCCCGGGATCGACGACAGCAGCGTGCGCCGCAGCGAGTTACCCAGGGTGTAGCCGAAGCCCGGCTCCAGCGGCTCGATGGCGAACCGGGACCGGGTCTCGTTGATCGACTCCTCGGAGAGGGAGGGTCGCTGGCTGATGAGCATCTTTTCTCTTCTCTTCCGGGACGCCCGCTATTTGACGCCCACGACACAAACTGTTCCGGTGGCCCGCCCCGAAGGGCGGACCACCGAACGAGCTCGGACTACTTGGAGTAGAGCTCGACGATCAGCTGTTCCTGGACCTGCGTGTCAATGACCTGCCGGGCCGGGAGGGAGTGCACGAGCACCTTCATCTGGCTCGGGATGGCCTCAAGCCACGCCGGAACCGTCTTCGAGCCGGCCTGGGCCTGCGCGACGATGAACGGGGTGAGCTCCTTGCTCTTGCCCCGAACCTCGATGATGTCGTGCTCCTTGACGCGGTACGACGGGATGTCGACCTTCTTGCCGTTCACCGTGAAGTGACCGTGCTTGACCAACTGGCGGGCCATGTCCCGCGAGTGGGCGTAGCCGGCCCGGTAAACGACGTTGTCCAGCCGCGACTCGAGGATCTGCAGGAGGACCTCACCGGTCTTGGCCTGCTTGCCAACGGCTTCCTCGTAGTAACCGCGGAACTGCTTCTCCAGCACGCCGTAGACACGGCGGGCCTTCTGCTTCTCGCGGAGCTGGAGCAGGTACTCCGTCTCCTTGGTGCGGCCGCGGCCGTGCTGCCCGGGCGGGAACGGCCGGGACTCGAACGGGCACTTCGGACCATCGCACTTGCTGCCCTTGAGGAACAGCTTCATCTTCTCCCGCCGGCAACGGCGGCAGTCAGCACCGGTGTAACGAGCCATCTCTCTCTACCTCTCAGACCCGGCGACGCTTCGGCGGACGGCATCCGTTGTGCGGCTGCGGGGTGACGTCGGCGATCTGGCCGACCTCGAGGCCCACGGCCTGCAGCGAACGGATGGCGGTCTCCCGGCCGGAGCCGGGGCCCTTGACGAACACGTCGACCTTGCGCATGCCGTGCTCCATGGCGCGACGCGCGGCAGCCTCGGCGGCCAGCTGCGCGGCGAACGGAGTCGACTTGCGGGAGCCCTTGAAGCCCACCTGGCCAGCGGAGGCCCAGGAGATGACCGCACCGGTCGGGTCCGTGATGGACACGATGGTGTTGTTGAACGTGCTCTTGATGTGCGCCTGCCCGTGGGCGACGTTCTTGCGTTCCTTGCGCCGGACCTTCTTTACAGCGGCTCCGGCACGAGCCTTCGGTGGCATAAGTCTGTGCGCTCCTAGTTGACTTTCCGGATTGGGCCGCGGGGTCCGGTCTCCCTAGACCCGACATCGACCCGAATTCCGGTCAAAATCTACTTCTTGCCGGGCTTCTTCTTGCCGGCGACGGTCCGCTTCGGGCCCTTGCGGGTCCGTGCATTGGTCTTGGTCCGCTGGCCACGCACGGGCAGGCCCCGGCGGTGCCGGATGCCGGCGTAGCAGCCGATCTCAACCTTGCGGCGGATGTCAGCGGCGACCTCGCGGCGCAGGTCGCCTTCAACCTTGTAGTTGCCCTCGATGTGGTCGCGGAGCTGCACGAGCTCCTCGTCCGTGAGGTCCCGAGCGCGCTTGTCCGGCGAGATGCCGGTTGCGGCGAGTGTCTCCAGGGCGCGGGTGCGACCGACCCCGAAGATGTAGGTGAGCGCGATCTCCATCCGCTTTTCGCGGGGGAGATCCACGCCGGCTAGACGTGCCATGTGCGGGCGTACTCCTCGTGATGTGTGGCGGAGGTGTGGACCCGTCCCATCCCGCTACCGGCCGTCCCGTCTTTCCGACGCGGTGAGCGCCGGCGACCGGGATCGGTCGCTGCCCGAGCGGGCCCCGGCCTCCGACCGGGGGTCAGCCACGCAGGAGTACGTCTCGCGTACCGCTCGTGGCTGGGACGAGCATGTGTGATGTGTGTGTCGCTGGGGATCTGCCTGGACCAACGCCACCCGGTCGTAGTACGGCCGGACGGGCTGAGTCAGCCCTGGCGCTGCTTGTGGCGCGGGTCGCTGCAGATGACCATGACCCGGCCGTGCCGGCGGATAACCCGGCACTTGTTGCAGATCCTCTTGACGCTCGGCTTGACCTTCACGGTTGCCTTACTTCCCATCTGGCCCGGGGACGCGCGTTGCGCGACACCGGACGTCGAAGACGGACACGGGACTTCCCGGCCGCCGTCAGGACTACTTGTAGCGGTAGACGATGCGCCCGCGGGTCAGGTCGTACGGCGAAAGTTCGACGACGACCCGGTCCTCCGGAAGGATGCGGATGTAGTGCTGCCGCATCTTGCCGCTGATGTGAGCCAGCACCTTGTGGCCGTTCGCGAGCTCCACCCGGAACATGGCGTTCGGCAGGGGCTCGATGACCCGACCCTCGATCTCAATGGCTCCGTCTTTTTTCGGCATGTCCTCCGCTGTCCTGACGTCGATTGCTCCGGGCGGCCCACAACGTCTTACACGGAAATCTGATCAAAATCAGAAGCCCGCGCCAGCCGCGGCTCCAGGTCCCACCGAAGCGCAGGGTGGGCATGAAGGAGTGGACGCTGTGCGCCGATCTGAAAGTGTACGCCGGCCTGCGCGCGGTCGCCAAACCGGCCACCCACCGCGCCGCCGTGTCGGGCATCGAGCCCTCAACCGGGTGTCCGATGATCTCCGCGAGACCCATCGTCGGGCCGTGCACGCCGGTCGTCGACGACCGGTCAACCCGAGCCGGGGGCGACTCCGCCAGCGCCGGCGGTCAACCCGCCGCTGGCGGGTCGTCCCGTTCGTCCGCTTCGCCGGCGCGCAACTCCGCCTGGCGTTCCCGCTTCGCCTGCTTACGCTGGCGCTTGCGCTCCCGCTCGATCGCCTGGCGCCGGGGCTCCCCCGCGGACAGCCCGGTCACCGTACGGACCACCAGCACCGCGCCCCACGGCCCGGCCACCCAGGCCGGCCAGAAGTAGAGCAGGTCCTGACTGAGCAGCGACGTCACCGCCCAGATGGTGACCACGACCGCGATCACCTTCACGTACGGGAACCACACCTCGGCCAGCCAGCGGGCGGTGACGCCCTCCGCCACCGCGGTGGCCTGGTCGCCCACGCCCACGCTCTGCGGGGCGGCCGGTGCCAGGGTCGACCGCTGCGCCGGCGTCACCGGTGGCAGGTCACTGAGCAGAGGCTCCAGCTCGGCGTACGTGCGCGCCGCGTAGGCCCGCTGCAACCGCTCGTCGTACTCGTGCAGGTCCAGCCGACCCTCGTCGAGGGCGACCCGTAACCGGTCGGCCACCGCCGCACGGTCCGCGTCTGCGGCTCGCATCCCGTCGCGCCCGTCCATGCCGGCAAGCATGCCACCGCCACGCCAGTCCCGTCCGACCCGACCACTCCACCGCCCCCCAGTCCCGAGAGCGGTTGATCATGAAGTTATTGCCCGAATCACCGGCGTGTCATGGCAACAACTTCATGATCAACGGGGGCATCGGCCCGGGGGTGCGGGGTCCGGGTGGGGGTTAGGGGGTTGGGGAGGCTGCGGGCTGCCTTGCGGTGACCAGGTCGCCGAGGCGGGCCCGGCCTCCGTCGAAGGCCGTGAGCACCCAGACGCCGTCCGGCAGCAGGGCCATCGAGTGCTCGACGTGCGCTGCCACCGAGCCGTCCCGGGTCACCACCGTCCACCCGTCGGCCAACTCGACCGTACGTGGCGACGCCATCGTGATCATCGGCTCGATGGCCAACGCCATGCCGGGGACCAGTCGCGGGCCCTTGCCCGGCCGACCGTGGTTCAGCACGTGCGGGTCCTGGTGCATCTCGGTGCCGATGCCGTGCCCGCCGTAGCCGTCGACGATGCCGTACCGGCCGCCCTTACGGACGGCGCTCTCCACCGCGTACGAGATGTCGGTGAGTCGGCCCTTGCCGCTGGCCGCACCGCGTGCGGCGGCGGCGATGCCGGCCCACATCGCGTCCTCGGCCACCTCGGCCATCTTCAGCAGAGCCGGATCGACGTCACCGACCCCGACGGTGATCGCGGAGTCGCCGTGCCAGCCGTCCAGCACCGCGCCGCAGTCGATGGAGATCAGATCACCGGCCTGGAGCACCTGCCCCGGCGAGGGGATGGCGTGCACGATCTGCTCGTTGACCGAGGAGCAGATCGACGCCGGGAAGCCGTGGTAGCCCTTGAACGACGGAACGCCACCCGCCTCGCGGATGGTCGACTCGGCGATGGCGTCCAGATCGGCGGTGCTGACACCGGGGGCAACGGCCTCCCGCATCCGACGAAGCGCCTCGGCCACCACCAACCCGGCGGCCCGCATCTTCTCGATCTGGTCAGGGGTCTTCAGCTGGATGTCCAGCTGGGGACGACGCATGGAGCGATTACCTTTCGTTGCCGAACAGCGGGGCACGTCACGCGTACCCCGCTGTTCGCACTCTATCCGCCGTGGCCCGGCAGGACCTCAGCCGCCGTACGACCGCAGTGCGTCGATGGCCCGGGTGGTGACGTCCTCCACCGGGCCGGTGGCGTCGATCCCGACCAGCTTGCCCTGAGCGCCGTAGTAGTCGACCAGGGGCGCGGTCTTCTCGCTGTACTCACGAAGCCGGGTGGCGATCGTCTCCGGCTTGTCGTCGTCGCGCTGGAACAGCTCGGCGCCGCACCGGTCGCAGATGCCCGGCCGGGTGGTGGCGTCGAACTCGACGTGCCAGATCTTGCCGCAGCCCCGGCAGGTACGCCGACCGGAGAGCCGCCGGATCACCTCGTCGTCGTCGACGACCAACTCCAGAACCAGATCCAGGGCGGTGCCCAGATCGGCGAGGAGCTTGTCCAGAGCGGCAGCCTGCGGAGTGGTCCGCGGGAAGCCGTCGAGCAGAAAGCCCTCGCTGGCGTCGGGCTCGGCCAGCCGGTCCCGGACCATGTTGATGGTGACCTCGTCCGGAACCAGCTCGCCTGCGTCCATGTACCGCTTCGCCTCGATACCGAGCGGCGTGCCCTGGGTGACGTTCGAGCGGAAGATGTCTCCGGTCGAAATCTTGGGCACCGACAGGTGCGCGGCGACGAATTCCGCCTGCGTGCCCTTACCCGCGCCCGGCGGGCCAACCAGAACGAGTCTCATCTACCGCAGGAACCCTTCGTAGTTCCGCTGCATGAGTTGGCTCTCGATCTGCTTCACGGTCTCCAGACCGACGCCGACCATGATGAGCACAGCGGTGCCACCGAACGGGAAGTTCTGGTACTGCTGGTTGTCCAGCCAGATGAAGAAGAAGTTCGGCAGGATCGAGATGACGCCGAGGTAGAGCGCGCCCGGCAGGGTGATCCGGCTGAGGATGAAGTCCAGGTAGTCGGCCGTCGGCTTGCCCGGGCGGATGCCCGGCACGAACCCGCCGTACTTCTTCATGTTGTCCGCGACCTCGGTCGGGTTGAACGTGATCGAGACGTAGAAGTACGTGAAGAAGATGATCAGCAGGAAGTAGACCGAGATGTAGATCGGGCTGTCCGGTGCCACCAGGTTGTTCTGGATCCACGCCTGGACCTTGCCCGGGTCGTTCTGGTCGAAGAACTGCAGGGCCAACTGCGGCAGGTAGAGCAGCGACGAGCCGAAGATGACCGGGATCACACCCGCCTGGTTGACCTTCAGCGGGATGTAGGTCGAGGTGCCGCCGTACATCCGCCGGCCGATCATCCGCTTGGCGTACTGCACCGGGATCCGGCGCTGCGCCTGCTCGATGAAGGTGACCGCGGTGATGACCACCAGGACCAGCGCGATGACCAGGGCGAACATGTCCCAGCCCTTGCTGGTCTTGATCTGCCAGCCCTCGCTGGGCAGCCGGGCCGCGATCGAGGTGAAGATCAGGACGGACATGCCGTTGCCGACGCCGCGGTCGGTGATCAGCTCACCGAGCCACATGACCATGCCGGTGCCGGCGGTCATGGTGATCACCAGGATGGCCAGGGTCAGCCAGTCCGGGATGCCGGTGCCGGTCGGGATGATCGGGAACTGGTCGCAGCGGTTCTGGAACAGCTGCCCCGATCGGGCCAGCGCCACGAACGCCGAGGCCTGCAGCACACCGAGACCGAGGGTCAGGTAGCGGGTGTACTGCGTGATCTTCGCCTGGCCGGCCTGGCCCTCCTTGCGGAGCTGCTCCAAGCGCGGGATCACGACGGTCAGCAGCTGCAGGATGATCGACGCGGTGATGTAGGGCATGATGCCCAGCGCGAAGACCGAGAGCTGTAGCAGCGCTCCGCCGGAGAAGAGGTTGAGCAGGTTCAACGGCCCCGTCGAGTCACCCGAAATGGTGTCGAGGCACTTCTGCACGTTGCCGTACGAGACGCCCGGGCTGGGGAGCGTTGCACCCAGCCGGTAGACCGCGATGATGCCTACTGTGAACAGCAGCTTCTTGCGCAGGTCAGGCGTACGGAACGCACTGAGAAAGGCGGACAGCAACTTCTTCCTCCTGCGCGAGGCGGGCCGCCGGTGAACCCTGGCGGGTGGGGGTGGATCACGGGCGAGCGCCCGCAATCCATGGCTGGGATGGGACTCTAACAGCCCCACGCCGGTCCGGGCAGATGCGCCCGACTACATAAATCGAATCCGATATTACCGGGCGCAATGGGCCCAGGTAGACCATGGCGCCCGCCAGTTGCTCACAACTGGACGGGCGCCATGGGTGGTACGCCTTACAGCTCGGTGGCAGAGCCACCGGCGGCGGCGATCTTCTCCTTGGCCGACGCACTGAACGCGTGCGCAGACACCTGGAGCGCGACTCCGCCGAGGTCCCCGGTGCCGAGGACCTTGACCGGGTGGCCCTTGCGGACCGCGCCGGACTCGACGAGCTCCAGCGGGCCGACCTCGCCGCCGTTCGGGAACAGCTCAGCGAGTCGGTCCAGGTTGACAACCTGGAAGACCACCTTGAACTTGTTCTTGAAGCCCTTCATCTTCGGCAGGCGCATGTGGATAGGCATCTGCCCACCCTCGAACGCAGCCGAGATGTTCTTACGGGCCTTGGAACCCTTGGTACCGCGACCAGCGGTCTTGCCCTTGGAACCTTCACCACGACCCACGCGGGTCTTCGCGGTCTTGGAACCGGGCGCCGGGCGCAGGTGATGCACCTTGATCGTCATTACTCGACCTCCTCGACCTTCACGAGGTGGTTCACAGTGAAGATCATGCCGCGGATCTCGGGCCGGTCCTCCTTGACCACCACGTCGTTGATCCGCTTGAGACCGAGCGAACGCAGCGAATCACGCTGGTTCTGCTTGGTCCCGATGACGGACCGGACCTGGGTGACCTTCAGACGTGCCATCAGTGCGCCACCCCCGCACGCGACGCCAGCATGGCGGCCGGCGCGACGTCCTCCACCGGCAGGCCACGACGCGCCGCGACCTGCTCGGGGGACTCAAGCCCCTTCAGGGCCGCCACGGTGGCGTGCACGATGTTGATCGGGTTCGACGAGCCGAGGCTCTTGGAGAGCACGTCGTGGATCCCGGCGCACTCCAGCACGGCGCGCACCGGACCACCGGCGATGACACCCGTACCGGCCGAGGCCGGCTTGAGCAGCACGACGCCAGCGGCGTCCTCACCCGTCACCGGGTGCGGGATCGACTGACCGATCCGCGGGACCTTGAAGAAGTGCTTCTTGGCCTCCTCGACACCCTTGGCGATGGCCGCGGGCACCTCCTTGGCCTTTCCGTAGCCCACGCCGACCGTGCCGTCGCCGTCGCCCACGATCACCAGGGCGGTGAAGCTGAAGCGACGACCACCCTTCACGACCTTGGCGACGCGGTTGATCGCGACGACCCGCTCGAGGTGCGGGGTCTTCTCGACGGGCGCGTTTCCGCGGCCGCCCTCACGGCGGTTGTCGCGGCGACCACCCTCGTTGCCACCGGACCCGCCGCCACGGCGCTGTTGACCTGGCATCAGCAGCCTTCCTTATCTCTCGTGACGGGGTTGTTAGAACTCGAGCCCGGCTTCGCGGGCGGCATCGGCAAGCGCGGCGACTCGCCCCGCGTACCGGTTGCCACCGCGGTCGAAGACGACCTTGGAGACGCCGGCGGCCTTGGCCCGCTCGGCGAGCAGCGCGCCCACCTTGCCAGCCAGGACGCTCTTGTCGCCCTCCGCACCGCGCAGCGAGGCGTCCAGGGTCGACGCCGACGCCAGGGTGTGACCCTTGGTGTCGTCGACGATCTGGGCGACCATGTGCCGCAGCGAACGGGTGACGACCAGGCGCGGACGCTCGGCCGTACCACTGACGTTCTTGCGGACGCGGAAGTGCCGACGCGCACGCCCAACGGCGCGCTTGGCGGCGACGCCGCGGCGGCGCTTGAGCAGCGTGGCGCTCACTTCTTACCTGCCTTTCCAGCCTTGCGGCGGATGACCTCGCCCTGGTACTTCACGCCCTTGCCCTTGTAGGGCTCCGGCGGACGGATCTTCCGGATGTTGGCGGCGACCTCACCGACCTGCTGCTTGTCGATGCCAGCCACGTGGAACAGGGTCGGCCGCTCCACCGTGAAGGTGATGCCCGCCGGGGCGGGGACGATCACCGGGTGCGAGAACCCGAGCGCGAACTCGAGGTCCGAACCCTTGGCGGTGACCCGGTAACCGGTGCCGGCGATCTCCAGGCTCTTGCGGTAGCCCTCGGTGACCCCGACGATCATGTTGGCAACCAGCGTACGGCTCAGGCCGTGGAGCTCCTTGGCCTTGCGCTCGTCGTTCGGCCGGTTGACGCTCAGCTGCCCATCCTCGGCCCGCTCGACCGTGATCGGCTCGGCGAGGGTGTGCTCCAGCTGGCCCTTGGGGCCCTTGACCTTGACGGTCTGCCCGTCGATCGTGATATCGACGCCGGCTGGTACCGGGATCGACTTACGTCCAATTCGCGACATTTCTACCTGTCTCCCGTTACCAGACGAAGGCGAGGACTTCCCCGCCAACACTCCGCTTGCGGGCCTGCCGGTCGGTCAGCAGTCCCTGGGACGTCGAAATGATCGCCACGCCCAGCCCACCGAGCACCCGGGGGAGCCCGTCCGACTTGGCGTACACCCGGAGACCGGGCTTGGACACGCGCTTGATGCCGGCCAGGCTCCGCTCGCGGTTCTGGCCGTACTTCAGCTCGACGACCAGTCGCTTGCCGACGGCGCCCTCCTCGGGCTCCTCGACCGACCAGGTGGCGATGTAACCCTCGGCCTTCAGGACCTCGGCGATGTTCGCCTTGATCTTGGAGTAGGGCATCTTCACCTGATCGTGGTACGCCTGGTTGGCGTTACGCAGACGCGTGAGCATGTCTGCGATCGGGTCGGTCATCGTCATGGATTTCGTCAGCCTTTCTCGCCGGGGTTCCCGGGGCATCAGCCCCGGGCCTACGGCGAAGAGCAATACCTAATCGGTGCAGGAGTTCCCGGCCGACGGCCGGGACGCGGTCGCCCTTACCAGGAAGCCTTGGACACGCCCGGCAGCTCACCGCGGTGGGCCATCTCCCGGATGCAGACCCGGCAGAGCCCGAACTTGCGGTAGACCGCCTTCGGACGCCCGCACCGCTGGCAGCGGGTGTACGCGCGAACCGAGAACTTCGGCTTCGCGGCCGCCTTGATGATCAGCGCCTTCTTGGCCATCTCAGTTCTCCTTGAACGGGAAGCCCAGGAGCTTGAGCAGCGCCCGGCCCTCGTCGTCGGTCGTGGCGGTCGTGACCACCGTGATGTCCATGCCCCGCTGGCGATCGATCCGGTCCTGGTCGATCTCGTGGAACACCGACTGCTCGGTCAGACCGAACGTGTAGTTGCCGTGCCCGTCCAGCTTGCGCCCGTCCAGACCGCGGAAGTCGCGGATACGCGGCAGCGAGATGGACAGCAGCCGGTCCAGGAACTCCCACATCCGGTCGCCACGAAGGGTGACCTTCGCGCCGATCGGCATGCCCTCGCGGAGCTTGAACTGCGCGATGGACTTGGTCGCCCGCCGCACCTGCGGCTTCTGGCCGGTGATCGTGGCGAGGTCGCGGACCGCGCCGTCGATCAGCTTGGCGTCGCGAGCAGCCTCGCCGACACCCATGTTGACGACGATCTTGACCAGCCGCGGCACCTGCATAGGGTTGCCGTAGCTGCGCTGCTCGCGCAGCTGGGCCACGATCTCGTTGCGGTACCGCTCCTTGAGGCGCGGCAGGGTCTTTTCGGTAGCCGTGGTCATCACAGGTCCTTACCGGTGCTACGCGCGATGCGGACCTTCTGGCCGTTGTCGTCGATCCGGTAACCGACGCGGGTCGGCTTGCCGTCGGAGTCCAGGACCTGCACGTTCGAGACGTGGATCGGGGCCTCCTGGGTGACGATGCCGCCGGTCTTGGCGCCACGCTGGGTGGTGCTGATGCGGGTGTGCTTCTTGACCCGGTTCACGCCCTCGACCAGGACCTTGTCCTGCCGCGGGAAGGCCTGGATGACCTTACCCTTGGCACCCTTGTCCTTGCCGGCGATGACGACGACCGTGTCGCCCTTCTTGACCTTCACGGTCACAACACCTCCGGCGCGAGGGAAATAATCTTCATGAACCGCTTGTCCCGCAGCTCACGGCCCACCGGGCCGAAGATGCGAGTTCCACGCGGGTCCCCGCCGTCCTTGATGATGACGGCGGCGTTCTCGTCGAAGCGGATGTACGAGCCGTCCGGCCGACGCCTCTCCTTGGCCGTGCGAACGACGACCGCCTTGACGACGTCGCCCTTCTTCACACCGGCACCCGGGATCGCGTCCTTGACCGTGGCCACGATGACGTCGCCGATGCTCGCGTAGCGCCGACCCGAGCCACCGAGAACCCGGATGCACAGGATCTCCCGAGCACCCGTGTTGTCGGCGACGCGCAGTCGCGACTCCTGCTGAATCACGTCTATCTCCTATGTCTGCCGGTTCTCCGGCCGCCGTAGCGGCCGGCCGGAGCCTGGCGGAACCTACGCCCGACGCAACGCCGGGCGAGCTCGAGCCTTCGCTACTTGGCCTTTTCCAGGATCTCCACGATCCGCCAACGCTTGGTGGCGCTCAGCGGCCGGGTCTCCATGATGAGAACCCGGTCACCGGTGCCAGCGGCGTTCTGCTCGTCGTGCACCTTCAGCTTGGCGGTACGGCGCATGATCTTGCCGTACAGCGCGTGCCGAACCCGGTCCTCGACCTCGACCACGACGGTCTTGTCCATCTTGTCGCTGATCACCAGGCCCTCACGGACCTTGCGGCGAGACCGCGCGGCGGCGGTTGCGGTGTCTTCGGTCATGATGCAGTCACCTCAGTCGGCGCGGCCGAGAGCCCCAGCTCGCGCTCACGCATGATCGTGTAGATCCGGGCGATCTCCCGACGGATGACCTGCAACCGCCGGTTGTTGTCCAGCTGCCCGGTTGCGGCCTGCACGCGGAGGTTGAACAGCTCCGCCTTGGCCTCCCGCAGCTTCGTGACCAGCTCCTCCTCGGAGAGCTCACGCAGCTCGGTCGCCTTAACGCCCGCTGCCATCAGGATTCACCCACTTCGCGCGTAACAATGCGGCACTTCATCGGGAGCTTGTGGATCGCGCGACGCATGGCCTCTCGCGCAATCTGCTCGTTGGGGAAGGACATCTCGAAGAGAACCCGCCCCGGCTTGACGTTGGCGACCCACCACTCGGGCGAACCCTTACCGGAACCCATCCGGGTCTCGGCAGGCTTCTTGGTGAGGGCCTGGTCCGGGAAGATCGTGATCCAGACCTTGCCACCACGCTTGATGTGGCGAGTCATCGCGATACGCGCCGACTCGATCTGCCGGTTGGTCACGTACGCCGGCTCGAGAGCCTGGATCCCGAACTCGCCGAACACCACCCGGTTACCACCCTTGGACGCGCCACTGCGGTCCGGGTGGTGCGGCTTGCGGAAGCCCTTCGGGGGCTTGCGCGGCATCAGCATCTGTCAGCCCTCCTGCTGCGTTTCTGCCGGAGCAGCCGCGGCCGCGACAGCTGCGCTGTCGACCGGCTCGCCGCTCGGCGTCTCGGCCTGCTGCGCGATGGTGGTCGCAGCAGCCCGGCCGGCCTCGGTGCCACCGGCCGTGGTGCCGGACGAACCCGACCGGCCACGGCGCGGACGCTCGGGACGGTCGCCGCGCTCACCACGACGCGGGCGGGACGGACCGGCCTCGGCCGGAGCCTCCCGGCCCGGGACGGCGTCGCCCTTGTAGATCCAGACCTTCACACCGATCCGGCCGAACGTGGTACGGGCCTCGAAGAAGCCGTACTCGATGTTGGCCCGCAGCGTGTGCAGCGGAACCCGGCCCTCACGGTAGAACTCGGTCCGGCTCATCTCGGCGCCGCCGAGGCGACCCGAGACCTGAACCCGAATGCCCTTGCAGACCGGGTTCTTCATCGCCGACTGCATGGCCTTGCGCATCGCCCGACGGAAGCTGACCCGGCTGGACAGCTGCTCGGCTACGCCCTGCGCAACCAGCTGAGCGTCCGACTCGGGGTTCTTCACCTCGATGATGTTCAGCTGAACCTGCTTGCCGGTGAGCTTCTCGAGCTCGCCGCGGATCCGGTCGGCCTCCGCACCCTTACGGCCGATGACGATGCCCGGCCGGGCGGTGTGGATGTCGACCCGGACCCGGTCGCGGGTGCGCTCGATGTCGACCTTGGAGATCCCGGCACGCTCGAGGCCCTTGGACATCATGCGGCGGATCTTGACATCCTCGCCGATGTAGTCCTTGTAGAGCTTGTCCGCGAACCAACGGGACTTCCAGTCGGTCGAGATGCCGAGCCGGAACCCAGTGGGGTGAACCTTCTGACCCATTACTCGGCGTCCTCCGTCTTGCTCTGCGCTTCGGCCGGTGCGGCCTCCGTGGCCGGGGCGGCCTTCTTCGCCGCGGCCTTCCTCGGCGTTGCCGGCGCGACCGCTTCGACCGCCACCGTGATGTGGCAGGTGCGCTTGCGGATCCGGTACGCCCGACCCTGCGCCCGCGGCTGGAACCGCTTCATCGTCGGGCCCTCGTCCACGAACGCCTCGCTGACGAGCAACGCGTCGGGGTCCAGCCGCTCGTTGTTCTCCGCGTTGGCGATCGCGCTAGCGAGCACCTTGTACACCTGCTCGCTCGCAGCCTGCGGCGCGAACTGCAGCACCGTGAGCGCCTCCTTCGCGGGCAGGCCGCGGACGAGGTTGACCACCCGGCGCGCCTTCATCGGCGAGATGCGCACGTGCCGCGCAACCGCCCGCGCGCCCGGAAGCACCGGAGCGTCGCCCTTTCCTGGCATCGCTGTAACCCCTTGTTCCCTCTATCCGTATGCCCGCGGCGTCAGCGCCGACGGCTCTTCCGGTCGTCCTTCTCGTGACCCTTGAAAGTGCGGGTCAGCGCGAACTCGCCGAGCTTGTGCCCGACCATCGCCTCGGTCACGAACACCGGGACGTGCTTGCGTCCGTCGTGCACGGCGATCGTGTGCCCCAGCATCTCGGGGATGATCGTCGAGCGCCGCGACCAGGTCTTGATCACGTTCTTCGAGCCCTTGTCGTTCTGCACTTCCACCTTCTTGAGCAGGTGGTCGTCTACGAACGGGCCCTTCTTCAGGCTGCGAGGCATGTCTTATCTCCCTCAGCCGCGCTTACGCGTGGCGTAGCGGCGGCGGACGATCAGCCGGTCACTCGGCTGGCCCTTACGGCGGGTGCGGCCCTCGGGCTTACCCTGCGGGTTGACCGGGTGGCGACCACCGGAGGTCTTACCCTCACCACCACCGTGCGGGTGGTCGACCGGGTTCATGGCGACACCACGGACGGTCGGGCGCTTGCCCTTCCACCGCATACGGCCGGCCTTACCCCAGTTGATGTTCGACTGGTCGGCGTTGCCGATCTCGCCGACGCTGGCGCGGCAGCGAACATCCACACGCCGGATCTCGCCGGACGGCATACGCAGGGTCGCGTACGCGCCCTCGCGGCCGAGCAGCTGGATGCCGACGCCGGCGGAACGGGCCAGCTTGGCCCCGCCACCCGGACGCAGCTCCACGTTGTGGATCGTGGTACCGACCGGGATGTTGCGCAGCGGCAGGTTGTTACCCGGCTTGATGTCGGCGCCCGGGCCGGACTCGACGCGGTCGCCCTGCTTCAGGTCCTTCGGCGCGATGATGTACCGCTTCTCGCCGTCGGCGTAGTGCAGCAGCGCGATGCGCGCCGTGCGGTTCGGGTCGTACTCGATGTGAGCGACCTTCGCCGGCACGCCGTCCTTGTCGACCCGCTTGAAGTCGATCAGACGGTACTGACGCTTGTGACCGCCACCGTGGTGCCGCGTGGTGATCCGGCCGTGGGCGTTACGCCCGCCCTTCTTCGGCAGCGGAACCAGCAGCGACTTCTCCGGCGTGGACCGGGTGATCTCGGCGAAGTCAGCGACACTCGAGCCACGTCGGCCCGGCGTCGTCGGCTTGTACTTACGGATAGCCATTGTCTACACCCCTCAGCTGACCGGGCCGCCGAAGGCCTCGATGCGGTCACCGTCAGCCAGCTTCACGATCGCCCGCTTGGTCGCCTTGCGCTGACCGAAACCGGTCTTGGTGCGCTTGCGCTTGCCCTGGCGGTTGAGCGTGTTGACCGTCAGGACGCGGACGTTGAAGATCTGCTGGATAGCGATCTTGATCTCGGTCTTGTTCGCGTCCGGGTGCACCAGGAAGGTGTACCAGTTCCGGTTCAGCTCGCTGTAGCTCTTCTCCGAGACGACCGGCGCCACGATGATGTCGCGCGGGTCGGCGATCGTGCTCACTTGCCACCCTCCTCGGTGGTCTCGGCGGGCACGCCCAGGAACTCGTCCAGGGCGTCCTTGGTGAAGACCACGTCGTCGGCCACCAACACGTCGTACGTGTTGAGCTGGCCGGACTCGATCAGGTGCACGCGCGGCTCGTTGCGCAGCGACACCCAGTTCAGCTCGTCGGTGCTGCTCAGCACGACCAGGACCCGACGGGCCTCGGTGAGCTTGGTCAGCGTGGCCAGGGCCGCCTTGGTCGACGGCTTCTCGCCCGAGACGAACGCCTCGACGACGTGCACCTGCCCGGCGCGAGCCCGGTCGGAGAGGGCACCGCGCAGTGCGGCGGCCTTCATCTTCTTCGGGGTCCGCTGGCTGTAGTCACGCGGCACGGGACCGTGCACGACGCCACCGCCGGCGAACTGCGGCGCGCGGATCGAGCCCTGCCGGGCGCGACCGGTGCCCTTCTGCTTGTAAGGCTTCTTGCCGCCACCGGCGACCTCGGCCCGAGTCTTGGTCTTGTGCGTGCCCTGTCGGGCCGCCGCGAGCTGGGCCACCACGACCTGGTGCATCAGCGCGACGTTGGCCTGCACGTCGAAGATGTCCTCCGGCAGCTCGACGGAGCCGCTGGTGGTGCCTTCGACGGTGCGCACGTCAACGGTGGTCACTTGGCCGCACCGCCCTTCTTCACCTTGATCTTGGCCGCGGTACGGACCAGAACCAGCGCGCCCTTGGGACCAGGAATGGCACCACGGACGAGCAGGAGGTTGTTCTCGGTGTCGACCGCCTGGACGGTCAGGTTCTGCACGGTGTAGCGAACGCCACCCATCCGGCCGGCCATCCGGGTGCCCTTGAAGACGCGACCCGGGGTCGCGCAGGCGCCGATGGAACCGGGCGAACGGTGCTTGCGCTCGACACCGTGGCTGCTGCCCAGACCGTGGAAGCCGTGCCGCTTCATCGCGCCGGCGAAGCCCTTGCCCTTGGTCTTGCCGGTGACGTCGATGGTGACGCCGGCCGGGAACTCCTCGACCGTGACTTCCTGGCCGAGCGAGTATTCCCCAGCGTCCGTGGTGCGCAGCTCGACGATGTGCCGGCGCGGCGCCACGTCCGCCTTGGCGTAGTGCCCGCTGATCGGCTTCTTGACCTTGCGCGGGTCGATGGTGCCGTACGCGAGCTGGACCGCGGAGTAACCGTCCTTCTCGGCGCTACGAACCTGGCTGATGACGCACGGGCCGGCCTCGACCACGGTCACGGGAACAACGCGGTTGTTGTCCCAGACCTGGGTCATGCCGAGCTTGGCGCCCAGGATCCCCTTGACTTGCCTGTCCATTTGTCCGGTCCCTACAGCTTGATCTCGATGTCGACGCCAGCCGGCAGGTCGAGGCGCATGAGCGAGTCGACCGTCTTCGGGGTCGGGTCGATGATGTCGATCAGCCGCTTGTGCGTGCGCATCTCGAAGTGCTCGCGCGAGTCCTTGTACTTGTGCGGCGAGCGGATAACGCAGAAACGGTTGATCTCCGTGGGCAGCGGCACCGGGCCCGCGACCTGCGCCCCGGTGCGCGTCACCGTCTCGACGATCTTCCGAGCCGAGGAGTCGACGACCTCGTGGTCATAGGCCTTGAGCCGGATGCGGATCTTCTGTCCCGCCATGGTGGCTTCTGTTCCTTCTCTCGATGCCGCTGTGTTGCGGGCGCCTGTACCGGCTGGTACAGGCCCACTTCGCCGACCCCCGCGGTCGGGCGTGTCGCGCCCTCGGATCAGGCTCCGCCCCGAGGTTCCGGAGCGGTGCTGACCGCGCGGTGGGTCAAGGCGCCGATCGCATTACCGCGACCTGAACGCCGTGCGAGGGTGGTTGGCGACTGGGCCGCCAACCACCCCACGCTCGACTGTCTCGTCACCCGGAGGTTCAGCGCAAGCCGAACACAGGCAACGGTCTGTCGTTACGCAACCTGACTAGTATGCCGCACGACCGGCGGCGGGCCTAATCGGGGTTACCTAGTTCACTTCTGGATCTTGGTGACGAACCCGGCGCCGACGGTGCGGCCACCCTCGCGGATCGCGAACTTGAGGTTCTCCTCCATGGCGATGGGCTGGATCAGCTTCACCGACATGGTGGTGTTGTCGCCCGGCATGACCATCTCGGTGCCCTCGGGGAGGGTGACGACACCGGTGACGTCCGTGGTCCGGAAGTAGAACTGCGGACGGTAGTTCTGGAAGAACGGGGTGTGGCGGCCACCCTCCTCCTTGGAGAGGATGTAGACCGTCGCCTCGAACTCCGTGTGCGGGGTGTTCGAGCCCGGCTTCACGACGACCATGCCGCGCTCGACCTCGTCGCGCTTGGTGCCACGCAGCAGCAGGCCGACGTTCTCACCTGCGCGGGCGTCGTCCAGGGTCTTCCGGAACATCTCGATCGCGGTGACCTTGGTCTTGAAGCTCTTCTCCTTGATACCGACGAGCTCAACATCCTCGTTCGGCAGGAGAACGCCGCGCTCCACACGACCGGTGACGACGGTGCCACGACCGGTGATCGTGAAGACGTCCTCAACCGGCATCAGGAACGGCTTGTCAACCTCGCGCTCCGGCTGCGGGATCGAGGTGTCGACCGCGGTCATCAGGTCCAGCAGCTTGCCGGTCCACTCGGGGTCACCCTCGAGGGCCTTCAGCGCCGAAACCCGCACGACCGGCAGGTCGTCACCCGGGTACTCCTGCGAGGAGAGCAGCTCACGAACCTCGAGCTCGACGAGCTCCAGGAGCTCCTCGTCATCGACCATGTCGCTCTTGTTGAGCGCCACGACGATGTACGGCACACCAACCTGACGGGCCAGCAGCACGTGCTCGCGGGTCTGCGGCATCGGGCCGTCGGTCGCCGCGACCACCAGGATCGCGCCGTCCATCTGCGCGGCACCGGTGATCATGTTCTTGATGTAGTCCGCGTGGCCGGGGCAGTCCACGTGCGCGTAGTGCCGCGCCTCGGTCTGGTACTCGACGTGCGCGATCGAGATCGTGATACCGCGGGCCTTCTCCTCCGGCGCCTTGTCGATCTCGTCGAACGGCGTGTAGGGGTTCAGGTCCGGGAACTGGTCGTGCAGGACCTTGGTGATGGCCGCCGTCAGCGTCGTCTTACCGTGGTCGATGTGACCAATGGTGCCGATGTTGACGTGCGGCTTAGTCCGCTCGAACTTAGCCTTCGCCACTGGTGTCCTCCTGTGGACTTCTTGGTTCGTACGCCCGGCGCGCCGGTCGGCGCTTAGGACTCTGTCGACAGCCTTTCCGGCCTGACGGCCGGGAAGCCATTGTGGGTTCTGCGGCGATGAAGCCTACAGGCCCGGTCTCACGCGATCCGATCGTGGTGGCCGCGGGCGGGTGAACCCTCCCGCGACCGACCACGAATCACCTGCTCAGAGCGTTACTCGCCCGTTGCCTTGGCGATGATCTCCTTCGCGACGCTCTGCGGAACCTCAGCGTAGGAGTCGAACTGCATGCTGTAGCTAGCCCGGCCCTGGGTCTTCGACCGCAGGTCGCCGACGTAGCCGAACATCTCCGACAACGGCACCAGAGCCCGGACGATGCGGGCGCCGCTGCGCTCCTCCATCGCCTGGATGATGCCGCGGCGGGAGTTGAGGTCACCGATGACGTCACCCATGTTCTCCTCAGGAGTGGTGACTTCAACGGCCATCATCGGCTCGAGCAGTGCGGGATCGGCCTTGCGGGCCGCGTCCTTCATCACCATCGAGCCGGCGATCTTGAATGCCATTTCCGACGAGTCGACCTCGTGGTACTGGCCGTCCAGCAGGGTCAGCTTCACTCCGACCAGCGGGAAGCCCGCCAGGATGCCGTACTGCAGCGCATCCTGCGCACCCGCGTCCACCGACGGGATGAACTCCCGGGGGATGCGGCCGCCGCTGACGGCGTTGGCGAACTCGTAGGTCGGCGAGTCGTTGTCCAGCGGCAGCGGCTCGACGCTCACGATCACGCGGGCGTACTGGCCGGAACCACCGGTCTGCTTCTTGTGGGTGTACTCGACCTTGTCCACCTTGCGGCGGATGGTCTCGCGGTACGCCACCTGCGGCTTGCCGACGTTGGCCTCGACGTTGAACTCGCGGCGCATCCGGTCGACCAGGATGTCCAGGTGCAGCTCACCCATGCCGGAGATGACCGTCTGACCGGTCTCCTCGTCCAACTGGACGCGGAAGGTCGGGTCCTCCTCGGCCAGGCGCTGGATGGCCGTGCCCAGCTTCTCCTGGTCGGACTTGGTCTTCGGCTCGATCGCCACCGAGATGACCGGCTCCGGGAAGGTCATCGACTCAAGGATGACCGGGTTCGCCGGGTCCGAGAGCGTGTCGCCGGTGGTGGTCTGCTTGAGACCCTGGACGGCGATGATGTCGCCGGCCTGCGCCGACGGACGCTCTTCCCGCTTGTTGGCGTGCATCTGGTAGATCTTGCCGATGCGCTCCTTGCGGTCCTTGGTGGAGTTGACCACCTGGGAACCGGAATCGAGCGTGCCGGAGTAGACCCGCACGTAGGTGAGCTTGCCGAGGTGCTTGTCCGTCTGGATCTTGAAGGCCAGACCGGAGAACGGCTCCGAGTTGGACGGCTTCCGCAGCAGCGGGGTCTCGCCGTCGGTGGCCGTACCCTCGATGGCCGGAACGTCCAGCGGCGACGGCAGGAAGTCGACCACGGCGTCGAGCATGGGCTGAACGCCCTTGTTCTTGAACGCCGAGCCGCAGAGCACCGGGTTGGCCTTGCCGGCGATGGTGGCACGCCGGATGGCGGCCTTGATCTCCTCGACGGAGACCTCCTCGCCTTCCAGGTACTTCTCCATCACCGAGTCGTCGACGTCGGCGAGGGTCTCCATCAGCTTCTCGCGCCACTCGGCCGCGGAGTCGGCCAGCTCGGCCGGGATCTCCTCGATCGCGTAGTCCTCACCCTTCTGGGTCTCCCCGCGCCAGGTGAGGGCGCGCATGCCGATCAGGTCGACGACACCGATGTGGTCGCCCTCGAGCCCGATCGGGATCTGGAGCACCAGCGGGGTGGCGTTCAGCCGGTCGATCATCATCTGCACGCAGCGGAAGAAGTCGGCACCGGTCCGGTCGAGCTTGTTGACGAAGCACATGCGCGGGACGTTGTACTTGTCGGCCTGCCGCCAGACGTTCTCCGTCTGCGGCTCGACGCCGGCGACACCGTCGTAAACCGCGACCGCACCATCCAGGACCCGCAGCGAACGCTCGACCTCGACCGTGAAGTCGACGTGGCCAGGCGTGTCGATGATCTGGATCGTGTGGCCCTTCCACTCACACTTGGTAGCAGCGGAGGTGATGGTGATGCCACGCTCCTGCTCCTGCTCCATCCAGTCCATGACGGCGGCGCCCTCGTGGACCTCACCGATCTTGTACGTGATGCCGGTGTAGAACAGGATTCGCTCGGTGGTGGTGGTCTTACCGGCATCGATGTGCGCCATGATGCCGATGTTGCGTACGTTGGCGAGCGCGTCTGCGGCGGCCACTTCAATCCCTACTTATCGTCGTCTCGACTCAACTGGTGGCGGTTCCGGCGCCCGTGGGGCGCCGGAACCAGGGTGTTACCAGCGGTAGTGCGCGAAGGCCTTGTTGGACTCGGCCATCTTGTGCGTGTCCTCGCGCCGCTTGACGGCGGCACCGAGGCCGTTGCTCGCGTCCAGCAGCTCGTTCATCAGCCGCTCGACCATGGTCTTCTCACGCCGAGCGCGGGAGTAGGTGACCAGCCAACGCAGGCCCAGGGTGGTCGCCCGGGTCGGGCGGACCTCGACCGGAACCTGGTAGGTGGCGCCACCGACACGACGGCTGCGCACCTCGAGGGTCGGCTTGACGTTGTCCATCGCCCGCTTGAGGGTGACGACCGGGTCGGTGCCGGACTTCTCGCGGCAGCCCTCGAGGGCGGCGTACACGATGGTCTCGGCGAGCTGACGCTTGCCGCGCAGCAGGATCTTGTTCACCAGCTGGGTGACCAGCGGCGAGTTGTACACCGGGTCAGCGACCAGCGGCCGCCGCGGAGCGGGTCCTTTACGCGGCATGTCAGCTCTTCTCCTTCTTCGCGCCGTAACGGCTGCGCGCCTGCTTGCGGTTGCGGACACCCTGGGTGTCCAGCGAGCCGCGAACGATCTTGTAACGCACGCCGGGGAGGTCCTTCACCCGGCCGCCGCGAACGAGCACGATCGAGTGCTCCTGCAGGTTGTGACCGACACCGGGGATGTAGGCGGTCACCTCGATCTGGCTGCTGAGCTTCACACGAGCGACCTTGCGCAGCGCCGAGTTCGGCTTCTTCGGGGTGGTGGTGTACACACGGGTGCACACGCCGCGCCGCTGAGGGGAACCCTTCAGCGCCGGGGTCTTGGTCTTGCTCGTCTTTGCCTGGCGGCCCTTTCGGACCAGCTGCTGGATCGTGGGCACCGGGTTTCTCCGCTCCCTTCGGCCGCTTCCGCGGCCGCGCCGTCTGCTCGTTAGCCGGCCTGATGACCGGCTCTCCTACATTCCGACCAGGGCCACCTTGCGGAGACCCCGGCACCCGCGGTCGGGCGTGTCGCCCGCTTCACGGTCCCGTTGCGGACGCTTTCGCGTGCGACCGGGTTTGTGTCACCGGCGCGCGGGTCGCCCCGTGCCGGATCCTTGGCTTGTCGTGCCGCCGCCCGGACTCCGGAAACAGCGCACGCACGAGTTGCCCGGGCATGCCCGGGCACAAGGGGAAAGAGTACCTACCACAACCGCCCAGGTCAAAACGGAAGGGCCCGGCGACTGTCTCACACCCGCCGGCCGAATCTCGTCCTGCCCCGTCGCCCGCGATGGGCACCTACGGACACAAGTGTACCGGCTTCCCCGCGCGACCACCCGTCGCCCCCGGGGCGGGCACCGGGATGCTCCCACGGGAGCGGCGATCAACCGGCTCAGGCGCCGAGCCAGACGGTGATCAGGCTCACGCCAGGGCGAGAAGCAGCGCCAGACCCAGGCCCAGGAGGCTGAGCAGTGCCCCGCCCGCGCCACAACTGATCCCCGCCACCGCCAGCCCTCGGCCGGTGAACCGGACCGCGGAGGGCGCGGAAGGCCGGCGGATCTGCCGCTGGCCGAGCAGTCCGGCGACGACCGCCGCCACGCCGGACAACAACCCGAGCACGGCGAACGCTCCGGAGGCCCAGGCCCCGCCATCGTTGGCGAAGGCCACCCCGAAGCAGATCACCAGCAGCGAGACCAGGACCGACGCGACCCCGGCCACCAGCGCCCCGATGGCCAGCCCGGAAGTGACCGGCGCCACGTCCAGGTGCACGACGCCGAACGGCGTACCCGGCACCGCCTCCACCCGCTTCGGCGGCCGGCGCTGGTCGTCGGTGGGCGGTGGCACCGGATGCGCCGGCGGGCCACCCCAGGCGGGGGCGTAGCCCGACGGTGGCGGACCCCAACCCGGCGGCACCCCGGGCCCCGACGACGGCGCACCCCAACCCGGCGGCACCCCCGGCCCCGACTGCGGCGGACCCCAACCCGGCGGCGGGCCCCAACCCGGCGGCGGAGTCGTCGGCCCGGAGACCGGGTACGGCTGACCCGAGCCGGGCGAACTGGCCGTGGGCCAGCCGGAGTGCGGCACCGGAGATGGCGACGCGCCCCAACCCGGTGCGGACGCGGGCGGGTGCGGCTCGCTGCTCGGGCCCGGTCGCGCCCAGTCATTCGGCTCGGACGGGGCCGGCGCATCCGGTTGGCCGGCCGGTTCGTCCGCAGGGGGCCGCGCCGGATCCGTCACGAGGTCCTCCTGTCGAAAGGCCGCCACCACCGCACGGCGGACACCGGCCAGGCTACCGCCGAGAATGCCGCCGCCCGCGCCGGGCGCGGCCACGGGCGACTCAGTCCATGTTCGCCGGGTAGTCGTGGCCGAAAGGCGTGCCGGCCAACCGCACGACCCCGATCACCACCACGGCCACCACACTGACCGCGAACAACACCAGGCCGGCCCAGGCCATCTGCTCACCCCGTCGCAGCCAGGCGCCGCCGGTCAGGAAACCCCCCGAGGAGTACGCCTCGCGGCGCGCCTGCCTGGCCAGTTGCAGTGCCACCGTCGCCGGCACCACCCCGCCGATGAACAGCCCGGTCAGCAGGCCGAGCAACCCCAGCGCGAAAACCGCCCGCGCCTTCGTGGCACGGGCCGGATCCGGGTCCAGCGGGTGGCGCAGGCCCTCCTGCGCGACGGACACCTGCCCGGGTGCGGTCGTCATTCCCCCATCATGCCGAACTCGGAGCGGGGTGGGTGGGTCCGGACACGACGAGGCCCCCGGCGGATGCCGGGGGCCTCGTCGTGTGACTGGTGCTTAGCGGTACGACCCGAAGTCGAAGTCGTCCAGCGGCACAGCCTGCCCGCTGGCCGGCCCGAAGCCGTAGTCGGTCTCCGGGTACCCGGTCATCGAGTAGACCTTGGCCTTGGCCTCCTCGGTCGGCTCCACCCGGACGTTGCGGTACTTGCTGATGCCCGTACCGGCCGGGATGAGCTTTCCGATGATCACGTTCTCCTTGAGGCCGACCAGCGAGTCGCTGCGCGAGTTGATCGCAGCGTCGGTCAGCACCCGGGTGGTCTCCTGGAAGGAGGCCGCCGAGAGCCAGGAGTCGGTGGCCAGCGAGGCCTTGGTGATACCCATCAGCACCGGACGACCGGCGGCGGGCTCGCCGCCCTCCGAGACGAGCCGGCGGTTCTCCGACTCGAACAGCGCCCGGTCGACCAGCACACCCGGCAGGAACTCGGTCGAGCCGGAGTCGATGACCGTCACCCGCTTGAGCATCTGGCGGATGATGATCTCGATGTGCTTGTCGTGGATGAGCACACCCTGCGAGCGGTAGACCTCCTGGACCTCACTGGTCAGGTGGACCTGGACCGCCCGCGGACCCATGATCCGCAGAAGCTCGTGCGGGTCGATGGTGCCCTCGGTCAGCTTCTCGCCGACCGCGACGTGACCGCCGTCGTGGGTCCGGAGCTTGACCCGCTTCGAGATCTTGTCGTAGACGATCTCTTCGCTGCCGTCGTCCGGCACCACGATGATCTTCCGCGAGCGCTCGCCGTCCTCGATCCGGATCCGACCCGGGGTGTCGGCGATGGGCGCCTTACCCTTCGGGACCCGAGCCTCGAAGATTTCCTGCACACGGGGCAGACCCTGGGTGATGTCCTCACCCGCGACGCCACCGGTGTGGAAGGTACGCATCGTCAGCTGCGTACCGGGCTCACCGATGGACTGGGCGGCGATGATGCCGACCGCCTCGCCGATGTCGACCGACTTGCCGGTCGGCAGCGACCGGCCGTAGCAGGCCGCGCAGACGCCCAGCTTCGACTCACAGGTGAGCACGCTGCGCACTCGGACCGTCTCCACGCCGGCGGCGACGATCTTGTCGACCCCGATGGAGTTGATGTCCTGACCGCGCTCGGCCACCACGGTGCCGTCCGGCCCCTTGATGTCGTCGGCCAGGGTCCGGGCGTGCACGCTGGTCTCGGCGTGGGTGTGGACGACGAGCTTGCCGTCCAGCTTCTCGCCGATCTGCATCGGGATCGCCCGGTCGGTGCCGCAGTCCTCTTCGCGGATGATGACGTCCTGCGAGACGTCGACCAGACGACGGGTCAGGTAACCCGAGTCGGCGGTCCGCAGGGCGGTGTCGGCGAGACCCTTACGGGCACCGTGCGTGGAGATGAAGTACTCCAGCACGGACAGACCCTCCCGGTAGCTGGCCTTGATCGGCCGCGGGATGATCTCGCCCTTCGGGTTGGCCACCAGACCACGGATCGCCGCGATCTGCCGGAGCTGGAGCAGGTTACCGCGGGCACCCGAGTGGATCATCTTCCACAGCGGGTTCTCCTGCGGCAGCGCGGTGTCCATCTCCTTGGCGACCTCGTTGGTCGCCTTGGTCCAGATCGTGATGAGCTCGCCGCGACGCTCCTCGGCGGTCATCAGACCACGCTGGTACTGCTTGTCGATCCGGTCGGCTTCCGTCTCGTACCGCGCCAGGATCTCCGCCTTGCGCGGCGGAGCGATGACGTCCTCCATGCCGATCGTCACGCCGGACCAGGTGGCCCAGTGGAAACCGGCCTCCTTGAGCCCGTCCAGGGTGGCGGCCAGCGCCACCTTGGGGAAGCGCTCGGCGAGGTCGTTGACGATCGCGGAGAGCTGACCCTTGCGGATCTCGTAGTTCACGAAGCGGTAGCCCTGCGGCAGCGTCTCGTTGAACAGCACCCGACCCAGGGTGGTCTCGACGGTCAGCGGCTCACCCTCGACCCAGCCCTCCGGGGCGGTCCACGCCTCGGCGCCAGCACCGTTGTCGACCCCGACCACGCCGCGAAGACGGATCTTCACGAGCGCCTGCAGGTGCAGCTCACCGTTGTCGAAGGCCATCCGCGCCTCGGCGTCCGAGCTGAACGCCCGGCCCTCGCCCTTCTTCTCACCGGCGGTGAGGTGGGTGAGGTGGTAGAGACCGATGACCATGTCCTGGGTGGGCATGGTGACCGGCTTACCGTCGGCCGGCTTGAGGATGTTGTTCGACGACAGCATCAGGATCCGTGCCTCGGCCTGAGCCTCGGCGGACAGCGGCACGTGCACCGCCATCTGGTCACCGTCGAAGTCTGCGTTGAACGCGGTGCAGACCAGCGGGTGGATCTGGATCGCCTTGCCCTCGACCAGCTGCGGCTCGAAGGCCTGGATGCCCAGGCGGTGCAGGGTCGGCGCACGGTTGAGCAGCACCGGGTGCTCCCCGATGACCTCTTCCAGCACATCCCACACGACCGGGCGCTGACGCTCGACCATCCGCTTGGCGGACTTGATGTTCTGCGCGTGGTTGAGGTCGACCAGCCGCTTCATGACGAACGGCTTGAACAGCTCCAGCGCCATCTGCTTGGGCAGACCGCACTGGTGCAGCTTGAGCTTCGGGCCGACCACGATGACCGAACGGCCGGAGTAGTCGACGCGCTTGCCCAGCAGGTTCTGACGGAACCGGCCCTGCTTGCCCTTGAGCATGTCGGAAAGCGACTTGAGCGGGCGGTTACCCGGACCGGTGACCGGCCGGCCGCGACGGCCGTTGTCGAACAGCGCGTCGACGGCCTCCTGGAGCATCCGCTTCTCGTTGTTGACGATGATCTCGGGCGCGCCGAGGTCGATCAGTCGCTTGAGCCGGTTGTTCCGGTTGATCACGCGGCGGTACAGGTCGTTCAGGTCCGAGGTCGCGAAACGGCCACCGTCGAGCTGCACCATCGGGCGCAGGTCCGGCGGGATGACCGGGACGCAGTCCAGCACCATGCCGAGCGGCGAGTTGCGGGTGTTCAGGAACGCCGCCACGACCTTGAGCCGCTTGAGCGCCCGGATCTTCCGCTGGCCCTTGCCGGACCGGATGGTCTCCCGCAGGCTCTCGGCCTCGGCGTCGAGGTCCATGTTCTGGACCAGCGCCTTGATCGCCTCGGCGCCCATGGATCCGGTGAAGTACTCACCGAACCGGTCGCGCAGCTCGCGGTAGAGCAGCTCGTCGGTGACCAGCTGCTTCGGCTCCAGCTTGCGGAAGGTGTCCAGCACCTCGTCCAGGCGGTCGATCTCGCGCTGGGCCCGGTCGCGGATCTGGCGCATCTCGCGCTCTCCGCCCTCCTTGACCTTGCGCCGAACGTCCGCCTTGGCACCCTCGGCCTCCAGCTCGGCCAGGTCGGCCTCGAGCTTGGCGGCCCGCTTCTCGATCTCCGAGTCGCGGCTGTTCTCAGACTGCCGCTTCTCGGCCAGGATCTCGTTCTCGATCGTCGAGAGGTCACGGTGACGCGACTCGGCGTCCACGCTCGTCACGACGTACGAGGCGAAGTAGATGATCTTCTCGAGGTCCTTGGGGGCGAGGTCCAGCAGGTAGCCCAGCCGGCTCGGAACGCCCTTGAAGTACCAGATGTGGGTCACCGGAGCAGCGAGCTCGATGTGCCCCATCCGCTCACGACGGACCTTGGAGCGAGTCACCTCGACGCCGCAGCGCTCACAGATGATGCCCTTGAACCGGACGCGCTTGTACTTACCGCAGTAGCACTCCCAGTCCCGCTGCGGACCGAAGATCTTCTCGCAGAAGAGCCCGTCCTTTTCCGGCTTCAGGGTGCGGTAGTTGATCGTCTCAGGCTTCTTGACCTCGCCGTGCGACCACTGACGAATGTCGTCGGCGGTGGCGAGACCAATGCGCAGCTCGTCGAAGAAGTTGACGTCGAGCACTATGTCCCCTATGTCGTCGTCTGTACTGCTAATTCTCGGGTGGGGTCGGGGGCCGGAAGACCGGCCCCCGACCGCTCACCTCAGACCTCTTCGACCGAGCTCGGCTCGCGCCGGGACAGGTCGATGCCCAGCTCCTCAGCGGCCCGGAACACCTCGTCGTCGGTCTCGCGCATTTCCAGGGCCACGCCGTCGCTGGAGAGCACCTCAACATTGAGGCACAGCGACTGCAGCTCCTTGAGCAGCACCTTGAACGACTCCGGGATGCCCGGCTCCGGGATGTTCTCGCCCTTGACGATGGCCTCGTAGACCTTCACCCGGCCGAGCACGTCGTCGGACTTGATCGTGAGCAGCTCCTGCAGGGCGTAAGCGGCGCCGTACGCCTGCATCGCCCAGCACTCCATCTCACCGAAACGCTGACCACCGAACTGCGCCTTACCACCCAGCGGCTGCTGCGTGATCATCGAGTACGGGCCGGTCGACCGAGCGTGGATCTTGTCGTCGACCAGGTGGTTGAGCTTCAGGATGTAGATGTAGCCGACCGCGATCGGGTCCGGCAGAGGCTCACCGGAGCGCCCGTCGAACAGCTGCGCCTTGCCGCTGGAACCGATCAGCTGGTTGCCGTCACGGTTGGGCAGCGTCGACGCCAGCAGGCCGGAGATCTCGGCCTCGCGGGCACCGTCGAAGACCGGGGTGGCCACGTTCGTGTCCCCCTCGGACTCGTGCGCGTCGATCGAGCGCAGCTGCCGCTTCCAGTCGGTGTCGTCGCCTTCGACCTTCCAACCGGTCTTGGCGACCCAACCGAGGTGGGTCTCCAGCACCTGGCCGATGTTCATCCGGCTCGGCACACCCAGCGGGTTCAGCACGATGTCGACCGGGGTGCCGTCCTCCAGGAACGGCATGTCCTCGATCGGCAGGATCTTCGAGATGACACCCTTGTTGCCGTGCCGGCCGGCGAGCTTGTCGCCGTCCTGGATCTTGCGCTTCTGGGCGACGTAGACCCGGACCAGCTCGTTGACACCCGGCGGCAACTCGTCGCCGTCCTCGCGGGAGAACGTCCGCACACCGATGACCGTGCCGGTCTCGCCGTGCGGCACCTTCAGCGAGGTGTCCCGAACCTCGCGCGCCTTCTCACCGAAGATCGCGCGGAGCAGTCGCTCCTCCGGGGTCAGCTCGGTCTCACCCTTGGGCGTGACCTTGCCGACCAGGATGTCACCGGGGACGACCTCGGCACCGATCCGGATGATGCCGCGCTCGTCGAGGTCAGCGAGCATTTCCTCGCTGACGTTCGGGATGTCGCGGGTGATCTCCTCCGGGCCGAGCTTGGTGTCCCGAGCGTCGACCTCGTGCTCCTCGATGTGGATCGAGGTGAGCACGTCCTGCTGCACGAGGCGCTGCGACAGGATGATCGCGTCCTCGTAGTTGTGCCCCTCCCAGGTCATGAACGCCACGAGCAGGTTGCGCCCGAGCGCCATCTCGCCCTCGTCGGTGCACGGCCCGTCGGCGATGACCTGACCGGCCTCGACGCGGTCGCCCTCGAAGACCACCGGCTTCTGGTTGACGCAGGAGCCGGCGTTGGAGCGGCGGAACTTGTGCAGCAGGTACGTCCGGCGGTGGCCGTCATCCTGGTGGATGGTGACGTAGTCGGCGCAGAGATCCTCGATCACACCGCCGACCTCGGCGACAACCACGTCGCCAGCGTCGACCGCGGCCCGGTATTCCATGCCCGTGCCCACGAGCGGCGCCTCGGCCTTGACCAGCGGCACCGCCTGGCGCTGCATGTTCGCGCCCATCAGTGCCCGGTTGGCGTCGTCGTGCTCGAGGAACGGGATCATGGCGGTCGCGACCGAGGTCATCTGCCGGGGCGAGACGTCCATGTAGTCGACGGCGCTCGGGATGACGTCCTCGGTCTCGCCGCCCTTACGACGGCAGAGCACCCGGTCCTCGGCGAACGTGCCGTCAGCCTTCAGCGGCGCGTTGGCCTGGGCCTTGACGAACCGGTCCTCCTCGTCCGCGGTCAGGTAGTCGATCTGGTCGGTAACCCGACCCTCGACGACCTTCCGGTACGGCGTCTCGATGAAGCCGAACGGGTTGACCCGGGCGAAGGTGGACAGCGCGCCGATCAGGCCGATGTTCGGGCCTTCCGGCGTCTCGATCGGGCACATCCGGCCGTAGTGGGACGGGTGCACGTCGCGGACCTCGAAGCCGGCCCGCTCCCGGGACAGACCACCCGGGCCGAGCGCGCTCAGCCGGCGCCGGTGGGTAAGACCCGCCAGCGGGTTGGTCTGGTCCATGAACTGGGACAGCTGCGACGTCCCGAAGAACTCCTTGATCGCCGCCACCACCGGGCGGATGTTGATCAGGGTCTGCGGGGTGATCGCCTCGACGTCCTGCGTGGTCATCCGCTCGCGGACGACCCGCTCCATCCGGGACAGGCCGACTCGGACCTGGTTCTGGATCAGCTCACCCACGGTACGCAGGCGCCGGTTGCCGAAGTGGTCGATGTCGTCGGCCTCGTAGCCGTCCTCGCCGGCGTGCAGCCGGCACAGGTACTCCACGGTGGCGACGATGTCGTCCTCGGTCAGCGTGCCGGTGGTGATCGGCACGTCGACTTCGAGCTTCTTGTTGAACTTGTAGCGCCCGACCTTGGCGACGTCGTACCTCTTCGGGTTGAAGAAGAGGTTGTCGAGCAGGGTCTGGGCGTTCTCACGCGTCGGCGGCTCGCCAGGGCGCAGCTTGCGGTAGATGTCTAGCAGGGCCTCGTCCTGGCCGGCGATGTGGTCCTTCTCGAGCGTGGTCATCAGCAGCTCGGACCAGCCGAACCGCTCACGGATCCGCTCGGCCGACCAGCCGATGGCCTTGAGCAGGACCGTGACGGCCTGCCGACGCTTGCGGTCGATGCGTACGCCGACCGTGTCGCGCTTGTCGATGTCAAACTCCAGCCAGGCACCCCGACTCGGGATGACCTTGACGCTGGAGAGGTCGCGGTCGGAGGTCTTGTCCGGCTGCTTGTCGAAGTACACGCCCGGAGACCGGACGAGCTGGCTGACCACGACGCGCTCGGTGCCGTTGATGACGAAGGTGCCCTTGGGCGTCATCATCGGGAAGTCACCCATGAACACCGTCTGGCTCTTGATCTCGCCAGTGGTGTTGTTGGTGAACTCCGCGGTCACGAAGAGCGGAGCGCAGTAGGTCAGGTCCTTCTCCTTGCACTCCTCGATCGAGGCCTTGACCTCGTCGAAGCGCGGCGCTGAGAAGGAGAGCGACATGGTGCCGGAGAAGTCCTCAATGGGACTGATCTCTTCAAGGATCTCCGCGAGACCCGAGCGTGCGTGCGGGTCGTCCGCCGACCGGCCCTGCCAAGCCTCGTTGCCGACGAGCCAGTCGAAGGACTCGTTCTGGATGGCAAGGAGGTTGGGGACCTCGAGGTGTTCGGTGATCCTGCCGAATGAAACTCGGCGGGGAGCGAATGCGCTCGACGTACGACTGGTCTTCGCAGGGCGGGAAGCTGCCAAGATGCGTCCTTCCGAGGACCGGTGCTGCAGAACGGCTGGTACGCGTGCACTCCAATGACCCCACCAGAAATATCCGTAAACGGACATTTCCGAGCAGGGGTCAAGTCGGAAGGCAGCGCAAACTAGCAGTGTAGCCGAGAGGCTAACCGCTGTCCAGCCCACCCCGCAGGTCGTTTGCGGAACGCGCCTCGGCCCCCCGTAAACCGGGGTCTGCCGGGCCGCTCAGAACGCAACGTCCCCACTGGGCCGCTCGGGTTGACGCGGCGATGGTGCCGTCGCTGTCATACCCACGTCGTGGCCGTCGCAAGCGCGGTGTCTTGCTGGTGTCAGCGTGCCTGGCAGCCCGGGGCCGCGTCAAGGGCCGGTATCCGGGTTGCCCCTTCTTTCCCACCGGAGGGCGACCCGCCGCGCTCGATCGGGTCGCCGGTACCGGTGGTCGGAGCCCAGCTCAGGACCGTTCGGCGTCCGGCACATCAACACGGCGGGCGGTGATCCGTGTCGGATCACCGCCCGCCGCTACGCGATCGTGTCCCGGCTCACGAGCCAGGTACGCGCAGGTGGAACGTCAGGTCACTTGAGGGTGACCTTGGCGCCTTCACCCTCGAGCTTGGCCTTCGCCTTCTCGGCGGTCTCCTTGTTGACCTTCTCCAGGATGGCCTTCGGCGCGGACTCAACCGCGTCCTTGGCCTCCTTGAGGCCCAGGCCGGTCAGCTCACGCACGACCTTGATGACCTGGATCTTCTTGCCGCCGTCAGCCTCGAGGATGACGTCGAACTCGTCCTGCTCCTCCTCGGCCGGGGCAGCAGCGCCACCGGCGGCACCGCCGGCAGCGGCAACCGCGACCGGAGCAGCGGCGGTGACCTCGAAGGTCGTCTCGAACTGCTTCACGAACTCAGAGAGCTCGATCAGCGTCATCTCCTTGAACGCGTCGAGCAGCTCGTCGGTGCTGAGCTTCGCCATATCTGGCGTCCTTTCCTGATTCTGTTAAGTAAGAACTGGTGCGCCGTGGTGGCCTCAGGCCGCCTCGGCGCCCTCCTTCTCGCGCTTGTCCTGCAGTGCGGCCGCCAGACGGGCGGTCTTCGACAGCGGGGCCTGGAACAGGGCCGCGGCCTTGCTCAGGTTGCCCTTCATCGCGCCGGCCAGCTTGGCCAGCAGCACCTCGCGGGACTCAAGGTCGGCGAGCTTCGTGACCTCGGCCGCGGAAATGGCCTTGCCCTCGAAGACACCGCCCTTGATGACGAGCTTCGGGTTGGCCTTCGCGAAGTCGCGAAGCCCCTTCGCCGCCTCGACGACGTCGCCCGAAACGAAAGTCAGCGCGGTAGGACCGGTGAACAGCTCGTCGAGGCCGGTGATGCCCGCGTCCGTCGCAGCACGCTTCGCCAGCGTGTTCTTCGCGACCGTGTAGCTGGTGTCGGCGCCGAGCGTGCGCCGAAGCTGGGTGAGCTGGGAAACCGTCAGACCGCGGTACTCGGTCAGCACGGTGGCGCCCGAGCTACGGAAGTTCTCGGTCAGCTCAGCGACGGCCGTGGCCTTGTCGGCCCGGATCGGCTTGTCCGCCATGTCCCTCCTCTCTCGTTACTCGAGGCTGGTCCCCGTCACAGCCGAAGCCGGAGCGGGGGCGGAGGCAGCACGACAACGAAAAGCCCCGGCGCAGGGCGCACGGGGCGAGGGCCGGAAGTTCGTCACAGTCGGCGGACCATGCTCACTGCCGAATTACGCTTGCCGCCCTACGCGGGTCGCCCGTTGTCGCGGGGCCTTCGACCGTGCCGAAGCACGGTGACCAGCGGTCTCTGGGTGGTTCCTCAACCGTGAGAACACGGATGACGTTTGAAGAGTACGCGACCCCGCGACCTGCACCAAATCGCCCCCTGTGAGCCGCGCCACCGCAGACCGTCACGCACGCCGCCGGTCAGCCCTGTGCCCGCCGCCGCCACAGGTAGCCGCCAACGACCACCGCGCTCCAGGCCAGCGCCCACACGGTCAGCCCCAGCAGGGTGAGCGCCGCGGCATCGCCACCAGTGGTGCGGGCGGTAGCCATGATCGGCGGCGCCAGCCAGGGGGCCACCGAGCCGCTCAGGCCGAGCACCACCGCGCCGACACCACCGAGGGCCAGCACCGCGACGCCGTACCCGGCACTGCCAACCGAGGCCCGGCTGGCCAACGCGCCGAGAGCGACCGCAGCGGGCAGGGCGAGCAGATGTGCCCACAAACCCAGGGCGAGCCCGACCGGGATCGACCGGTCCCCCGGGTCGACCGGGCCGGAGATCCCGCCGACCAGCCACGGGAAGAGCAGCGCGACGGCCACCGTCACCAGCGCCGCCACACCGGCGGCGAGGAGCCCGGCCAGCCGCTCCCGGGCCGCACCGACCGTCACCTGCGCCAGCCGGCGCTGCACGTCCGGCTCCACGTCCAGAAGGATCTTGGTTTGCCAGGCGAGCACCGGGAAGAGCACCACCGCCGAGACGCCGTACGCCTCCGCCGGCTGGGCCCGGCCGCCGCCGTAGAGCGTGCCGAGCGTGATCAGGCCGGCGAGCAACGGTGCCACCGCCCGGCCGGTCCGTAGGAAACCGGCCAGCCGCATCCGCACCAGCGCGCTCATCGGGCCTCCCCCGCTGCCGGCTCGACCACCGCGTCGGCACCCTGGGCGCCCACGGCCTGCTCGGGCGTCGGCTCACCGGCCGACCGGACCGACGGGGTGGCGGGGCGAGCCGGTGGTGCGGCGATGGAGGCGTCGGCGCGTACTCGAAGGATCTGGTGGCCCTCGGCGCGCAACCGTGCGACGGTGCCGGCGACCCGCGCGGCCGGCACCGCGACCTCGACCACCGCGATCGTCTCGTCCGCCGACGGCGCCTCTTCGGTCAGTGACCCGTCGGCCACCGACCAGCGGCGCGCGGCCGGCAGCCGGACCGTCTCCCCCCGGTGGTCGCTGACGAGGACGGCACCGTCGGCGGCGAGCACCTCGGAGATCAGCTCGGGGACCAGCTCGCGGGTGGCGGCGTCCAGCCCTTCCCACGGCTCGTCGAGCACCAGCAGGCCCGGCAGGCGCAGCATCGCCTGGGCGAGGCCCACCTTCTGGGCGGTGCCCTTGGACAGCTCCGGCAGCCGGACCGAGCGGAAGGCGGACAGCCCGAGCCGGTCGGTCCAGGAGGTCACCGCCTCGTCGACCGCTGCCCCCCGCAGCCCTGCCACCCGGGCCATCCCGGTCAGGTAGCGGGCCACGGTGAACGGCTGGTCGGCCGGGAAACGCTCCGGCACCCAGCCCACCCGCGCCGGCCGGCCGGTGACCCGGCCCCGGCCTGGGCGGAGGACCCCCGCGGCCACCTGCAGCAGGGTCGACTTGCCCACCCCGTTGCGGCCCAGCACGACCGCCACCTCGCCCGGACCGAGCCGCACGTCCACGCCTCGCAGCACCCACGGCCCCGGCCGGTGGTACCGCACCCAGACGTTCTCCAGCCGCATGGCGTAGAGCCTGCCACACCTCAAACGCGCCGGGGCGCCGCCACGATCGTGGCGGCGCCCCGGTGGAACCAACTGTCGACTCAGGCCTCGGCGGGGTCTCCGGTGAGGTTCTTCACCAGGTTCGGGTCGACCGGAACACCCGGGCCCATCGTGCTGGTGAGGATGACCTTGCGGAGGTACTTGCCCTTGGCCGCGGACGGCTTGGCACGCAGCACCTCGTCGAGCACCGCCGCGTAGTTGTCCACCAGCTGGCTCTCCGTGAAGGACGCCTTGCCGATGATCAGGTGCAGGTTGGAGTGCTTGTCCACCCGGAAGGTGATCTTGCCGCCCTTGATGTCCTGCACCGCCTTGGTGACGTCCATGGTCACCGTGCCGGTCTTCGGGTTCGGCATGAGACCGCGCGGGCCCAGGATCCGCGCGATCCGGCCGATCTTGGCCATCTGGTCCGGCGTGGCGATCGCCGCGTCGAAGTCGAGCCAACCACCCTGGATCCGGGCGACCAGCTCGTCGGTGCCCACCTCGTCCGCACCCGCGGCGGTGGCCTCCTCGGCCTTCGCACCACTGGCGAACACGATCACGCGGGCGGTCTTACCGGTGCCGTGCGGCAGGTTGACCGTGCCGCGGACCATCTGGTCCGCCTTGCGGGGGTCGACGCCGAGGCGCATGGCGACCTCGACCGTGGCGTCGAACTTGACGTTGGTGGTCTCCTTGGCCAGCTTCACGGCCTCGGCGGGGGTGTAGAGCTTGGACCGGTCGATGACGTCGGCGGCCTTGCGGTAGCTCTTGCTGCGCTGCATTGCTTATTACTCCTGTGGTCTCTGGCGGGCTCGGCGCGAGCCCTCCCACGGTCTGATCGAAGGCCTGGGCCGACGTCAGTCGTTGACGGTGATGCCCATCGACCGGGCGGTGCCGGCGATGATCTTCTCGGCCTGGGCCAGGTCGTTGGCGTTGAGGTCGGCCATCTTCTTCTCGGCGATCTCACGCAGCTGGGCGCGGCTGACCGAGCCAACCTTCTCGGCCTGCGGAACACCCGAACCCTTCTGCACACCGGCGGCCTTGATCAGCAGCCGGGCAGCGGGCGGGGTCTTCAGCACGAACGTGAAGGACCGGTCCTCGTACACGCTGATCTCGGCGGGGACGATGTCGCCCCGCTGGGACTCGGTCTGCGAGTTGTAGGACTTGCAGAACTCCATGATGTTCACGCCGTGCTGGCCGAGCGCGGGGCCGACCGGCGGCGCCGGCGTGGCCTGGCCCGCCGGCAACTGAAGCGTGAACGTCTTGACGAGCTTCTTCTTCGGAGGCATGTCACTTCCTGGGGCTTGGAGCTGGGAAAATGCGGCTGTCGCCGCTCTCGGAGCGCGCACGGTCAGCGCGATGCGACAGCGGCGACATTCAAGAGTAGCGCAGGCCGCAGCCCACTCGTCCGCCGAGGTCGAGCGGGACGGCGTACGCCGACGTCGGCGGCGGGCCGGGCCCGCCGCCGACGACCAATCAGATCTTGGCGACCTGGTTGAAGTTGAGCTCCACCGGCGTCTCGCGACCGAAGATCGACACCAGCACCTTGAGCTTCTGCTGGTCGGCGTTGATCTCGCTGATCGTGGCCGGCAGCGACGCGAAGGCGCCGTCGGTGACGGTGACCGAGTCGCCCACCTCGAAGTCGAGGACCTTGATCTCCGGCTTCGACTTCTTCTGCTCGGTCTCGACGGCCGGCGCCAGCCACTTCAGCACCTCGTCGAGGGAGAGCGGGGCGGGCCGGTCGGCCCGGTCGGTCGCGCCGACGAAGCCGGTCACGCCCGGCGTGTTCCGAACACACGAGTAGGACTCGGCGGTCAGCTCCATCCGAACCAGGATGTAGCCCGGGAAGACCTTGGCCTGGATCTGCGAACGCTTACCGTTCTTGACCTCGACCTCTTCCCGGGTCGGCACCTCGACCTGGTAGATGAAGTCCTCCATGTCGAGGCTCGTGATCCGGGTCTCGAGGTTGGTCTTCACCTTGTTCTCGTAGCCGGCGTACGAATGCACCACATACCAGTCACCCGGCGCGTAGCGCAGCTTCTGCCTCAGCTCGGCGACCGGGTCGTACTCCTCGTCCGGCGCAGGCTCAGTCGTTGGGAACTCCGGCTCGCTGGCGGCCTCAACCGACTCGTCACCAGCCGCCGTCGCGACCGTGGACTGCTCGTCCACCGGTCCGGCGGTCTCGTCGTACTCAGGCACGCTCGCTCACTTCCGTCACTATCGGCTGGAGGCAGCCGGTCAGTCCGAGTTGCCGAAGACAAACAGCACGACCTTGGCGAAGCCGAAGTCCAGCACGCCAACGATCGTCAGCATCACCGCGACGAACGCCACCACCACGGCGGTGTAGGTCAGCAACTCCTTGCGCGTCGGCCAGATGACCTTACGCAGTTCGGCTACGACCTCGCGGAAAAATCGGGCGATGCGGCCGAACACGCCCACCCGACCGGTCTCCGACCGGGTAGTGGGCCGGCTGTCCGCCGACTCCGCCCGGGCACGCGACCGCGTGGCGGTGCCGCCCCGGGAGACCGGCTCGTCCGCGCTGGTGGCGTCGTCGTCGGCTACCTCGTCGACGACCTCGTCGTCCAGACGATCGTCGCCGGCGTCCTCGCCGCGCCGCTTGTTGTCGGCCACTTCGCCCTCCGTCGCGGAATCTCGGGTCGCACGCCGAGTGGCGTACGCGGCGCTGGTCACGCCGGCCGGACCCAACCGTCCCGCGACGGGCCGCGGCCGGTGGATCATCCGGAGGGCCCGATTGCCTCGGAACCACCCCGCTGATGCCACCACCACGGGCCGGACGCCGCCATGCTGGCGGCGCGACCCACGGGAACGGTCAGGCCTGAGGCGCAGGGGTGACAGGACTTGAACCTGCAGCCTGCGGTTTTGGAGACCGCTGCTCTGCCAATTGAGCTACACCCCTGTGCGGCAACACTCGCCCCACGCGGTCACAGACGACCGAGCAGGGGTCACTTGCCCCACGGCGGACCAGTGTACGGGTAGCCGCCCGACTTTCCCAACCGGTCTCCTCGCCACGCGTGGCGGGCCTGCTTCAGCGTGTCGTCCTGATGGTTGCCCGGGCCTGCGAGAGCACCTTTTCGCCCAGGCAGGTGGCGGTCACGTCGAGTCGGGTGAGGCCGTCCTCGGTCACCTCACGGACCCGCGCGGAGACCTCGATCTCGGTCCCCTGGTCATCGTCCGGGACCACCACCGGCCGGGTGAAACGAACCCCGTACTCGACCACCGCGTCCGGCGAACCGGCCCACTCCGTGATCGCCCGCCCGACCAGCGCCATGGTGAACATGCCGTGGGCGATCACCCCGGGCAGTCCTACCTTGGTGGCGAACCTGTCGCTCCAGTGGATCGGGTTGAAGTCACCCGAGGCACCGGCATAGCGAACCAGGTCCGCGCGGGTCACTCGGAACGTCTTGGCTGGAAACTCCATCTCAGGCCTCCCCGCGTACGACGATCTTGGACCAGACGGCGACCACCGGCTCCCCGCCGACGGTGGTCACGTCGGTGCGCGTGGTCAGGAAGCCGTGCCCGCCCCGGGTGCTGACGTCCTCGATGGTGTTGGTGCAGACCAGCTCGTCACCGGCGACCACGGGCCGGGTGTACGCGAACCGCTGGTCACCGTGCACCACCCGGCTGTAGTCGATACCCAGGGCTGGGTCCTCGACGATCTGGCTGCTCGCGGCCATCGTGACGATCACCGGGAAGGTCGGTGGGGCCAGCAGATCGGGGTGGCCCAGCGCCTGCGCGGCCTCCAGGTCGTGATGGGCCGGGTCGGTGGCACCGATGGCGGTGGCGAACTCGCGGATCTTTTCTCGGCCCACCTGATAGGGGGCGGTCGGCGGATAGGTCCGGCCGACGAAGGAAGGGTCCAGAGACATGTCGCGAACCTACACGGAAAGCACAATCGCCGACCTGCTCGGCAGGCGGCGGCGTAGCCGCGCCAAACCGGTCAGATCGGCGATTGGAAAGCTTCGACAGCGGCCGGCAGGAGAGCCGGCCAGCGGTCAGCGGGTCTCGCGGTGGACCGTGTGACGACCGTCGCGCGGGCAGAACTTCTTCAGCTCGATGCGGTCGGGGTCGTTACGGCGGTTCTTGCGCGTGATGTAGTTGCGCTCCTTGCACTCCACACACGCCAAAGTGATCTTCGGCCGGACATCGGTAGCCTTCGCCACGGCGGAGTGCCTTCCTCGCTAACGGAAACAACTACGACGCGCCAGCCTAGACGCTGACAGCGCGGACATGCAAAGTGGGCGCCGGAAGCGCCCATTTCTTACGACCACCGGCAACGAGCCCGGAAGACGAGAGTAGCGGTGGCCGGACTTGAACCGGCGACACAGCGATTATGAGCCGCTTGCTCTACCATCTGAGCTACACCGCTGCGATGGGTCCAGCTGAACCCTCGAGCCCCCTTACGGAATCGAACCGTAGACCTTCTCCTTACCATGGAGACGCTCTGCCGACTGAGCTAAGGGGGCCTGCGCGATCTCCCCGTGGGGCGCGCAGAAGTAAGAGTACACGGCCCGGCTCGACAGGTGAAATCGGATCCCCGGTGATCGTCTACGCCCTGCTCAGGGCACGACCCGGAGGCGCGGCAGCTCCCCGTTGGAGATCGTTTCCGGCTCGACCTGGGCGCCGAACCAGGCGGCCAACCGCTCGTACGGCAGCGGCCGGCTGAACAGGAAGCCCTGCCCGATCTCACAACCGATGTCCTGGAGAAGCTCCAGGGTCAGCTCACTCTCCACGCCCTCGGCGACCACGGCCAGGCCGAACTGCTGCGAGAGGGTCACCACGGCGTTGACGATGGCCAGGTCCCCCGGGTCGGTCGCCATGCCCTGCACGAAGGAGCGGTCGACCTTCACCTCGTGCACCGGCAGCCGGCGGAGGTGCGCCAGAGACGAGTCGCCGGTGCCGAAGTCGTCCACCGAGAGTCGGACACCGAGGTCGCGTAGCCGGCGCAGGGTCGGGATGGGCCGGTCCGTGCCGTCCAGCACGCCCGCCTCGGTGATTTCCAGGGTCAGTCGCTGCGCCGGCACCTTGTACTCGGTCAGCAACTCCTGGACCCGGTCCGGGAAGTGCTGGTCGGTGAGCGTACGGGCCGACAGGTTGACCGCGATGGGCAGCGGCTGATCGGCCAGCGCCCAGTCGCGGCTGCGGCGCAGCCCCTCGCGGAGCACCACCTCGGTGAGCCGGCTCAACTGGCCGGTGTGCTCGGCCACCGCCACGAAGTCCTCGGGAGCGACCGTGCCGTGGGTCGGGTGCTCCCACCGGGCCAGGCACTCGACACCAACCAGACGCCGGTCCCGCAGGGTCACCTTGGGCTGGAAGTAGACCTCCAGCTCGTCCTGGTCCAGTGCTCGGCGCAGATCGCCGGCCAGGCCCAGCCGGCGCAGCGATCGGGACTCCAACGCAGGGTTGAAGAGCTGCACGCTGCCCGGCACCGACTTGGCTGCCGTGGCGGCCAGGTCGACCCTGAGCAGGAGGGTCGCCGCATCGCTGCCGTGATCGGGATGCACGGCCACCCCGACGGCGGTGTTCACGTCGAGGGTGAGCGCGTCGAAGACCATCTCGTCGCGGATCTGGTCGCGCAGTTGAGCGGCCAACTCGAGCGCCGCGTCAGCGCTCTCCAACCGCAGTGTCACCAGGAACTCGTCCCCACCGGCCCGACCGACCAGAGCCGACGACGGGGCGCTGGCCCGCAACCGGCTGGCGACCTCGGCGAGGACCTTGTCCCCGGCCGCGTGACCGAGGGACTCGTTGACCTGGCGCAGCCCGTCGACGTCGAAGAGCAACAGCGCCACCACCTCGCCGGGGGCAGCGATCTTGAAGGACTCCGCGAGCGCGCCGGTGATCCGCCGACGGTTGGGCAGCCTGGTCAGCGCGTCGTGGTACGCGTCGTGCCGGAGCCGGTCGACCAGCCGCGAGTTTTCCAAGGCGACGGCGGCATGCGCCGCAACGGTCTCGAAGATGGGGATGTCGGCCGGAGCGAAATGACCCACGTCGCTGAGCCGGTTGACCACCTCCAGCGTGCCGATCACCGCCTGCCCCGATCGCAGCGGTACCGCGATGACGTCCTTGACCTTGGAGTCGGCGAGCGCGGACCGCAGCGCCGGATCACCGCCGAAGGCCCGACCCAGGGCGATCGTCTGGCCCGACTCACGGGTCTTCTCCCGGAACACCGGCGGGGTCCGGGCGACATCCAGGAGGCCCCGGTCGTCGAGGCGTGCGGTCAGCAGGACCTCCGGGTGCCGACCCTGCGCCGGGAGCCACAGCGTGGCGTACTCCGCCTGCATGAGAGATCGGATGCGGCCGAGCAGCGCATCCGTCAGGGTGCCCTCCTGACCCGCCTCGCTCATCGCCCGGGTCAGCTCGTACATGTCGCCCAGGGTGCGGTGCTGCCGGATGAACTGCGAGTACGAGCGGTAGAGCATGACGCCGGCCACCGCCAGGGCCAGTAGGAGCAGGGTCGACCAGAGGGTCGTCGCCAGCACGATCAGGATGATCATCCCGATCGCGACGCTCAGTGCCGTGGTCAGCAGAACCTGGACGGTCGTACTCGTCGTCTCCCGGGTGCCCTGCCAGCCCTGCAGGAGAGTGATCACGCCGACCACGGCGACCAGACTGATCAGCGAGTTGGCGGCGACGCCGGCGAAGACCGCACCCCACGTCGCCGGCCCCACCCCGACGTGCGGTGGCATGGCGGCCAACACCAGACCGGCCACCGAGACTCCGGCCGCCGCCCGGGCGACGTTGAACCAGAACTTCGGCGGCGCGTAACCGCGGTGCATCTGGGTGAAGAGTTCGGCCGCCGTAGCGACGACGACCATGAGCAGCGGCGACAGCCAATACAGGGCGAGCACGAGCGGGATCTCGCTGAGCGTCACCACGACCGCCTGGCGGCGGACCACGAAGCTGAGCGTTGGTATCCCGGCAGCAACCATCACCACCAGCAACGCCACAGCAATCGGCCAGTCCGCCAGGCGGATCGGCACCGAAAGCGCGAGAACCAGCGATCCCACCAACGCGATCCCGGCGAGGGGAGCCGTGATCAGCCAGGCGTGCTCGGTCGTACGACGTCGGACAGCCTTAGGTGACACCGCACCGCCCTGTCATCGATCACGTCGCCGCCGCACCGGGGTCACCGACCGACGACTGACTGCACTCCACTCGGAACCGAAACGCTGTGGCCCGCCGGGGCGCCCCACTCGATAGCGGTGGACTGGAAGGCACCGCCGAGTTGGGCACCTAGGAGGCCAACGGCCAGCGCGGCGAGGGCAAGCGACGCCATACGCAGCCGGCCAAACTTTCGACCAGACATGTGGAACTCCTGTCGGCAGGGGGGCTGTGCGGGGATGGAGATTCCACGATGGTGCCACAGCGGCGTCCGCCAGGAAAGTTCTCCCACCCGTGATCAGGCCGACCGACCCGCGAGCCGACCCGCTCGGCCGGGCGGGGACAACGTCCGGCCAGACGATCTGCTGATCAACCCACGCCTGTATGCCCCAAAAAAAGACCTAGCAGAGGAAAGGCACCTACTAGACGTAACAGTTGATATGAAGTGCGCGCCTCTCCGCCCAAGTACGCACGCTACTCGCCGCTACCTCCCGGCAACAGGTCTGGTTTCTGTCCGTACCCGGGAGTCGAGTTGGCGACATCGGAAGAAGGAATTGTCGCCCGGCTGGCCGACGTCGGCCGCCGCGCCATCGATGCAGGCACATCAGTTCGGCAATGGCGCGGCATCCAGTCCGGATGGCGTCGCGGCGGTCAGGCTTATCCGGTACGCGGGCACAGCGTTCACTGGGCAGGGAGAGTCACCAGCCGGCCGAAGCGCGGTCAGCGGTTGCGCAGCGGCCGGAACGCGGCCCGCATCTCGGCGGAGAAGAGCTCCGGCACCTCCCAGGCCGGGAAGTGGCCGCCGCTGTCGGCCTCGCTGAAGTACGAGACGTTGGGGTAGGCCACCTCCGTCGGCTGATGCGCGACACCCCTTGCCAACTGATCTGCGACACCTCATCGCGCTGAGCGCGGCACGACGGTGCAATCAACCTCGAAGGCTCCGAGGACCTGAGGTGGAGGCCGACAGACTGTCAGACCCGCCTCTCACCATGTCGTCATGTTGCAGGGAAGGGTTATCGCCGAGAGCCTCCGCGTCGGATGTGACCTGCAGGTCCGGGACCTTCGGATTACCCGGATCGATCGGCAGGACGTATCCGCTGCTGCTGGTAGCCACCAGCCTGACGTGTGGACACTGCTGGATGTCGAGGGCCCTGATGACACTGCTGACGAACTCGCGTCCGCGCTGGCAGACGCTCTGGTCGGAGGCCAGGGCTGGTACGCCGACTTCCGCGTCGCCGATGACCATGTCGTGGTCTTTCCTGGGCGGATCTTCCGCTACGCCATTGGTGACCAGACAGGGCGCGCCGAGGCCGTGAGGCACGGAAGGCTCGCGGGTGTGCCCACACACCAACTCGATTGGGGCGACTAAACCGACAGCTGAAGGTTGCCGCCGGGCAGCGGCGGCAGCGGCGCCGTGCGGGGACGGACGCTCATGACAGAAAGTGGTGCAGCGCTGCGGTCAGGTCGTCGGGGTTCTCCTCGGCGACGTGGTGGCCGGACTCGATCGAGTGGCCGCGTAGATCGGCGGCCCACGGGCGCCAGACTGCTAGTGGATCGCCGTACAGATCTTCCATGTCGTCCCGGGTCGACCACAGAAACAGAGTTGGGCAGCGGACAGTGCGACCGTCACGCCGGTCCGCTTCCTCGTGCGCTCGGTCAACACCGAGGCCGGCTCGGTAGTCCTCCAGCATCGCCCGCACGGTGGCCGCATCGTGGATGGCGTGCCGAAACTCCTGGTAGTTCTCGGCTCCCATGCTCTCGGGCCGGGCCTTACTGGCGTACCAGGCATCGGGGTCGGCGGCGATGGCTCGCTCCGGCTTGTCTGGCTGGGCGAAGAAGAACCAGTGGTACCAGTCATGGGCGAACTTCGCATCACACCTGGCAAGAGCCTCACTGATGGGTACACCGTCGATGACTACCAATCGACTGACCGCATCGGGATGGTCCAGCGCCAGGCGTAACGCCACATACGATCCGCGGTCGTGCCCGACGGTGGCGAACGTCGTATGGCCCAGCTCATCCATCAGCTGCACCATGTCCGCCGCAACCACCCGCTTGGACTGCTGCGAGTGATCCGCGAGAATCTTCGCCTTGCCGGATTGCCCGTAGCCGCGCATGTCGGGACAGACGACGGTGAACCCGCGATCAACCAGCTGGGGCGCGACTCGATGCCACGTCGATCCCGTACGGGGATGTCCATGAATGAGTAGGACCGGAAGCCCGTGCCCCGCATGCCGGACCCGGAGCTCGACCTCCCCGACATCGATCCGCTCGTCCTCGAAGCCGTCAAACATGCGCGACTAGTTTCCGGGCCCCCACCGAGCAAACATCCGCTCATCGGCTACTTGTTTCATTGGCCTGCGACCGCTTTCATTGGCCTGCGACCGCGGCCCGGCCATGACAGGAGGCTGCGTCGACGGCCGTCCCCTGTCGCCCCCAGATCGCTGGGAGTTGCCGCAAGTCACCTGGGTGGTTGTGTGACTGCCGTTTCTGCCGGCACCACGCAAGCAAGAACAGTCGGTGACACGTATGTGGCACAGCCAGGGAGACCGAGCGGGTCGGAGCTGGACCGAGCAGGACTCACGAGAGAGGCCCCCGACCGGCGTTCACGCTGGTCGGGGGCCTCTCTCGTGCACCTGGTGGCGGGTAGAGGATTCGAACCTCTGAAGCTTTCGCGACGGATTTACAGGGCGTCCGCGATCTTGGCCGCGTCAGGTGTGCTGACCTGCTCCTTCTCGTTCCGCCCCAAGGTCGGAGGTGCTGGCCGCCCACCATCTGCCCACGCGCCGAACGTCCAGATCAGTAATAGAGGAACCCGCGGATCACCGCGACGACCGCCAGCAAGATGGCAATCCCCCAGACAACGTTCCGTCCAGTCGAGCCGAAGATCAAATAGGCGATCTGGGCCAGTAAGAAGATCGAACTCAGCACCAGATCTACGAGCAGCAGCACGACGGTGAGCGCCAAGCGCAGCAGGAACCAGACAAACCCCAGGCCGCACCACTTGTCGATTGTCGAGTCATCGTATGCCCAGCGGGTGAACACGAAGGGCTTGTAGAGGGAGGACTCCCAACCCCGGCTCCACTTCGCGCCGACGCTGGACCAGTACGAGTCCCCACCTTCCTTCACGTTCGCTTGATCCACTCGCTTGAACTGGATCTTCTTGACGGCACCCCCGGTGACGTCGATCAACACCTGGCCATCCTTGACCTGGATGGTGGTGGTTCCGTTCACGACCACGGTGAGCTGGTCGCGTCCGGTCTGGACCTTGAACACCCTGTCAAACCCGGTGGCACCCTTCTTGCGGTCCCGAAGCAGGACGTAGATCGTGCTTCCATCTCGGGGTGGGAGGGAGTACTCCGCCCCGATCGAGAACTCGCCGATCGGAGTGACAATGCTCGTCTCGCCCTCAACCGCAACGCCATCCGGACCGACTGTCAGGGCCACCGGCAGCAGCGCAGGCTTGTATTTGACCTTGCCCTTACCCTCCCCCTCTGGGTCGCAGCCAGCGAGTACCAGCGCCAGAAGTAGAGGAATGAGCGTCAACCATATGGTGCGGTCTCGATATCGCCGTATTGGTGCAAGACTCGGGGCGCCCGCCGTTGCCACTCCCCGACCGCAGGCAGAATGCACCTTCACCGTGTACCGCCCGCCTGACCTGCGACTCTCGACGCCGAGACAGCTACACATGGTCGCCACATGATTACGAGTGTCCCTGAACTGGTCAAGCCACTCTCGATCGACGGTGCATCGCACTCTCTATTGATCCCGAGTCCTACCTCTGCCGGGTCGGACCGCCGGCGCATCTGCGAGAGCATCGCTGATGTTGTCGTTCATGGTGTCGTCTCCCCCGCCGATGCAGTTGGCGTAGGCCCGGAGCAAGACGGCGACGCCGTGGCCCAGGCGCCGGGCAACCTCGGTCGGCGGGACGCCGGCATTCAGCCAGAGCGAGGCCGCTGCGTGCCACACGTCGTACGGCCGCAAGACGAGCTGCGGATAAGCAAGCGACAGCGGGGGCTCGCTGCCCGATCATGTAGCGATGCTCGGTCAGGATGCTCTCGCTCGCCTCCAGGACGCCACCACTCTTTGGAGCATCAGGCACGGCACGGCGGCCGAGGTGATCGAGGCCGTCTGTGACTGCCTCGTGGCGGGCGTTGACAGCCCCTCGCTGCGCATCCTGGCCGGAGTCTCGCCCTCCGCCAGCAGCCATGAACTGCTCCAGTGGCTTGAACCCACCCTTGACGAGCTTGGCCTGACCTTCTTCCCCGAAGGCAGCCAAGAGGGCAAGGACGCTGCCGTACGCATCATGGCGACCAAGCTTCTCGCTGGCACCCTCTCCCCGCGCGAGCTGGCGCGTTGGGCTCACTCGGTCATCGGGCACGACGGCACGCCGCTCGCGGAAGAGTTGGTCATGCTCGACGACATCTACGACATGCTGGAGTTCTGCGAGGAGACCGAAGCGGACATCGATGCACGCGTTCTGGCCGAGGCCCGGCGCTTGACCGCTACTGGCGACGCCACGTCGGCCGCTGACTCCACCGTCTGATTCATACGGGGTCACGCCAGAGCCTCGCCGATCTTGTCGTTCATGGTGTCGTCGCCGCCGTCGATGCAGTTCGCGTAGACGCGGAGCAGGACGGCGACGCCATGGCCCAGGCGCCGGGCGACCTCGGTGGGCGGCACGCCGGCATTCAGCCAGAGCGAGGCCGCCGCGTGCCGCAGGTCGTAGGGCCGGCGGACGAGCGGCGAGGCGACCTGCGATTCGGTGAGCGCCTTCTCCCGGGCGAGCTTCCACCACCGGTCGTAGACCGACTCAGAGAGCGGCCCACCGTGCAGGCCCCGGAAGAACCGACCGTCCGGGCCGACCCCGTGATTCTCGACGTGCGCGCACAGCAGTTCGACGAGCCGGGGCGGGATCGGGACCGTGCGAGTCTCGGCCCTCCCCCGGTGCTTGAGTCCGCGCCGCTCGTGGGAGCCGCCGTCATCGGTCCAGTGCGACCCGGCGCGCGGCGAGGTGCCGGCGAGCACCAGGCGGCCCCAGCGATGTTCGATCTTCTCGTGGTCGCAGGACCGGGAAGGCTTGACGGCCGCCAGGTCGTCGAAGTCGGCCCCGCAGTCGGCGCACCGGCCGGCAAGGTCGCAGTCCTCCCGCCGAAGGTCCGCGGCTTCCGACGGCCGCATCCCCGCGTAGTAGAGGCAACCGAAGAACGCGGTGACCTTGTCGGCACGTTTGCCGAGAGATTTCACCGCCTCCAGCAGCGTGGCGACCTGCGCCGGGTTCGCCACCACACGCCGGTCGATGGACTGCGCGACCTCGGGGGCGGTCCACTGGACCCGGTCGACCGGGTTGGAATCGATCAGCTCCAGCTCGACGGCGTACCCGAGCACGTTGTAGAAGGTGGCCCGCTTCCGCTGGACGGTGGAGGCAGCCGCGGGCTTGCCGTCGAGGCGTACGCACAGGCTGTCGAGGACGCGGCGGACCATCGCCGGTGAGTCGAGTTCGACTACCGGGAGGGACGCGGTTTCCAGCCAGGCGAGGGCCGCCGCGTGTTCGGCCGGGATCTCCTCGGACCAGCGGCGTGGGTTGAGGCCGTAGAGGTACAGCGCCTCACGGAGCAGGGCGTCAGTCGGTCGGCCCCGCTTCGCTGGCCGAGTCAGGGTCACCGTGATCGAGGTCAACGCTTCGACGATCGACCGCCGGGTCTTGGCCGCCGCCCGGGGCCACTTCATCTCGACGTACGCGCGGCTGTGCGCGTACCAGGTGGTGGGGTTCTTGGTTCTGGCCTCGGAGACCGGGCGGCCGGTGGCCGGGTCGAAGGGCTCCCCAGCGTTGGCCGCCTGGACCAGCTCGGCGCGGAACGAGTGCGCCAGGGCCTTGGTACGGAACATGTCCTCGAAGCGTTGGCCGCTCACCGCCCAGCGGACCCGCCACGGCCGAGCCTTCCGATCAGCACGCTTGGCGATCTCCCAGATCTGGACCTCGTAGCTCTTCATGCGGCGTCCTGCTCCAGGTCGCCGAGCCACCGACCGAGCGCCGACCGGCGGACCCGGAGCTGCCCGTTCGGAAGCTTGATCACCCGCGGCCCCTTGCCGGTCTGCCGCCAGTAGAACCAGGTCGAGCGGGGTACGCGCAGTTCAGCGAGCACTTCCGGCACGGTCAACAACTCCTCGTTCACTGCGTCTCCTCCCCGTTGTGCTGTGCGCTGTGCTGAGTTGCCGAAAGATCTGTGGACCCCTGCGCGGCCCGGTCTTTGGCTGCGAGCAGTTCGGACCGCCAGCGGGCCCGTTCGCTGATCGATCGCATGAGTCGGTGGGTCATCGGGCCGACGTCCGGGTCATCCGGTCGGGCCAACTCCCAGGCGTGCCGGACCCGTTCGGTGGTGTCGCCCTGGTCGTCGACGAGCTGCGTGCCGTCGGTGGTGACGCCGAGCAGTGCTCGTACCCAGGCCCGCGCGTCGTGCTTGTGGTCGGCGAGGGTCTTGCCGGACCAGTCGCGGGAGATGAGGATGCGCCGGCCGCCGATTCCGAGGGTGTCGCGCTGGTGGACCTTGCCCTTGCAGCGGCCCGGCTTGAGCTTGGCGTGCGTCTTCTTGGGCTGGACGCCGTAGAGCAGCCAGTTAGCGCACCGCTCGGTGCAGGGAGTCAGCTGGAGTTGGTGCCAGAGCCGGTCGAGATGCTTGCGTTGCCGGTCGGTGGTCGCCTTGTGGCAGTCGCCGGTGTGCTTGGTGATGTATTTCGTGACGTACCGGATGGTCCGTTCGGCGTCCTCGGTGCCGGGCATGACGCCGCGGGCATCGACCTGGGCGCCGAAGCGCACGACGTGCACAGGCTCGGCGTCCGGGTCGTCGTCGATGATGTCGAGGGCTTCCGTCCAGGTGGTCAGCGGCTCGCGGGTGTCTGGGTCTACCCATGTCGCCGCCTGCTCGTCCCAGATTGGGAGCCGGTCGAGGGTGTAACGCTGGACGTCGACCGAGGGCCACCACACCTGGTGATAGGTCGCCGCCGCCACGGTGCGGAGGACGTCCCGGGGGATGGTGCCCCGGATGGCGAAGTGGGCGTGCGGAGCGAGACGGCGTTGCGGCTCGACGCAGCCGGCGTACTGGACGTTCCAGCCCACGCACCGCCGAAGGTTCTGCCAGAACCGGTCGAGAAGCCGGGGGAAGTGCACGGCGTCCCAGGCTGCGCGGCGGTAGTCGTACCTGGCGGGGTTGACCGGGGTGCCGTCGGGGCGGACCGGGCCGTACGAGTCGAGGGTGAGCGTGAGCCACATCGACGGTTGGTAGGTGGCGCCATCCGGGGCGGTGTAGGTCTTGCCGACGGTGCGCCGCTCAACCTTGCGCCGGGGCAGCTCGGGGGCATCCTGGCGCCGTTTGGTGGAGCGCTTGCGTCGCTGGCCAGGCTCGTCGTCCTGGTCCTCGTCGTCGGTGGCATGGGGTGGTCCGACGCGCCCGCGCAAACCTTCAGCGGCGATGGCTTCCTCTACCTCGCGGATAGCCTCGTCGAGGTCGGTCACCTGGTCCCACTGGGCGGCGCGTACGGCCTCGTCGCGGGAGAACTCCAGGTGTGCGCGGAACAGGATCAGTGACTTCTGCGCCTCGGTCGCGGGTTCCGGGCCGGGTAGTGGTTCGTCGTCGCGGTGCCAGCCCTCGCGGATCTGGGCCTGCCGTAGCCGGCGGTTCTTCTTGGCGCACGGCGGGCACTTGTCCTCCCGGGTCGCCCCGCAGGGCAGGTCGATGACCTCGGTCAGGCCGGTGTCGAGGTCGGTCCGGCGCATGGCGAGCGGACGGACGCAGACGCCGTACTCGATGGCGATGTCCTTGAGGACGTCGATCGAACGCGGCAGCGCCATGCGGGCCGCCCGCGACCCCGGCCGAGGAGCAATCGGGGTCGGGGCGGGTTCGAGGCCGGGCAGGGTGGGAGCCGTCATCGGATGATCCCGACGACCTGGGGCCGATTGGGCTGGACGACACCGACCCGAGGCAGCACCGCGGCTGATGCCGGCGGCATCACCGGAGCCGGCGGCGCGGGTTCGACAGGCTGCGGCTCGTCGTACCAATCGCCCTGCGGCTGATCGGGCTCCGCTGCCGGCGCGGCGGTGGGTGCGCTGGACAGGACGACCTTCACCAGGGCGAGGAAGGCCAGCGACGGCACCGCCGCGACGATCCAGCCCCAGACGGACGGTTCGGCTTCGGCGACCTGGGCGGCGAGGGAGAGCAGCGCGAACGCGATCAGGAGGACGCCGACCAGGCCGACAGGTCGACCGGTGCGACGGCGGGCACGGATCTCCAGGCCGAGGTAGATCGCCATCAGCTCGACCGCCACGGCGTTGGCCCAGCCGATCCAGTCGGGCTGGCCGTGGGCAACGGTCAGGTCGTGGACGTGGGTGAAGGCGGCGGCGCCGGCCATGGTGCCGATGGCGAGCAGGATCAGCACCCGGACGCCGGACTCGGCGCGTTCGCGGATCATCGGCCGCTGCCGTTGTCGCGGACGGTCAGGGTGATGCAGATCTGCTGGCCGTTCAGGTCACGGCGGCGGTTGACCATGTGCGCCAGGCCGTGCAGGGCACCGGCGAGCCGGTCCGGGGAGCCGTTGAGTTCGATGTGCAGCGGCTTGAGGCGGTGGGTGCCGAGGAAGAAGCTTTTGAGGGACATCGGTTACCTCCGGGCCGGGGCGACGCGGGTACGGATGTGGTCGGGTGGCTCGCCGAGGGAGGCCACCGCTTCGGAGAGGCAGCGCCACAGCGCCCACGCCTCGTCAGGGGTCAGGTACATGCGGCGCCGGCCGCCGCCTACTGCGAGATAGACCGGGTACGCATCGGGCCGGGCGGGGTCGACGCGAACGGACACCGCCGTGCTGGTGGCGCCGTCGGTGCCGGGAGCGCGCAGCCGGTAGAAGGTTCGGCCGTCGGTCGGGGCGGTCACCGCGGCTCACCCCCGTCGGTGTCCCGGTCGAGGATGTTCAGCAGCGAATCCGGAAGCAGTGGTCCGCGACGCTGCCGGGGCAGAGGCGGCCGGGTTGGTTCGGTGGCGGTTTCCCGGCCGACCTGGGCGAGGATGTCCGCCGCGTCGGCCGGCGCCGGGTACTCGGCGGCCAGCTCCCGGATGTGGTCGTCAGAGATGTAGGAAAAGCGCACCCGCGCCGGCTCTGGAATGCCGTCGAGAATCACGTAGCCGACCCCCTTGGCCCAGCGGGGCATCTGGTCGGCGAGGGCACCCCGGTTGCGGGCACCGTCACCCAACACGAGGTCGACCTGAGCAGCCTCGGTCAGGCCGAGCGCGATCCGGGTCGGGAACAGGTCCCGGAACGGCAGCACCTCCTTGCGGGGGTCCTGCAACGCGGCCACCACCAGGACGCCGACGCCGGCACCCTGCGACAGCAGCAGACCGAGCGACCCGGCGACGCGCTTACGCAGGTCGACATCCTGGAGGTACGCGGTCAGTGCCGCCATCTCGTCGATGACGACCACGACCAGGGGGTCATCCAGGGTCGGCGTGTGGACCCGCACCGCGCCGGCAAGCCGGGTCTGCCGCTCCCGCATCACTGTCACGGCCTCGTCGAGCAGATCGGCCATGGCCTCGAACGACTTGCAGGCGAACCGCGCGAACAACGGCCGACCCATCGCGAACTCCATGCCGCCCTTGGGATCGATCACCCAGAGCCGGACCAGCCCGGAGGAGATCCCACCGGCCAGGACCCGGACCAGCGACCACAGCACCGAGCCCTTACCGGAGCGGGTGGCACCGCCGATGAGTACGTGCGTGGCCAGCAGGTGCAGGCACCAGTGCCGCAGGTCTTCCCGTCGAGCCAGGGGTAGCGCGGTGAAGTCGGGCACCGATGGGACGTCGAACGGGTCGACCAGGGTGCGCAGCGCATCCGTGCGGACCACCACCAGGTAGACCACCGACGGCCGGTCGCGGAACCGCAACCGGTCCACCGCGCCCAGGACCAGCGCCCAGTAGCCCGACCGGATCGGCGGTTCATCGGGACGCTCGGAGTAGACCCGGGCGTGCCGCCGGCCGAAGGCGTACGCCAGGTTCGCCGTCGCCTTCTGGAACTCCTCCGGTGTCTGGCCGCGGACCATGCGGATGGTCAGCACGTCGAGCGCCTGATCCGAACGGACCCGCAGCAACTCCGGCAGGACCGTGCGATGGTCGTACACCTTGGCCAGCCCGCAGAGGGTCATTGCCTCGCGCCAGGCCCGCCGGTAGACGAAGAGTTGGCGGAACCGGCCGAGGATCGGGCCGGCGCACCAGGTCCACCAGGACGACTCGTGCCGCCACCGCCACAGCGCCGAGACGGCAGCGGCCAGGACCACGGGCACGATCACGCCGGACCGGCCGAACTCGCGGTAGAGGCTCACCCCAGCCACGACCAGGGCGACGGCGAGCGGGTGGCGAAGACACCACCACAGGCCACGCCACAGCCACCGCAGCACCAGGCCGACCGCGATCAGCCAGACCGGCAACTCCAGCCGGCGCGGCCGGATCACCATCAGATCCCCGGCGGTGGTCATCACGACCTCGCCACGCGGCCGGCGCATCATCGCGCACCCGCCACTGTGGGCCGCCGCAGGACGGCAGGCATACGCTTGGACATGTCACTACCTCTCTCGGCAGAGCAGGGGAAAGAGACAGAGGGCGGGGCTGCCGTCCGCCAAGACCTGACAGCCCCGCCCCCACCAAATGCGGCTACTGCGCCGCCTTCGCGGCCACGCCCGCCGGGGCACGCATCCCGGTCGCCCGCAGCGAATACGCCATCCGACCGTTGTTGCCCACGTACGGCGTGACGGTCATGCCGTCGAACTCCACCGCCTCGAACAGGCCGCCCGTCGGCGGGACCGGCTGGTAGTCCGCCGAGATCTTGACCGTCGTCTCCCGCGACCGCTTCCCCAGCTCCGGATCCAGGTCCATCACCCGGACCTGCCACACCCGCTGGCCGGTCAGCTTGTCCTTCGCCGGGCTACGCCGACCGGTCTTCTCGTCGTAGTCCTCGACCTCGCCCAGGGACTCGGGCACCAACGCGCACCCCGCCGGGAACACGTCCTCACACCGCACCGCGAACCTCGTGCCGCCTCGCAGAGCCACCGCTCAACCTCCAACTTGTTAACTTGTCTGCCAAGTTGCGGTCCAAGGTAGACGGCACTTGGCAGACAAGTCAACAACTCATGGCATGCCGTGGAGTCGCCGGCGACCCGGCCGTAAGACCTTGAAGCCGCCCAGTGCGGGGGTAGAACCCCTATGACACGTTTTGCCCAGCAATGAGCTCCGACTCCCTGGCCCTGCTGTACGTATCGCCCAACGCCATGTTCATTTAGGATGGAGATCCCAGGATGATCAATCGCATTTGATGGGAATCGTTATCCCTTGAGCATCGAAGAATCCCCCGTTGAAATCGGGTCCAGCGAGGCAGACTTTACGCCAGAGGTTGAGATCGACAATCAAGATCCTCACCTTGAAGCACACCCCCACCTCCCCCCCATTGACGTGGCGACCGAACTCCTTTCCGCTTCCGGATGGTCCATTACATATGACGCTGAGGGCCGCTATGAGATAAAGAGCAATCCTCAAGCAGATGCGGCCGCCAAATGCAGTTCGGTTGGTGTCAGGTTACTTGCACACGAACATTCGTTCGGATTTACGCCGACCGACAAACATGTCGGACATATATCCGCTGACAACCGATACGTCGAATTTGTCCTCAAAGCTCTTGAAAGCAGGTTTGGGCGTGGCCAAATCCACCTCGACGTCGCCTGTTCGCATTCACTCAGGAGCAACGACCATCCTTCGCTCTTCCCGAATGCACGAACTCACCTAGGCATGGCGGAGCCTGGCCCTGCAATCTGGGCCCACGTGCACAGTCCGCGCGCGAGGACCTGCATCGAGATTTCAGCCGCGAGCGCGAGCATGGCGTTTCAAATGCTTGAGGCGGAGGCTCGTTGGGGGTCCCCTTGGTCGAGAGACGGCCGAGAGTTAACGCGGTTCTACTCGATCAAGATTCGATTCGAAAACGATCTCGGCCGCTCGGTAGCCCTACATGTGGCAGAAGAATTGGCTCGATCCCTGCTCTTTGAAGCCGCCGCTTCATTGCGCACGTCGACGAGCCTCATTCCCAGAAGGGAGCGAGGGTCGTATCATGCCCGTATAGCTTCGCGCCTTGCGACTCTGCGCTTTCCTGTCGCACGGTTCAATGATCAGGCTGCCGCCCTCTTCCAACTTGCCTCCGATCATTTCAACCAGACCGTCCTAAACCGTTACATTCTCTACTACCAAAGCGTCGAATACTACCTACCGCTGCATGACCGGAAGGCAGCCATCCAACAGATTCGGCGGACCTTGCACTCCCCACTTTTTAGCCTGTCCGAGGATGAAGACGTACTTAGCCTGATTGGCATCCTAGGCAGGCAATCATCCAAAAGTGAGCGCGATTCGTTCGTAGACTTGGTTGCCGACTCCGTGGGGTCCGACAGAATAATGAATTGGTTGACACAACTCGAACGATCCGTACCAGAGCATTTTACAAAGAGAGGGCCCATCAAGCATGTCACCACTCTCTCGTCCAAGGACACATCGCGAGACATCGTCAAGCAAGTCGCAAATCGTATTTACGACGTCAGGTGCCGCATAGTCCACTCCAAAGCCGGCGGCGGCAAGGAAGGCATTGAAGCAATCTTCCCAGGAGATCGCGAAGCGAATGCCCTGCAGCCAGATCTAGAACTGTTGCGGGTGGTGGCCATAGAAGTGATCTCCGGTTTCGGGTCACCGCTAACCCTTGTGGGCGCGATGGACACCGATGCCCGGAACGATGCGTAAGGGCGTTTTTTCTGGGTAGAGGGCCAGCATGGCAGGAAGGAAACACACGAAGCCGGTTGATGAGTCGCATGCGCGGCCGGGAAAGACGGAAGACATAACCGTTGAGGCCTTAGGCGAATTGAGCAAGGCGCTCGAAACGATCCATCGGGTGCGAGGTCACCTGTACTCGGCACACCAACTCGTCGGCGGGGCGGACCTCACACTTGACCGTGTCGTGAAGCTATTCCGCGAAGCCGGACACGACGAGATGGCCGACCGGGTCGAACACGAGCTCCTGGGCCGCAACGTCCTACCAGGCCGGTGGACGTTCCAGATCGTGGAGGAGTTCGACGACGGCTACTACGCCGCGTTCCAGGAGATCGAGCGGGACGCGCGGGAGAAGTTGGCCGGCGGTCGGCGGCACATCTTTGAGGCGGAGATGAAGGAGCGGCGGCGTACCCACGGGATGCCAGGGCACGAAGCTACGCCGTAGCGCGACCGCCGAAGCCGTTCGGGATCATCGAGGCTAGGGCGTTGGCTCTGGCCTCGATGATCCGCATCCGAGCCCGGTATTCGGCCGGCTCTCGGTGCGCGCCCTGGCTGGTCACCTGGCCGGGCCACTTGCGGTAAAGCAGGCCGTACTCCCGGGTGAAGTAGCCCGCGCTGACCGCGTTGGCGGCGAGTAACAGGCCGGTGTCCTCGGAGGCCGGCAGCGCCATCCAGCCGCCGAGGGCGAACACAAGATCCCGCCGCAGGCACAGGGTCGCCGGGTGCACCGAGGCCCGGTAGTCATTGGCCTTCCAGAACGACAGGACCGAACCGCGGTCGATGACGCCGCCGGCCGGGTCCTTGTCCCATCCTGCGGTCGACCCGTCGGGCAGCAGGTCGAGTACCCGCGAGGTGGTCCAGCCGATCTGCGGGTGCGCGTCGAACGCGGCGATGTCCCGCGCGAGCGCACCGGCGGTCAACTGGTCGTCGGCGTCCAGGACCTTGATGAGTTGCCCGGAGACCCGGGAGAGAGCGAGGGTACGGGCGACACCAGGCCCACCGGGACGGCCGGTGCCCAGACTGATCCGGAGATCGTCAGGGAGCGCGTCGACCAGGGCGCCGGTCTGCCCGTCCTCCTGGACGAGCCATTCCCAGTCCCAGCCGTCAGGCATCTCCTGCTTGGCCAATGACTCGTAGGCGCCAGGCAGGTGCTCGATGCTGGGCGCGTGGACCGGGGTGATGACCGAGACGAGCTGCGTCAAGTTTTCCACCGCTGGAGTTTGTGGGAGTAGACAAGCTCGGTGCGGTCGCCCGGCATCACCACGTCGGCGACCTCGACGATCCGACCCGTGGTGTCGGTCGAGGTCTTCCGCACGGTGAGCACGGAGACGCCCGGGTCGATGTCCAGCAGCTCGGCCTCATCGGGCGACGGCGGGCGGGCGCGAATCTCGTCGTCGATCCGGTCCAACTCGATACCCAGCGTGTAGAGCTGATGCTGCGTGCCGCCCGGCCACGGTTCCTTGCCCGCGTCGAGCAGATCCGGGTTCGCGGCCACCAGATCGTGCGGCAGGTAGGAGTACGACACGGTCAGCGGCGCGTTCTCATGCCGCGACGACGTCCAGTAGACCCGGCGCAGCAGCGGCGTACCCGGCTCGACCTGCAAGGCCGCCGCCATCTCCGCATCAGCCTCCACCCGCGAGTACTCGGCGTGGAACTTCAGATCGTCGACGGTCAGGCCGGTGTCGTGCTCGGTGGCGCCAGTCTTTAGCCGCTCGTCCTCGTCGAGCAGGACGCGATCCTTCTCCCACTGGTAGCGCTCGGTGTTGCGACGGCGTACCCGCTGGCGGGGTGCCCGCACGTAGGTGCCGCGCCCCTGCTCCGCGCGGACCAGGCCCCATTCGCGGAGCTGCCGGATGGCGTTGCGGACGCTTGTGCGCGACAGGCCCGAGGTGTCGGCCAACTCGGTCTCGCTGGGCATCAGAGTGCCGGGGGCAAGTTCACCGCTCACGATCTTCGCCCGCAACTCTTCCGCGAGTTGCAGGTAGCGAGGGCGCCAGTCCCGGCCTTGCACACCGGTCACCGTACCCCCTAGACGTTCCAACGTCTGCCAGGCGGTCCCGCCGGCCGGCCGCTCAGGCACCGGGGGTACGACGACCGCCGGTCGCGGTTGTCGCCCAGGGCGTGATCCGGGGGTACGAGGTACAGCCACACCCGGACGTCTGTTGGTGTTCACCGCGTCTCCCCCGCCTGCTCGCCTCCATCAGCCGGGGTCAGCATCTCCAGGCGGGCGTGCGTCAGCTCGTCAATGAGCCGGTCCACCTGCGCGCCGGACAGAAGCGCGGTCTGCGTCGCGCCGTAACGAGTCACATCGAGCTTCACGGCCAGGTCCCGCCGGGCAAAGCGGTCCACGAGCAGTTGAACAGAGACCCACCCGCTGCGCTCCCGTCCGATCGTGGCGAGGAGCCCTCGGTGCATCGGATCGTTCGGTCCGCAGCCCCGACACCACACCGGGCACACGACCGCAGCGGTCGACGACGGCGGTTGGTCCCCTGTGAGTGGGACGCCTTCACTCATCGTCGGCCTTCGGCTCTCCGAGTACCTGCTTCACCAGGGCGCCAAGTTGCTCGGCCAGTTCGATCGCCTGTAGCAACGACAACTCGGCCCAGGCGATCCCGCTACGGCAGGTCACGTGAACACCGACCAGGGCACCATCCAAAGCCTCAGCACCGATGAGGTACGTGACGACCAGGCCGGCCGCACGGCCGTCGCCAACTCGCTGCATCGGGCCGCGATGACGGCGGGCCATGTGTGCCATCACCGGCGGCACGAGGTAGCCGCAGCGTTCCGGGTCGCACCAGTCCGGGTGGCTCGTGACCTTAGATGGCTTGTTCGTACGGCTCACCGCGGCCACCGCCCGCCGTTGCCTCGGTGGAGCTGCGCCCGGGTCATCAGCGGCGCAAGCCGGAGCACGGGCAACTCACGGGTTGCCCCGGTGGACCACCGCGGCGAGATCGTCCCAGAAGCCGTGCGTGGACCCGGCGGCTGATTGCTGCTAGCACTCATGGCGGATGGTCGTCTCCAGAGCCGCCAGGACGAGAACCAGCGGCTCCGGCGATGAGAACCAGACATCGCACCTCCACAGGTAGACGGGGACCGGTGGCCGGCCACGGGGGAATGCAGCCGGCCACCGGCCCGGATGAAGGCACGGCGCACCGTCCGACGCCGGACGGGCCGGGTATCGCCGAGCCAACTTGTAGGCGCGGCTACCGCAACCGGTCCGACAGGACGCCGCGCATCAGGTGCGACCAGGGCCGGCGCGAGGCCACCCCTGACACGAGCCGTCACCCCAGCCGCACATCAGGAAACGTATCTACAAGTGGACGAGTTGTCTAGACGTCGAAACGGGTCACTTGGTTGGCACTTGGTAAGACAAGTGCCAGGTACGGTGAGCAGGTGCCCACCCCGCACTACGGACAGCCCCGCTACCGCGTCATCGCCGACGAGTTGAAAGCGCGCATCGAGAGCGGCTTCATCCCGCCCGGAGCCCTCTTGCCGGCTGAGAGCGCGCTCACCGCCCAATTCCAGGCAGCGCGTGGCACGGTGCGTCAGGCGATAGCCGCGTTGCGCGAGGCGGGCTTGGTGACCACCGAACACGGCCGAGGAACCTATGCGACCCCCCGCCGGCACGAGCGTGGGCCAGACGAGGGTTCCGAGACGGAAACGCAACAGCGCCACGTCGCCGCTGACGCAGAGCTTGCAGCCCTATTCGCTGTCGAGGTGGGCACGGCCCTGATGGAACAACAGCGCCTTACTCGAACAAACGGAGCAGTCGGAACAGTCGTCAGAACCTACCGACTGCTTCAGACAGAGCGATAGACCAGCCCGCACCTTCGATACGTCCTAAAGGCGGCCCTAGGCGGTCCGCGCGCGCCACCGCCTAGGCGCGCGTCCGCCGCTCCGACTCGGCTACGAAAAAATGCCCGGCGGCCGGCACGGAAGCTACGGCCGCAAGCCGGCCGAGCCGCGCGGCCAGCACCGCGCGGCGTAGGGAAGCGTACGACGGTCGCGTCGGCGAACTTTCGGTGATCGCGGGGCTACGCCTACTGCGTCTCCGGCCGGGGTGCTCAGGCTCCACAGTGGTCGCAACCTCCATCGGCGGGCTGTTGTCCGTGGGTGGTTGCGGAAGCCATCCCGCCTACCCTCGATCCGGCAAGCCGAGCAGACCACCCCCCGACCCGCCTGCGTCCGAACTTGCGTCAAGCCATCTTGACGTGGTGGACCGAGAGCCGGCCCGCTCCCAAGAAGGGCGAGTCGACGGCAGATGAGATGCCGTTAGGGTCAGCGGCCCCCCCTTAGCCGAGAGCGGCCTTTCTGACGGTTTTGAAGAATCGCTAGGACCGCCGCACCGAGTGCTTGCGCCATCCGCACAGGAACAGCATTACCAATCTGCCGTTCAATGGAACCGAAGTCCCCTACAAAGCGATAGTTCGAAGGGAACGTCTGAAATGCGGCCGCTTCGCGAAGAGTCAGGCCACGGTGTTCAGTCGGGTGAATGAAAGAGCCGCAGGCAGGCGTGACGCACCTAGTCGTCATCGTTGGAGCAGGAGCGTCCAACCGAACCCGCCCATAAGAGGCAGTCGCGTTTCTTTTCCTCAGATTGATGTGGCAGGCCAACTGGTGCTCCGGCGGCAGATCAAAACGGTTACCACCAACGGGCACGGCAGCAATACGAGCAGCAACTTTGGGCGAGTGGCGGCGATGCTTGTTCAGAGCGTCGTCGGGAGCGGCTTTGTGGCGGAGCTCGTCTAACGCTTCTTTTGCCGTCTTGGGTGCTTGCGCAAACCACTCACCCAGTAGCTCAGGGAGAGTGCCAGGCAAGTGGCCACGTCGACCTCGGACCGCCACCATGATAAGGCGTCGCCGCCGCTGCGGCACACCGACCATTGCGGCATCCAGCTTGAAGGAGACAAACGAGTAGCCCAACGAGGCAAGCGCTTCCTTCATCCGACTGAATCGCACGTCCCGCTCGAGCCCCGGCACATTCTCTAGCAGGACCGCAGACGGGCGCAGGGATCTAATGAATCGTATGACGTCTAGGACGAGGTCGTTACGCTCGCTGTTATTTGCCGTCTCTCCGCCGTGCGCGAGGGTCGAAAAGCCCTGACATGGCGGACAAGCCTTTAGGAGAGTTAGCTGACCGGGTTCGAGCCCCAAATCTCGTCGCAACTGGCTAGCAGCCAGCGTCCGGATGTCCTGCTCCCACAGCTTCGTGGCCGGTTGGTTGAGCCGGTACGAGGCCGCGGCTGCGGCGTCGTTCTCCACTGCCCCGATGACGGCAAAGCCCGCAGCACGTAACCCTTCCGTGGCACCGCCTGCTCCAGCAAACAGGTCGATGCACGTCAGGTGATCCACGAAGGCATGCTACATGATCAATGGTGATGGCCGCGACGGTGACATTCCGTGACAACCTGGTCTACAGGGGGGTAGCGCTCAAGGTTCTCCTGGGTCACGATGCTGGTCTACACGATGGAGGGTGACGTGCAGGAGATGCAGGAGCCGACAGTGCCAGCGGGTGGGGGAACCTCAGATCAGGTGGGTGAGGTCGCCGCGTCGGGCGTGCCAGCGATGAGGCAACCGGGTGATGGCCAGCCGCCGAAGCACAAATACACGATGAAGATCAGTCGCCTGACGATCGACAAGCTGGGCATCAAACTGTACGACCGAGTCACGGCTGTTTTGGCGGAGCTCATTGCCAACTCCTATGATGCTGACGCCGAGAAAGTTGAGATCATTCTCCCGTGGGGGGTCTTCCTTAGCGCGGGCAGCTCGAAGACGGGGCCGGCGGACGCGGCTCAGGTTATACAACCGGCTCAAGATCCTGTTACTAATTCGCCCATACCCTCCGCTCAAACGGCACTTGTTGCGTTTGAAGACGCCCAGCCTGTCGTGACCATGCACGAGATAACGATCGATGACGATGGTCATGGCATGACGGCAGAAGAGCTAAACCAGTACTACTTATCCGTCGGAGCCGACCGCCGCAAGCGGACTGGCAGTGACAAATCTCGTGACAAGTTACGGCCAGTGATGGGGCGTAAGGGGATCGGCAAGCTTGCCCCATTCGGTATTTGCGAGACGGTGGAGGTAATTACCGCTGGGGGCGACGCAACAGCGAAGGGCTACCGCGTTTCGCACATCGTTATGCGACTCGGTGAGATGTTGGCCGACACTGACGCCGAATACAACCCGGAGCCAGGCGAGCTCGATGGGACATACACACCGAACCATGGTACTACGATCAAGCTTCGCGACTTTTTCCGCAAACGCGTCCCTAGCCGTGAAGAATTGGACCGTCAGCTCTGCGCTCGCTTCGGTTTGACGCGAGAGGATTGGAAAGTAACGATCCAAAATTCTTTGCAAAGCGACCAGTCTTTCGAATTGGGAACGCTTAAGATTGACTATCTTGAAGACACGAAGATTGAACTTTCAGATCGCCCTGTTCCATATGGAGACACCTACCTCCCCGTGACCGGTTTCGTAGCGTACGCACGGAAGCCGTATAAGGACCCCGCCATGGCGGGGGTTCGTGTCTATGCGCGCGGTAAGATCGTTGCGCAGACGCGGGACTTTGATATTAACTCTGGCTTCACCGGTGAATTCAAGATGCGGTCTTACCTAGTCGGAGAGATTCACGCCGAATGGCTCGACCAGGAGGACGATCTTGTCCGTTCAGACCGACAGGACATCATCTGGGCCTCTGACCAGGGTGAGGCCCTGAAGCTCTGGGGCCAACTCGTAGTTAAGGAACTCGCCAAGCGTGCTGACGAGGCGATGCGCAAGGAGAAGTGGAAGGAGTTCCAGAAGAAGGCCGAGCTTGATAAGAAACTGGGGAGTTCCTCAACGAACGAGCCAGAGCTTCGGGAGTCCGTCACGGAGGCCGCAAAACTGCTAGTAAAGGATGTGGATCCGGAGGCGCTCGAAGACCAAGAGCATGTCGACCGAATAGCCGACCTGGCGATTGCTATCGGTCCGCACCGAACTCTGCTAGGGACGCTCAGGGAGGTAGCAGAAACAACTGCTACGACAGTCGACGCCGTCATGGCCCTATTTCATCGTGCACGACTTGCCGAGATGTATTCGCTCGGACAAGTTGCCGATAAGCGCTTAGAAGTGATAGCGAAACTTGAGCAACTGGTTGCTGACCCCGCCACCCTCGAGCGGCCGCTGCAAGAGTTGATCGAGCAGGCCCCATGGATCCTTGCCCCAGAATGGACGCCACTCGGCATGAATGAGTCGCTGAAGCGCGTCCGTGCGAGTTTCGAGGCGTGGTACTTCAAGAACTTTGGCGAAGAAATCGTGACCTCCGCAATCGACAACAAGCGGAAGGAGCCCGATTTCGTCATGCTGAATGAGTCCGGCACCCTCTGGATCGTGGAGATCAAACGGCTCGAATATCACTTGACCAATGGCGAGTACGAGCGTGGTACGGATTATCTTCAGGCTCTTAACAACTTTCTTGACGGCAATCCAGAATTGGGGAATCAGTTCCCGTTCCGACGCCTCACCTTCGTGGTAGATCACGTCGATAAGCTTGGCTCGATGGCTAAATCCTCATTGGAGTCGGACCCAAGGATCAACCGACAAACCTGGCATGGGCTCTTGGACCTGACAAAGCGCGCGCACAAAGATTTCCTTGCCAGGGTCGACGCAGTCAAGGCTGGGCAAGCAATGGGCGCTGCTCAAGATACGGAGGCCGAGGACGGCGACTTCGTTCTGTTCGAAGTCGACAGCCAGGGTTCGGTGAGCGTTTCTGAGGAAGTTCGCTAGCCTCCAACGCATTCAGCATCAGCGGCTTGAGAGGCCCGGTTGAAGGTCCGTGGCCGAGCCTCTCAAGCCCAAGGTTTGCCGTGGCTCGGTAGACGGTATCGGTATCAGTGCCGGCAATGATTCCGGCGAGTCCGGGCTAACGAGGGCGGGAGAGTGCCTTAGCTCGGATCGCTCTGCGGATTTTCTTCACCGGGCACCTGCGCCGCCTCGGCGCCGGAGCTTTTTCTACGCCGCTCCCGCTCCTCACGCTTCTCGCGGTCGATATCCTCAAGGATCGCCTCTTCGTCGGCTAGAGCTGCCTCGTAGGCCGCAACGAAGCTGGGCGGTGCGGGAGGCGGGTTACCTTGCACGTAGGCCGCGACAAGAGCGAGACCGTACCGATTGCAGTTATGGGCGATGAGCCAGTCGCGGTCCCCTTCGAAGTTGTTGATGGCACTCCTGCTGTAGAACCTCGTGAGCTGGTACAGACGCTCACGTAGCGGCGTTGGCGCGGCCGCAGTGTGGGCCTGGATCTCCCGGAGGAGACGACTCTCTGTATTGCGACCGTCGGCGGTGAGGGAATGGTTCTCATCTCGCTCCACGACGTACAGGTGTTCAATGTCCAGCAACAGTTGTCGGATAGCCATGACGGCCTGCCGCTCGTGATCCCGCCTGCGAAGCCATGCCTCTCGCTGCCAACCCAGCGCGAACAGGACTGTAGCCGTCGTTGTGCCTATACCACCAAGCCAGTCCGGAAATGACCCCCAGTCGACAACTCGATTACCGACGATGGCAGACATGCTGAGGGCCACACCTGTGATGCTCAGAGCGATGCAGCCGATGAGTAGGTTCCGGGTTGTGGCAGCAGGCTTCTTCATTAGGGCCACTTTGCCGGGCTCCCTCACATGCGGCGATGTCGGATAGACGACACCGAGTTGGCGCTGCGGACGACCAAGTATCCGGACGACGGCGGGGGATCAGCGCGGCACGACCGTGGTAAATCGCACTCGTTCGTCGGGTTGCGGGACGACGCGGGATCGTGTCTATGACCGGCTCCGACCAGGCTTGGCCTTGCAAAGCCTCGAAGCGACGTTCAAACCTCAGCCCTCTCGAGCCCAAGTCCGGAAGCCCGCCGAGGTTTGTGCGACATCTGGGTGGCTAGACGCGCAAGTGTCAGGGAGCTTGGGTAGTAAGGGCTTTCCGCTTAACGGCTAGCCCAGAACATCGGCTCTACGCCGGCAGCGCCCTACAATCGACTCCACCTCGTCTCCAGTTCTTCATTCGGATTAGGGATGCGGACTGGCCGTCGACGAAAGAAGGGCAAGAGCTTGCCGAGGCTGAACCAGAGTCTTTTCGGAAAGGATCGTCGGGCCAGCGGGTCAAACTCTAGCTCGAGACCCGTGCGTTCACGTCTAATCCAAACCCGCCCGATCGAATCCTCAAATTGTATTCCCTTGAGCGACCAGGCCGACCCTACGACCAGGGGAATTTCGACGTCGGTGACCTCTTTCGGCGGCAACGCTCCCACAGGAAGTTCCACGTACCTTCCCCTCCTCGGCCCGGTACCAGAGGGGATTGCTTGATAGACCACGAAGCAGTGGTAGACGGCCGCGTCAGAGCTATTACGTACGCGGACGACGCGGAGCCCACCCGTTGGAACCCAAGCCGAAACCAGGCTAGCCTGCTGGCGGCGGTGTTCTTCAATTTCCTCCGAACGCTGAGCCAGTGTGTTGGCTAGAAGCCTGAGGCTAATCAGCAGGGCAATCGTCGAACCGACAGCGGAGACCCATGCCGGCACCGTGCCCCAAATACCGTCCACAGCAGAACTATAGGTCTTGCTCGCAATGTCGCCAGTGGTAAGAGTTCAGCAACGGCCGCTCGTATGCGTTCAGGCCTTCGCTGTCGGCAAGCTGACCAGCGTGAGGAGGTTGACCTGCTCACTGCGGCCGCCATCAGGAAGATCGGCACCGTAGAGGAGCAGCGCGAGACGGTCCTCCGGTCCAGGGGTTGCAGAAGCCGTAGGCGACGACGCCGTCACCCGCCGATCCAGGCTGTCCCTAATATGCCCTCCGTCCTACGCTGCTGCCGATTTCTTCTGTTCTGGATCAAGGCGCCGCGCTCCGCGCGACGCGGGGCGGTAACCCGGCCGGCGGCAAGCCGCCCCGGCCGCCTCCGGCGCCGGGGCGGGAAGCCACCGACTGCCGCCGGCCCGCCGCCCCAAGTCTGCTGATCCTTGCGGCAGCACGATCACAGCCAGGCGGTACGGAAGCCGAACCGGTCGGCTTCGTCGACGATCAGGGCTTCCGACTGCCGCGCCAGTCCAACCCCGGGACTGGCTTGCCCCCGGCCTCCCCGCAGCCGGCGACACATCACCGCGCAGACCCCTCAGCCGATCGCCACAGGCACGGACTCCGCCAGGCGAGGACCCCAAGACACCAGCCGCAGCGTTCACAGCCCTAGAAGGGCCCCTCGGCGGCAAGATCAACCTGCCCACGATCTGCCCACAACGAGTCGTCAACGGCTGGACTCAGCCGGACTCGGCTAGATCAACGACGACGACCCCTGACCAGCATCTCTGCTGATCAGGGGCCGTGTCTGCACCTGGTGGCGGGTAGAGGATTCGAACCTCTGAAGCTTTCGCGACGGATTTACAGTCCGCTCCCATTGGCCGCTCGGGCAACCCGCCAGGGCACCCCACCGCGTCGCAACGCGGCGGCGGAAGCAAGAATAGCGGCTCCCCCCGGTACCGGCGCAACCGGGTACGGTCAGGGGGTCGTGCCGCTGGTCGGTGGCCGACGGCAGGCCCAGACCGCCGGACAGCAGGAGCAGAAACATGGCAGCAAACCCGTCGTTCGACATCGTGAGCAAGGTTGACCGCCAGGAGGTCGACAACGCCCTCCGGCAGGCGGAGAAGGAGCTCGCGACGCGGTTCGACTTTCGCGGCACCGGCGCGGAGATCTCCTGGTCTGGTGAGGAGGCGATCGGCCTTCAGGCGGAGACCGAGGAGCGGGTTCGCGCCGCGCTGGACGTGTTCAAGGAGAAGTTGGTCAAGCGGAACATCTCGCTGAAGTCGTTGGACGCCGGCGAGCCGCGCCCGTCCGGCAAGATCTTCAAGATCGACTGCAAGGTGATCCAGGGCATCGAGACGGACAAGGCCAAGGCGATCAGCAAGAAGATCCGCGACGAGGGCCCCAAGGGCGTGCAGGCGCAGATCCAGGGCGACCAGCTGCGGGTCACCGGCAAGAAGAGGGACGATCTCCAGGCGGTCATCTCGCTGCTCAAGGGCGAGGACTTCGGCGTCGCCCTCCAGTTCAACAACTACAGGTAAGCCGCTGGCTGCGGCGCAGGTCCTCGTCTGGGTCGCCCTGTGCTACCTGTGCACTCGTCGTCGCCAAGGGTCATCGTTGGTTGGCTTTGACCGACCTCCGACGGCCTGGCGACGGCCTGGGAGACAGCTAGCGGAGTGGAACAGGAAGAGGGATCTCTCCCTTGAGCGCCTTCTCAGCCAGCTCCAGACGAGCCGGATGGAGAATGTCGTCTTGTAGAGGGTGTCTGGGCACGCTAATACAGCGCTGGCCGGGCGAGACGCTACAAACGGGGCACTGGAGAAAGAGTCCGCTCGATGGCACTAGCTCCACACCTTGGGATAGCGCGGACCTGCCGATCTTGACGATCGACTTGTACAGCTCTGGATCCCGATGCCGCGAAGCAGCAGCAGCTACCTCTCGCAGCCCTTCCCAGAACCGTTCGGCAGCCCTTGGCTCGTTTATGTCGATGCGCACGACTGCGCCTTCCCACCATCGGGCCGGAGGAACCTGAGGGCAGGCCATCGGCCTGCCCACGACTCCTGCCCGACGGTCGCAGGGGATCCGCGGTCACGGACGGTAGGGCCGTCGCCTGCGCCGCGTAGCGCCCTTGAGCTTGCAGGGGTATGCGTTGTGGCGCTCGTAGTCGGTGCCGTAGCACTCCGCAGCAGCACCGACCACCGCGGTCGCTCGGTCCCAATCGCCCCGCTCCTCGGCAACGCGCGCAGTCCCAGACCGGTGAGGCACGGACATCAGCGAAGGTGGCCTGGACCCTCAGCAGACATCGATCGTTCCAGCCCTGGCCGTGGAAGACATCGACCTCCTTCGGGGCACCCTGCATGTCGTCCGTCAGTTGAAGATTGTGGGTAGCCGGCTCGTCTCCGCGCTGCCCAAGGGTCGCAAGACACGAGACATCCCGTTGCCCGCGTTGGTGGGGACAGCCCTTACTGGTCACCTGGAGGGTGCCGCTAACACTGCCGTGGGAGATGCCCGGCGGTGCTCCGATCACCGTCAACCTGGTCGTCCACCAGTTCAACAACTACCGGTAGCGGCTCAGTAGACGACGGTGTACCAGTGTGCGGTCTCGCCGGGTAGCGGCGCCAACCGCACGTTGGTGCCGCCCGGGTGGTCGAACATGCGCACCCCGTCGCCGAGCAGCACCGGGGCGAAGAACATGAGGATCTCGTCGAGCAGCCCGGCTTGAATGCACTGCTTGGCGACGTTCGCGCCGAGGACGTTCACGTACTTGTCCCCGGCGGCCTCCTTGGCCTGCGCGACGGCGGTGTGCAGGTCACCGACGAACGTGATGTCCGGGGGTGGCTCGGCCGGCGGCCGGTGGGTGAGTACGAAGACCGGCCCGTGGTACTGACCACCGAATGCGCCTTCGCTGTCGGTGCCGCGGTTCGGGTCGTCGCCGCCGAAGGTGCCGTTGCCGGCCAGGATCGCCCCGACGTTGTCGAGCAGGCGCTCCGCCGTCGGATTGTCGCCGCCGAGGTGCTCGGTCAGCCACGACATGTCGCCGCCTGGGCCGGCGATGTAGCCGTCGAGCGACGCCGTCGCCGAATAGAGGACCTTGGCCACGAATTTCTCCTCTCCGCGGCGTTCAGTCTGCTGTCCGTCGGCGGCAGGAGCAACGGCTCAGGTCAGACGGTGAGCGGCTCTTCGGTGCGTACCGCCGTGTTTTCGGCACGGGCGATGGACCCGGTGGGCGACGCGGCGACCGCGGCCCCGACGGCGACCGCCGCCCCGGCGAACAGGAACGCCCACCGGACGCCACCGGCGTGATCGACGATCAGGCCGGCCACCGAGCCGCCGGCGGCGCTCGCCGCCACCGCCACGGTGACGACCCAGGTGTACGCCTCGTTCAGCATGCCGGTGGGTGCGATCCGGCCGACCAGGGTGTTCTCCAGGGTCAGCGCGGGCGCGATGGTGGCCCCACCGAAGACCAACGCGACACCCAGCGCCAGCGGGGTGGGCATCACCGCGAACACCACGAAGGTGCCGGCCAGGGCGGCGAGTAGCAGGGCGAACTGGCGGGTCATGTTCAGTGCTGGTTTGCGAACGCCGAACCAGAACCCGCCGATGGCGCTGCCGATCCCCCAGACCGCGAGCAGGAGGCCGGCCAGGCTCTCCGGGTCGTCGGTGGTGTGGCCGCTCGCGTACGCCGGGACGATCACCCCGGCGGCGCCGAACGCGATGCCCAGGCCGGCCACGCAGACCAGCAGGGCCGGGAAGCCGGCGACCCGCAGCGGGCCGAGCCCTCGGGCGTGGTGCTCCCGCGCGTGCGGACGCCAGCCGCGCATGACCCGGCCGAGGGCCACGGCGGTCGTGCCGACGAGGGTGACCACGGCCGCACCGATCAGCGCGGCCGCCGCGTCGGCGAACAGGACGAAGCCGGCCACGAGCAGGGGGCCGAGCACGAAGACGATTTCGAACAGCGAGGTCTCGGCGGCCAGGGCGGTGTTGCGCAGGGGGTACCGGCCGGAGTTGGGGCCGGTCAGGTCGTTCCAGGCGCCACGGATGGCGGCGGTGAGCGGCGGGTACGTGGCACCGGCCACGGCTGAGGCGACGTAGATGGCAGCGAGGGCGTCGTCGCCCGAGCGGCTGGCCAGCAGCAGGCCGATGAGTGCCAGCGGGTGGGCCACAGCGGTGACCAGCAGGACGGGGCTCGGGCCGACCCGGTCGGCGATCCGCCCGGCCACCGGGCTGAGCGCGGCGCCGGCGACGGCGTAGATCCCGCCCGCGATGGCGGCCAGCGAGTATCGCCCGGTCACCTGCTCGACGACCAGGAGCAGCGCCAGCGGGGTCATGCCGATCCCGAGCCGCCCGATGATGCCGAGGACCAGCAACATCGGCGCGCCGGGAATCCGCCAGACACCCAGGTACTGACGCAGCGCGGCCACCGTGAACCTCCTGGGGATGTAATGAGCGAGAGCCGTTACGACCCTAACGCCACCGACGTGTCGGCTGATACCGGATATCTGCCCCGGCACAGCACTCCGCCCGCACCCGGTGTGACCGGGTACGGGCGGAGGCGTAAATTCAGCGGGTCAGCGTTGGAACTGCACCGGCCCCGAGTTGGCGGCCATCTGCTCCAGCCGGGCGACGCGGTCCTCCATCTTCGGGTGGGTGGAGAAGAGCGCGGCCATGCCGCCGCCCCGGAACGGGTTGGCGATCATGAGGTGCGCGGTGCTGGTGAGCTGGCCCTGGGCCGGCAACGGCCGACGTCGAGCCACCGCATCGATCTTGCGAAGTGCGCTGGCCAGGGCCAGCGGGTCACGGCTCAACTCGGCGCCCGAGGCATCCGCCTGGAACTCGCGGCTCCGGCTGATCGCCAACTGGATCACGGTGGCCGCGATCGGGCCGAGGATCAGGGTCAGCAGCAGCACGGCCGGGTTGGGCCTGTCCTCGTCGTCCCCACCGCCCAGCGGGATGAAGAAGGCGAGGTTCGCCAGCAGGGTGATGATGCTGGCCAGACCTGCCGCCACGCTGGAGATCAGGATGTCCCTGTTGTAGACGTGTGACAGCTCGTGCCCGATCACACCGCGCAGCTCGCGGTAGTCGAGGATCTCGGTGATGCCCTGGGTTACGCAGACCGCTGCGTGCTGCGGGTTACGACCCGTGGCGAACGCGTTGGGCTGCGCGGTCGGGCTGACGTAGAGCCGTGGCATCGGTTGGCGGGCGTCGGTCGCCAACTCGCGCACCATCCGGTACAGCTCGGGGAACTGTGCCTCGGTGACCGGTTGCGCCCTCATCGAGCGCAGTGCGAGCTTGTCGGAGTAGAAGTAGGAAACGCCGTTCATGACCAACGAGATAAGGACGGCGATGACCAGGCCGCCACTGCCGCCGAACCCGTAGCCCACCGCGAGAATCAGTGCGGAGAGCAGGCCGAGCAGCGCGGCGGTCTTCAGACGGTTGTGGTGCACGATCTCTCCTTCGGTGCACGGATCGCCGGGATCCGCTGACCGGTGTAACAACCCGGTACCCACCAACCATCCGTCTCAACGCTGAGAGTTCACTGAGACTGGAGTCGCAGATCAGGTGTGGTCAGCGGCCGGCCAGGTCGAGCACCAACTGCGGGGCGACGCCGAGCACCACGGCGGCCACCGTCGCCACCGCCAGCACCACAGCCACCACACCCACCAGGGGTACGGCCGCAGCGCCGCCGCCATTCGGGGCGGCGAGGGGCGTGGGCGTCCAGAGCGCGGCGGTCACCCGCAGGTAGTAGGCCAGCCCGATCACCGCGTTCAGCGCCACCACCAGCGCCAGCCAGGCCGCCCCGCCGTCCAGCAACGCCCGCACCACGGTCACCTTCGCGAACAGGCCGGCCAGCCCCGGGGGCAGGCCCGCCAGACCCACCAGCGCGAGCCCGAGCGCGGCGGCCCGCCACGGGTGCCGACGGGCCGCCCCGCGCAGGTCGTCCACCGTGCCGCCATCCGCGCCCGCCGGGCGCAGCGCGGTCACCCCGGCGAACGCGGCCAGCTCCAACACCACGAAGAAGACGGCGTACGCCACCGCGGCGGCGTACGCGGCGGCCCGTGCCTCGTCCGTGCGGCCGGCAGCCAGCGCCAGAGCGCCCAGCGGGGCGAGGATGTAACCGGCCTGCGCGACGGACGACCAGGCGAGCAGCCGGACGGTACGCCGCTGGCGCAGGGCGACGAGGTTGCCGACGGTCATGGTGAGCACCGCGAGCAGGGCGAGCACCGGGCCGGTCTGATCCGCCGGCAGCGCCCGCTGCACCACGGCGAGCAGAGCGACCAGGCCGCCCAGCTTCGACGCCGTGGACAGGTACGCGGCCACCGGCAGCGGCGCGCCGTCGTAGGTGGCCGGCGCCCAGGCGTGGAACGGCACCGCCGCCACCTTGAAGGCCAGCCCGACCAGCAGCACCGCCACCGCGGCGGTGGTCAGCGGCAGGTCCCGCAGCTCTGGCCGCTCGGCGAGCAATGTGCTGAGCCGGTCCAGGTGCAGCCCACCGGTCACCGCGTACAGCAGCGCGGCGCCGAGCAGGGTCAGCGTGGTCGCCACCACGCTGACCACGAAGAACGTCAGTGCCGCCTCGGCACTGGCGAGGCTGCCCCGGCGCAGACCGACCAACACGTACAGCGGCAGCGTCAGCGTCTCCAGGGCGACGATCAGGGTGATCAGGTCGCCGGCCGCGCCGAGCACCACACCGCCGGTCATCGAGCAGGCCAGCAGGAAGACGTACTCCCCCACCGGCGACCGCCCGGCGAGCAGCGCCGGCACGGAGAGCCCGAGCACGCCCAGGGTGAGCAGCGCCACCACCGTGGCAACCAGCGCGGCCCGGCCTCCGAAGATCCAGGAGCAGTCGGCGCCGACGCAGAACGTCCGCCGCTCCCCGCCCACGCCGACCAGGACGGCACCGACGGCGGTGCCGAGCGCGCCGAGCGCCGCCACCACGATCGTGGCCCGTGGCCGGGCCAGGAGCAGGTCGGTGAGGAGCACGAGCACGGCGGTGCCGGCGGCCAGGTAGGCCGGCAACAGCGCGACGTTGTCCACGCTCTGCACGCCAGTCATGGGAAGACCACCCCAATCAGGGCGTCGACGGGGGCCTCGGCGACGCCGAGGACGAGCGCCGGGGCCAGCCCGATGGCCAACGCGAGCAGCACCAACGGCACCCACGCGGTCAGCTCCGCACCGGCCAGACCAGGGCCGACGGGCCCGACGGCGGGGCTTGGCCGGTTGTGGGTGACCTGGCGCAGCAGCCGCAGGAAGTACGCCGCGGTGAGCGCTCCGCCGACCGCGGCCAGCACCCCGAGGGTGGTCCAGAGTGGGCCGCCCACCTGAACGGCCGCGATCACCGCGAACGCCTCGCCCCAGAAACCGGCCAGGCCGGGCAGGCCGAGCGAAGCGATCGCCGCGAACGCGAGCAGACCAGCCAACCGGGGCGCGGTCTCCCGCAGCCCGGACAGCTCGGCGAGAGTGCCCGTGCCGGTGCGGTCCTTCACCGCCCCGGCGAGGAAGAACAGCAGGCCGGTGATCACCCCGTGCGCGATGTTGCCGATCAACGCCGCCTGGATGCCGATGGTGGTCAACGTGGCGACACCCAGCAGCACGAAGCCCATGTGCCCCACGCTCGAGTACGCGATAAGCCGCTTCACGTCGGACTGGGCCAGGCAGACCAGCGAACCGATCAGGATCGCGGCGACGGCCAGCACGCCGAGCACCGGCGACGCCCAGCGGGCGCCCTCCGGCGCCACCCCCACCGCCACCCGGATCAGACCGTAGGTGCCCATCTTCAGCAGCACCCCGGCCAGCACGACACTGCCCACCGTGGGGGCCTGGGTGTGCGCGTCGGGCAGCCAGGAGTGCAGCGGCCACAGCGGGCTCTTCACCGCGAACGCCAACGCGAGCAGGGTGAACGCGGCCAGTTGGGTACCCCGGGACATTCCGGCACCGCCGGTCAACGCCACCACGTCGGCGGTGCCGGCGGCGGCCACCACGACGTACACGCCGACCAACAGCAACACCGAGCCGAACAGGGTGTAGAGCGCGAACTTGCGGGCCGCCCGACGCCGGTCCGCGCCACCCCAGCCGGCGATGATCGCGTACATCGGCAGCAGGACGACCTCGAAGAAGAGGAAGAACAGCACCAGATCCAGGGCGAGGAAGGTGCCCAGGATGCCCACCTCGACCACCAGCAGCAGCGCGACCAACGCCCGGCCACTGCCGCCGTCCGGAACCCGCCACATCGTGTACGCGCAGCAGAGCAGCGTGAGCAGCGCGGTCAACACCACCAGCGGCCAGGAGATGCCATCGACGCCGAGATGGAAACGCAACTCCAGGCCCGGCACCCAGGGCAGGTCCAGTTGGTGCCACGGGCGCACCGCCGGCGCGTCCGCCGACCAGGCGAACCAGCCCCGCCCCTCGAACACCAGCGGCACCGCGGCCAACAGGGTCAGCGCCGCCGCTACCGTGCCGACCAGCCGAGCCGCCCGATCCCGGGGCGTCGCCGCCACCGCGACCGCGCCGAGCGCCGGCACCGCCAGAACGGCGACCAGCAATACCTGCCCAAACGTCATTGGATAACTCCAAATACGGCGGCTGCCAAACCGATCAGCAGCGCGCCGGCCAGCACGCTGGCGGCGGCCCGGGGCAGCGCCGCCCGGTGCAGCGCGGCCAGCCCCGCACCAAGGCCGGACGCGGCCCGCCCGCTGCCCTCGACGGCACCGTCCACCACCACCTCGTCGCCGGCGCGTGTGGCGCGGGCCAGCGCGCGGACGGGGCGTACGACAAGGGTGTGCTGGACGTCGTCGAGCCGGAACGCGCGGGCGAAGACCGGCCGCAGCGGACCCAGCGCGGCGGCCGGGTCGGCGGCCCGGTTCCGACGCCAACCCAGCGTTACCAGCGCCGCGCCGACCAGCAGCAACGCCAACGGCAGCAGCACCCCGGACCCGAGGTGGACCAGGCCGTCCTCGGAGCCCGCCACCGGGACGGTGGCGAACCGCAGGCGGTCGGCGAACGCCCCGACGAACCCGGCCAGACCGAGCAGCGCGGCCGGCACGGCCAGCAGCAGCACCGGCCAGCGCAGCAACGCCGGCGGATCGTGCGGCCGGACCAGCGGCAGGCGTGGCGCGCCGAAGAAGGCGCGCAGCAGCAGCCGACCGGCGTACCAGGCGGTGACCGCCACACCGACCAAGCCGGCCAGCCACACCAGCCAGCCCACCCAGGACGGTGCCGGGCCGGTGCCCTCCAGCGCGGCCGACTCCGCCACCGTGAGTACGCCGTCCTTGCTCCAGAAGCCGGCCAACGGCGGCACCCCCGCCAGCGCGCCCAGGCCCACCACGGTGCACCAGAACGTCACCGGCATGCTTCGCCGCAGCCCGCCCATCTCGGACATCAGGGTGGTACCGACCGCGTGGATCACCGCGCCGGCGGCGAGGAACAGCAACGCCTTGAACGCGGCGTGGGTGAGCAGGTGGAACAGCGCCGCCGACGGCGAGCCGACCGCCAGTGCGCCCGTCATGTAGCCCAACTGGGACACGGTCGACCAGGCCAGCACCCGCTTGATGTCGTCCTGTGCGGTGGCGGCGAGCGCGCCGAGCAGCAGTGTGATCGCGCCGAGCACCCCCAGCACGGTCAGCGTGACCGGCGCGGCCGTGAACAGCGGGTAGAGCCGCGCCACCGCGTACACCCCGGCGGCGACCATCGTCGCCGCGTGGATCAGCGCGGAGATCGGCGTCGGGCCGGCCATCGCGTCCGGCAGCCAGGTGTGCAGCGGGAACTGCGCGCTCTTGCCGGCCACCCCGGCGAGCAACAGCAGGCCGGCGGCGGTCAACGTCGCACCGGAGTGGTCATGGGCGAGCACGTCGGCGATCCGGAAGCTGCCCGTCGACACGCCGAGCAACGCGATGCCGAGCAGGAACCCGACGTCACCGACCCGGGTCACCAGGAACGCCTTCATCGCGGCGGCCGGAGCGCCGGGCAGTCGGCGGTCGTGGGCGATGAGCAGGTACGAGCAGAGGCCCATCACCTCCCAGCCGACCAGCAGCATGATCAGGTCACCGGCGACCACCACCAGCAGCATGGCACCGGTGAAGAGGCTGATCTGAGCGGCGTACGGCGGGTAGCGGTGGTCGACGTCCACGTCGTCGTGCGGACCGCGCCGCAGGTAGCCGATCGAGTAGACCTGCACGGCCAGGGCGACCGCGGTGACCGCCACCGCGACCAGCGCGGCGGCGCCGTCCAGCCGTACGCCGAGCGTCACCATCAGCCCGCCGACGTCGACCCAGGTGGTCGACGTCTCCGTCGGCCCGTCGACCGTCAGCAGGAGCGCCACGGCCAGCGCCAGCGCGCCGGCCGCGCCGATGACGCCGAGCGCGATGGCCAACCGTCGGGCCCGGTCACCACCGGTCGCACCCGCGCTCGGGTGCCGCGGGGCCGGCGGCAACAGCAGACCGACCAGGCCGGCGACCAGCGGGACGGCGGGCAGCAGCGCCCCGAGCAGCCCGGTCACCGGCCCGCCTCCGTGTCCAGGACGGCCGGCTCGCGCCCGCCGACGGGATGAGCCGGCTCGGTCAGTGGCACGTCATCCACCGCCACGGTGGCCCGCAGCCGGTAGAGCTGCAGGACGATCGCCAGCCCCACCCCGATCTCGGCGGCGGCGAGGACGATGACGAACAGCGCGAAGACCTGCCCGGAGTGCGGCAACACCGCGCGGGCGGTGGTGTCCGCGGTGACCAGGATCAGGTTGACCGCGTTGAGCATCAGCTCGACTGACATCAGCACCAGCACCGCGTTGCGTCGGCGCAGCACGCCGAACACGCCGAGGCCGAACAGCAGCGCCGCGGTGACGTACGGGATGACCGGCCTCACCGGCGACCCCCGGTCTTGACGTCGATCCCGGGCCGCTCGGCGGCGGCGTCCCCGACTGGGCCGGGTCGGCCGATGTCCGGCCGGGACAGCACGATCGCGCCCACCAGGGCGGACAGCAGCAGCACCGAGAGCACCTCGAACGGCAGCACCCAGGATTGGAAGATCTGCTCTCCCAGCCGCTCGGCGGTGCCCGCTCGGGGCAGCGCGACGGTGCTCCAGCGGTACGCGTCGACGAGCAGGACGGTCAGCCCCAGCCCGGCGCCACCACCGATCAGGGCGGCCGGCCAGCCAGACCGGTCCAGGTCGTCGGAGGCGCCGATCGGGGCCCGGGTCAGCATCACCGCGAACAGCAGCAGGACCACCACCGCGCCCACATAGATCAGCACCTGCACCCAGGCCACCAGCTCGGCGCTGAGCACCAGGAAGTCACCGGCCAGCGCGCCCAGACACACCACCAGATAGAGCCCTGCACGGACCAGGTGTTTCGTCGTCACCACCAGCACGCCGGCACCGACCGCCACCGCGCCGAGGGCGAGCAGCAGCACGTCCGCGCCGGTCACCGAGCCGCCCCCACGGCTGGGGCCTGCACTCGTCGGGCGGTCGTCACGACGCCGGACCTGGGTCGGCGCCGGGCTCGGGGCGTACCGATGAAGGGGCCGGACGCGCGGCGGACGCCTTGCGCGCGGCGGCGGTCTCCTCCTTGGCCGGCTCGCCGTTGGGGTCGTGTGCGGGCGGCGGCGGAACGGTGGCCATCCACTGACCGAGGTGGTCCTTGTCGTGCAGCAGGTCCTTGATGTCGTACTCGGCGTACTCGAACTCCGGCGACCAGTAGAGCGCGTCGAATGGGCAGACCTCGATGCAGATACCGCAGTACATGCAGAGCGAGAAGTCGATGTCGAACTTGTCGAGCACGTTGCGCTGGCGAGGGCGGGCGGCGCCGGGGACCGCCACCTCCTCCTTGTGCGAGTCGATGTAGATGCACCAGTCCGGACATTCCCGGGCGCAGAGCATGCAGACCGTGCAGTTCTCCTCCGACAACGCGATCACCCCGCGGGAGCGGGGCGGCAGGTCGGGGGCCACGTCCGGGTACTGCTGGGTGGTCGACCGGCTGGTCATCGTCTTGAGGGTGACCGCCAGCCCCTTCACCAGACCCGCGCCGGGCAGACTACGCGCGCTGGTGGCGCCGGCCGGGTCGCCGTGCTCGCTCGGGTCGCTCATGTCGACCATCCTGCCCTGTGGCCTCGACGCGCGCGACCACCACCCGTGGGTGGACGGCCCCAGGATGTACGTGAAGAGGGCGGCTACCTGCCGATCAGCTGGATCACGCCCCGGTGGGCCCGCTGACGACGGTCGGGGGCAACATCTCGACGCCGAGCTGTTGGAGCAGTTGGAACAGCTCGTTGCAGCTCCACACCTCGACGATCCGGCCGGCCGCGTCGAACCGCAGGAACGTCGCACCGGAGTAGCTGACCACCTGCCCGGTCGGCGGCACCGGCCCGAACTGTCCGACGTGTGTGCCGGCAGCCCGCCAGTGCACGGCCACCCGCTCGCCGGCCGCGACCACGTCCACGATCTTGTAGCGGAGGTCCGGGAAGGCCGCCCGCCGTTCCCGGTGCCAGGCCAGCGTCGCCTCCGGCCCGGTGCCGCCCAGCCCCGGGCACTCCTCGGCGATCAACTCGTACGCCGACTCCTCCCGGCGGGCGTTCCACACGTCCGCGATGAAACGCCGGGCCGCGGCCTCCACATCCGTCATGCCGGCAGGGTATCCGGGCCGGCGGCCCCGGCGACGGGGCCAGGTTGGCTCACGGTGCACCAGCGGGCCGGAGATCCGCGAGGATGGGACGGAAGAGGGCAACGGACCGGAGGATGACGTGGGCGAGCAAACAGGCGGGAAGTACGTCGAGCCAGGCGGCGAGTTCACCCGCGACCAGCGGTACATCGCGACTCGGATCACCGAGGACGGGCGCGACGGGTACCCGGTGGAGCCGGGCCGTTACCGGCTGGCGGTGAGTCGGGCCTGCCCGTGGGCCAACCGCCTGATCATCGTGCGGCGGCTGCTCGGCCTGGAGGGCGCCATGTCGATGGCGGTGGCCGGCCCGACCCACGACGCCCGGAGCTGGACCTTCGATCTCGACCCGGACGGGCGGGACCCGGTGCTCGGCATCGAGCGCATCCAGGAGGCGTACTTCAAGCGCTTCCCCGGCTACGAGCGCGGCATCACCGTCCCGGCGATCGTCGACGTGCCGACCGGGCAGGTGGTGACCAACGACTACGCGCAGATGAGCCTCGACCTGTCCACGCAGTGGGGCGCGTACCACCGCGACGGTGCCCCGCAGCTCTACCCCGAGCACCTGCGGGCCCAGATCGACGAGGTCAACGACGTGGTCTTCCGGGACGTCAACAACGGCGTCTACCGCTGCGGGTTCGCCGGCAGCCAGGAGGCGTACGACAAGGCGTACCACCGGCTCTTCGACCGGCTGGACTGGTTGACCGAGCGGTTGACGGACCAGCGCTACCTGGTCGGCGACACCATCACCGAGGCGGATGTTCGGCTGTTCACCACGCTGGTCCGCTTCGACCCCGTCTACCACGGTCACTTCAAGTGCAACCGGCAGAAGTTGAGCGAGATGCCGGTGCTGTGGGCGTACGCGCGGGACCTGTTCCAGACCCCCGGCTTCGGCGACACCATCGACTTCGACCACATCAAGCGGCACTACTACGAGGTGCACCGCGACATCAACCCGACCGGAATCGTGCCGCTGGGCCCGGACCTGTCCAACTGGCTCACCCCGCACGGTCGGGAGGCCCTCGGTGGCCGCCCCTTCGGCGACGGCACGCCGCCCCCGCCTCCGGCCGAGCCCGTCGACCCCGCACACACTCCGCTGCGCTGAGCCGCGGTCGAGTTCGCACCGCAAGATCGCGCTCGATCCTTGTTGTAGTGGTGTTGGCGGCGCGGGAGGCCCCGACATCCAGGATCGAGCGCGATCTTGCAGGCTTACAGGGCGATGCGGACGGCTGCGGTGAGGACGAGCTGCGCCAGGGAGGCGGGCACCAGTACCAGCCAGCAGAGGCGTTGGAGCTGGTCCTCGCGTAGGCGGGGGTAGGACACCCGGAGCCAGATGATCACGAAGGACACGGCGAAGATCTTGAGCAGCGTCCAGAGCCAGCCCAGCTGATCGTCGGCGAACGGGCCCTGCCACCCACCGAGGAACAACACCGTGGTCAGCGCGGCGATCACCACGATTCCGACGTACTCGGCGAGCAGGAAGAACGCGAAGCGCAGACCCGTGTACTCGGTCATGTAGCCGAAGACCAGCTCCGAGTCGGCCACCGGCATGTCGAACGGCGGCCGACGGATCTCGGCCAGCCCGGCGACGAAGAAGATGATCATCGCGGGCGCCTGCCAGAGCAGCCACCACGGCTGCCACGCCTCGACGATGCCGGAGAGGCTGAGCGTGCCCGCCGCCATCGCCACCGAGGCGGCGGCCAGCACCAACGGCAGCTCGTAGCCGAGCAACTGGGCGGCCCCCCGCAAGCCACCGAGCAGGCTGTACTTGTTGGCCGACGCCCACGCCGACATGAGCACCGCCACGACCCCGACACCGACCACGGCCAGCACGAAGAACAGGCCGATGTCCAATGGTTGCCCGACCAGGTCGTTCGGGCCGAGCGGAATGACCAGCAGCACCAGCAGGTAGGGCACCAGGGCCACCGCCGGGGCCAGCCGGAACACCGCCCGGTCCGCCTCGCGCGGGGTCACGTCCTCCTTCTGCACGAACTTGACCCCGTCCGCGACCAACTGGGCCCAGCCGTGGAAGCCGCCCGCGTACATCGGCCCGAGCCGGCCCTGCATGTGCGCCATCACCTTGTGCTCGGCCTGGCCGACCAGCAACGGCAGGGTGAGGAACGCGACCAACACGCCGCCCACCCGCAGCACCAGCTCCACCCAGAGCGGCATCAGGTCGTACCCCCGTCGTCGTCGGTGCGGCCGTCGCGGGCCGGCTGGTCCGCGACCGGACCGGGCGCCGGCTGTTCGGCCGCGGGCGCGGACCTCTCAACCGGGACCGCCGGGCCGTCGTCGGCCGTCGCAGCCCGGGGAGTACGCGCCGGACGGGCTCCCGGGGCGGGCCGCGCCGGACGCTCACCGGCCGGCCTGGCCGGGGTGCCGCCACGCGGACCCTCCCCCACGCCACCGGCGCCGGCCGGCGTGGGCGTGGTGCCCCACTCCCCCGGAGCGGGAACGCCCGGCGGGCGGATCGGTCGACGCCCACCACCGGCCTCGGACTCGCCCGGCTCCTTCGCGCCCGGCCACGGCTTGGCCACCCGGGAGGCGAGCACGAACTCCTTGCGCAGCGGGTGCCCCTCGAACTCCGGCGGCAGCAACAGCGGCAGCAGCTCCCCATGGCCGGCGAAGTCGATGCCGAACATCTCGTGTGTCTCCCGCTCGTGCCAGGCGGCACCCGGGTAGACGTCGACCACCGAGGCGACCGTGGGCGCGTCGCGCGGCAGCCGGGTACGCAGCAGCACGCCGTGTCGCAGCCGTGTCGACCAGAGGTGCGCCACCACGTCGAAGCCCTCGGTCAACTCGTCGACAGCGGAGAGCCAGTCGAAGAAATCGCAGGCCAGCGTGGTGTCGTCGCGGGCGGCACGAACGGCGGCCAGCCAGCTCTCCGCCGGCACGTCGACGGTGGCACGGGCGAACCGTTGCCCGCCGGAGACCGACGGGGTCGCCTCAACCGGCGCGAGCAGCGCGACCAGCCGAGCGCCGACCTCTTCGGGAGTCATGCCGCTGATCCTAGGACGTCCCGCCGGTGCGAGCCCGGCCCGCGCCCGTCCGCCGCCGATGCCTGACGATCTGCCGGCTTTGGGCGCGGCGTCGGCGGCGGCGGGGAAAGATGAGGGCGTGCGCGCTGTGACTGTGACACCCGGGGTCGCCAATACGCTGCGCCTCATCGAGGATCAACCCGAGCCGGCTGCCGAGGAGGGCGCGATCCTGGTCGAGGCTCTGGCGGTGGGGATCTGCGGCACCGACCACGAAATCATCAGCGGCGCGTACGGCGAGGCACCGCCGGGCGCGGACCGCCTGGTCATCGGGCACGAGTCGTTGGGCCGGGTCCTGGAGGACCCGACCGGCACCCTGCAACCCGGTGACCTGGTGGCCGGGGTGGTACGGCATCCAGACCCGGTGCCCTGCTCCAACTGCGCGGTCGGCGAATGGGACATGTGCCGCAACGGGCAGTTCACCGAGCACGGCATCAAGGGCTTGCCAGGCTTCGCCCGTGACCGCTGGCGGCTCCAACCGCGCTTCGCGGTCCGGCTCGACCCGGCGTTGTCGCGGGTCGGCATGCTGCTAGAGCCGACCAGCGTCGTCGCCAAGGCTTGGGACCACATCGAGCGGATCGGGCACCGGGCCGAGTGGCAGCCCCAGACGGTCCTGGTGACCGGGGCCGGGCCGATCGGGCTGCTGGCCGCACTGCTCGCCACCCAGCGCGGGCTCGCCGTGCACGTGTTGGACCGGGCGACCGAAGGCCCGAAGCCGGAGCTGGTCGCCGCGCTCGGCGCCACCTACCACGCGGTGCCGGTCAACGATCTGCCCTTCGAACCGGACGTGGTGGTCGAGTGCACCGGCGCACCCACGGTGGTCCTCGACGTCATGTGCAAGGCGGGGCCAACCGGCATCGTCTGCCTGGCCGGGGTGTCCAGCGGCGGCCGGAGCATCGACTTCGACGCCGGGGCGCTCAACCGGGCCCTGGTCCTGGAGAACAACGTGGTGTTCGGCTCGGTCAACGCCAACCGCCGACACTGGGATTTCGCCGTCGAGGCGCTCACCCGCGCCGACCAGGGCTGGCTCAGCTCGCTGATCACCCGCCGGGTGCCGGTGGAGGCGTACGCCGAGGCGTACACCTCCGGACCGGACGACATCAAGGTGGTGTTGGAGTTCGCGTCCTGAGCGACACCCCGCCCGATCAGATGCCCGGCAAACGGCCGTTGCGGAACAGGTCGACGAAGAGCTGGTGATCCTGGCGGGCGCGCACCCCGTACGCGTGCGCGAAGTCCACCAGGTGGGCGACGAAGCCCGACTCGTCGGTGTCCACCGCGGCGACGATCGCCTCCTCGGTGGAGTAGTCCACCAGGTCGTGGCTGGATTCGTCGTCGGCGACCGAGTGCATCCGGGCCACCGCCCGGCCGAGGTCGACGAGAACCCCGGTCAGCTCCTCCGGCTCGTTCACGTCCGACCAGTCCAGGTCGGCGGCGTACGGGGAGACCTCCGCGACGAGCTGGCCGACCCCGTCCAACTCGGTGAAGCCCAGCCACGGGTCGGCGTGCGCCTGCAACGCCCGCTGCGACTCGGCGGTCCGGTGCCCCTGGTGCTGGAAGTAGCCGCGGACCGACTCGTCGGAGACGTACCGCGCCACAGCCGGCACCTGCGCCTGCTTCATGTAGATGACGACGTCGTTCTCCAGGGCCTGGGTGTGCCCCTCAAGCAGCAGGTTGTACGACGGCAGCCCGGCCGAGCCGATGCCCACCCCCTTGCGCAACACGACGTCCTTGATCCGCGCCTCGACCGGCCGGAGCTGGCTCGACGCCACGGGCAGGGTGCCCAGGTAGTCCTGGAAAGCGGCGCGAACCTTGTCCCGCGTGGCGTCGTCGATCTCGAAGACCCCGTCGCCGACGGAGAAGCGTCGCTCGTAGTTGTCGATGGTGGTCTGCGCGGCGAGCAGGTCGACGCGGGTGTTGAGCCGAGCCTGCTGGAGCACACGGCGCAGCACCCCGTCGGCGTTCTCCAGGGTGATCGAGCCGATCGCGTCGTCACCGCCGGCGGCGATCGCCCGCAGCTCGGTCAGGTACGACCGGGCGAAGCCCGCCACCAGGTCCCCGATCGAGGTGTCGGAGAGCGCCTTGCTGTAGCCGAGCAGCGCCACGCTGGCCGCGAGCCGACGCAGGTCCCAGGTGAACGGCCCGACGTACGCCTCGTCGAAGTCGTTGACGTTGAACACCAGCTGCCCGGAGGCGTTCATGTAGGTGCCGAAGTTCTCCGCGTGCAGGTCACCGTGGATCCACACCCGGCTGGTCTGCTCGTTGCTGAACCGGTCGTCGGCGAAGTCGCCGAGCTGGTCGGCGTAGAACAGCGCGGCGCTGCCCCGGTAGAAGGCGAACGGGGACGCCGCCATCTTGCGGAACTTGCGGCGGAAGGCGGCCGGGTCGGTCGCCATCGACGCGCCGAACTCCTCGGTGAGCACGTCGACGATGTGGGCGGACCGCTGGTCCGTGGAGCTGGTCATGATGGGCAGGTTAGCCCTGCCCAGCCACCCCGTCGTCGAAGAACCACACTGCCCCGTGTAGCCGCCGGGTGAACACGGGGTCGCGGCGGACCGCCGGGTCGCCGAGGCCGGGCCCGCGCAAATCGATGGTTGTTCGGGTGCAACCAACCCCCGGGTTCACCTGTGTCTATTTTCGTCGGCCGACACGACCGGTGCCGGCCGCTAGCGGAGAGGACCAGGTACACATGCTCAAAAAAACGGGGATCCTGCTCACCGCCGTACTGCTCGGCCTGACCGCGACGGTCGCCACCGCCGGCCCCGCGGCCGCCGCACCGGCAGACCGCACCGGCGGTGCGCTGTCGGTGGGCAAGCTCATCCTGAAGCCGACCGAGCGTGGCTACCAGGGCAGCGTCCCGGTGACTGTCACCAACACCGGCAGCGAGAGCGACTACTTCTACTACAAGCTGCGCGAGCCGGTCCCGGGCGCCTTCCAGTTCGATGGCACCGCCTGCGACATGTTCGACATGCGGGTGGAGGAGAACCGCCGGGTGGCCAACTGCTCCCTGACGGACAACTGGGCGAACCTGGCCCCGGGCGAGAGCGTCCGGAACGTGCTGGACTTCCACGTGCTGACCAACCCACGGCGGTACCCGATGAGCATGAGCGGGGGCTGGGTCGAGGTCTACTCCACCAACGGCGGGCTGGTGGCGAGCAAGTCGTTCGGCGCACTGTTCCGGTCAACCAGCGGGTCGCTGGCCCACCCCCGGCGCTACGTGCAGAACACCCAGCCGGACGCCGCGATCGATTCGGTGGGCCCGGTGACCCTCGATCCGGAGGGCAGCGGCAACCTCCGCGTGCCGGTGACCATCCGGTACCGGGGAGACGCCCCACACCTCAGCCTGTACATCAAGGCCAGCCCACTGCCCGCGGGGTCGCTGATCCAGTACACGGTGCCGTCGGAGGGACCGGTGGGGTCGGACGAGGCCCTGGTGCCGGGGCTGCGGATGATGCCCGGCGAGGTGCGCAGCTTCGATCTGCTGATCAGCCCGCCGACCGACCCGGCCGACGCTCAGGACGTCATCACCCTGACGGTGTCGGCCCTCTGGTACGAGGTTGCGGACGCTCGCCCGAGTGACAACACCGCCCAGACCACGCTGGCCGTTTCGGCCGACAGCTGACGCGTACGCGGCCGACCGTCGCCCGGATTCGTCCGGCGGCGGTCGGCCGTCGGCGGCTGGCCGTCGTCAGTTCGTGGCGGGTGGGCGTACCGGCGGGGCGGTGAGTGAGTCGACGGAGCGGGGGGCGGCGGCTTCGCGGGGCGGGGCGTCCAGCGGCGCGGCCAGCACGTCCCGTTGCGGCACACCGCCGATGCCGGACTGCTCGGCGGCGATCTTCTCCTGCAGACGCAGGATGCCGTGCAGCAGTGCCTCCGGTCGGGGCGGGCACCCGGGCACGTAGACGTCGACCGGGATGAGCTGGTCGACGCCCTTGGTCACCGAGTACGAGTCCCAGTAGGGGCCGCCGCAGTTGGAGCAGGCACCGAACGAGATGACGTACTTCGGCTCGGGCATCTGGTCGTAGAGCCGCTTGATCGCCGGAGCCATCTTGTCGGTCACCGTGCCGGACACCACCATCAGGTCGGCCTGCCGAGGACCGTGGGCGAACGGGATCACGCCGAGCCGGATGAAGTCGTGCCGACCCATGCTGGTCGCGATGAATTCGATCGCGCAGCAGGCCAGGCCGAAGTTGAACACCCAGAGCGAGTAGCGCCGGCCCCAGTTCAGCACGAACCGGATCGGCTCACCGAGCACTCCCGGCAGCTGCACGAGCGCCCCCTCTCCTCACCGACAGTGAATCACAGGCGGCGTCGACGCGGTCCGGCAGTGAGCGGCCTGAACGCCGGCCGGTTGTCCCGGACCCGACAAGGCATCGGCACCGGTTGACGCGCAACCTACCGACATCCTCGCTTGTGTGACCAGTGCTGGCGAACACACCGCGCGCAGCCACCACGGGGAGGACGAGTGCTTGTGACACGAGACGTGCGGGTGGGTGAACGCCCGCCGGACCCACCGGAAACCACAGCCTCGGCGCCGACAGAGCTGGTCTTCGACGACTTCTACCATGCCCACTTCCGCGGGCTGGTGGTGCAGCTGACCGCGTACACGGGTGACCGCGGGCAGGCCCAGGACCTGGTCCAGGAGGCGTTCTGTCGGGCGTACGCCCGCTGGGACCGGCTCGCCAGGTACGAGGACCCCCTGGCCTGGGTACGCAAGGTCGCCTGGAACCTCGGCCACAACCGCTGGCGGCGGCTGCGGACCGCCCAGACGTGGCTGCTGCGGCAGCGGGAGACACACGTCGCGGAGCCGAGCCCCGACCGGGTCGCCGTCGACACCGCCTTGGCGAAGTTGCCGCCGAAGCAGCGGCGGGCCGTCGTGCTGCACTACCTCGCCGACCTGACGATCGCGGAGATCGCCGCCCAGGAGCAGGTCGCCGAAGGGACGGTGAAGTCCTGGCTGCACCGGGGTCGGGCCGCACTCGCCACACACTTGCGCGACAGCACTGAGGAGGTGCGGGATGTCTGAGCAGGAGACTCTTGACCTCGCCGAAGAGTTCAACCGCTACCGCCTCACCGCGCTGGCAGAGGTCGAGGCGCCGGGACCCGGCGCCGTTCGGCGGACGGTACGAGGCCGCGGCCGACGCCGGCTGGCGGCCAGCGCCACGACGGCGCTCGCGCTGTTCGCGGGGTCGGCCGTCGGATACGCCGCGATGAACGGCCCGGACCACCGGCCGGGCCCGGTCGAGCCGACGCCGAGTGTGTCGGTGTCGCCGACGCCGAGCCCGACGCCAACCCCCAGCCCTTCCGGGACCAGCGCCAGCCCGACCGCGCCCGTGCCGGACGGCCGGATCAGCCGGGCCCAGTTGCTCGGTGCGTCGGTGACCCTGCCGGCATGGCGGGCCGGGCCAGGCTGCCCGACGTCGCAGACACGGCTCAGCGCCGACGACAAGGAGGGCGTGAACTGGCTCCTGTCGCTCGACTACGGCGACATCGACGGGGACGGCGCGGTGGAGACGGTGGCGCTGGTGCAGTGCGTGTTCGGCAGCGGCGGGCCGATGCAGGTGGTCGCCTTCGATCGCGACGAGGAGGGGAAGGTGGTGACGCTCGGCCGGGTGGTCGCGACCACCATCGACAAGCCGCAGTGGTTGTTCGCGCTTGATGTCGTGGGCGACGGCACGGTCCGGGTGGAGGTCGGTGACATCGCTCCCGGGGGCGGCTGGAACGCCGAGTGGTCACAGCGACAGTGGCGGGGCTACCGCTGGAGCGGCGACGCCTTCGCCCAGGTCTCCGGGCCGACCACCTTCGGTCCGAACCGGCACGACGTGAACCTCGTCGTCACCGCCACCAACCTGGTGCTGGCCGACGCGGCGGACGGCTCCCGGGCCGGCACGGTGACCGTGCGCATCCGCAACAGGGTCGGAGCGGCCGCCTATGTGGCCCTGCGGCTCGGCCTGCCGGCGTCGCTCCGCCCGGACGGCGATGGCTGGGCGGCCTGCCGCAACGACCCGGAGACGACCCGGGAGCCGGTGACCTGCGACCTGAACGGGCTCAAGGCCGGGAAGGATGTCCTGCTCACGCTGGGGTTCCGGGCTGCGGCGGGCACCACCGTCGGTACGGGCAAGGCGGACGTGGACGCCCGGCCGATGGACGCCGACTTCGACTTCGTGGAGGAGGTCTACGACCTGGACAACACGGTCACGATCACCTACCGCTGAGCCGGTCCGGCAACCGCTTCGCAGTGCCCGTCGCGCGCGGCCGAGCTGTCGGATTCGCGGCCGAACAAGGCGCAACCGCATCCACCGTCTTGAAGTGTTACCGGTGCCCAGGGCACCGGCCCGACGGCAACGGGGAGGGGCAGTGACAGCAACGATGGGGGGCCGCGCCAACGAGCCACCGGGGGCGATGAGGACCGGCGGGTCGGACGCGGTGACGACGACCTTCGACGAGTTCTACCACGCCCATTTCCGAGGGGTGACCGCGCAACTGTGCGCGTACACCGGGGACCTGGGGCACGCGCAGGACCTGGCTCAGGAGGCGTTCCTTCGAGCGCTGGCCCGTTGGGACCGCCTGGTCCGGTACGACGATCCGGTGGCGTGGGTCCGGCGGGTCGCGTGGAACCTGGCCCGTAGCCGGTGGCGCCGGCTCCGCACCGCCCGCAACCATCTGCTGCGGCAACGGCGGAACGATGCGGAGGTCGCCGGTCCGACGCCCGACCGCGTGGCCATCGACGCGGCGCTGGCGAAGCTGCCCCCCAACCATCGCCGGGCCGTCATCCTGCACTACCTGGCCGACCTGCCGGTGCACGAGATAGCCGCCCAGGAAGGGGTGGCTGAGGGGACCGTCAAATCCTGGTTGCATCGCGGCCGAATCGCCATGGCCGGCCTGCTCGACGAGAACACCGAGGGGGTGTGCGATGTCTGACCTCGACCCGCTACTGCGCGAGCGCTTCGCCGCGTACCGCAGTGACGTGACAGCCCGGGTCGTCGGTCCCGGACCCGAGCAGACTCGGCACACCCTGCGCCGACGGCGGCGGACGACGGCGGTGGCCCTGGCGGTCGCGGCGGTGACCCTGGTGTTCGCCCCGGTCATCGCCAACGCCGCGCTGCGGGAGGATCGAAATCCCCCGTTGCCAGCGGAGTCCGTCGACCCGACCGCCCCGCCGACGTCAGTTCCGACGCCGACCGTCACCGAGCCGCCCAACGCGTCGGCGACCCCCACGCAGACGCCGCCTGACCCGATCAGCCGGACCCAACTACTCGCCGCCCGCCTCGATCTGCCGGTCTGGCCGCCGGTCACGCCGGAGACCTGCACCACCTCGAAGGTGCGGTTGAGGACCATGTCGAACGAGGGCTCCGTGCCGGTGCCGGTGCTCGCCGACGTGCCCGTGGGTCACGCTGACCTGGACGGTGACGGCGTTGACGAGATAGTCGCCGTCATCGCCTGCCGGTTCGCCGAGGCGTTGGCGAAGCAGGTCGTCGCCTTCGACCGGGACAGCAGTGGGCAGATCGTGACGCTCGGCCGGGTCGTCCGGACCACCGACGGTGTCGAGGACATCCTCGGGCTGAAGGTCACTGCGGCCGGCTCGATCGAGGTGCGGGTGGCCGACCTCCAGCCGTGCTGCAGCACTCCGGCGTACTGGAAGCAGGAGCAACTGCGCACGTACCGGTGGGAGGGGAGCCGGTTCACGCAGACCGACGGCCCGACGAAGTTCGGGAAGGACCCCCGGCTCACCGATCTGCGCCTGACCATGACGTACGAGCTGGGCGCGTTCGTCGACAACGACGCCCGGCAATACCTCACCACCGTCCTGACGGTCAAGAATGCCGGCCCCCGAGACGTGGAGCGGATCAGCTTCGATGGGCTGGGCCTGGGCGACCCGACGGGCGGCGACTGGTCGAAGTGCGGCCCGCCGCCACCAAAGGAGCCGAACGACTCCGCGTGTCTGCTCCCGGGGATACCGGTCGGTGAAAGCCGCCGGTACACCTTCGAAGAGTTGATTCCCGGCGGGGCGCGGCAGGAGTACATGGATCCGCAGAACATCGTGGTGTCGCACTGGGACCGACAGGACCGCACGTGGCGCGACCTGACACCGGACGACAACAAGGTGACGCTCGATCTCAGTTGAGCCTGCCGGTGCCCTGCCCGTGCGGGCAGGGCACCGGCGGTCAGGCGACCGCCTACCAGGCGGGACGTTGCAGCAGTCCGACGAACTCCACCAGCAGCCGTTCCCGCAGCGCGGGCGGAGCCGCGTCGAGCAGCGTGTTCACCACCGCCATCCGGTCCGGCGTCGGCCCGTCCCCGGCACCGAGCCCGAGCCCATCCGCGAGCCCGGCGACCAACTCGGGTGTGAGGGCGTCCGGCGTCAGGGCCGTCGCCAGTGCCATCAGCTCGGGCGGGAGGGCGACCGGGCCGGCAGCCCGGGCCGCGACAACAGCGTCGGCCAGGTCCGGGGCGAACTCGGCCACCCGGGGCGCGACCGAGGCGGTCACCGTGAGGTGCACGCTGGCGGGCAGACCGGCGTACGACAGCTGGGGTTGGGTGTGCCAACCGCGCATGGTCAGCTCGTCGACCAGGACGAACAGGTCGGGGCCGCCTTCGTTGGCGGTGAAGCAGACCACAGTGGACTCGGGCTCGGCCATCAGCCGCAACCCGTCGACGGCACGGACCGCGTCGGCCAGGCCGGCGACCGCGTCCCGGGTGACGGTGGCCAGCCGCAGGTAGCCGTCGTCGCCGAGGTGGCGCAGAGTCGCGTACGCGGCGGCGATCGGCCCACCCGAGCGGGTGGAGGCGATCACCGGGTTGATCATCGTGTAGCCGGGCCAGTCGGCGTACGCGAAGTACTGCGGGGCACGCAGCGCGGCGTCGCGGTGCAGCAGCACCGACACGCCCTTCGGCGCGTACGCGTACTTGTGCAGGTCCACCGAGATGGAGGTGACCCCGGGCACCGCGAAGTCGAACGCCGGCACCGGCTCCCCGAGACGACGCAGGTACGGCAGGGTCCAGCCGCCGAAGCAGGCGTCCACGTGGCAGCGCACCCCGGCGTCGGCGGCCGCGGCGGCGATCTCCGTGACCGGGTCGACCACCCCGTGCGCGTAGGACGGCGCGGAGCAGGCGACCAGCACCGTCTCCGGGCGGATCGCGGCGGCCATCGCGGCCGGGTCGGGGCGCAGCGTGTCCGGGGAGACCGGCACGACGTCCAGCGCCACCCGCAGGTAGTGCGCCGCCTTGGCGAACGCGGCGTGGGCGGTCGACGGCACCACGATCCGGGGCGCGGTGATTTCCGGGTGGGCGTCCCGGGCCGTCTTGACGGCGAGGATCAGCGATTCGGTGCCGCCGCTGGTGACGCTGCCGACGACGTCCGGGGCGGTGGTGCCCGGGCCGGCGCCGAGCACCCGGCCGGCGGCGGCCACCAACGCGTTCTCCATGGCCAGCAGGGACGGGAACGCCGTCGGGTCCAGCCCGTTGACGTGCGCGCTCTCCCGGTGCGCGGCGGCGGCCAACTCGTCCAGCCCTGCCACCGCCGGGTCGTAGACGTACGCGAACAACTGCCCGCCGTGGGTGGGCCGATCACCGGCGCGCAACTGACGAACCTCCGCCAGAACCCGCTCCGCGGAAACCCCGGCAGGAAGCACCCCCGCCCCCGCCCTGTTCTCGTCGATCATGAAGTAATGGTGCCCTTCTCGTGGCGGTCCCCCACTGCGACCTCTTGGTCGCCGCGCCGGTCCTGAGCGGCGGCGGCCAGGACGGCGGGGGTCAGGGTGTAGCGGCGCAGAAGGAAGATCGGGGGGCCCACCAGGAGTGCCGGGATGATCGTGAAGCCGAGGAGGACGCCCAGTCGGGCCGTGTCGGACTGGGCGGCTGCCGTGCCGGTGTCGGAGGACACGTAGCCGGAGAGCTGGAGCACCAGTCCGTAGATGCCCGGGCCGAGCGCCAGGCCGAAGGTCTCCCCGGCGGTCCACAGACCGGTGAAGACACCCGCCTGCCGTCGACCGGTGCGCGCCGTGTCGTACGCGATGCAGTCCGGCAGCATCGCCAACGCGAAGACCTGCTGCCCGGCGTACCCGACGCCGAGCACCGCGACCACGAGGTAGACCGCGACCGGCGGCAGCACCGGCGCGGCGATCAGGGCGAGCGCCCCGGCGGCGAGGATCAGCGAGGCGACGACCAGCGCGGTGCGTTTACCCAACCGGGCACCTACCCGGGTCCAGATCGGCATCACCAGCAACGCCGGCCCGACGAAGCAGACGAAGAGCAGGGTCGGCCCGCTCTCGTCGTCGCGCAGGATCTGCCCCGCGAAGTAGTTGACCCCGGCCAGGATCGTCGCCACCCCGGCGGACTGCACCACGAAGCAGATCAGCAGCGCCCGGAACGGGCGGTTGGCGCCCGCCACGGCGAGTTGGGCGCGCAGGGTCGGCTCGCTGCCGCCCACCGAGCCGGTCGGCGCGGACCGGGTGCCGAAGAACGCGCCGAGCGCCCCGAGGGCGATCAGCACCGCCACGAACAGCCCCATCCACCGGTGTCCCGCCACACCGTCGCCACCGGCGGTCACCACCAGCGGGGCCACCGCGCCGGAGACCAGGATGGCCAGCGCCAGCACCGCGATCCGCCACGTCATGAGCCGGGTGCGCTCGGCGTAGTCGTCGGTCAGCTCCGCCGGCATCGCCACGTACGGCACCTGGAAGAAGGCGAACGCGGTGGCCGTGGCGAGGAAGGCGAACGCCACGTACGCCGCGGCGGCCGGGCCGTTACCGAACGGCGCGGCGAAGATCGACGCGAACAGGACGGCGAGCGCGAGGCCGCCGATGAGCAGGTACGGCCGGCGGGCGCCCCAGCGCGACCGGGTGCGGTCGGAGATCCGCCCCGCGACCGGGTTGACCAGCACGTCCCATGCCTTGGGCAACAGCACCAGCAGGGCGGCCAGTCCGGCGGCCACACCCAGCGTGTCGGTCAGGTAGGGCAGCAGCAGCAGACCGGGCACGGTGCCGAACGCACCGGTCGCCAGGGATCCGAGCGCGTAGCCGGCGTGCACCGGTCGGGGCAGCGAGCCGGCGGCTGATGAGCCGACGCCGGGCGGCGTTTTCATGGGGCCGAATGTTACTCACGTTATGCCGGGGGTCACATCCCCTGATCTGGTGACCAGCCCGCCGCAGCGATGTCCACGCCCTCGCCGCGCAGCGGCGCCCCCTCCGCCCGCAGTCGGGCCCGCGCCTCCCGCTCGTGCCCCGGCGGCAGCCGGCCACCCGCCGTCACCACCCGGTGCCAGGGCACCGAGCCGCCGTGCCGGGCCATGATGTTGCCCACCAGCCGAGCCGAGGTGCGACCCGAGCGCTCGGCGAGGGCGTCGGCGACCGCCCCGTACGACATCACCCGGCCCTCCGGGATCCGCTCGACCAGGTCGAGCACCGCCTCGACGTACTCGTCAGGAGTCACAATCCGCCACCATATGGGAACGCCGACGGGCGGTGCGGCCGTGACCACGCAGAATGGTCGGGTGCGCGACGCAGTCACGACGGCCCGGCGGGTCGTCGTCAAGATCGGATCCTCCTCGTTGACCACCGCCAGCGGCGGGCTGGCCGACGAGCGCGTCGACGCGTTGGTCGACACCCTCGGCCGGCTCACCGCCGAAGGGCGCGAGGTGGTGCTGGTGTCCTCCGGCGCGATCGCCGCCGGTCTCGCCCCGCTCGGGCTGCCCCGACGCCCGCGCGACCTGGCCACCCAGCAGGCCGCCGCCAGCGTCGGGCAGGGGCTGCTGATCGGCCGGTACGCGGCCAGCTTCGCCCGGCACGGCCGCACCGTCGGGCAGGTGCTGCTCACCGTCGACGACGTGACCCGGCGGGCGCACTACCGCAACGCGTACCGGACGCTGCGCAAACTGCTCGACCTGCGGGCGGTGCCGATCGTCAACGAGAACGACACGGTTGCCACCCAGGAGATCCGGTTCGGCGACAACGATCGGCTGGCCGCCCTGGTGGCGGCGCTGGTGCACGCCGACCTGCTGGTCCTCCTCTCCGACGTGGACGCCCTCTGGACCGGCGACCCCACCAAACCGCACTCGACCCGGATCACGGAGGTCCGCGACGACGCGGACCTCGCCGGGATCACCATCGGCGGGGCCGGCCGCTCCGGCGTCGGCACCGGCGGCATGGTGACCAAGGTCGAGGCCGCCCGGATCGCCACCGGCTTCGGCATCCCGGTGGTGCTCACCGCCGCCAACCTGGCCGCGCCGGCCCTGGCCGGCGAACCGGTCGGCACGCTGTTCCATCCGCAGCGGCAACGCCCGACCGCCCGGCTGTTCTGGCTGGCCCACGCCACCTCGCCCCGGGGGCGGCTGCACCTCGACCCGGGCGCGGTGGCCGCCGTCGTCGGGCGGCGCAAGTCGCTGCTGCCCGCCGGCATCACCGCCGTGGACGGCACGTTCACCGCCGGCGACCCGGTGGACCTGGTGGACACCGCCGGCGCATCGGTCGCCCGAGGGCTGGTCAACTACGACGCGGTGGAGCTGCCGGGGCTGCTCGGCCGCTCCACGTCCGAACTCGCCGCGGCACTGGGCCCGGCGTACGAACGAGAGGTCGTCCACCGCGACGACCTCGTCCTGCTGTGAACATGGGCATCATTTCCCCACCTGAGGAGTGCTGGCATGAGCGTCGTCGAGCAGGCGCGACGGGCACGGGACGCCGCCGCTGAGTTGGCCGTGGCCACCCGTACCGTCAAGGACGCCGCGCTGGTGGCGATGGCTGACGCCCTGGTGGCGCGTACCCCGGAGGTCCTGGCCGCGAACGAGACGGACCTGGCGGCCGGGCGGGAGGCCGGGCTGAGCGCGGCCGTGCTGGACCGGCTCGCCCTCGACGCGGGCCGGGTGGCCGCCATCGCCGACGCGCTGCGCGAGATGGCCGCACTGCCCGACCCGGTCGGCGAGGTGGTTCGCGGCTCGACCCTGCCCAACGGGCTGGAGCTGCGCCAGATCCGGGTGCCGTTCGGGGTGGTGGGCATCATCTACGAGGCGCGGCCGAACGTGACAGTGGACGCCGCCGGGATCTGCCTGAAGTCCGGCAACGCGGCGCTGCTGCGCGGGTCGTCCTCGGCCGCGCACTCCAACGCGGCGCTGGTCGCGGTGCTGCGCGACGCGGTCGCCGGGGCCGGGCTGCCGGCCGACGCGGTGCAACTCCTCGACGCCAGCTCCCGCGACTCGGTCAAGGAGCTGATGCGCGCCCGAGGGCTGGTCGACGTGCTCATCCCGCGCGGTGGCGCGTCCCTGATCCGCACCGTGGTCGAGGAGTCGACCGTGCCGGTGATCGAGACCGGGGTGGGCAACTGCCACGTCTACGTGGATGCCGCCGCGGACGTGGCGAAAGCCGTCGCGGTGACGCTGAACGCCAAGACGCAACGCCTGTCCACCTGCAACACCGCGGAGTCCTTGCTGGTGCACGCGGGCGTCGCCGACACGTTCCTGCCGCCGATGCTGGCCGCCTTCGCCGAGGCCGGGGTGACCGTGCACGGCTCGCCCGAGGTGGCGGCATACTCCGCCGCCGTGGTTCCGGCCACCGAGGAGGACTTCGCCACCGAATACCTGTCCGCCGACATCTCGGTCGCGGTGGTCGATTCGCTGGACGCGGCGGTCGCGCACATCCGCCGTTTCGGCACCGGGCACACCGAGGCGATCCTCACCGACTCGGCGAGCGCGGCCCGCGACTTCGTCGCCCGGGTGGACGCGGCTGCGGTGATGGTGAACGCCTCGACACGCTTCACCGACGGCGGCGAGTTCGGGTTCGGCGCTGAAATCGGCATCTCGACCCAGAAACTGCACGCCCGCGGCCCGATGGGCCTGCCCGAGCTGACCTCGACCAAGTACGTGGTCACCGGGGACGGGCACCTGCGGGGCTGACCGTCCTCCGTGGACGGGGTCCCGCCGGGGTGTGCCGGGTCGCTAGTCTGAGGTTGGTTCGGTACGGCTAGTCCGGGGAGGCAGCATGCTGGGTGAGAAGGCCCTGGAAGAGCAACTGGCGCAGGCGCGGGCCGCGTTGCGGGATGTCAGCCGCACCGTCACGCCCCCGGAACGGGTCGAGTCGGTGGGCGAGGCGGCCGGCGGGCGGCTCCGGGTCACCGTCGGCAGCGACGGGCGGGTCAGCGCGGTCGACCTCGATCCCCGGCTGCTCCGCGAGGGCTCGGAACAGCTCGCCGAGGAGTTCCGCCGGGCGGTGAACGCCGCCCTCGACGGACAGGACGAGGCCGGGGCCGGGACGGAGCCGATGCCCGACCTGGCCGCGATGACCGCCACCGTGGAGCGGCTCCAGGACCAGGGCCTGCGGCAGATGCGGGAGATCACCCTCGCGGTCGGCGAGACCATGCGGAAACTGCATGGGAGGAGCTGACGATGAACCCACTCGACGTCGACGTCGACTCGGTGCGCCGCGGCGCGGAGGAGCTGGCCCAGGCGAAGGAGCAGGTCGGGCAGGCCTTCGACGCGTTCCAGGCGGCGGTGGGCAGCTACGCGGACGCCTTCGGCGGCGACGACATCGGGATGCTGCTCGGCGTCGCCCACCAGGCCTGTGTGGACGGGCTGACCGAGTGCCTCAGCACCAACCTCACCGAGCTGGAGAACTACGCCGCTGGCCTGCACTCGATGGCGGAGGGATACCGGGCCGTCGAGGAGGGCGTCACCGACATCTTCCAATCAATTCTCGGCAAGCTCGGCGGCTGATCCCGCCGCACGGGGAAAGGAGTCGCCGTGGGCCTGACGCTCCCGGGTGAGCTCGTGTCGTTCCTCTCGATGATCGGTTACGACTGGCCGGAGTCGGACGAGACCGCACTGTTCCAGCTTGCCGGCGAGTGGACCGGCATGGCCGACCGGATCAACGGTTCGGTCGCCCAGTTGGAGTCGGCCGCGCGGACGGTGCTGGACACCAACCGGGGCGAGAGTTTCGCCGCCTTCGCCGAAGAGTGGAACGACGGGGAGTCGGCCCCGCGCAACATCGCCGACGCCACCGACCCGACGAACATCATCGCCATCGGGTTGATGGCCGGGGCGGGCATCGTGCTGGCGTTGAAGATCCAGGTGATCGTGCAGCTCATTCTGCTGGCGATCCAGATCGCGCAGGCGATCGCGACAGCGGTGGTCACCCTGGGGGCGTCGCTGCTGGAGATCCCGATCTTCAAGATGATCACCGGATTGATCGTCGATCAGTTGATCGGCATGGCGGTGGACGCGGTGCTCAATGGCGGGTAAGAAGCGCGACGCCCCTACGCGGCAGGCCAAGGCGAAGGGCGCGCGAATCGTCTCGGCGTTCCTGGACAACGACGAGGTCTTCCGGACCGCCAAGACCACCGGTGCCAAGGTCACCGAGCCCGCGGTACTGCGTCTGAAATACCGACCGGACTTCGACAAGAGAGACTTCGACCGCAAGGCGAGGGATCTGGTCCGGCTCGGTCAGGAGGGCAAGCTGTCCAAGGCGAAGTCGGACCGGGATAGCAACAGCGTCTACGACCGCAACAACAAGACGATGCGCGACCGTTCGAGCGTGTACCGCGAGCGGATGATCCGGCGGCTGACCAAGAACGGGAAGCTGACAAAGGACCACGGCACCCGGGAGACCAACAAGTACCTGGCCAACAAGTCCCTGGTGGATCGCCTCTACTACCCCAAGCGGAAACAGCCCACCGCCGTCGGCCAGGGCGTCGACGCGGACCACATCCAGGAGCTGCAGCTGGATGGGGAGGATGCATACGATAACCTCAGGCTGATGGACGCCTGGACCAACCGCCAGATCGGCAGCGACATCTCCGTCGCGCTGCGGAACGTCCCCGAGGGCCACCCGATCATCGTGAAGTGGATCGACGAGTGAGCAGCCCCGACGCCACCGGCGTGCTGGCCGAAATCCGGGACAAGCTGGCGCTGCTCACGCGCCTGGAGGCCGAGCACGGCTTCGGCGTCGTCATCGAGGACCTGGCTCCGCTGGAGCCCCTCCCCGACCTGCCCGGCGTGGCGGAGGCTTACAGCCTCCTCGGCCGGGTGGAGGGCGACAACTTCCGGTTCAAGCCCCCCGAGGAGATCACCAGCCCGGCGGCCTGGAGCGCCTACACCGTCGACCCGGACGATCCGATGGGCAGCCCGTTGCCCATCGGCCACGAGATCTGGAGCATTCCGAAAGGCCTACGCAGCGAGATCCCGGGCGGTGCCGCGATCTTCCTGGACATCGAGGACCTCGAGGTCTACTGGATGGAGCCGGGCGCGTACATGTTCCAGTACGAGCACCCGGACGACGACGTCGAATACACGGTCCTCGCCCCCGACCTCGCCACGTTCTTCAACGAGCGGGTGCTCGGTCCGGGCTACCCCGACCTGGTCGCGACAGTCCTCGGCCCCGGAGTCCGCGATCGGCGGCTCCGCAAGGGCCGACATGCCGGAGAGTACGCCGACAACTGGCACCGTCTGCTGATCACCGCCGGCCTGTCGTCCTGACCGAGCCGACTCCTGTGACCACGAAGGATCGTCATGGCCGCTGATCCCCGGTTCCGTGTCCTCTGGCACGAGGACGAGCTCATCCCGTACCCGCGTGAGGCGTGGCTGGACGGGGGCTTCAGCCCCGACCTGCTCCCCGCCGGCGACGAGATCCCGCTCGACGTGGCGGTCGTCTACACCGCCTACCTCGAAGACGACGTCGAGCTGTTCGACACCATGCAGCTGACCACCGAGGACGGCTCGCTGGACATCCGGCTGATCGTGGTGGGCGCGGTCGCCGACAACCCCAACCTGCTCTACGTGCTGGACCCGCGCACCGGCGAGATCCTCCAGTTCGACATGAACCAGAAGGACGTCCAGGGCGTCAACAGCAACTTCCGCACGTTCGTCGAGTTCCTCTACCAGTTCGCCCTCTTCGTCGAGGCCGACGAGGGCAAGGCGGGCCGGGCGGAGCGGGCCGAGACGCTGCGGACGGTGCTGGAGAGCATCGACCCGCCCGCGTTCGCCCCGAACGGCTGGTGGCCGCTGGTGATCAGCCAGTTGCAGTGACCGTCCGGCAGGCCCGGATCGCCCGCAGCGTGGTGTGCACGTCGAACTGGTGACCGTCGTCGCTGTCCCAGCCGCCGTCGCTGCGCTGCGTCCTGGTGAGCCGCTCGCGGGCCGCGACCAGCAACCAGTGCTCCTCGCCCACGTCGACCCGGCGCAGCGTCCCGGCCAGCCAGGCCACGTCCGCCGGGGACAGCTTGGGGATCCGCTCGGCGAGCACCCCCTGGATCAGCGCCGACTCGTAGTACATCTCCTGCCGGTGCAGCACGGCCGCGCTCAGCCAACCGACGGGCACGAAGGACGGCCAGGTGCCGTCCGGGGCGAGCTGCACCGCGAGCGCCTGCGCGGCGGCCTGCACCACCCCGGCGTACGACCCGCCGACCCGGTGGTCCAGCGGCCCGGCGGCCCGGGCGTCCCGCCCGCCCACGCTGAGCCAGAAGCCGGCGTTGGCGGTGAGGTAGAGACGGGCCTCCAGGTCGCCCGGCCGGGCCCACTCCGGGGCGAGGTCGGCCAGCGACGGGTCCTCGTCCCAGCCGCCGTCGGGCAGCTGGCGGGCGGCGAGCCAGTCCAGCGCGTGCCGGGCCGCAGGCCGACCGAGGGCGCCGAGATCGTCCAGCTCGGCGAGGCGGTAACAGGTCGCGTCGACGGAGCCGACGGTACCGTCCAGGACGGCCGGCCAGCCACCGTCGGGCGTCTGCCCGGTCTCGGCGGCGTCGAGTACCTCGTCCGGCACCGGCGCGCCGGTGCGCAGCCAGGAGAGACGCGCGCGGTCGACCGCGTCTCCGTGCGCCACGACGAAGCCGATAGCGGCGTCCATGTCCACCACGGCGGTCACGCTACCTGCGGAAAGGTCGTCGCGCCTCGGGGAATCGGCCGAGGCCGGGGCGGGTGAGTGGCCCGCCGCCGGCCCCGGTCGTCGCTCAGTACGCGGGCAGCGACGGGTCGATCTGCTTGATCCAGGAGAGCACGCCGCCCTGCACGTGCACGGCGTCCCGGAAACCGGCCGCCTTGAGGGCGGCGAGCGCCTCCGCCGAGCGGACGCCGGACTTGCAGTGCAGCACGATCTGCCGGTCCTGCGGCAGCTTCGCGAGGGCCTCCCCGGAGATGATGTCGCCCTTGGGGATCAGGGTGGCGCCGGGGATGCGGACGATCTCGTACTCGGCCGGCTCCCGTACGTCGACCAGGAAGATGTCCTTGCCGGCGTCCTGCCACTCCTTCAGCTCCAGAGCGGTGATGGTCGAGTCGACCGTCGCCTCCTGGGCCTCCTCGGAGACCGCGCCGCAGAAGTCCTCGTAGTCTTCCAGCAGGTCGGTGACCGTCGGGTTCTCGCCGCAGAGCGCGCAGTTCGGGTCCTTGCGGACCTTGATCTTGCGGTATTCCATCTCGAGGGCGTCGTAGACCATCAGGCGGCCGACCAGCGGCTCACCGATGCCGGTCAGCAGCTTGATCGCCTCGTTCACCTGGATGGAGCCGATCGACGCGCAGAGCACGCCGAGCACGCCACCCTCGGCGCAGGAGGGGACCATGCCGGGCGGCGGCGGCTCCGGGTAGAGGCAGCGGTAGCAGGGACCGTGCTCGGCCCAGAACACCGATGCCTGGCCGTCGAAGCGGTAGATCGAGCCCCAGACGTACGGCTTGCCGAGCAGCACCGCCGCGTCGTTGACCATGTAGCGGGTGGCGAAGTTGTCGGTGCCGTCGACGATCAGGTCGTACTGGGCGAAGATCTCCCGGACGTTCTCCCGGTCCAGCGCGGTGTTGTGGATCTCCACGTTGACCAGGGGGTTGATCTCGCGGATCGACGCGGCGGCGGACTCGGCCTTGGACCGGCCGATGTCGGACACGCCGTGGATGATCTGACGCTGGAGGTTCGACTCGTCGACGGTGTCGAAGTCGATGATGCCGAGCGTGCCGACCCCGGCTGCGGCGAGGTACATCAGGGCGGGCGAGCCGAGGCCACCGGCGCCGACACAGAGCACCCGGGCGTTCTTCAGCCGCTTCTGCCCGGTCACTCCGACATCCGGGATGATCAGGTGGCGCGAGTAGCGGCGGATCTCGTCAACGGTCAGCTCGGCGGCGGGCTCGACGAGCGGGGGCAACGACACGGTGGACTCCCCGGGATCGGCGGTGTGAACCGCGCCATTGTTGCTCGCGGGAGCCCCACTCGGCCATGAGGGACGCCACTGGTCCGCGATGCGGGAGCGGGAATAACCGACGACCCGGCCGATCAGGGGACGATGTCACCCGCGTAGCGACGGCCGTCGAGGTATGGCCAGGCGTTGGCGAGGCAGCCATTCAGGCCGTACGTCTGCTGCTGCATCACCGGAGCGGCCTCACCCGGGCCGGGGCAGGCCTCGTGCTCCTCGCCGAACTCGTGGCCCACCTCATGGTTGATCACGTAGGTGCGGTAGGTGTCCAGCGGCGCACCGTAGTCGGGGACCGCCTCCATCCAGCGGGCCAGGTTGATGATGACCTGGCCGGGCAGGCGGCAGGAGGTGTAGCGCTCGGTGGTCAGCCCACCCTCGGCGCACATCAGCTCGGAGGTGACCGGCGTGGCGAGGTAGATGGTGAAGTCGGCGGCCCCGGCGTCGGCCACCCGCTGCACCCGCAGCTCGTCGGAGGCGATCCAGCTGCGCGGGTCGGTCAGCACCTCGTCCACCTTGGCGGCGAACGCGTCCGCGTCCTGGCCGGTGCCGCGTTCGACCGTGACCCGGTAACGCCGCAGCGGCCCGTCCGTGCCGTGCACGGGTGTTTCGCCGTCGGCCGCAGTGAACCGTCCCGCTCCGACCGACGGGTAGCTGGTGGGCGCCGGGTGCGCGGGCGCCCCTCCTCCGTGGCCCATCTCGCCCTGGGTGGTGGCAGGAGTCTCGGCTGGCGGCTCGCCGCCCCGGTTCACCGTCACGACGATGGCGGCGGCGAGCACGAGCAGGCCGAGCAGCAGACTGCGGCGACGTCGCCGGTGCATCCGGACGGTCGCGGGACGCACACCCCCGTACACCGACCGGCCTGAGGGGTCGGGCGGCGAGGGCGGGCCGTAAGGGGACGACGGCGTCATGACGTCGAGCCTGCCAGATTATTCGGGCATTTCCCTGTTTTTGCCGCTATTGACGCAAGACGCCTGATGGAGGGCAGGGCGGTCGGCGTGTCGGCGGTCGTTCAGAGGGCAGGGCCGGCGTAGCGGCGCCCGTCAAGGTACGGCCACGGGTTGACCCGGCACCCGTTGAGGAAGAGCGTCTGCTGCATCATCACCGGCGCCGGTCGACCCGAACCGGGGCAGCGCTCGTGCCGGTGCCCGAGCTGGTGACCCACCTCGTGGTTGACCACGTACGTCCGATAGACCGTCAGCGGCACGCCGGCCGAGACGAAGTGCGGCACGGACAGCCGCCACCGATCCAGATTGATGATCACCTGGCCGGGCGCGCGGCAGGACGTGTACGGCCGACCCCCGATCCGGATGTCCACCCCACCATCGGCGCACATCCGACCCGCAGTGCGGGCGGTGGCCAGGTAGACGGTGAAGTCGCGGGGCGCGTCCCCCGGCACCTGCTGCAGCCGCAGCCTGCCGCTGTCGACCCAGCTACCCGGCCCGGCGAGCGCCGTCTGCACCGCCTGCGCGAAGTCTGCGGCGTCCTCGTTGCTGCCCGACTCCACCGCGACCCGGTAACGCCGCAGCTCACCCGCGCGACCCAGCACCGGGCCGGAACGCGCGTCGTAGCCGAACGTCCCCGTGCCGGCGCTCGGGACCGCGCCGGACACCCGCAGCACCGGGGGCGGGCTGGACGGCACCGAGTCGGAGGGCGACGGGCTGACCGACGGCGGCAACGGCGCGGCCACCAGCGGCGGCAGCGTGGCGACCTCCTCGGCGGCCAACTGGTCGGCGCCGGGGCGGCCACCCGGTCCTTCGGCGATCACGGTCACCACCGCGCCGACCGCCAACACCACCGCCACCAGTTGGGCGAGCAGGGCGAAGCGCCGCTGACGGCGAACAGGGCGGCGGGCTGAGCTGGGCATCCGGCTCAGCCTGCCAGATCAGACCGCCCGACGGTGTCCCCCGTTTCGGCGAGCAGGCCGACCACCGCCCGGGCGACCAGGCGGGGAACTTCCAGCTGCGCCACGTGACCGACGCCGTCGAGCATCATCAACCGGCTGTCCCGGATGACCCGGGCGGTCTGCGGCGCGACGCGCACGTCGACCAGGCGATCCTGTCGGCCGCCCACCACCAGGGTCGGTGCGCGCACCGACGCGGCGAGGCGCCACAGCGAACCCGGCCCCGGCAGGTACGCCCGCAGGAAACTGGAGACCAGCCCGCGGAACGTCCGGACGTACGCGGCGGCGTAGTGCTCCGCCTCGTAGCGCACCCGGATCTCCTCCAGCGCCTCGGCCCGGCGCTGCGCGCAGATCCGGCTAAGGTCGGCGACGCAGGCCTCCAACACCTGCTCGGCCATCACCTCCGGGGGAAGCTGGGTGAGCCGTCGGGCGACCAACCGTTCACCCCTGGGAATGGCGAGCACCGGCAGCATCCGCCCCTGCAGGGAGCGGCGGAAATCCAGGAACGGCAGCGCCGGGGAGATCAGCGTGAGGGTACGGACCAGGTCCGGCCGGGACCCGGCGACCTGGACCGTGACCGCGCCGCCCAGCGAGTTGCCGAACAGGTGCACGGGGCCCCGACCGGAGTGCTCGATCCAGCGGACGACCAGATCCGCGAAAGCCGGGATGGTGTAGCGGGGGCCCGGCTCGCTGCGGCCGAAGCCGGGCAGGTCGATGGCCTGACCGTCCAGCCGGTCGGCGAGCAGCCCGGCCAGGTCGGTCCAGTTCTGCGACGACCCACCCAGCCCGTGCACGTACAGCGCCGGCTCCGCGCCGCTGGCGGTGGCCGGGGTGTCCCGCACGTACGTGACCAGGCCGTCGAGGCGAACCTCCCGGCCTGGCCACGGCGGCGGGACCTGGTCATCGGGGAGCAGATGGTCCGGCCAGAGGGTGGCACGCTTCATCAATACAGTCTGCCCCGGACCACTCAGGACAGCAGCGCCTCCAGCCGACGATTCACCGCCGCGAGCGTCGCCCGGACCACCGCCTGCCGCGGATCACCGGCGACCAGGGCCGAACCGGCGAGCTGCTCGACCCAGCCCTCACAGACGAGCAGCACCACCACGGTGGCGACTTCGCAGTTGCCGAACGGCACCACCGCCGCGTGCTCGACGAAGCAGCGCCCCCGCTCGGCGTTGTCGGCGCCACGCAGCAGCTCGTCCACGGCGGCGGCCGCCGCCACCGCGCAGAGCCGCAGCACGTAGCCGTCCACGGCCGGCCCGGTGGCGTACCCGGAGGCGCTTTCGCCATCGGCCAGCAGCCGGACCTCCACGTTGGCGTCCAGGCCGAAGGTGCTGACCTGCACATGGTCGATGACCACCCGCGGACCCGGCGTGCCGCCGGTGTCCAGCGGTCGGGACGGCGCCGACTCCGTCGTGGTCACCTGACCACCGGAGTACGACGTCCCGAGCGTCGCCGGGCTGCCGGTTGCGGCACCGGCCGGGGCGGCGGAGACCGATCCCGGTTCCTCGACGGTGGCCCGACCCCGGTGCGGCGCGTTCGGCCGGCGACGGCGCGAGGTGTCCGTGCCGGTCCACTGCTCGGGGTCTGCCGGCGTGGCCTCCGCCGGACCACCGGACGGTCGACCGACCGCTGTCGACTCGGCCGCCCGGATCTCGCCGGTACGCGGGTCGGCACCGGCATCGCGCGGGGTCGTGCCCTGGGGCTCCGCGGTACGCCGATCGGCAGGTCGGGGCTCGACAGGTCGGGGCTCGGCAGTTCGGGGCTCGGCCACGCGACGGCGTACCGGCGGGGGTGGGGTGGTGGGCAGGCCGGGCACGTTCTGTGGGGCGGCGGCCAGCCCCATCCGCTCCTGGAGCAGCCGGGCCACCTGTCGGCTCACCTCGGCCGGGTCGGCGCCGTCGGCCAGGTCCAGTCGCAGACTGTGCGCCCCTGCCGGGGTGCGGCGCAGCGCCGCGTCGCGGACACCGGCGACCTCCCGAACGGCGTCCAGGATGGCGTTGACGTCGAACCCCTCGGGGCGCTCCCGCAGTGGGGCTGGCTCGTCCTCACGGCGGAGGTGGGTGGCGATGCGGGCGCGCTCCGGGGTTTCGGCGGGTGGCTCCACGGCTGGCGGTTCCGGCACGACGGGCACGTCCGGTTCCGCGGGGACGCGTTGCGGCAACACCACCGCCCTCGGGTCCGGTTGGCGGGCGTCGTCGGCCGGGTCGGTCGGCGACGTCAGGTCGGGGGCGGATCGGCGAGCCGCGTAGGGGGAGGTGGACGCGGACGTGGGCCGGTCGCGGCGATCGGACCCCATCGTGGCGGGGGGTGGGACCGCTCCGCTGGAGGACGACGTGCCCTCGGCGGAGGACGGGGCGTTTGTCGACACGGGTGCGCGCGGTGGATCGACGGGCGACGGCCCGGGCGATTCGGGTGTCGCCGGCCGGAGTCGGAACGGCGCGGCCGGCCGGATCTCGGGCCGTGGCATACCGGGCGTCTCGCTCGCGTCGCCCCCGAGGGGTCGGCTCGCCGACTGGCTCGCCGCCCAGGACGGGCGCTCCGCGGCGGCCGGGGGGATGCGACCCTCGGACCAGTCCGGCCGCTCGGCACGGGCGGCACTCGCCGGGGTGGTGGACGCACCGCTCACCCAGGAGGGGCGCTCCGCCACCAGGGGCGGGCCCGCCGGAGCCGGTGGCGCGTCGGCCAACGTGGGAGGTGGCCCGGCCGGCGCCGGGGGTGGCGCGGCAGGTGGCGCCGTTGGCGCAGCAGGTGGCCCGTCGGCCGACGCCGAGCTGGCGGCCCAGGAGGGGCGCGTCGGCGGGGAACTGGTTGGCGCCGGATCGGATCCCCCGGCCCAGGACGGCCTCACCGGCGGAACGCTCGTCGACGCCTCGGACCCACCGGCCCAAGAAGGCCGAACCGGCGGAACGCTCGTCGACGACTCCGACCCACCGGCCCAGGACGGCCGAACCGGCGGAGCGCTGGTCGGCTCGGAGTCGGCTCCGCCAGCCCAGGACGGCCGCTCAAGACGGGGTGCGCTGGTCGGCGTCGAGCCGCCGGCCCAGGCCGGCCGGTCGGCGGGCGGGCCACTGGTCGGCGTCGGACCGCCAGCCCAGGTCGGCCGCTCGGCGGGCGGGCCACTGCTCGGCGTCGGACCACCGGCCCAGGTGGGGCGTTCGACGACCGGTGGTGTCATGCCTGACGACGCCGGCGGGCCACTGGTGGGAGGCGGGTCCGCGTCGGCGGCCCGGAGCGGGCGATCAGCAGGCGGCACGGCAGCCGGTGCCGCCCAGGACGGACGGTCGGACGGCGGCGCGCTGGTTGGTTCGGCGGGGCGCACCGGCGCGGCATCGGACAGCGACTCGCCCCGGGTCGATTCGTAGGGGTGGGGCGGGTCGGCGCGCACCGGCTCGTACGGCTGGTTGGGCTCGGCGACCCAGCCCGGCGGGGACTCGTCCCGCGACGTGGCGCCAGCCGACTCGTCGTCCTGACGGGACCAGGGCGGGGCCCATCCGCCACCCCAACTCGGGCGGTTCCAGCTCGGCCCCGACCAGTCCGGCTCGATGGCCGACGATTCTCCGGCACGAGGCGCGTCACCGGCACGGCGCGATTCTCCTGGCCGGGAGCTTTCGGCGGCGCGACCCGGCTCGGTCGCGTCGGCGTGCCCGGCCGGTCCGGTGCGTCCCGGCGTTGCCGGGCCCCCCGGTGGCTGTGGGTCCCGCCAGTCGCGTGGCACGGCCGGAGGTTCGTCGGCGGCCAGCCGCTCGCTGGTCGGCGCGTGGAAGCCGGGCGGCACCTCGAAACCCGACGCGGCGGTGCCGACGGGCGGCACCTGGACGGCCGGCGGCGCCGAGGTGGGCAACCCGGGCTCGGCCCAGCGAGCCCGGTGCGCGGCGGCCGGATCGGCGCTGGAGCGTTTGGCGGGGCCCGTGTCGGGCTCGCCGCCCCCCTGTTCCAGCGAAGGTACGGGTCGTTGGGCGGGCACCACCAGCCGGTCGCTGGTCGCCTCGGGTCGACCCTCCGCAGGCAGCCCGGGCGGCGCGCTCACCGGCGTGGGGCGTCCTGCGGGTGGTTCGAGACCGGGACGGCGAACGCCGTTGGTCTCGTCCGGGTGGTGCACGCCGTTGGCGTGGTGGCCGTTGGCGTGGTGGCCGTTGGCGCGGGCCGGCGGATCGAGGTCACCCGGCAGCCCGACCAGGGGCGGCGGCAGGTCGCCATGACGGGTGGAAGAGGTGCGCCAGCCGGACGCGGGGTCGGGTTGCCAGCGTGGCGCCTCGTCCCGGGCATCCTCACGATCGGCGGCTCGTGGCCACCCACCCGCCGGGGGCGCCCACCCGCTGACGGGACGGCCCGGGTCGTCGTGCTGACCCGCTCCGTCACCGTGCTCTCCCGGGGTGGCGGCTCCGGGTTGCCCTGTTTCACTCACCGCGCGCTCCTTGGTCGCCCTCGCTGAGGCTACCGTGTGCCGAGAGTGGCGATAAGTTACAGCGGCGGGCCATTTCCACGACGGGGGTCACGGGCTTCGCCCGGTCTGGGGGGAAAATGCCGGCTCGTACGGAGAACTCGGAGGATCCCATGACCGCTGCGGGGAACGGTGCACAGACCGCTGGCCGGCCCACCCGCCTGCCCCGCTCCGCGCGCCGAAAGCAGCTCCTCGCTGCGGCGCAGGAGGTGTTCGTCGCGCAGGGTTACCACGCCGCCGCGATGGACGACATCGCCGAGCGGGCCGGGGTCTCGAAGCCGGTGCTCTACCAACACTTTCCCGGAAAGATGGATCTCTACCTGGCGCTGCTCGACACGCACTGTGACGCCATCGTCGCTAAGGTGCACGACGCCATGCGCGGCACCAGCGACAACAAGGAACGGGTCGGCGCCTCGGTGCGGGCGTACTTCGACTTCGTCGACCACGAGAGTGAGGCGTTCCGCCTCGTCTTCGAGTCGGATCTGCGCAACGACCCGGCGGTGCGGCAGCGGGTGGAGCGGGTCGAGCAGGGCTGCATCGCGGCGATCACCGACACCATCATCTCGGACACCGGGGTGAGCCGGGCGCACGCCGAGTTGCTCGCCTCCGGGCTGGTCGGCGCGGCGGAGACGGCCGCCCAGTTCTGGCTGGCCGGAGGCCGGCAGGTGCCGAAGGCCGAGGCCGAGGCGTTGGTGGCCGCGCTGTCCTGGCGGGGCATCGCGAGCTTCCCGCTGCAAGGTGAGTCAGCCTGACCGCCGACCCCGTGATCGGATAGCCTTCGCAGGGCGGTTCTTTCGCCCCAGTTGAGGAGGCACAGTGGAGGTCAAGATCGGCGTGCAGTACGCGCCGCGTGAGCTGGTACTGGACAGCGCTCAGTCGCCGGCCGAGATCGAGCAGATCGTGACCGACGCCTTCGCCGGTAACGGCGGCACGCTCTCCCTGACCGACGAGAAGGGCCGGCGGGTCATCGTTCCGGTCGAGAAGGTCGCCTACGTCGAGATCGCCGAGGCGTCGCCCCGGTCGGTCGGTTTCACCGTCCGCTGACCGGTCCGGCCATCGCGGCAGGTCGGCGTCGACCCACCTGCCGCAGGCCGGTGCCGGGCCCGACTCGCCCGGGTGGCCGGTTCGTCATTCCGACGGCGGTCATCCGCGTGGTGTGCGCGGCGGCGGGCCTCCCGCACAGCCCCGGCACGTCGGCCCGGCCACCCGCGCGCGGTGAGCGCGGCCCGCTCGGCCGACCCCTCGGCACTTCCCGCGCATCGGCGACCGCTCGGATGACTCGTCGGTCATCGCGTCGCCGAGGACGCCCCCCGCCCTCACCGATCGTGTGATGCAGATCATAATCCTTGCCCCCGCGTGGCGCCTGGCCGGCTGGGAATCGGGACGGGGCCATGCCTGTTCAGGTAGCATGGAGCAGTTGCCGTGGGCGCCGATCTGATCGAAGCTCAGCCCGCGGCGCGCGTGCGGCCCGGTCCGGCTCGGCAATCTGCCGCCGACCGTGTGGCCCGCGTCACACCGATCGCGCCCTGAGGACATGACGGGCGCACCCACGAGAGGGCACCCCCACATCCACATGAGCGAGCTGACTCAAGATTTGATGGACGGCCAGGAACTGGCCCCCACAGCCCCGGTTCGACCGGAGGCCCCCACGTTCGCCGCACTCGGCGCCCGTGCCGAGACCGTCGAGGCATTGGCCGCGGCCGGCATCACCCGCGCCTTCGCCATCCAGGAGTACGCGATCCCGATCGCGCTGCGCGGCGTCGACCTGATCGGTCAGGCGCCCACCGGCACCGGCAAGACCCTCGGCTTCGGCGTCCCGCTGCTCGACCGGGTCTTCGCACCGGGCGAGGGCAGCGACGGCGTCCCCCAGGCACTGGTCGTCGTCCCCACCCGCGAGCTGGGCATCCAGGTCGCCAAGGATCTGGCCGCCGCTGGCCGGACGCGAGGCGTCCGGGTGCTGCCGATCTACGGCGGCGTGGCGTACGAGCCGCAGATCGACGCGCTGCGCAAGGGCGTGGAGATCCTGGTCGGCACCCCCGGCCGGCTGATGGACCTGCAGAAGCAGAAGCACCTCCGACTGGACCGGGTGCACGCACTCGTTCTCGACGAGGCCGACCGGATGCTCGACCTGGGCTTCCTCGACGACGTCGAGAAGATCCTGGCGATGCTTCCGGAAGACCGCCAGACGATGCTCTTCTCGGCCACCATGCCGGACCCGATCGTCACCCTGTCCCGGCGCTTCCTGCGTCAGCCGATGACGATCCACGCCGGGCACACCGCCGAGACCGGCCCGTCGCCGCAGACCCAGCAGCTGGTCTACCGCACCCACTCGATGAACAAGGTCGAGGTGGTGGCGCGCATCCTCCAGGCCGAGGGGCGCGGGTTGACCATGATCTTCACCCGTACCAAGCGGGCCGCCGACCGGGTCGCCGAGGACCTCGACTTCCGCGGGTTCGCGGTTGCCGCGGTGCACGGTGACCTCGGCCAGGGTGCCCGCGAGCGGGCGCTGCGGGCCTTCCGGGCCGGCAAGATCGACATTCTGGTCGCCACCGATGTGGCGGCCCGAGGGCTCGACGTCACCGGCGTCACGCACGTGATCAACTATGACTGCCCGGAAGACCAGGACACCTACACCCACCGGATCGGCCGTACCGGCCGGGCGGGCGCGACGGGTGTCGCGGTGACCTTCGTCGACTGGGACGACATGCCGCGCTGGCGGATCATCGACAAGACCCTCGGTCTGGAGATGCCCGAGCCGCCGGAGACGTACCACACGTCGCCGCACCTCTACACCGACCTGCACATCTCCACCGAGGTCAGCGGCACGCTGCCCACCGCCGAGCGCACCCGCGCCGGGCTGTCCGCCGAGATCGAAGAGGATCTGGGTGGGACGACGCGCTCCCGCCGGGGCGACAGCGGCCCTCGGGGCGGCCGACGCGGTGAGAGCCGGGGCGAAGGCCGCGGCGAGCGCCGTGGTCGGGGCGACGGCCGTCGTGACCGCTCCGACGCCGGCACGCCAGCCGTCGCCGAGGCGCCCGTCGGCGACGCCGCCGAGGAAGGCACCCGTACCCCGCGCCGTCGGCGTCGCCGCCGGGCCGGCGATGCGGTCGCGGGCGAGCCGACCGCGGTGATCTCCACCGACGCCGGTCCCACCGAGCCGGCCGTCGCGTCCGAGGGCGAGCCGTCGAAGCCGCGCCGCCGTCGGCGCCGCCGTGGTGGCGGTTCCGACGCGGGTACGCCGG